>CAWHKU010000009.1:0-424372 GCA_963830125.1 uncultured Alphaproteobacteria bacterium | reverse complement strand
CCCGCGGTCGGCGGCGTTCTTCCCCGAAGAAAGTGAACAGTACGCTGCCGAGCAGGCGAGGCCAGGATTTCACATCCCCGGTAGCGGGGAATGCCTGCATGGTAGTGCGGGGACCGTCCGTGGATGAACCAGTTTCCGCGTGGCCGGCAGCGGCCACAATCACGATCAGGGCGCGCAATCGCAAAACGTCGATGGCAGTGAGTTGTCCTGCATCGGCGCGCTAGCCGCGTTCCCGCTTTTCGAACGACTCAATGGCTGCGAGGATATGATCGGCATGAGCCTTGCGCCGTTCGCGGCGAAGTCTTTCTTTGGCTTCCGCTTCGCTCTCCTTCTTTTCATCTTTGGAAGGCTTGGTCTTGAACTCCTCGCCACACTCGATAGCGCCCTGCGCGTCCGCGGTTTCATCCCCATGTCGAATGTGCCGGGGTCGTCGTCTTTTTCGAGCTCGGGCGGCGCTTCCTCGGGTGGTCTGTCGATGCCCAGTGTCCGGTTCAGATAGTCGCACATCTCGAGCAGCTCGCTTCCGGCAAGGCTGCTTGGCGCTAATGGTGCCTGAATCGCGGGCGTGTTCCGCGGCGCGATAAAGCTCTCATAGTCCAGCGTATGGTGCTGCTCTGGCGGCGGTTCGGGTTTGTCGGGCCGCTTGCGCCGGTAACGCTCTTGGCGTCACCGTCGTCGCTTCTTCGGCTGCTTCCAGAACGTCGAGCGCTTCCAACAGCCAAAAGCCTTCTTTTGTTTCTCTCCGAGCTGTGCGGCAGCGTCTTCGGCCTTCTTGCTTCGCGCTTCCTTCGCGCTCCTGGCGGTATCGGCGAGGGTGACGATAGCCGGCGCGGATTATGTGCCATCCGGATATCTCAGCCGCGCAAGCGCAGGCCGATCCTTCATCTCGGCTAGCCGGAAGCGCCGGCCGGCGGCTCCGCCTCGAGTGGGGTTAGTGTCACTGGGACCTATTGCCGTCCGCATCGAGCAGTTCGATCGCTGCGTCGCTGGGAACTTTGGCGGTGGCCACCAGATCAGCGTGTCATAGAGGCATTCGAAGCGGCCCGGGTTGCGCTACAACACTCCCGGCAATTTCAGGTCGTCCTCCGGCTCCGGCGGCTTAATCTCATGCGGTCGATTTCTTCTTCGTCTGCCAAAAGCTTTTCAAGACCAGAGCCTGGACGGCCGCCTGCGGCGGCAAACGCCTGTAGAGGCACGCCTCCTCATTGATCCCAGAAAAGGAAGCATTCCCAAGGGCGGCAGTTGTGCAGTTTGCGCTGCCGAAAAGGACGTGATCGGCCTGCGCTGTCTGGGCGATGATCGCCTTGGCGTGAAAAAACCGCGCCGGGTCGAGTGTGCCGATATCGCCAGCCTGACCTCCGGAAACTCTTTTAAGGCCGTATCGGAAATAGGCGGCGCTTCGGTTCATCAGAGCACCGCTTCTTCCGGCAAGCTGCGCAATCAAGTATTTCAGCGCCGCAAGATCGTGATCCCAATAGGGGCTGATAACGATCAACCGGCTGACCGGTCGCTCGCCGATGAATTCGATGAACTGCCTTCCTATTCCGGCGGCGTTGTCATTTGTTAGGAACGCGGCCTGGCTGCCATCGCGCAGCGCTGTCAGGCCGGCCGCAGGTTCGGTGTCCGAAGCCACGGCGTCCGCGCGCGCACCAACTTGCCGCTCAATGCCCTTCTGGCTCCGGTCAAAACGCGCTTCCAGGTACGACCACGCGGCGGCGAGAATCCAGCGCTCTCCGGACCCTTCGGTCGCTCTCCATCATGCCCATCAGCTCGCGGTTGCCGGCAAGCCCGGGTGAGGTCATGTTCGCCGAGCCTATCAGAAGTTCCCCGGCACGGCGGCCGAGACGCAGAAACAGTTTGCTGTGAAAGACGCCGCCCTTTGAGGCGCTCATGCCGGCCGCTGCGTAGAGCCTGCCTGCATAGCGCGGCAGTGCCGAAGCGCCATCAAGCGCATAGAAAGCATCCGCGCATCCGGCAGGATAAAATTATTGGCGCACCCGGCGCCGCGCAGCCGGTTCAGACAGATATTCTCATAGGTGTCAAAGTCGATTCCGAAAGTCGTTATAAAGAGGAGTGAAAGCCCTTCGCGCCGAAACGGTCATAGAGTTTCATGACGCGCTCGCAAGTCTCTCGCCGTGCGTGGTGAGGCCGTTATCGTCGATGAGATGAATGATCCTTAAGGAACGTCAGCGCCGGCCCGAACGCGGATCGGTGAAAGACCGGGCCATCCATAGCGCGCAGGCGTGCGCGGCCGTCATCGGTCTCGATAAGAAATGTGTAATCGCCTTGATACCTGAACTTTCGCAAACCGACCCATAGATGACGCCGGATCACGCGCTCTTCGATCAGGCGGGCGATGAATTTTGAAGATCATCGTTTTCGTGCGCTTCAAGAAAACGCATTTCCGTTACGAGCGAGTGCACCAGGCCGCGGATTCGAGCTTGCCTAGCTCATCGGCCGGGTCTTTCGGCGATGAACGGATGCGATTGTGCAGAACCGCAAGCAACTTTAGCGCAAGCAAGGCATCAGCGCCCCGCAGACCCCGTCGGGGCGCCGCGCATTAGCTCGCGCTGGAGATAGAATTCGCCGGATTGATCGTCGGGCAGCAAGCAATTTTGCGGGGCGGGGTGCAAGTCCCGGAACGATTTCCAGTTCGCTGCCTCATCATCGCGGGCATTGATCAGGCGCGCAGCGCATTCGCCGATCAGGCGGGCGAGGCTTATCCCTGCCGGATATTCGCTGAGCACATCAAGGCTAAATTTGAGAAGCGCCTCGTAGCAGACATGGAGCAAGTCGTTGGCCTGATAGACCCACCAGCGCCAGCGCTGCGCCACCTGGTCGGGTCCGACAATTGCAATGCTGGTTCTTGCCGATCATACCCTGCGTAAAGCGTCCACCGTCGACATCGGAAATGCCGGGCGCGCTCGCGCTGCTTCGCCAGCCGCCAGCAGAGCAGCAGACTGCGGCGGCGGTCAAGTCGTCCCGGACGTCGATCCCGGCATCTTGCGAACAAGATGTCTTCGTAACAGGTTGCGCTCATCGCTGTTTTCAGGGATCCGGACGGCGTGATGGGCGCAAGCTGATCCAACACTGTCGAGCGACACTGTCCTTCGCGGATCGCCGCAGAGTAACGGCGCGGCGAGTCGGACAGCCCGTCCGCGAAAGCGTCCGCAACGCCTTGTCGCCGATTTTATCGCTCGGCACCGGGATCGCGTGCCCTTTTCAGCTTCTTCGAATATCCCGATTTCGAGCTGGCTTGCATAAGCCGCGCCGTAAGCGCCTATGGCTGCAACAGGTAATGTTCGTCGCTTCCCGGTTCGGCGGCATCGCAAAATCGATGACCTCGCCCGTCGCGTTTTCCCAAGCGTGCGGCCAGCCCAATCGACACCCAGCTACACCGTTTCATCGCCCTTCGCTGCGCCACCAGGGCGTAGAGTGCTTCGGCGCGCCTGACGAAACGCTGCCAGCTTTTGGGATCGTACTCGCCAATTTCTCTTCGCGTAGGTTCGCGCGAGCCAAGCATAGAGTCCGTAATATCGGATACGCAAAGTCACGTTGTTGATGCCGGGCAGCAGACGCTGATAAATGTTCACGCTGCCGGCCTGCATCCCGAGCGGGTCGAGCCCGTTCTTCTTCCGGTATTCCGTCCACTCCGGGTAAGCGATTGTTTCGGCTCTGGCAATGTCGTGCGCTCCGAAATTGATCCGAGTACAACCGAAAGGTTGCCACAACCATTCGCTGCCGCCAACGATGTTTACAACAAGGCGCGACCGCAGTCCCGGCCCCGACGTGCCAGCGCGCAGCGCCAATAAGATCTCGTAGAAAATTGGACGAGCCGTCCGCGTCCCTTCTGTGAAAAGAATTGCGTATGTTAACTCTGTCGTTTCCAGCGCAGCCTGCTGATCCGGGTTACCGGCGACATCATCGTATTGTCTCCTCCGCTCATCGTCGAGCGCAGCCATATCGAGGAGATGATGTCGGTGGCCGCCGAAGCGTGGCTCAGAGTCGGCACTTACACGCAGACGACGTAAGATGAGGTGCGAACACGACAATCTCAGCCAATATGGCCCGGTGGGATTGCCGAATCTGACGAAAAATGTGATGGTATATGAGATGGTACCGCGTGGATTGTCATTTATAAGCCCTATATAAATCAATGTCTTAAGGTGATAGAGAGGTTCCGCCCCTGGGCACCATTCCCTAATCCGACGCCATCGCCGCAGTGCCCGGTCGTTAGCGGACGAACCGGCGCATCGAGTTGTCTCGGCCCGCCTTCTGCTCCTGCTGGATGCAGGTTTGCAGAGTGGCGTAAGAGCCCGACCCGCCCGAGGCGGCAACCTGATCGCAATGGCTCCGCATCTCGGCCGGCAGCGCGGTCCAGTTTCGTTTCAAAGCGTCATAGGCCGACTGCTCGCTGTCCAGGCAGGCCCGATCAATGGTTTCCGACCGCGTGCCCCCCACGCGTGCGACGCGGTCGCAGTGTTGCTCGACATCGTAATTTGGAATCGTCCCGGCCACCGGCGTGAGCTGGGGCGCGCCTTCCGCTACGCCGCCGCCCGCTTCCAAAAAGACCTGGACGGGCCCCTGACGGTCGACGCTCGTCGTTGGCAGCACCGCGCAGCCGGGATCGCAATCATAGTTGCGGATGAACATCGGCTGGTTCGGCTTCTCGGGGAGGATGTAGGTTTTCACGCGATGGCCGGTCAGGACCGGCGCGGCATTGAGCGGCTCGGCGGCGGTCGCCCCCGCTCCTCCGCCCACGGGCTTGGCTGCGACGTCCGGCGCTCCTCCGACCACGATCGTCGCGTTGTAGAGCTCGTCGCCGGATGCCTTGTCGAGCACCACCACGTTGGTCGTGCCCCTGGCCTTGCCCACGAACATGAACCGGTTCTGTGGGCCGTAGGTGAAGTCGGCGATGTCGGAATTGCCTATGATGGCGACGAACTTGCCTTCCTTGTCGGCGCCGGGGACCTGCACCACCTTGGCGAAGCCGAGCGGTATCCGCAGCAGTTCGACGTCGCGAGCGGTTGCCGCACCGGCAAGCAGTACGACAATGCCGAGAGCAAACAGGCACGTGCGTCCATTGGCCGCCATGAGAGACCTGTCTAGAAAAGGGCGTGGCCGGTTAGCAGCCGCGACCGGAGCAAATCCTTTCTTGGTTCGTAGCACATCCGTGAAACGCCGATGTGGTGGCAACCTACCTTGCGTCGCTCGCCGCGATACGGCGGTAGAGCCGTAGGCAATAGCGTGAAGGCCGTTTGGCGGCGGTCGCCACCCGACAATCCTTAAAGTCTCGCTTGCCTAACGCCCGGTCCATTGCGGCGGGCGTTTGGCGACGAAGGCTTTGACCCCTTCATGAAAATCGTCGCTGCCATAGCAGGCGCGCACCAGATCCTCGCCGTCGGGGATGCCGACATGCTGCAAGCGGCGCAGAGCTTCCTTGGTCACGCGCATGGTGACCGGCGCATTGCCGGCCAGCCGCTCGCAGATCTCGGCGGTGCGTTGATCGAGTAGCTCTGTGCTGACGACGTCCATCACGAAACCGGCGGCCAGCGCGTCTTCCGCCGCGACGTTTTCCGCCATCAACAACATGCGCTTGGTGCGCGCTTGCCCCAGGGCGGTAACCAGCCGCGCGTAATTGGCGACCGACAGACAGTTTCCTAATGTGCGTGCGATCGGGACGCCGAACTTCGTTCCAGCCGTGGCAATGCGCAGATCGCAGCAGGCGGCAATCGCCAGGCCGCCGCCGACCGCCCAGCCTTCCACGACCGCGAGCGTCGGCATCGGCAGCGCTTCGAGCGCGGCGAGATAGGCCTCGATGCGCTCTTCATAGGCGATGCCCTGTTCGCCGCTGGTGAATTCCTGAAACTGGGCGATGTCGGTGCCGGCGATAAAGGCTTTGCCGCCGACGCCGCGCAGAACGGTGACGCGCACGCTGTCGTCTTTGCTTAAGTCGGCGCAAGCGGCCGCCAGCCCTTCATACATTCGCCAGGTCATGGCGTTGCGCGCCTGCGGCCGGTCGAAAAGAATAGTGGCCACCGCGCCTTCGCGGACGACCCGCACGTCACCGTCATTCATGGAAGAGTCGCTCCGTTTTCAATGGCTGTCCGTTGGGACTAGACCTGTTCGGCGTTGAGATAAGCCAGCCGCGCGCCGCAGAAGGCGCAGATCAATCCTAAGGCCAGCGCGGTCAGGCCGGCGATGACGTCGAGCGTGCCACCGAGATTGCCGCTCTTGCTCATGATGCCGCCGGCGGTGGCGGCCGCGAACACCACCGCGATCAGGAATCGTTGTGCCAGCCGGTAGACGAATTCGCGTTCGCGCGTCGCCGCGATCAGATAGACGCCTGTCGCCCAGCCGCCGGCAAAGCCGGCGCCGCCGATCGCCCACCACGCCAGCGCCGAAATGAATTGCGGCCGGATGCCGCTGCCGCCGTCGCGCAGCACGGCGTCGAGCCCGATGCCGAACACCGTGAGCACGATGTGCACCACCAGCGCCGCGAACACACCACACGCGATCGCCGCGGCATAATGCAGTCGGCGCAGTACTTCGGTATCCATCACGAATTCCCAACGTCTCAAGCGGCAAATGCCGCCGCCGCGGTCAGAATAGCCGATGGCGCGGCGGGGCGCGAACGCAAGTTGCGCTAGACTTTGCCGATGATGCCGCCGGAACCCTGGCCGGTCAGCGCGCCGCCAGTTGCAGCAAATCCTGGAATTCGCGTTCCAGCGCGTCGAGTGCGGCGCGCCGCGCCGGCGTCAGCAGGTTTTGTGCGTTGCCAGTATTGTCGATTTTACGCTCAACAGACTTCACGGGTCGGTCTTCGGCCATGTCCAGGCGCATGTTAGCCCCCATCTGTCGCGTCAACGGTTTAAGACCTATCTGAGTCGCATGTCCAAAAACTAGCTGTGGATAGCGCTCATTTTCTGTTTGATTTTCGCTGTTGTATTTACGCGACAAAGCCGGCGGTCGATGACCGGACTGTGAATCGCTTCAAGGACTTAGACTTCAGTGCGGGCTGTGATTGGAAGGTGGCTGTGCCACTGCCAGAACGGCTGGTTGGTAAATCGATACTCTTGGCCATAGGCCGCGCGTCATTGCTCCAGGAAATCAGCAGCAATCGCATCGTGCTCAGAGCCCGGCCAGCTCATTCATGATTTTGTACAAGCCCGCTTGGCCTTCAAAGCCAATGCCGGGGCGGTCGGAGAGAGTGATCGCGCCGTTCTCGATCCGCGCATCGTCGGCAAAACCGCCGAAATCGCCGAACACGCCGGGATAGGACTCGGCGCCGCCGAGACCAAACCCGGCCGCCATCGCCAGCGACATCTGGTTGCCGCCATGCGGAAACAAGGACGTGCGCGGCCAGCCGCGGTTCTTCAACATGTCGAGTGTCTTGGCATACTGGCCAATGCCGTAAGCCTGCGGCGGGTCAACCTGGATGATGTCGTGGCCGGCACGAAAGCCGCCAAAGCGCACGAGGTTTGCGACGTCTTGAGTCGAATAGAGATTTTCGCCGGTAGCTAAGGGCGGCGCATAGACGCTGACAAGCTCGGCATAGAGCGCGAAATCGAGCGGATGGCACGGCTCCTCGAACCAGCGCAGCTTGAACGGCGCCAGCGCCTTGGCATAGGCCAGCGCCTCATCGCGTGCGAACTTTCCGTTGGCGTCGACTGCGAGATGGTCGCCCGAGCCGACAATTTTCAGCACCGCTTCCAGCCGCTTGACGTCCTCGCCGAGCGGCAAGCCGCCGACTTTCATCTTCACCAGCGTATAGCCGGCATCGAGATGGCGGCGCATCTCGTCTTGCAGGTCCTCGATGGTCTGGCCCGGCCAGTACCAGCCGCCGCCGACATAGCAGAATACCTTGTCGGCGAGCTTGCCGCCGCTGAAGCGGTCGGCCAGCACGCGGTGCAGCGGTTTGTCCGCGATCTTGGCGACCGCGTCCCAGACCGCGACTTCGATTGTGCCGATGCCGATCGAGCGTTCGGCGTCGCCGCCGATTTTTTCCCGCCGCATCATCTGCGCCAGGATTTTTGCCGGGTCGAGATTGTCGCCGGTCGCGTCGAGCAAGCTGTCGGGCGCGGCGCTCATGATGCGCGGAATAAATCGTTCGCGCATCTGCGCGCCACAGGCGTAGCGGCCGGTCGAATTGAATGCAAAGCCGCACGACCGGCTTGCCGTCCCGTATCACGTCGGTGATGACTGCGACGACGGATGTGGTCATTTCGGTGAAATCGAAGCTCGAATTGGCGAGCTTGGATTTCAACGGGATTGCGGCTTCGCGAATATCGACTATGCGCATGGCGAATTCTCGTTGCAGAAATTGCAGCGCGTAGAATGAAAAACCCTCTCCCCGCGACAACGGGGAGAGGGCAGGATCTTACTTAATCGTCTTGATACCGGCAGCCTTGATCACCTTGGCCCACTTCTCGACGTCCGTCTTGATGTAGGTGGCGAATTCCGCCGGGGTGTTGGCGACCGGATCGAAGCCGAGCTGAGCGCAGCGCTTTTTCACGTCTTCCATGGCCATCGCCTTGACGATCGCCGCATTGAGCTTGGCGACGATCTCCTTCGGCGTTCCGGCCGGCGCCAGCACGCCCTGCATGGTCTCGGAGACCTGCTCCTTGATACCAAGCTCCCCCAAGGTCGGCACGTCCGGCAGAGCCGGCGAGCGTTTTTCCGAGGTGACGGCGAGTGCCCGCAGTTTGCCGCCTTTGACCTGCGGTGCGGTCGGCGGCAAAGCGGTGAATGCGATCTTGGTGTGGCCTGCGACCGTCGACTGGATTGCCGGGGCCGCGCCGCCGAACGGCACGCTGGTGGCGTCGAGCTTGAGCGCCAGCTTGAACAACTCGCCGGCAAGCTGCGGCGTGGTGCCAATGCCCGGATTGGCGATGTTATACTTGCCCGGCTCTTTCTTGAGCAGGTCGATCAGTTCCTGCGTGGTCTTGACCGGCAGTTCCGGGTTGACCACCAAGATATTCGGCGAGGCGGCGGCAAGCGTAATCGGCGCGAAATCTTTGTAGGGGTCGTAGGGGTTCTTGGCGTAAAGGCTCGGGTTGACGGTGAAGCTCGAGCTCGCCACCAGAATGGTATAGCCGTCCGGGGCCGAGCGCGCGGCCTGGGTCATGCCGATATTGCCACCGGCGCCCGGCTTGTTTTCGACGAAGAATTGCTGCTTGAGAATTTCCGACAGCTTCTGCGCGATCAGGCGCGCCATCACGTCGGTCGGGCCGCCGGCGGCGAAGGGCACGATCACCTTAACCGGCTTATCGGGATAATCGGCCGCCGTTGCCGGCATGGCACCGATTGTGGCGACGGCCAGCATGGCACAGGCGCCGAGAATCCGGGACTTCCAATTCATCTAGGTATCCTCCAGTTGAGCCGGCTGGTTGATATCCGCCGGAATTGGTTTGGCTTCAGGCTGTCTTGAGGCCGAGCATGACACGCGCTTCCTTGGCGGTCGCAAGCTCGGCGCCGAGATCGTCGAGCATGCGTACGGCCTTTTCGCACAAAGCGGCGTTGCTCGGGGTCAGTTTGCCTTTGCTGATGTAGACATTGTCTTCCATGCCGACACGGACATGCCCGCCCAGACACCAGGCTTGCGTCAGCATCGGAAATTCCCAACGGCCGATGGCGAAGGCAGCCCACTGGGCATCTTTCGGCAGCAGCGATTGCGCATACATCAAGGTCTGTGGCGTCGAGGTGAAGCCGTAGCGCACGCCCATGACGATTTGGAACAACGGCGGACTTTTCAGAACGCCGGATGCCAGCAGGACGTTGGCGAGCTGGATATCGCCGGAGTCGAAAACCTCCAGTTCGGGCTTCGAGCCGGCTTTGTAGATTTCGTTCGCCATCACCGTGACGTTCTCAGGCGGATTGAGCACGGCGGCCGAGCCAGACCACATGGTGTTGAGGTCGAGTGTGGCGATTTCGGGCTTGAGTTCGACGATGTGCTCGATTCGCTTGAGCGGATGAATGAGCGTGCTGCCCGGGCCGGCGACGCGCGGATCGTCTTTGCCTGGTACGAAACGGCCGCCGGGGCCAGTCGTGAGATTGATGATCAGGTCGGAATTCTTGTCGCGAATGCGGTCGACCGTCTCGCGGTAATGCGCCAGCTCCATGCTCGGCCGGCCGTCGGGATAGCGCACATGCAAGTGCGCAATCGCCGCGCCTGCCTTCGCCGATTCGAGCGCCGCGTTGGCGATCTGTTCGGGCGTGCAAGGCAGGCCGGGGTGTTGGTCAATGGTGGTGAGGTTGCCGGTGACGGCAACGGTGAGGATGGTTTTGCGGCTTTTTTGGGTGGCGGCAGCGTCGGTCATCGCGCGCACTTTCATTTTATCGTTTGACGTTTTTTCTTGTTGCCAATCGCGAATTTCGCCAGTGTCCGGCCGCTAATTGACATTAAACAAACGACTGTTTACTTTTCACTTGTCCCAAATGGCGGTTGGCGAGTCAAGCGCGCGATGGTTGGGGACGACGAGGGTGATGGTGAAAGCGAGTGCCGCAAAAGTAGCGGGCAAACCGCGGTTAAGAACAGCAGCGAAGCTGCGTTTGCGCGATGTGAAAACCGGGCGCGACAAAGCCGCGCCTGCCGCCAAAACCCGTAAGCTTGCTGGCAAGGTTTCGACCAAAGCCGAGCCCTCTGTGCGCGAGCGTATTCTGGATGTGGCCGAGCGTTTGTTTGCCGAATACGGCATGACCGGAGTCGGCCTGCGCGCCATTACCACCGAAGCCAAGGTCAATCTCGCCTCGATCGCCTATCACTTCGGCTCCAAGGAAGGGTTGCTGGAGGCGATATTTGCGCAACGTGCCGCGCCAATTGCCGAGGAACGCCTGCGCTTGTTGGCGGCCTGTTACGAAGGTGGCAAAAAGCCGACGCTGGAAGAACTGCTTGAGGCTTTCCTGCGGCCGGCGCTGGTGCTGGGCATGCAGCCGCAATTCGGCGGCCCGGCCTTCGCCAAGCTGCGCGCGCGGCTGGCGGCGGCGCCGGAAGCGCTGTCGCGAAAAATTTTATCGAAGGCTTTCGATTTCTCGAGCCGCAAATACATCGACGCGATTGCGCAGACGCTCGACGACCTGCCGCGCGCCGACGTCGAATGGCGGTTTCATTTCATGCTTGGCGCCATGTACTACACCATGGCCAATAGCGGGCGTATGCAGACGTTGACCGGTGGGCGCATCGATCCGGGCAACGTAAAGCGCGCTCTGCGCCACATGGTTCCGTTTCTGGCGGCGGGCTTTCGTTCCGTACCAGTCGCTTAAACCCACCAAAAGAAAATCAGAGGAAACACGACATGGCAGACCGCAAAATCACGCGTCAGGACATGACCGACGCCGCCGAGAAATACAAAAACTGGGGCAAGTGGGGTCCCGATGATGAAATCGGCACGCTGAACTACACCAGCCCGGAAGACATTGTCGCCGCCTCGCAGCTGGTCAAGAAGGGCAAGGTGATTTCGCTGGCACTGAATTTCGACCACACCGGCCCGCAGGGCGCGAAGTCGAAATACCCGTCGATGGGGCGCACCAATCCGATCCACACCATGCTGCGGACTGGCACCGACGCCTATTCCGGCGTGCTCGACAAGCGCGGCATCCGCGCCGCCGACGACATGGTGACCATGCCGTTGCAATGCGGCACGCAATGGGACGGCCTCGGCCACGTCTTCTATGAAGACTATATGTGGAATGGCTACGACTGCCGCGAGGTGACGAGCGCGGGCGCGCAGAAATGCGGCATCGAAAAGACCAAGAACAAGATGGTCGGCCGTGGCGTGTTGCTCGATGTCGCCCGCGCCAAGGGCGTTGAGTCGCTCGAAGACGGCTACGGCATCACCTGCGCCGATCTCGACGAGACCGCCAAGAAACAGGGGGTCACCATGAAGCGCGGCGATTATGTCATCGTGCGCACCGGCATGATGGAACGCTGCCAGAAGGCCGGCACCTGGGATGGCTATCCCGGCGGCGACGCGCCCGGCTTTGCCTTCGAGACGCTGGAATGGATCAAGCGCGTCGAACTGGCCGCGCTGGCCTCCGACACCTGGGGCTGCGAAGTGCGCCCGAACGAATCCGAGCCGGGCATCAACCAGCCCTGGCACTGGATCACGATTCCGATCATGGGCATGACCATGGGTGAAATCTTCCAGCTCAAGGAACTGGCCGACGACTGCGACGCCGATAAGGTGTACGAATTCATGTTCGTCGCCCCGGCGTTGCCGATCACCGGCGCGGTCGGTTCGCCGATCAATCCGCTGGCGATCAAGTAGGCCATCGTCACAGATGCGTCATGAAAGCCGAACTGGACTAAATGGAACTCCTCACAGCCCGCATCAATCATTTGCGCGTCCGGCAGGGCCACGAGCACAGCCGCGTCACCTTCGTCGAATTGTTTTTCGACCTGGTGTTCGTGTTCGCGGTGACGCAATTGTCGCATGGCCTGCTGCATCATCTGACGCCGTTTGGCGCCGCGCAGACCGCGGTCATGTTGATTGCGGTGTGGTGGGCCTGGATCGACACCGCTTGGGTCACTAACTGGCTCGATCCGGAAAAGCCCGCGGTTCGGTTGCTGCTGTTTGCGATGATGCTCGCTGGGCTGGTGCTGGCGGCGGCCATTCCGAAGGCTTTCGACGACCGCGCCTTCGCGGTGGCGCTGGCCTATATTTTTATGCAGCTGGCGCGCAATGGTTTCATGTTGTGGGCGACGTTCCGGTACGATCGCGGCAATTTCCGCAATTTCATGCGCATCGGCATCTGGCATCTGGCGATCGCGCCGTTATGGATCGCGGGCTGTTTTGGCGCCGGCGTTGTGCGGCTCGAATTGTGGGCGGTGGCGGTCGTGCTTGAATCGATTGCGCCGCTCGTCGGCTTCTGGGTGCCGGGACTGCGCCGTTCCTTGACGGCCGACTGGGTGGTCGAGGGCGGCCACATAGCCGAACGCTGCGGCCTGTTCATCATCATCGCGCTTGGCGAGTCGATCCTGATCACCGGCGCCAGCTTCGCCGATCTGCCGTGGACCGGTGAAAACGCCGCCGCCTTCGTCGTCGCTTTCGTCAACAGCGTCGCGCTCTGGGCGGTCTATTTCAACATTGGCGCTGAGCGCGGCAGCCGCTTGATCGCATCGTCGGAAGATCCCGGCCGGCTGGCGCGCTCCGGCTACACTTATATGCACATCTTCATCGTCGCCGGCATTATCGTCGCCGCCGTCGGCGACGAGTTGGTGCTGCACCATCCCGGCGGCCATACCGGACCGCAAGCCTTGGCCGTCATTGTCGGCGGCTCGGCGCTTTATATGATCGGCAGTATTTTGTTCAAGCGCATGTCGGCGCCGAATATGCCGCTATCGCATCTGATCGGTCTTGGCCTGCTGATTGTGCTGCTGGCCATTCTGTTGTTCGTGCCGTCGGTCGCCCACGGCGTCACGCCGATCATCCTGCTGGCCGCGGTCACTGCCATCTTGTGCGTCGTCGTATTGTGGGAGTGGCTGTCGCTGCGCAAACGCCTGATTTTGTAAGAATAAACAATCGAGGAAACGAACCTGATGCTCGGACACAACACCAAACGCACCGGCGCCGAAGTGCTGGCCGATATGCTGGCCGGCTATGGCGTCACTCACGTCTTCATGGTGCCGGCGGTGCTTACGGCGGACCTTCGCCGAAATGGAACGCCGCACCAAGATCGCGCGCGTCCATTGTCACGGCGAAAAGTCCGCCGCTTACATGGCCGACGGTTATGCCCGCGCCTCCGGCAAGCCCGGCATCTGCATGGCGCAGGTGATCGGCGCGCTCAATCTCGCCGCCGGTTTGCGCGACGCTTTTCTGGCGCATTCGCCGGTCATCGCCATGACCGGCGGCCGCGACGCCAAGACCAAGTTCCGCAAGGTCTATCAGGAAATCGATGACGTGCCGGCGTTCGAGCCGGTGACCAAGATGAACGCCACCGTCGACGACGTGTCGCGCTTTCCCGACATGGTGCGCCAGGCGTTCCGCGTCGCGACCTCGGGCGCGCCCGGTCCGGTGCATCTGCAATTCCGCGGCAATGAAGGCCAGGTCGATCAGGAAGAGGCCGAGATCGAACCGCTGGTCGAACCTCAGTTCGCGCAGGTGCCGCCGTTCCGTCCGCAGCCGGAAGCGGCGCACGTCAAAGCCGCGCTCGACCTGCTGCAACAGGCGGAGCGCCCGATCATCGTCGCCGGTGGCGGCGTGCGCGCCTCCGGCGCCGGCCGCGATCTGGTCGCGCTTGCCGAAGCCTTGCAAATTCCGGTCGCAACCTCGCTCAACGGCAAGGACAGCATCCCGGGTGTGCATCCGCTGTCGGTCGGCGTCGTCGGCAGCTATTCGCGCGAGACCGCCAACCTTGCCGTCAACCGCGCCGATCTGGTCTGTTTCATCGGCACCGAGACCGGCGGCATGACCACGCATTTCTGGGCGGTGCCGAAAATCGGCACGCCGGCGATCCAGATCGACATCGAACCGGAATCGCTCGGCCGCAATTATCCGCTGCAGGCCAGCGTGCTGGGCGACGCCAAGGCGGTGCTGATCGCGATGCTGGCGCAGGCCGACAAGGCCAGCGCCAAAAAGCGCGAAGCCTGGATCACGGAAATCGCCAAGCTGCGCGCCGACTGGGCGGCGAAATACAAGAGCATGCTGGAATCCGATCAGGTGCCGATCCATCCCGGCCGCATCTGTCGGCGATCTCACCAAACATGTGCCGGACGACGCCATCGTCATCGTCGACACCGGCCACGCCGGCATGTGGATGGGCGGCCTCTACGACACGCGCGTGCCGACCCAGAGCTATATCCGCAGCGCCGGCCATCTCGGCTGGGCGTTCTGCGCCGGTCTCGGCGCCAAGGCGGCGTGCCCGGACCGTCCGGTTGTGGTGTTCACCGGCGACGCCGGCTTCTGGTATCACATCGGCGAAATCGAAACCGCGGTGCGCTGGAAACTCAACTCGGTCACCGTCGTCAATAACAATGGCGGCGGCAATCAGTCGAAGCGCGGTTTCGACCGCGCCTATGGCGGCGAGCAGACCGAGCAGGCGCGCGAGTTGTGGACCTACACCAAGATGAACTTCGCCAGGATCGCCGAGGACATGGGTGCGCTTGGTATCCGCGTCGAGAAGCCGGACGATTTCGCGCCGGCTTTGGCCAAGGCTTTGGCTGCCAATCGCCCGGTCATCATCGACGTTGCGACCGACATCGACGCATTGGCGCCGACCGCGGTCGCCTGACCGGCACAGGCTGAAAAATGGTAACGGCCATGGCAGCGAAAACTGCCATGGCCGTTGTCGTTTAGTCGTAGCAATTTGGCGACGACGTCAGCCTTCGCCGATCTCCTTCAAAATTTCGGCGCTGTGCTCGCCGAGCAGCGGCGCCGGCCGTTCGCTGGCCGCCTTCCAGCCGTCGATCACGATCGGCGTGCGCACGCCGGGAATGGTGCCGCCTTTGGCGGCCGGGCTCGCCAATTCGAGCTTCATGCCGCGGTGGATGACTTGCGGATCCTTGAACACCTGCTCGACATCGTTGATCGGTCCGGCCGGCACCTGCTGGGCTTCGAGCTTGGCCAGCAAGTCGTCGCGCTTGATCTGCGCGGTAAGTGCCGACAGCTTTCCGATCAGCTCCTCGCGATGGGTGAGGCGGCCGACATTGTTGAGATACTTCGGATCCTGCGCCAGTTCCGGCGCGCCCAGCACATTGCAGAACTTGACGTACTGATTGTCATTACCGGTCGCGACGATGGCGTAGCCGTCGGATGTCGGGAACACCTGATAGGGCACAATATTGGCGTGCGCGTTGCCGATGCGCTTGGGAACCTTGCCGGACACCATATAATTGAGCGCCTGGTTCGACAGCACGCCGACGGTCGAATCGACCAGCGCGGTGTCGACATAGCTGCCTTTGCCGGTGCGCTCGCGTTGCTGCAAAGCCGCCAGAATGCCGACCACCGAATAGACGCCGGTAAAGATATCCGACATCGGAATGCCGATGCGCGTCGGCTCGCCGTCGGGCGTGCCGGTCAGGTCCATGATGCCGCCCATGCCTTGCGCCATCAGGTCATAGCCGGCGCGCTTGGCATAAGGCCCGTCCTGGCCGAAGCCGGTGACCGAGCAATAGATCAGACGCGGGCATTCGGCCGCGATGCTCTTGTAGTCGAGGCCGAACTTGGCCAGGCCGCCGACCTTGAAGTTCTCGATCAGAATGTCGGACTTCGCCGCCAGCTTCTTGACGATGCGCTGGCCTTCTTCGGTGTCGAAATCAACTTCGATCGAACGCTTGCCGCGGTTGGCGGCATGAAAATAGGCGGCGCC
Source organism: uncultured Alphaproteobacteria bacterium (assembly GCA_963830125.1). Classification (GTDB taxonomy): domain Bacteria; phylum Pseudomonadota; class Alphaproteobacteria; order Rhizobiales; family Xanthobacteraceae; genus Pseudolabrys. The sequence continues at coordinate 408,067 of CAWHKU010000009.1, read as the reverse complement.
AATATTTCCGCCATTGGCGGCTTCAACGAAAGGAGGGCCCCAGCCGCGGGTGTCGTCGCCGGCGCCCTTGCGCTCGACCTTGATGACGTCGGCGCCGAGGTCGGCCAGCGTTTGCCCGGCCCAGGGGCCGGCCAGAATGCGGGCAAGTTCGAGGACGCGGATACCCGCCAGCGGCTTGGCCATGTCGAGAAACTCCAGGCAATTAGGGTAAAGAACGATGTTGCGGGGCGTTATAAATGCATCGGTGCGCGCTGGCCAGACCGGGATTTTTCATATTACGAAGGGGGGTTGCGGACGAATAGCCGAAAAGGCTATGGCGCTGTGACGCACCCACGGCTAGTTTAAATGCAGGCGTGGCTGCTGGTTTTTTCGCTATCGTGCCGGCCACGGCAAAACGCGGCGGGCTCTCCCGCCGTCACAAAAGACTTAAATGGAGGATGACCCAATGGGTAAGATGAGTAAGCTGGCAACACTTTTGGCCGGCGCGGTCGCGGTCATCGCGATCTCGGCTTCGGCGCAAGACCAGGCACAAGCGCAAGTCACGCTGCGCGCCTCGCATCAGTTCCCGGGCGGCAAGCACGACATCCGCGACGACATGGTGTTGATGATCGCCAAGGAAGCCAAAGACGCCAATGTCGGCCTCAATGTTCAGGTCTATCCGGGCGCCTCGCTGTTCAAGGCGAAAGAGCAGTGGAACGCCATGGTCAATGGCCAGCTCGACATTTCCCTGTTCCCGCTCGATTACGCCAGCGGCAAGGTTCCGGTGTTCGGCGCCACCTTGATGCCCGGCCTGATCCGCAGCCAGGATCGCGCCAAGCGTATCAACGCATCGCCTTTCATGACGCAGATGCGCGCCGCGATTGAAAAGAGCGGCGTCATCGTTCTGTCCGACGCATGGTTCGCCGGCGGCATGGCCTCCAAGAATGGCTGCATCACCAAGCCGGCCGACATGAAGGGCCGCAAGTTCCGCTCCGCCGGCATCACCTTCGCCGACATGTGGAAGACCGCTGGTGCCTCGATCGTCAGCCCGCCGTCGAACGAAATCTACAACGCCTTCCAGTCCGGCGTCGTCAACGGCACCGACACCAGCCTCGGCTCGTTCCAGTCGATGCGCCTGTATGAAGTGACCGACTGTCTGACCGCGCCCGGCAACAACGCGCTCTGGTTCATGTATGAGCCGGTGCTGATGTCGAAGAAGTCGTTCAACAAGCTCAACAAGAAGCAGCAGGACGCGATCATTGCCGCCGGCAAGAAGGCCCAGGCCTTCTACGAAAGCAAGGCCGATTCCGTGAACGAAGCTTCGATCAAGGCCTTCAAGGATCACAAGGTCAAGGTCGTCACGCTGAACGACGCCGAATACCAGGCCTGGATCGATGTCGCGAAGAAGAGCTCCTATGCCGATTTCGAGAAAAAGGTTCCGAACGGCATGAAGCTGATTGACGAAGCCCTCGCGGTGAAATAGCGCCATCGTCGATGATGTGCCGGCCGGCGGAAACTCCGCCGGCCGGCATTCGTGCGCCGCGCCTGCCGGCTTTAAGCGTCCGCCGGCTCAGATTGGATGATCTCTCCGATGGACAAGTTTTTCTGGGCTGTGAGTATGCTGTCGCGCCTCGCCGGGCTGGTGGCGTCGCTGCTGATCGCCGCCGCCGTGATCGTGATCTGCGATATGGTGGTCGAGCGCTACGTCTTTAATATGACGACGATCTGGCAGCTCGACGTCGTCACTTACAGCGTCATCGCGACGACATTCATCGGCTGCCCTTACGTTCTGCTGACGCGCGGCCACGTCAATGTCGACGTCCTGCCGATCTATCTCGGTCCGCGCGGCCGCTATTGGCTGGCCATTTTCGCCAACCTGCTGGCCTTGGCGTTCTGTGTCACGCTGTTCGTTCTGTGCTCCAAGTTCTGGTACCAGTCCTGGACCAAGGACTGGCATTCCGACACGGTCTGGCGCGCGCCGCTCTGGGTGCCGTATTTCTCGATGCCGGTTGGGCTTGGACTATTGGTTCTGCAATACGTCGCGGACGTGATCGCCGTCGCCACCGGCCGGATGGCCCCGTTCTCCCTCTCGCATGAAGAACACGTCGCATGAACCCGGCTATTGAAGGGGCTGTCATCCTCGCCGTCACCGTTGTGACATTGCTGTCGGGTATTCCCGTCGCCTTCGGTCTCGGCGCCGTCGCCGTGATCTTCCTGGTGCTGTTCCAGGGCTTCGACAGCATTCAGGTGGTGGCCGAAACGTTTTATTCGAGCCTCGACGATTTCACGCTGGTCGCGATCCCGATGTTCATCATGATGGGCGCGGCGATCGGCTCGTCACCGGCGGGCAAGGATCTCTACGCCGCGCTCGACCGCTGGCTTTATCGCGTGCCCGGCGGACTGGTGATTTCCAATCTCGGCGCCTGCGCGATCTTCGCCGCGCTCACCGGCTCGTCGCCGGCGACCTGCGCCGCCATCGGCAAGATGGGCATCCCCGAGATGCGCGAGCGTGGCTATCCGGATGAAGTCGCGACTGGCTCGATCTGCGCCGGTGGCACGCTCGGCATTCTGATCCCGCCGTCGATCACCTTCATTCTCTATGGCATCGCCACCGAGACCTCGATTGGCCGGCTGTTCCTGGCCGGCGTCTTTCCGGGCCTGCTACTGACCTTCCTGTTTATGGCTTGGACGCTGGTCTACATCTGGTTCAAGGGCTTCCGCGCCTATGCGCCGGAGTTCCGCTTTTCGTGGAAGGAAAAGTTCGAAACCATCCCCAAGGTCGCGCCGTTCCTGCTGGTCGTGGCCGGCGTGATGTACACGCTCTATGGTGGCGTTGCGACACCATCGGAAGCGGCCGGCGTCGGCGCCGCGCTGTGTGCGATCCTTGCCATCGTCATCTACCGGATGTGGCAACCGAAGGCGTGGTGGGAAATCCTGCGCTCGACCACGCGCGAGTCGGTCATGATCCTGATGATCATCGCCGCCGCCGCGCTGTTCGGCTACATGCTGACCTCGCTCTACATCACCCAGACGCTGGCGCAGGCGATTGCCGACGCCCACTTCAACCGCTGGGTGCTGATGGGGATGATCAATCTGTTCCTGCTGGTCGCCGGCTGCTTCATCCCGCCGGCCGGCATCATCCTGATGACCGCGCCGATTCTGCTGCCCATTATTACGGCAGCCGGCTTCGATCCGGTCTGGTTCGGCGTCATTGTGACCATCAACATGGAAATCGGCCTGATTACCCCGCCGGTCGGCCTCAATTTGTTCGTGGTCAACGGCATCGTGCCAGATGTTTCGACCAAAACGGTGCTGTGGGGGGCTGTCCCCTATGTCATGATGATGGTTCTCGGCCTCATCATAATGTCTATCTTTCCTGGTATCGCCACATGGTTACCTAACCATATGATGGGTGCTGCGGCGGGGTGAGATGAACACATCGTTTTTTGGCGAACTGTTGCAGAGTATTTCCGACCGCGGCCGGGCCTTGCTCGACCGCGGCCGAGACCGGCGTGGCGGCGATGCCGCGCGCTCGGACAGCCTGATCGAACTATGCGAGCATTTGCTGTCGGGCCGGGGCGAAGCCTCCGGCGTGGCGCTGGCGCGCGAAATCCTCGGCCGTTACGCCGAACTGACCACCGGCCCGCGCATCGCCTTCTTCGAGGCGCTGGCGCAACGCTACGGCACCGACCCGGCACGCCTGCAGGAGGCGATCGATGCCTGGCGCGAAAACCCGAACGATGAGACCGCGCGCAAGGTGCATAGCGCCTCCGAACCGCGCCGGCAGGAACTGTTCCGCCGGCTCAACCTCGCCCCCGGCGGCACCCGCGCACTGGTACGGATGCGCGAGCAGCTCATGGATGTGCTGCCCAATCGCGACGACCTCAGCGCGGTCGACGATGATTTCGTGCATCTGTTCACCTCCTGGTTCAATCGTGGCTTCCTGGTGCTTCGCCATGTCGACTGGTCTTCGCCGGCGATCGTGCTGGAAAAGATCATCCGCTATGAGGCGGTCCACGAGATTCACGATTGGGACGATCTGCGCCGCCGCATCGATCCGCCGGACCGGCGCTGCTACGCCTTCTTCCATCCGGCGCTGGTCGATGAGCCGCTGATTTTCGTCGAGGTCGCGTTGTCGCGTGACATTCCGGCGGCAATCGCGCCGATCCTGGCGAGTGGGCGCGACACCGTTGGGCTCGACAAGGCGCGGACCGCCACGTTCTACTCGATTTCCAATTGCCAGCGCGGCCTGGCCGGTGTGTCGTTCGGCAACTTCCTGATCAAGCAAGTGGTCGAGGAAATCTGCCGTGAATTGCCCAAGATTTCGACGCTGGTGACCTTGTCGCCGGCGCCGACTTTCGCGAAGTGGCTCAAGCGCGAACGGGCGCAGGAGAATTCGTCGGCCATCAGCGAGGCCGACAAGACCACGCTCGCCGCGCTCGACGAGCCCGGCTGGTGGGTCGACACGGAGAAGGTCACGGAGCTGCGCGAGCCGATCATGCGCGCTGCTGCTTATTACTATCTGCGCGCGCGCAGCGCGCGGGGTCTGCCGGTTGATCCGGTGGCGCGCTTCCATCTCGGCAATGGCGCGCGGCTTGAGCGCATTAACTGGCTGGCCGACGTATCGGAAAAGGGCATCGACCAGTCCTACGGCGTGATGGTCAACTATCTCTACGATCTCGACGACATCGAGAAGAACCACGAAGCGTTTGCCGAGCAGCGCACCGTGGTCGCGTCCAACACCGTGCAGCGCATGTTGCGCCCGCCGTTGGAGCTGGTCCCGGCCGCAGGGTAACCCGTCACCCTGAGGTGGACGCCGTAGGCGGCCCTCGAAGGGCGACGGCCCGAGCAGCCATCCTTCGAGGCTCGCTGCGCTCGCGCCTCAGGATGGCGGTTTATGACTTCCCATAAACCGTCACGATCGCGCCGCGCGTCACCCGATTGTCCGCCGACGCCAAAAACAAGATCGTCGCAGCGACCTCATCGACCTTCGGCCATGAATCGAAATGCGCTTTCGGCATCGCCTTGCGATTGGCCGGCGTGTCCATGATCGATGGTGCGACCGCGTTGACCAGGATGCTGTCTTTGGCAACCTCCTCGGCGAGCGCGATGGTCAGCGCCGCCACGCCCGACTTGGCGATGGTATAGGCGGTCATGCCGGCGCCCGAGCGTTGCTCCAGCGCTTGACGCGATGCGACATTGACGATGCGGCCACCATGCCCCGCTGTCTGCATCGCCCGCACCGCCGCGTGACAGCACAAGAAGCATGAGACCAGATTGCCGTCGAGTTGCGCCATCAAGGCGGCCTTGTCGGTGTCGGCGACGGTACCGGGCGCGAAGCCGCCGGCGATGTGGATCGAGGCCCAGACCGGCGCGCCGGCATAGAGCTTGGCGACTGCCGCTTCGTCGGCGAGGTCGCCGGCCGGAACAAGCGTCACCTTGGGGTGATCGCGATGGGCAAAGCGCTCGGCTTCGGTCTCATGCCGATAGGGCACGGTGCAGGTCGCGCCCGCCGCCAACAGGAGATCGGTGACCGTGCTGCCGAGCGCGCCGGTTCCGCCGGTTACGACCACATGCTTGCCGGAAAAGTCCATCGCTGGCCTCCATGACGATTGCCGCTAATATGCCCCGGCATTTCCCGCTTGGGCAGACGATTTTTTGCTGCTTTAAGCGGTGTTAACGGGGAGGGCGCTAGATTGGCCCGGCAAACCACCCCAGTCTTGTTTAAGCCCACCACGAATTGGCAATCAGCCCTATGGCCGACTACGACCTCGCCATTATCGGCGGCGGCATCAACGGAACCGGCCTGGCGCGCGATGCCGCCGGCCGGGGCCTGCGCGTGCTGCTGGTCGAGATGAACGATCTGGCGTCGGGCACTTCGTCGGCCTCGTCGAAGCTTGTGCACGGCGGTCTGCGCTATCTCGAAAAGCGCGCGTTCCGGCTGGTGCGCGAGGCGCTGTCGGAGCGCGAGGTGCTGCTCACCATGGCGCCGCATCTGGTCAAGCCGATGCGCTTCGTGTTGCCGCCGGCGCCGGGCGGCCGGTCGCCGCTGATGTTGCGCTTCGGGCTGTTCCTCTATGACATGCTGGGCGCGCGCAAATTGTTGCCGGGTGCGCGCACCATCGATCTCACCCATAACGTTGTCGGTCAGCCGCTCAAGCGCTCGTTCCGCTACGCCTTCGAATATTCCGATTGCTGGGTCGACGACAGCCGGCTGGTCGTGCTCAATGCGCTCGATGCCGCCGAGCGCGGCGCCACCATTCGCACCCGCACCCGTTGCGTGCGGGTCGAGCGGCGCGACGATTGGGAACTGGTGCTGCACAGCCATGGCCGCCGCGAGACCGCGACCGCGCGCGTCTTGGTCAATGCGGCCGGTCCCTGGATCGGCGAGGTCGCCGACACCATCATTCGCGACAAGCTCAAAGCCCGCGTGCGCCTGATCAAAGGCAGCCACATCGTGGTGCGCAAGCGTTTTGCGCACGACAGCGGTTACATCCTGCAGGCCGCCGGCGGCCGGGTGGTGTTTGCTTTGCCGTTCGCCGACGACTTCACCTTGATCGGCACGACCGATGAAAATTTCGTCGGCGATCTGACCTCGCCGGCGCCCGACCCGGCCGAGATCCTTTATCTCTGCGACCAGGCCAATCGTTATTTCCGCGACAAACTGACACCCGACGAGATCGTCTGGTCCTATGCCGGCGTGCGTGCCCTGTATGACGACGGCGCTGGCAAGCCGGAAGACGTCACGCGGGATTATGTGCTGGAGCTGGACGCGCCGCATCGCGTTGCGCCGTTGCTGACGATCTACGGCGGCAAGATCACCACCTATCGCCGGCTGGCTGAGTCGGCGATGGGCAAGATCGGCGATTACTTCCAGACCCAGCCGGCTTGGACCGCCAGCTCCCGATTGCCCGGCGGCGAGTTTCCGGCCGAAGGGTTCGACGGTGTGGTTGCCGAGATGATCGAACGCTGGCCGTTTTTGACCGAGCCGCATGCGCGGCGGCTGGCGCGTGCTTATGGTCTGCGCTGCGAACGCATTTTGGGCGAGGCGCAGAGCCTTGACGATCTCGGACCGCGCTTTGCCGGCGATCTGACCGGCGCCGAACTGCGTTATTTGGTCGCGCATGAATGGGCGCAGACCGCCGACGATGTGCTGTGGCGGCGCAGCAAGCTCGGACTCAAGGCCAGCGCCGAAGATCGCGCCGCGATCGACGACTTTATCGCGTCCTTACGCGCGCTGCCGGCGTCGTAGCGTCACCGGCGCCGCATCCAAGGTTAATCAATCGTTATCGCAACAGCTGCAAATGGCCGGCGCGGGTTTAGCGCATCGTTATCTTTATATGCTCAAATTAGTCTGTAAAATTTGGGGTGGCCAATGCCAATGGACACAAAGGCACTTGAAGCCCGCATTGCGGCCAGCAGTGTGCTGATCGTCGATGACGAGCTATACATGCGTAAGGTCGTTCGCACCTTGCTGATGAGCATCGGCGTGCGCACCATTTACGAGGCGCAGGACGGTCCGGCCGGGCTCGACATGATCCGCAATCAGCAGCCGGATATCGTCATCCTCGATTGGGAAATGCCCGGCCTCGACGGCGCCGGCTTTGTGCGCATGGTACGCTCGCCGATGACGTTTCCGTTTCCCGACATTCCAATCATCATGCTCACCGGCCACGGCGAGCGCTCGCGGGTGATCGAGGCCGTTGAAGTCGGCATCAACGAATTTCTGCTTAAGCCGGTGTCTGCGAAGTCGCTGCGCGACCGGCTGGTGGCGGTGCTGGCGAACCCGCGTCCGCTGGTCAAGTCGGGCGATTATTACGGTCCGGCGCCGCGCAAGATGATCGACACGATTCATGCCGATGGCGATGAAGCCGCCCATATGGTGATGCTCAGCTAGGGTTCCCAGCCGCCGTGCCGATGCGCTAGCCTTGGCCGACGCGAACATGCGGCAGGGCCGGGGACTGATTTGACAAGTTTTCTCATTGCCATCGATCAAGGCACCACTTCGACGCGGGCGATTGTGTTCGATGCGAGTTTGAAGCCACTCGCCACCGCGCAGCGCGAACTGCCGCAACATTTTCCGGCCTCCGGCTGGGTCGAGCACGATGCCGAGGATATCTGGCAGGCCGTGGTCGACACCGTGCGCGCGGCGATGGCGCAGGCCGGGCTCGCCGCCAAAGATATTGCCGGCATCGGCATTACCAATCAGCGCGAGACCGTCGTGGTCTGGGATCGCGCCACCGGCAAGCCCATTCACAAAGCGATCGTCTGGCAGGACCGGCGCACCGCTGACTGGTGCGAGGCTTTGCGTGCCGCCGGTCACGAACCGGAGATCGCCGCCAAGACCGGACTGCTGCTCGATCCGTATTTCTCCGCCAGCAAGATCGCGTGGCTGCTCGATCATGTCGACGGCGCGCGCGCCAAGGCGCAAGCTGGCGAACTCGCCTTCGGCACCATCGACAGTTTTCTGCTGTGGCGGTTGACCGGCGGCAAGGCCCATGTCACCGACGCCACCAATGCTGCGCGCACCATGCTGCTCGATATTAGCAGCGGCCAATGGGACGCCGATCTGTGCCGGATCTTCGGGGTGCCGATGGATATGCTGCCGGCGGTGCGCGATTGCGCCGGCGAGTTCGGCGTCACGGCGCCGGACCTGTTCGGCGGACCGATCGCGATCCGCGGCGTGGCTGGCGACCAGCAGGCCGCAACCGTCGGCCAGGGATGCTTCACGCCCGGTATGATGAAGTCGACCTACGGCACCGGCTGTTTCATGGTGCTCAACACCGGTGACCAGCAGGTCGCATCGCGCCACCGGCTGCTGACCACCATCGCTTATCAGCTCGACGGCAAACGGACCTACGCGTTGGAAGGGTCGATCTTTGTCGCCGGCGCCGCCGTGCAATGGCTGCGCGACGGCTTGAAGATCATCGAGAGCTCGGCCGAGGTCGGCGCGCTCGCAGCCAAGGCCGATCCGGCCGAGCAGGTTTATCTGGTGCCGGCCTTTGTCGGTCTGGGCGCGCCATATTGGGACCCGCAGGCGCGCGGCGCCCTGTTCGGCCTGACCCGCAATTCGGGCGGGCCTGAGATTGCGCGCGCCGCGCTCGAGTCGGTCGGCTACCAGACCCGCGATCTGTTCGAAGCGATGCGCGCCGACTGGCCGGCGCTGGACGAGGCCGCCACCGTGTTGCGGGTCGACGGCGGCATGACCGCGAGCGAACCCTGCATGCAATTTCTGGCCGATATTCTGGCAGCCCCGGTCGACCGTCCGGTGGTGATGGAAACCACCGCGCTCGGCGCGGCCTATCTGGCCGGCCGGGCCGCCGGCATTTGTCCGGATCTGGCGGGTTTTGCCGCGCAATGGCGGCTCGACCGCCGGTTCGAACCGCGCATGGCGGCAGCCGGCCGCGCCGCCAAATATGCCGGCTGGCAAGACGCGGTTCGCCGCACGTTAACGTCAAAATGACGATTGCCGGCCATTGTCGCAGCTCAAATCGGTCCCAGCGATGAACATCAACGCCAAACGCACCGCCTTTCTCTTCAATCAGCTCAGCGTGCTGTTGGTTGATGACAATGCGTTTACCCGCAAAATGGTGCGTGGCCTGCTCGGCAATATTGGCGTGAAATCGATCATGGAGGCCGGCGACGGCCTGGCCGCGCTTGAAATGATCCGCAACGGTAAACCCGATATCGTCATTCTCGATTGGGAAATGCCGTTGCTCAATGGACCGGAACTGGTGCGCATCGTGCGGTCGCCCGGTGCTTTCCCGGTGCCGGACATTCCGATCATCATGCTGTCCGCCCATGGCGAACGCTGGCGGATCCTCGAATCGGTAAAACTGGGCGTCAACGAATTCCTGTGCAAGCCGGTCTCGGCCAAGGCGCTGCAGGAACGCATCATCTCGATTTTGCTGAAGCCGCGCGAGAGCGTGAAGCTCGGCGGTTATTACGGCCCGGCGCCGCGCGTACCGGCGGCGAAGTTAAAACCAACGTCGGTTGGCGACGCCGACACGGCCGAGGTCTGAAGGCCGGGCCGGCGCGGCTGAGCGCAAGCGCCCGCGCGTTATTATCAATTCGAAGCCCTGGTTGTTATTCGGCCTTTTGCACCGGCGCGGTCGTTTCTTCGGCTGCCGGCACACTGGCCGGCGCGGCGCCACCACCGCCGGTCAACCGATCAATCGCCGAACGCACGCTATCGCGCGCGCTGCGCTCGCGCATCGCCCGCAGCAACGGCGCGGCCGCACCCGAGCGGCGGATCAGGGCCTCGGCGTCCGGCAGCATGATCGGGTCGTCCCATGTGCCCTGGACGATAAAGGGCAGTTCAAACGGCGCGGCGCCGGTCCGGCTGGCGGTGACCAGCGCGGCGGTGCCCTTGAGATCCAATTCGCGATCCGGAATTGACGCTTGGCCGACGAGCGCTAGCCGCACTGTCGGGCTTTCAATTTTCACGTTGCCGACCGACACCATGCCTTTGACAATCTTCAAGGCGACGGTGATCTTATCATAGGGTGTCGAACCTGTGCGGAATTCGCCGCCGCCCGACAGCGGCCGCCGTTCCAGCCGCCGCAACAATTGCTCGACATCAAGTCCGGCGATCTCGCCTTTCTCGCCGGTCAGCCCGGCTGTGCCGTGCATGGTACGGGTGACCGCCAGCACGCTGTCGCCCTTGCCTTCGACGGCGAGCGACATGTCGCCCTTGCCTTCGAGCCGGTGCAGCCCGAACAACTGGCCGAGGCAGGTTTCCAGATCGACATCGGTGAACTGCAACTGCGATTTAACGTCGACGTCGGAATCGAGATTAGCCAGCTCCATCGACCCCTTGATGACGCCGCCATAGGCCTGCGCTTCGCCGACGGTCACCGTCAGATGACCGGCGCGCAGATTGGCGCCGATCGCGGTGCGGCCGAGCGTGGCCGAGGCCAGCACCACTTTCGCCGCCGACAGCCGCAGATCGAAATCGATCTTGGACAACCCGTCCGGCACGATGCGGGCGTCGCTCCAGGCGTGCTGGTTGGCGGCCAAGAGGCGGATGGTCGAGACATAAGGCGTCAGGTCGAGCGTGTCGGCAGCCAGCGTGCCTTGCAGCGTCTTGCGGCCGTCGGTGGCAAAGGTCAGCACGCCTTCGGCGCGTGTTGCCGTCGAGTTCGACATTGACGCCCGACAGGCCGATGGTGCCGCCGACGACATTGGCTTTTGCCTTGATCGAGAACTGGCCGAAGCCGCCGCCGGGCGGCGAATTCTGCCCGGCCCAGACCATGGCGTCGCGCAGCGAGTGAGAATTGGCGGCCAGCGTGCCTTCGATCTTGACCGTCGGCTTGACGCTGATCGAACCTTCAAACGCGGCATGCAACGGCTTGGCGGCGATGCGCAGCTTCAGGCCGGTGCTGCTGCCGGCCAGCGCCGAACGGAAATCGGCGAGCGTGAGGCTGGCGTCGACCGGTTCGTCATGCCAGACGAAATGACCGGTGGCGCCGAAGCTTTTCGAGATCGACGGCCAGGCCAGCGAAAAATCCATGCGGTCGATCGTCTCGACGATCTTGTGCTCGTGATCGCGCAATACCACGGTGCCGTTGTCGATGCGCATTTCGGAGAACGCCGCGACGCCGTGTTTCGCGTTCGGCGTTTGATTGCGCGCCAAGCCCTCGATCAGGCCAGACCAGTTCGACCGGCCATCCGGTTCGAGGGCGATGGAAATAGTCGGCCGCTCAAGCGAGACGTCGGCGATTTCGACGCGGCCGATCAGCAGCGGAAAGAACCGCAAACGGGCGGTCAGCCGTTCGGCGCTGAGCGCCGGCTGCTTGGGGTCTCCGAGCACGACGTCGTCAAAACTGACGCTGCCTTTCGGGAACAGCGAGACGCTGACCTTGCCGCGCAGGATCGGGTTGAGGCCGGTGGCCGAGCGGATGCCGCTCATCACCTCGGCGCGCACGGTATCCGGCGAAATCAGGTAGCCCGCGGTCGTCAGGACGGCGGCCGCGCCGGCGACCAGCGCTAGCAGCACAATTCCCAAGCGTCGGAAGCCAGCGGAAGCCGTCAAAGTCGCAAAACCCATATGTTCGATGTCTGGCGCTAATCGACTATACCATCGGTCGCGCTACAGCCAACATTGGCCGGGGTCTGTGACCCTTTCATGGCCGCGGATGCGGCGAAAAAGCCGCCATTAAGCCTACCTCGCTAACGGCGTGGGCTATTCCGCCAGTACCCGTGTCGCCGGAAAGGCGACTTCGACCAGCGTGCCGTCGTCGGGCTGGCTGGTGATGCGGAACCGGGCATGGTTGGCTTCCGCCAGCGCTTTGGTGATCGGCAGCCCCAGGCCGGTGCCGCTCGTGCCCCAGCGTGACGACGTTGCGAGCTGGCGGAACGGTTCAAGCGCGGTTTGTAATTCGGTTTCGCTCATGCCGATGCCGGTATCGCGCACCCGCAACACCGCCTCGTTGTCGTCGTTCAACGCGGTCGAGACGATGACCTGGCCGCCGGCGCCGGTGAACTTGATCGAGTTCGACAACAAATTGAGCGCGATCTGGCGGACCGAACGGGCGTCGGCGACGATCGGCGGCAAGGTCGGCGGCAGCGCGGTGCGAATGATGACGCGCTCGCGGTTGGCTTCCTGCTGCATGATGGCGACGCATTGCTGCACGATGTCGTTGAGATTGACGCTGACGAAGGTCAGGTCGAGCTTGCCGGCTTCGATCTTCGACAGATCGAGCAGGTCGTTGAGCAACGAAATCAGGTGGCCGCCGGAGGTGTGAATATCCTTGAGATATTGCTTGTAGCGCTCGTTGCCGATGGCACCGAAGCGCTCATCCATCATCACTTCAGAAAACCCGATGATGGCGTTGAGCGGCGTGCGGATCTCGTGGCTGATCTTGGCGAGGAATTCGCTTTTGGCGGTCGAGGCGCGCTCGGCCTGCTGGCGGGCGTTGATCAGTTCTTCCTCGGTGCGTTTCCAGGCGGTGACGTCGCGCAACACCGCGCAGAATTTGTCGCCGTCTTCGACCCGGCCCATTGTGATGTAAAGCGGCACCAGCCCGCCCTGGCGCACCCGGCCGATCGCCTCGCGGCCGGCATCAAGTCCGACGTCGAGCAGACGTTTGCCGGCGCCATCGGCCAGCCGGTCGAGATAATCGAGCACGTCGCGCCGGCTCTCCGGCGCGAACAATTCGCCGATGCTCAGCTCGGTGAAATCGGCGGCGTCGTAGCCGAACAGCGCCTCGGCGCTGCGATTGGCCGACAGCACGCGGCCGGCACGGTCGAGCACCAGCACACCGTCGGTGGCGGTGTCGAGAATGGCGCGCAGTTCGTGGTTCTCGCTTTCGGTCCGGCGCAGCGACGCTTCAGTCGCCTTGATGCGTTCGTCCGACACGCCTTGCGTGTTGATCATCAACACCAGCGCGTTCTCGTCGGTCCACGGCACTGAGAACAGCCGGCCTTCGACCGGCTTCTGCTTGCCGTTGACGGTGGCGATGGTCAGCGACTTGCCGCTCTGCGCCGTGTCTTTGCCATCCAATGTTTGGTTGGTTTCGATGAACAGGCTGTCGAGGCCGCCGGCCTCGTCGAGCGCCTGCAGCGAGTCGTAGCCGGTCCACTCGAAAAAGGCGCGGTTGGCGTAAATCAGATTGTTGAGGCGGTAGATCAGAATGCCGATCGGCAGCCGGTCGAGGATCGGGCGGCCGTCGGGTGCGTTGACGCTGGCCGGCGGCGGCGGCGGCGCCGGGCGGTGCTGGGGCGGTGAACGGCTCGGATGCGAAATCGTCGGCAACGTCAGATGTCGCGCGCGTCGTCGTCGGCGGCGCGCTTTTCAGGCGTTCATTGAGTTCGCGGGCCAGTTCCTCGAAGGCGCTGTGCTCGCTCGGGCTGAGTGACGGCGCCGGCTCCGGCTGCCGGAACGCCAGCACATTGGCTTGCGGCGGCGGTTCTTGCTGCCGGCGGCGCTGTGTCTTGAACAGGCAAATCCTGAACGGACGAGTCTTGAACGGAAACGTCTTGAGCCGGGACGTCTTGAATCGTTGGCGGCGGTTCGACCGACGCGATCACCGGCGCTGGCGGCACTGGCGGCGGCGCAACGGGCGTGGCGGTTACTGCCGGCTGCCGCAGGCGTGCGGCCAATTGCTCGACGTCGCGGCAAATCGCGAAGCCGCGATAGCCGACGAATTGCCTGTCTCGGTCGAACACCGGCAGCGCCGACATCTCGATGGTGACGCGTGCGTCGCTGCCGTCGACCGGCCATGGCACGGCAATGCCGCTCCAGGTCTGGTGGGCGGCAAGGGCACGGGCGATGTGCCCGGCGCTGTCGAGCTGCAGCGTGTTGGCGAGTTCAGCCCAGCTGTTGTGCGGCGTTGCCGCAGTCTTCGGCCCGACGACAATGGCGAAATTTTCCAGGCCGTGGCTGAAGCGGGTGTCGGCGTCCATCTGCCACACAAAGCGGAACGGAATCCGGCGCGCGGCCGCGTCGTCGGCGGCGGTGCGCGCGGCGGTGTTGCGCGCAGTATCGGATGCCGGCTCCGCATGGCTTGCCGGCGCGGTGTCGAACATCGCCGGTGGCGGGCAGACGGGTGCTTGTTCAGGCGTGATTTCGGGGGCCGCGGCGGCGGGTATCTGGGGCGTCATGGCCACCAGCAGCGTCACCGTTGCACCGGCGCCGAGCCGCAGCATGGTGATTGGCCCGGTCGCAATGACACCTTCGGCGTGACCGTTCAGGCTGGCTTCGCGTGCCAGTCTGTCGGCGCCGAGCGCGTTCAGGTCGTGTCGGCCGCTCAATTGCGCGCGCGCCGCCGGCTGGACTTCGATCAATTCGCCGTCGGCCGAAAAGACCGCCGCCGGGCGCGCGATATCGGCGAGCAACCGGCGGGCGCGTTCCGGCAGGCTTAAATCCTTGCCGGCGCGCTCGGTTGCCACCACCAGGATGGCGTGGCTGTTATCAGCCAGCGTCAGACGCGAGCAAAAGCACAGCAAGGTGCCGCCGATCGGGGCGCCAAAGCCGCGCAGCCGTTCCAGCCGCTGGCCGCCGCCCGACGGCAACGTGCCGGCCAGACGCGCGATCTGCGCCGCGCTCGGATGCCGCGGCTCGAATGTCCGCTGCGCCAGCGCCGACGCCGAACTCGGCATCGAAGATCGCGGCGGCGGTCGGATTGGCCCAGAGAATGCTGCCGGCATCGGCCCGCCATAGCCAGACGGGTGACGGACTCAAGGCGTGATCCGCCAAGCGCGGATCGGCTAGCCAGGACAGCTGATACTCGATTCCACTCATATGCCCATTTTCGGCCAGCTTCGGGCCGTAGGAATTACGGCTAATGAATTATTAATACGGCTGCATTGCGCTGCCGTCCACGACGCGGCGGCTATCGCGGGCTGCCAAGCCGCGATAACCTTAACGGGCGAGGCCCACGTCTGGCGCGACCGGGCTGCTGTCATAAATATTGGCGATAATAGGGATCATTCCGGCGCCCACTGGCGTTGCAGAGGCAGGAGGTTGTTATGGCAAAGAATGGCGGCATGAATTTCGAGGTTCCGGCGGAAATGCGGGAGTTCGCGGAAAAGAGCGTGGCCCAGGCCAAGCAGGCCTTCGATGGCTTTATCGCCGCCACCCAGCAGGCCGTCGGCACCGCCGAGACCAAGGCCAAGACCGTGCAGAACGGCGTCAAGGAAGCCGGCGAATTGGCCATGACCTACGCCGAGCGCAACATGGCGGCGTCGTTCGAACTGGCGCAAAAGATTCTCAAGGCCAAGGACGCACAGGAAATTACCGCGCTGCAAACCGAATTTATTAAAAGTCAGATCGCCGCCTTGACCGAGCAGGCCAAGGAATTGAGCCAAAAGGCGACCAAAATGGCCGGCTAGCGCGTCGCGCCGGACGGCGCGGGACGCTTAGCGGTCTTTTTTAAGGATTTCGTCACTGCCGCGGCCCACCGGCCGGCGGATACCCCCATCTGCCGATATTGTGCAGTGCAATATTTTTGTTGCGTCGCACCAAAATTACGCTATATTGGGTTTACGCCCCTGGTTGATGAGGGGCCGATAATCAGGCGCGAGCTGGCACACCGAGGGCGGCGGCTCGCATTCAGCCGGGATCCGTCCTCAACCCAAGGATGATTGCAATGGCCGAAGCCCAGACCACCACAACCGCGAAATCCAAGCCGAAAGTTGCTGCCGTCGCCACCGACGGCAAGTTCGAAATGCCGAAATTCGAAATGCCCAAGTTTGAGATGCCCAAGTTCGAAATGCCGACCATGGAAGTGCCGCCGGCGTTCCGCGAGATCGCCGAGAAGGGCATCGCCCAGGCCAAGGAAAACTACGAGAAGATGAAGAGCTCGGCCGAGCAGGCCACCGAGATGCTCGAGGAAACCTATGCGACCGCGTCCAAGGGTTGCTCGGGCTACGGCCTGAAAGTGATCGAGACCGCGCGCGCCAACTCGAACGCCGCGTTCGATCTGTTCGGCGAATTGCTGACCGCGAAGACCTATTCGGAAGTGGTCGAGAAGACCACCGCCTATATGCGCAACCAGTTCGACACCGTGACCGCGCAGGCCAAGGAATTGTCGGAGCACGCGCAGAAGGTCGCGACCGAGACGGCCGAGCCGATCAAGGAAAGCTTCGCCAGCTTCGGTAAAGCCGCCTAAGCGGACGGCCGATTGAAGACATCGCCGCGGCAACCTGCCGTGGCCGCCTTTAAAGGCCCGGGCGCATCAGCGTCCGGGCCTTTTGCTATTTCGGCGGCGGTCCGGTTGCGTGCCGCCTGTCATGTCCCGGGCGGTCCCGCATCAGGTCGTCTGGTGCCGTCCCTGGCGGGCCCCGCCAGCCAGCGCCGGGAACCCGCATGGAGTGTCTCGAATTGGCGCAAAACAGGTCTTAATGGCCCGTCCAATTGTCTTTTCAATTGCTTGGCCAAAATGCTTGCCAAAGTGGGGGACGGCTTCTAGGTTCCGGCTCGGTTGGGGCCAGTCCCCCCAAAAACTCGTGCAGCTGTAGCTCAGTTGGTTAGAGCGCCGGTCTGTGGATCCGGAGGTCGGTGGTTCGAGCCCACCCAGCTGTACCATTTCCATTCATTGCCGTTTCGACGCTTTTCGAATGCAAAAACGCCGGCGAATGTCTTCGCCGGCGTTTTGCATTGTTGGCGTCGCTGCGCCCTAGCGGGTGACGACGTGGCCATCCCGGCCGTAGCGCGGCCCGAGCGAGCGGCGCGGACGAACCGGCCGGTCATATTGCCGCCCGCCGCCGAACAGCAGTTCGAAGAAGTTCGGACCGCTGTCGTAGTTGTCGCCGCCGTACATGCCGATCGGCGCACGCACCGGCTTGGATGACTGGTTCGGCGGTCGTTGGATCGCGATGTCGGCGACCTTGCGCTCGCTGCCCTTGAGGATGGCGATCATGCGGGCGTCGCGGCCATAGACGTCGTCGCGGAACTGCAGCTTGCCGTCCTCGTCGACGAACGCGGTCTGGTAGGTCAGGTGCACCCAGATCGGTTTCGGGAAGTTGATGTTGATCTCGTTGGGCCCGACCATGCTCTCCAGTTTAGCTTCGGTGTAGTGCCCGGACGGGATCGCCAGCGACAGCAGCTTCTCGCCATAGGTGAAGGGGTTCAGCACGCGCATGCAGCCATGGCTATAGGCGCGCTTGGTCTTATTGAACAAATACTTGTCCGGCGTGTCGTGTTGATAGACCAGGAACTTGTTCGGGAAGTTGAAGCGAATGCGTCCGAGCGCATTGCCGGCGCCGGGCGGCTGGCGAATGTGCACCGTGCCGTCGGGGTCCTGCGTCAGCTGCAGGCCGATACGGTCAAGCGCGTTCGGATCCTGCTGCAGCGCCGGCAGGTATTCATTTTCGATGATCGACGGCGGCACGTTCCAGCTCGGATTGACCGTGATGAATTTCATCTCGGCGCTGATCAGCGGCGTCGGCTTGGCCGGTTTGCCGACCACGATCTTGGTGGTCCAGTAGACCTTGCCCTTGTTGTACAGCGTCAGCCGGTAGTCCGGAATGTTGACGATGACGTGCTGCTCGCCGAGATCGCGGCGATACCAGCGCCAGCGCTCCATGTTGACGATGATGGTGTCGATCGGATCGGCCGGCGGGCGTTGCGCTTCGCGCTTTTCGCCGTTCAGCGCCGCCAGCGTGTTAGGGCCGACATTGCCGTCGACCGCCAGGTCGGCCTGGGTCTGGAACGCCTTGACCGCATCGGCGACGGCTTCGTCGTAGACCGGGCTGGTCTTGTCGCTGTCGATCTTGAGGCGCTTGCGAAGCGCGACGACGCGCGCGTCCTTGATACCGGGGCGCATGATTGGGCCGCTGGCGATCCGCACCACCGGCGCGGGCTTTTCTTCTTCAACCTTGGCGGCTTCGAGCTTGCCGGCGCGCAGTTCGGCGAGCTTTTCGCGCAGCGCCTTGAACTCGGGCATCGGTGGATTGTAGCTGTCGAGCAACTTGCCGGCGTCGTCAGTGGCGGCGAGCTTGGCCAGCACGTTGGCCGGTTCCGGGGCCTCGAGCTTAAATGAGATGTCGCCGGACACGCGGGTGAAGTGAATGCGGCCGATCTGCGCCTCGCGGGCGAAGGTCAGCGCGCTGGCGGTCAGCTTCAGTTCGGCGGCGGCCAGATCGCCGGCGGTGACGATCGAGGCGAAATCGGGGGCCGGGTAGTCGCGCGGGTCGAGGCCGACTTCGGCGGCCTTGGCGAGATAGGCGATCGCCGATTTGGCGCGCGCATCCTCGGCGCCGTCGTGCACCCAGATCGGGGCATAGTCGCGCGCCTTGTAGAAGGCTTCGACGCCATCGCGCTCGGCCTTGCGTTCGAGGGCGCGGTCGAGCGCCTTGCCGGTGACCAACTCCTTCAGTTTATCGGCGACGGCGCTGTCGGCGGTCGCCGACACCGGCGTTACCGCCGGCGCGGTCATCTTGGGTTCGGCCATTTTGGGCTCGGCGGCGGGGGCTGCCGGAACGGCGGGCTCGGCGACCTTGGCCGGCTCGGCGGCCGGCGCCATCGGTTTGGCGGGCTCGGCCATTTTGGGTTCGGCGGCCGGCGCCACTGGTTTGGCGGGCTCAGCCATCTGATCGGCTGGTGCTTGGGTCGGTGTCTGGGCACCGCCGTTAAAGTCTTTCACGGTCGGAGGCGGCACGTCGTCCGGCAGCGGGACCACAATCTGGACCTGTTGGCCATTCGGGCCTGTTGGGTCCTGCGGCTGTTGCGCGTGAACGGCCTGACCCGACAAAGCAAGCACCAGTCCGAGGGCCGTCGTGGCCAGCAGCCGGTCAAATCGAACGAATTTCACCGCGAAGTCTCCCAAAAGGCTGTAGGGGAAAGTGGCCCCTGATATTGCCGCGTCACCTTAACCGATAGCGCAACCACCGTTACGTTTTTCCCAACATAACGGCTGTGATGACCGTCACATGTGACTATTTTGCTGACCTGTCAAAATATCACATTTCGCGCGGTTTTAGATGAAATCAACGTGTGAGGCCTAGTGTAACGGCTGGCCCAACACCTTGTTCCGATCTTGCCGGCGAAGCCGCCACCCACAGCTTTTTCAAACCGTGTTCGATGACATCTTCGTGAGGCCCGCCCCGGCACGATCAGCCGGGTGAGGCGCCGCCGCCAATGGCTTTGGCGCCCCATTCTTGGTCGCATCAAGGCGGCGTTTGGTTCAAAGCCGGTTCAAGGCCCGATCGGCTGATGGCTCCGGTGCGTCGATGCGGTCCAACCGCGGCATCTCGCCACCGCCGAAAGTCTCGAACTGGAAATTCTTCAATTGGAATTCAGGCGCGGCGCGCGATTGAGCGGTAGCGAACATCGCGCGCGATGCCGGTTCTCGACGAAAAAAAACCGGGCCCCAAAAGGGGCCCGGTTGCAGTCTGTCGGCGTGGGGGCCGACAACTATTCCAGAGGGAACATGCTGCACACCGGCGACTCTGGGAGGATATACATCCGGTGCAACAGTCAAGTCGGACTATGCGAGGCAGCCGCTAAGTCAGCAATGGGGGAGGGGTCATGTCAGCCATGCCGAAACGCAATCCGGCTGGTGGGACGGTATTGGGAACGTGCCGCCACCGTGCTTTTGCTGGTTTAGCGTGATCGTTATCGCTGATAGGCGGCGTTTTGCCGCGCCTCGCTATCGTTTGCTTATTCAGCCCACCCTCTAACACAACCCGATCGCTTGCGGTCCGGCCGCGCGGCGATCGCGCCGCACCGAAGCGGCGATTGCAGGCGCGCTAGAAATGCCAGCGTTGCGCGTTCGCCACCAGGAAGTCGCGGAACACCTGGATACGCGCAACCGACTTCAGCTCTTCCGGGTAGACGAAGTAGGCATCGAGCGCGAGCGTGTCGGCTTCGCCGAACAACTGCACCAGCCCGCCGTTTTCCTCGACCAGATAGTCCGGCAGCATCGCGACGCCGAGGCCGCGCTGACAGGCGCGCAACAGGCCGAGCACGTTGTTGATGGTGAGCTGCGGCACGCGCGCGTTTTTGACCTCGCGGCTGACTTCCAACAGCCAGCGCCGGTTGGCGAAATGCGCCGGCACCGCGCCGCCGAGCAGGATGATGCGGTGGTTGTCGAGTTCCTCGTGCGACGACGGCGTGCCGAAACGCTTGAGGTAATCGGGCGAAGCGTAAGCGTGGAAATGCACCGAGAACAGCTTGCGTTGAATGAGGTCGGGCTGGGTCGGCTGGCGCAGGCGAATGGCGACGTCGGCCTCGCGCATCGCCAGATCGAGTTCTTCGTCGGTGGTGATCAGCGTGATCTGGATGTCGGGATAAAGATCGAGGAATTCGCCCAGGCGCGGCGTCAGCCAGTGGACGCCGATGCCGGGTGTGGTCGACACTTTAAGTTCGCCGTTCGGCCGCTCGCGCGAGTCGGTCAGCTTGGTGCGCGCCGCTTCCAGCTTCATGAACACTTCATGGGCGGTGCGATACAACAGTTCGCCCTGTTCGGTCAGGATCAGGCCGCGGGCATGGCGGTGAAACAGCGAGACGTTGAGGTCGCCTTCCAGCGCCGAGACCTGGCGTGACACCGCCGATTGCGACAGGCCAAGCCGTTCGCCGGCATGGGTGAAGGAGCCGGCTTCGGCGGCGGCGTGGAACACCTTGAGCTTGTCCCAATCCATTGATTTGTTGTGGTTCGACATCACCATCTATTCCGCCGCCGCGTGTTGCTGGTCTTCCTCGTGAGCGGCGATGAATTTCTCCGCTTCGAGTGCTGCCATGCAGCCTTGGCCGGCGGCGGTGACCGCCTGGCGGTAGATGTCGTCGGTGACGTCGCCGGCGGCGAATACGCCGGGCACCGAGGTCGCGGTCGAATGGCCCGCGGTGAGAATGTAGCCCGAGGGCTTCATGTCGAGCTGGCCTTTGAACAGGTCCGACGACGGCGAATGGCCGATCGCGATGAACACGCCATCGGCGGCCCGCTCGGTGACTTCGCCGGTCTTGATGTTCTTGAGCCGCACGCCGTTGACCTTCATCGGGTCGGTGCTGCCGGTGACGTCGTCGAGCACGGAGTCCCAGACCACTTCGATCTTGGGATGCTTGAACAGCCGGTCCTGCAAGATCCGTTCGGCGCGGAACGAGTCGCGACGATGCACGACCGTGACCTTGGAGGCGAAATTGGTCAGGAACAACGCTTCCTCGACCGCGGTATTGCCGCCGCCGATCACGAACACTTCCTTGTTGCGGTAGAAAAAGCCGTCGCAGGTCGCACAGGCCGAGACGCCGTAGCCTTTGAATTTTTCTTCGAACGGCAGATTGAGCCACCGCGCCTGGGCGCCGGTGGCGATGATCAGGCTGTCGACGACATAAACGTCGCCGGAGTCGCAGGTCAGCTTGAACGGCCGGCTGCCGAGTTCGACCTTGGTCACGGTGTCGGTGACGATCTTGGTGCCGACGTGCTCGGCTTGGCGCTGCATCTGCTCCATCAGCCAGGGGCCCTGGATGACGTCGGCAAAGCCGGGATAGTTCTCGACGTCGGTGGTGATGGTGAGCTGGCCGCCGGGCTGGATGCCCTGGATCAGGATCGGCTCCAGCATGGCGCGCGCGGCATAGATCGCGGCGGTGTAACCTGCTGGGCCAGAGCCGATGATGACGACTTTGGCATGGGTAGTTTTTGACATGGCTTGTCGCCCCCCTGGCGGGCGCCTTTGGACCCAATTGGCGTCCAATTATGCGTAAAGCGGCCGGACACGTGACCGGTCCTCGTGTCGGTCCAATCTATGGGTTTCGGGGAGCTATGCAAGATACGCAACCCCCCGGACTCACAAACTTCGGACCTGACGGTCACGAAGGCGGAAAATTGCGCAACAATCTTTCGCGAAAGAATATTTCGCGGTATGGATAGTGCCGCCGGGCTTTGTGCCCATTTCGAGGAGTTCCCCTTGCCAGCCAGTCTCGACGCCATCGACCGCAAGATCCTGAAAGAACTGCAGGACGACGGTCGGATGACCAATGTGGAACTCGCCCGCCGCGTCGGTATCTCGGCACCGCCCTGCCTGCGCCGGGTGCGGGCGCTTGAGGAAGCCGGCTTCATCAAGGGCTACCGCGCGCTGCTCGACGAAAAGCTGCTCGGCTACGAGATCGTGGTCTTCGCCTTCGTTCATCTGTCGAGCCAGGCCGAATCCGATCTGGTCGCCTTCGAGGACTTCGTCCGTCAGCAGCCGCTGGTGCGCGAATGCTGGATGCTGTCGGGCGAGATCGACTTCGTGCTGAAATGCGTCGCGCCCGACCTCAAGACCTTCCAGGCCTTTGTCGAGCAACTGACCTCGGCGGCGAACGTGCGCAACGTCAAGACATCGCTGACGCTGCGTCAGTCGAAAGACGCGGCGATGGTGCCGATGTAATTAAATCGTCATTCCGGGGCACGCGCGCAGCGCGTGAACCCGGAATCCAGATGCAAAAGCCGTGGCGACGTTTCATCCACCGCCGCCACGACTCATTGATTTTCTCCGGCGTCCAAAACGCCCGCGTTATTTTTTGCTCTTTGCCGCTTTGCGTGAGTCGGCGATCGCCAGCTTGAAGTTCTTCTCGTCGAGCGCGCCCGGCACCCGGAACTTGCCGATGATGAAGGCCGGCGTGCCCTGAAATTCCAAAGCCAGCGCCTGCTCGTGATTGCGCGCCAGCAAGGCGTCGACGTCCTTGGCGTGCGTGACGAGATCGCGCTGGGCGCGGGCGACGTCGATACCGGCTTTCGCCAACATCGCCTGCACATTCGCTTCGGTTAACTTCTCGGTGGCGGAGATCAAGGCTTCATGGGCCTGCGGATATTTATTCTGATATTTGGACGCCAGTGCGAGCCGCGCGGCATAGACCGAGACATCGCCGAACACCGGCCAGTCCTTGAAGATCAGCCGAATATGGCCGTCGTCTTTGACGACCTTGTGCAGCACCGGATTCACTTTTTTGCAGTACGGGCAGCGATAGTCGAAATACTCGACGATGGTGAGGTCACCCTTGGGATTGCCCATGACCGGGATGGCCGGGTCGCGCGTGATGGCTTCGATGCTGATCGGGTCCTGATCGGCCGACTGCGCCATCCCCTGCGCCTTGGCTTGCGGCAATGCCGTGGTGGTCACGGCGGCGACGGTGAGAATGATGGCGAGGAACGACGATAGCTTGGTCTTCATGATGGTGGTGTCCTGTTCAGAGTGAGGGATGTTTGGCAGAAGCGGCGTTGAAGGCGGCGAGAACCGCCTCTTGGGTGAGAAGCTCGGGCAGTACGATGCCGTCCGGCGCGCCGGGGCCGAACACGGCGTTGAACGGCAGGCCGAAGCGGCCGAACGATTGCAGATAGGCGGAGATCGCGGCGTCGGGTTTGGTCCAGTCGCCTTGCGCCGGCACGACATCGGTCGTCAGCCGTTGCCGGATCGCCGCGCTGTCGATGATCATCGCCTCATTGACCTTGCAGGTGACGCACCAGGCGGCGCCGACATCGACAAAGACAGTGCGGCCGTCCTTCACCAACGCCTTGACCTTCTGCGGCGTGAACCGCTGCCATGGCACCGCGCCGGTGGTGCTTTCCAAAGCCGGGGTCGGCTGGCCGCCGGCGAGCAGGATGGCGGTGCCGGCCAGGCCCGCGATCAGGCTGCCGGCAATCGCATGGGCAAAGCGTTGGCGATGAACCGCCAAGTGCCCAGACGATCAATCCGAACGCGGCGCCGGTCACAAGCGCGGTTTGCACGTTGCTGACCGCGGCCAATACCGTGAGCAGCCAGACCGCGGTGCCGACCATGGCGACGGCGGCGACGCGGCGTACGCCTTGCATCCAGCGTCCCGGTCGCGGAAAGAACCGGCCGACCTGCGGCACGGCCGCCAGCACCAGATAAGGCGACGCCATGCCGAGCCCGAGCGCGGCGAAGATCTCGAAAATCTGCCACGTGCCTTGCGACAGCGCGAAGCCGATCGCGGTGCCGACAAACGGCGCCGAACAAGGCGTCGCCAGCAGCGTCATGACGAAGCCGTTGAAAAAATGCGACGCCAGCGATTGGCCGCCGCCGGATTTTCCGAACAGGCCGGCAAGTCGCCACGGCAAATGGATCTCGTAGAGGTCGAGCAGGTTGGCGCCGAGCGCGACCAGAATCGCCGCCATGGCGATCAGGAACAGCGGCTGCTGGAATTGAATGCCCCAGCCGATTTGCGCGCCGGCGCTTTTCAGTCCGGCGAGCACCGCGGCCAGCAACAGGAACGACACGATCACGCCGGCGGCCGAGGCCACGAAGCGGGCGCGGATCGCCGCCTTGTCGCGCGACGGATGACCGAGCAGCGAGAACAGCTTGAGCGACAGCACCGGAAACACGCAGGGCATGAAGTTGAGAATGAGCCCGCCGAGCAGAGCGACAGCAAGCATGCCCCAGACCGAGGCCGCTGCCGGCTGTGCCGCTAAGCCGGCAAGGGCAGGGCGCTGCGGCGGCAGCACCGCTTCGACCGCGCGTTCGCCATCGACCAGCGTGACGTGCAACGGTTTGTCGGGATGCTTGCCGTCGATGCCGTCGATCGGCAGCGTGATGACGGTCGCGCCATTGGCGCCCGCCGTGAATGTCGGATGGCCGGCGACGATGGCGCTATCGCCGTCGACAAACACATCGGGCGCGACAAGCGGGGTGGCCGACGTCGCCTCGATGCGCAACTGCGCCGGCGCCTTGGTTTGCAGGTGGACCGAGGTGATCGCCAGCGTAGCGGAATTCTGGCCTGGCACCTTGGCGCGCCAGCGGCCGATCAAATCGAGTTTGTCGCCGAACCGCGCGCCGGGCGCGATATCGGCATCGAAGGTGAGGTCGTTGCGGGTGCAGATGGTGCTGCAGACAAACAACGCCAGCTTGAGCGAAACATGGGCCGGCGCCTGCGGGTCTTTCAGACGCAGTTTGACCGGCAGCAACACCTCGTCGGCATAGCCGAAGGTGTCGATACCGGCATCGGTGTAGCGATGCGGCGCCGGCCATTCGACCGTCGCGGCCGCGATGTTGCGCGAGCGGCTCCAATCGAATTCCGGCGGCGCGCCGGCGTCGCCCGCCGAGCGCCAGTACGTGTGCCAGCCTTTGCCGAGCCGGACCTGCAGGCCGAGCCAGCTCGACGCCGGGTCGGTCTTGTCGGCGCCGCCGACGATCAGTTGCGCGGTGAAGTCCGGCTTGCCGGCCGGCGCGATTATTTGGGCGGACGAAACGCCGCCGTGAAGGAATGCGCCGACAATGGCGGCGATGGCGAAGAGCGTGAATCGCTTGAACATGGAACTTCCTGATCTGACGGCACGGCGCTGCCGGCACATGGCGATCGCCATGCGCGTGGCGGCAAGCGCACGCCAACGCGGCGGTGCTGGCGCGCTCCGTCCAAAAACAAGCGGCCGTTGGATTTAGCGGGTGTCATGCGTCGTTGAAGTTCCGCGCCGTGACCGGCGGGAACCACGCGGCGACGCGCGCGTCAGGCCGAAAAACAGGGCGGCCGGTAGGGCGAAAAGCCCGAGCACTGCGGCGGCAGCGTTGAATGGCTCAACTGCCAGCGCGCGGTGGTAACCGCGGCCGTCATTGTGATGTCGGCGGCGGTGACGGGAATGCTGTTGAAGCTGAAATTGGACAAGGGGCAGGTGGTACTGACCGCGCCGGGCAACACACTCTTCTGGCACGGCGTCGGCCGTTCCTGCTGGAGCGGCGTCATGGCGGCGGCGACATCGTATCCGGCCGACATGATTTGAAGGGTTTGGTTCTGAGCGGCCTTGGCCAAAGCCGGCTCACGCAGCGCCAGCGTAAACGACGTCGCCACGATGACCAGCGTCATCAGCCCGGCCAGAATACGGCGCAACCGTGGCGGACGCGCCAAGGCGTCGCCATTCATTGTTCCGTTTAAAGTGTGAGCGGACATGGCATCCGTTTGCCCGAGCACCCGCAACCGGGCAAATGATTTTTTCGTGATCGGCGTCGCGTCCGCGGTTAATGATCGGCCCATGCCGGGCGCTCAGATAATCTCACGCTTACCGTCGGAATACGTCATCCGCACAGTCACCGAGCCTTCATTGAGCAGCCACGGCCGCACCGTGAACGAGCGCGCGCCTGATTTGTGCATCGGGTCGGAGGCGGCCAGTGCCTTGGCCTCGTCGAGTGAAGAGGCGCGCAGGATCACCATGCCTTCGCCTTCCCAGGCGTCCTCGGCATCGTTCCAGAACGGACCGGCGCCGAACATGATGCCGCGTTGTTCCAGATCGATCTGAAAGGCGAGATGCTCTTCCAGCACCGCCATCACCGGTTCCATGCCTTTCACCGGCTTGGTGAACACGACATAAAGCTGTTTGCGCAGCATCGCCTCGCAGGCTTTGAGAATGTCGGCTTTCGGAATTGAAGTCAGGCTCATACGTTTTCCTCCCAATGTTTTTTTGTAGCTTAAACGAAAATCGCCGGGACTGGGCCCGGCGATCACGCAAAACTCATTCGATGAAGTGGAACTTACTTCCACTCCACCTTCTTGATCTCATAGCCCTTGGCGCCGCCTGGGGCATTGACCTCGACGACCGCGCCTTTGACTTTGCCGATCAGCGCCTTGGCCAGCGGCGAGGTGATCGAGATCCGGCCCTTCTTGGCGTCGGCTTCCGGCTCGCCGACGATCTGCCACACCTTCTTCTCCTCGGTGTCCTCGTCGACCAGTGTGACGGTGGCGCCAAAGGTAATGGTGTCGCCCGACAATTTCGAAACGTCGATGATCTCGGCGCGCGCCAGCTTGTCCTGCAGCTCGTCGATGCGGCCTTCGTTGAGCGACTGCTGCTCCTTGGCGGCGTGATACTCGGCATTCTCCGACAGGTCGCCGTGCGAGCGCGCCTCGGTGATCTGCTGAATAATGCGCGGACGTTCCACGCTCTGGCAGTGCTTGAGTTCGGCCTCGAGCGTTGTATAGCCCGCCGCCGTCATCGGAATCTTTTCCACCATCGTTGTTCTCCTCTTGGCGGGCGCTTAAGAACCAACTTGATCGCGCCTTCCGCGCCGCCAAGCCCCTTCCACAGCTAAACCGTTCGACACTCGAAATTCGACTCCGGCCACGGGTTTCCCCGTGCCGGAGCCATGTAAACCAAGAGCCGATCAAAAAAATCCGGACCGCGGCGCGCCCCGCGCTTTTCGCGCAAGGCCCCAACCGCGACCGTAAACTTGACCGGCCTAACTCGCGCCGTCTGCTTCTGGGTCGGACCCCGCCGGAAAAACCGGATTTAAGCCCGATCGTTGAAGTAGCTCTGCAGCGCGCGGACCTCGAGGTCACCCCCGAGATAGGCTTTTATACCTTGCGCCGCGGCGACGGCACCTGAAAGAGTGGTGTAGTACGGCACTTTATGCAAGAGGGCGGCGTTGCGCAGCGACCGGCTGTCGGACAGCGCCGCGGCGCCGTCGGTGGTGTTGAAAACCAGCTGAACGCCGCCGTTTTTGATGGCGTCGACGATATGAGGCCGGCCTTCCAGCACTTTATTGATCTTTGTGGCCTCGACGCCCTGTTCGGCCAGGTAGCGCTGGGTTCCCGACGTGGCGATGCACTTAAACCCAAGCGAAACCAGTAATTTAATCGACGGCAGGATGCGCGGCTTGTCGGCGTCGCGCACCGAGACGAACACGGTGCCGGATCGCGGCAAATTGGTGCCGCCGCCGATCTGGCTCTTGGCGAAGGCGATCTCGAACGAGGTGTCGATGCCCATGACTTCGCCGGTCGATTTCATCTCCGGCCCGAGCACGGTGTCGACGCCGGGGAAGCGGGCGAACGGGAACACCGCTTCCTTGACCGCGCTGTGTTTATAAATCACCGGCTTGAGCTTGAAGCTGGCGAGACTCTCGCCCGCCATCACCCGCGAGGCGATCTTGGCGACCGGCAAGCCGATCACCTTGGCGACGAACGGCACCGTGCGCGAGGCGCGCGGATTGACTTCCAGCACGTAGATGTCGCCGTCCTTGATGGCGTATTGCACGTTCATCAGGCCGCCGACATTGAGCGCCAGCGCCAATTCGCGGGTCTGGCGCTCCAACTCGACGATGGTCTCTTTGCTGAGCGAGTGCGGCGGCAACGCGCAGGCCGAGTCGCCGGAATGAATGCCGGCTTCCTCGATGTGTTCCATGATGCCGGCGATGAAGGTGTCCTTGCCGTCGGCCAGGCAATCGACATCGACTTCGGTGGCGTCCGACAGATAGCTGTCGATCAGCAGCGGGCTTTTCTTCGACACCACCAGTTCGGACGGCTTGTCGAGCGTGGCGGCGAGCCGCGCGACGTAACGGTCGAGTTGCGCGGCGTCGCGCACGATTTCCATGCCGCGGCCGCCGAGCACGTAAGACGGCCGGATCACCACCGGATAGCCGATGTTGTCGGCGATGGCGCGCGCGGCGTCCGGCGAATTGGCGATGCCGTTTTCCGGCTGGCGAATCTTGAGCTTGTCGAGCAGCGTCTTGAAGCGGTCGCGGTCTTCGGCGAGATCGATCATGTCGGGCGAGGTGCCGAGGATCGGCACATTGGCCTTTTCCAAAGCCTCGGCCAGCTTGAGCGGCGTCTGGCCGCCGAACTGCACGATCACGCCATGCAGCGTGCCGTTCGAGCGTTCGGTCTCGATGATCTCCAGCACGTCTTCCGGCGTCAGCGGCTCGAAATACAAGCGATCCGAGGTGTCGTAGTCGGTCGACACCGTTTCCGGATTGCAGTTGATCATGATGGTCTCGTAGCCGGCATCTTTCAGCGCGAAGCAGGCGTGGCAGCAGCAATAGTCGAACTCGATGCCCTGGCCGATGCGGTTCGGGCCGCCGCCGAGAATGACGACCTTCTTCTTGTCGGACGGCCGCGCTTCGTCGGCCATGCTGCCTGCGAACGAGGTCTCGTAGGTCGAATACATATAAGCGGTCGGCGAGGCGAATTCGGCCGCGCAGGTGTCGATGCGCTTGAACACCGGCCGCACGCTCGAGCTTGCGGCGCGCTGGCCATCACCGCGTCGGCGTCGCTGCCGGTCAGTTTGGCGAGGCGCTTGTCGGAAAAGCCCATGGCCTTGAGGCGGCGGAACGGCGCGGCCGTGACCGGCAGGCCCTTGGCGGTGATCTTCGGCTTCGGCCTCGATCAGGCCGCGAATTTCGGCCAGGAACCACGGATCGATGCGGCAGGCGGCATGGATCAGTTCGTCGCTGGCGCCAAGCCGCATGGCCTGCGCGACCTTCAGCAGACGGTCCGGCGTCGGCGTGCCGAGCGCGGCGCGGATCGCGGCCTTGTTGTCGGCGTCCTCGACGTCCTTGGCCGGGTCGAAGCCTTCGATGGTGATTTCGTCGAGCCCGGTCAGGCCGGTTTCCAGCGAGCGCAGCGCCTTCTGCAAGATTTCCTGGAAGGTGCGGCCGATCGCCATCGCTTCGCCGACCGACTTCATCGAGGTGGTCAGCACGTTCGAGGCGCCGGGGAATTTCTCGAAGGCGAAACGCGGGATCTTGGTGACGACGTAATCGATGGTCGGCTCGAACGAGGCCGGCGTCGCGCCGCCGGTAATGTCGTTGGCGATTTCGTCGAGCGTGTAGCCGACCGCCAGCTTGGCGGCGACGCGCGCAATCGGGAAACCCGTTGCCTTCGAGGCCAGCGCCGACGAGCGCGACACGCGCGGGTTCATCTCGATCACGACCAGCCGGCCGTCGGCCGGGTTGACCGCGAATTGCACGTTCGATCCGCCGGTCTCGACGCCGATCTCGCGCAGAACCGCGAGCGAGGCGTCGCGCATGATCTGGTATTCTTTGTCGGTCAGCGTCAGCGCCGGCGCGACCGTCATCGAGTCGCCGGTATGCACGCCCATCGGATCGATGTTCTCGATCGAGCAGATGATGATGCAGTTGTCGTTTTTGTCGCGCACCACCTCCATCTCGTATTCCTTCCAGCCCAGCACTGACTCTTCGATCAGCACTTCGCTGGTGGGGGAGGCGTCGATGCCGCCTTCGACGATGTCGATGAATTCCGCCTTGTTGTAGGCGATGCCGCCGCCGGTGCCGCCCATGGTGAAGGACGGACGGATGATGCAGGGCAGGCCGATGTCTTCCATCGCTTCGAGCGCCTGCGCCAGCGTCTTGATCTGATGCGAGCGCGGCGACGGCAGGCCGATCTTGGTCATGGCGTTGCGGAACAGCTCGCGGTCTTCCGCCTTGTCGATGGCGTCGGCCGTGGCGCCGATCATCTCGACGTCGAATTTTTCCAGCGTGCCGAGCTTGCGCAGGGACAGCGCGCAATTGAGCGCGGTCTGGCCGCCCATGGTCGGCAGCAGCGCGAAGCCGCCGGGCAGGACGTTGCGTTCCTTCTCGATGATCTTGGCGACGATCTCGGCGGTGATCGGTTCGATATAGGTGGCGTCGGCCAGATCCGGGTCGGTCATGATCGTGGCCGGGTTGGAATTGACCAACACGACCCGGTAGCCCTCTTCCTTCAGCGCCTTGCAGGCCTGGGTGCCGGAATAATCGAATTCGCAGGCCTGGCCGATAACGATCGGGCCGGCGCCGATGATCATGACGGTCTTGATGTCTGTGCGTTTGGGCATCGGACTCCAGGCAGGTCGTTTCGCTGTCGCGCCCCCATAAACGACAGCGCACACAAAAAAAGGGCGCGCTTGCGCGCGCTTTTCAGGCTGAAGGGAACCCGGTCAGCCGGCCGGAAAGCGCGCTTTTATGAGATAAGCGTCCATTATTCGGGCGGAGCCAAGCCCCGCGCGCGAGCGGTGTTTAGACCAGAAAAGCCGGGGTGGGAAGGGTTTACCCCTGATAAGCGGTGGACGGAAAAATTGAGCTTTTTGGCTGCCGAATTTGCGTCGCTGGCCGGCGCTGGGGCCCCCTGGCCGGGCGGGGCCAGCGGTAATAGTGTCCGGCCCGGCCCGCCACCGTCCCCACAACACGCCGCGCAAGGATGCCTCAGATGACAGCTCCCACCTGCCACAGCCTCGCTATGCCCGGCGGCGCCATTCCGGCGCTCGGCTTCGGCACCTCGCCGATGACCGGCGGCATGTCGGCCGACATCGTCCTGGCGGCGCTGAAAGCCGGCTACCGCCACATCGACACCGGCCGCAAATACGGCACCGAAGGCGCGGTCGGTGAGGCGATGCGGGCTTCCGGCCTCAAGCGTGACGAGATTTTCCTCGTCACCAAGGTCAGCCATGAGAATTTGCGCGGTCCCGATTTCGCCCGCTCAGTCGAACAAAGTCTGGCCGCGCTCAAGGTCGACTATTTGGACCTATTGATGATCCATTGGCCCAATCCGGCGATTCCGTTGAGCGAGGCGATGCCGGCTTTGGCCAAGGCCAAGCGCGACGGGCTCACGCGCCATATCGGCGTCGCCAATTTCAACACCACGCTGCTCGACGAGGCGATCGCGCTGTGCCCCGAGCCGCTGTCGGTGCTGCAGGCCGAATATCACCCCTATCTCGATCAGACCAAATTGCTGGCCGCGGTGCGCAAGCACGGGCTGGCCTTCGTCGCTTATTGTCCGCTGGCGCGCGGCAGGCTGTTCGGCGATGCCGTTTTGCAAGAGATCGCGGCGGCGCGCGGCCGCTCGATCGCGCAAATCGTGCTGCGTTGGCTGATTCAGCAAAACGTCGCCGCAATTCCGTTTTCGTCGAAACCGGAACGCATCGCCGATAATTTCAATGTGTTCGATTTTGAATTGAGCGCCGACGAGATGGCCCGCATTGCGGCGCTCAAAAGCGTCGGTCTGCGCATCGCCAATCCGGTCGAGCGCGTTAGCGGCGGGTGGGACTGAGGCGTCACATCGCCCGTTGCTTATGCCCGCAGTCCTTGCAGCGATATTCGACGCGGCTTTCGCCGGGCGGGGCGCTGACCTTGTTGACCGCGCCGCACTTGCCGCACTTGGTCTCGATCCGGGTATCGCCCTGTTTGATGGCGACGGTCTTCTTCGCCATCGCTTCGCGCACCAGACGCTCGGCTTCCTCGCGCATTGCTTGTTTTGACATGGTCCGCCCTCGGCTGCATCGGCCGTTGGGCCGGGTGCGCTTTATATCTAGCAAAGCCGCGGCTTTGTCACGGCTTAGCGCCGGGCGGGCGCCGAGTTATTTTTGGAAAATTCGCAATTTTTGAAAGGCAGGAAATTGGAGGCCCGGCCTGGAATTGAACCAGGCTGGAAGACCTTGCGGGGTCTTCTGCGTACACGCTCCGCCACCGGGCCGAGATCACGTATACGTGAAATGCCGCCGCAATGGGTTACCGGCGGCCGCCAAATTCCGGCTAATTAGCGGCAGAGTTAATGGGTTTTTACCCATGTGGCCTTTGTGAAAAGCCGCTTATCGCCTAGCGCGGCGTCGACAAAAACGTCATGCGGCGCTGATTGTGGCCGATATTGTGGGCGGCGCGGCGTGGCTCAAAGCCGGCGCGGTTGAGCCGGGCCAGCATATCGGCCTCCTCGTAATGCGAGAGGCCGTGGGTGCTTTTCAACTTGAGATAGTCCGACAGGACAATTCGGATCAGTCCGCCGACCGCAGCCCAGAAAAAGCCCTTGGCGGCGCCGAAGCGCAACAGCGCCAAGGCGGCCCAGACCGAGGCCAGCTTCGGCGGCACGATATCGCCGAGCACGAACACGCCGTCGGGCTTCAGCAGCCGGTGGAAGGTCGCCATCATCGCTTCGAGTTCGGCGGCGGTGAGATACTGCGCCACCGAATGCAACACGATCAGGTCGGCGGAATGCGGCGCTAGCGCCGCCGCTTCCTCCGGCGTCATCACTGAAATCTTCGGATTGTCGGCGTAACGCTCTTTCAGCACCGCGCGCACATTGGGCGCGGCTTCCACCATGGTGAGATGGCCGCAGGCTTGCGCGATCAGATCGGCCGAGGTTGCCTCGCCGCAGCCATAGTCCATGACATTGGCGGTGGGCGAGGGCACCAGATCGCGAATGTCCTTGGCGATGGTCTCGTAATGCACGTCGCGGTGACGCGTATTCACGTAGATCACGGAATGCTTGAAGTCGTAAAAGCTGATCCAGTCCATTCAGGCGGACTTCCAAAAAGCCAAAGGCTCATCGCACCGACGGACTGTCGGCTGTCTCACGCGCTCTTTTGTCTTGGCGTCCCGCATCAGCCCGACAAAGCGCTGAAACAGATAATGGCTGTCGCGCGGGCCGGGCGAGGCTTCCGGGTGATACTGCACCGAGAACACCGGCTTGCCCGTCAGCGCGATGCCGCAGTTCGAGCCGTCGAACAGCGACACGTGGGTCTGCTCGACGCCTTTCGGCAGGCTGTCTTTGTCGAGCGCGAAGCCGTGGTTCATCGAGGTGATCTCGACCTTGCCGGTGGTCATATCCTTGACCGGATGATTGGCGCCGTGATGACCCTGATGCATTTTCACGGTCTTGCCGCCGAGCGCGAGGCCCAGCATCTGGTGGCCGAGACAAATGCCGAAGGTCGGCGTGCCGGTCTCGATCAGCGTCTTGATCACCGGCACGGCATATTCGCCGGTCGCGGCCGGATCGCCCGGGCCGTTCGACAGGAACACGCCGTCGGGTTTCAGCGCCATGATGTCGGCGGCCGAGGTCGTCGCCGGCACCACCGTCACCTTGCAGCCGGCCGAGGCGAGCAGGCGCAGGATGTTGCGCTTGATGCCGTAGTCGATGGCGACGACGTGGAATTCCGGGCTGGTCTGGCGGCCATAGCCCTCGTTCCAGACCCACTCGGTCTCGTCCCAGTTGAAACGCTGGGCGGCTCGTCACCATCGGCACCAGGTCCATGCCGACCAGACCCGGCCAGGCGGCGGCTTCCTTTTTCAGCGCCGGCAGATCGAACTGGCCGTCGGCCGAATGCGCGATCACGGCGTTGGGCATGCCCTTTTCGCGGATCAGCGCGGTCAGCGCGCGGGTGTCGATGCCGGCCAGGCCGACGATGCCGCGGGCTTTCAGCCAGTCATTGAGCGCGCGGGTCGAGCGGTAATTCGACGGCGCGGTGATGTCGGTGCGCAAAATGACGCCGCAGGCGCCCGGGCGGGCCGCCATATTGAGGCTCTCGATGTCCTCGTCATTGGTGCCGACATTGCCGATATGCGGGAAGGTGAAGGTGATGATCTGGCCGGCATAGGACGGGTCGGTGAGGATCTCCTCATAACCGGTCATGGCGGTATTGAAGCACACTTCGCCGGTGGCGGTGCCGGTGGCCCCGAGGCCGAAGCCTTCCAGAACGGTGCCGTCGGCCAGCACTAATAAGGCCGTGGCTTTAGGCTCGGCCCATTGGCCGGCGGGATTGGTTTGGGTCTGGGTCATGGCCTCTTAGTTGCGTATTATGCGTTTAGAGGCAAGGGGCGGCGTGAGGCCGTCCCCGCCGGAATTGGACTGGAAAGTGGAGGCGGGCGATGGCCGGACAGGCAACGGAAACGGCGCGGGAAAACTACCGCGAGGACGTGGCCGGCCGGGCCAATGTCGAGGATACCGCCGACCTGAAGGCCTATTACAAGGACCTTGAGCGCTACGAGGCCGCCGCCCTCTGGACGGTGGCCAACAAGATCGAGCCCTGGGAGCCGAAGTCGACCTCGGTGCCGGTGCTGTGGCGCTACGCCGACCTGCGCGAGCCGGTGCTGCGCTCGATCGACCTGGTCGCGCCGGAAAAGGCCGGCCGCCGCGTCATCTATCTCAACAACCCCGGCCGCCAGGATGTCGCCGCCGCCTGCGGCTGGCTCTATTCCGGCCTGCAGGTGATGAAGCCGGGCGAGGTCGCCTCGGCGCACCAGCATTCGGCCTCGGCCTTGCGCTTCATCATGGAAGGCCAGGGCGCCTACACCATCGTCGACGGCCACAAGATGACGCTCGGCGAAAACGACTTCGTGCTGACCCCGAACGGCTCCTGGCACGAACACGGCATCGAGGCCGACGGCACCGAATGCATCTGGCAGGACGGCCTCGACATTCCGCTGGTCAATGCGCTGGAAGCCAATTTCTACGCCGTCCATCCCGACCTCAAGCAGCCGGTGACTTACGCGGTCGACGACGCGACGCTGTCATGGGGCGCGCCCGGCCTGCAGCCGGCCTTGCAGGATTGGCAAAAGCCTTATTCGCCGCTGCTGAAATACGAATGGGCGCCGACTTATGAAGCGCTCACCAAGTTCGCGAAAGCCACCGACGGCTCGCCGTTCGACGGCGTCTTGATGAACTATGTCAATCCGCAGACCGGCGGCCCGGTGATGCAGACCATCGGCGCCTCGATGCAGATGCTGCGGCCGGGCGAGAAGACCCGCGCCCACCGCCACACCGGCTCGTTCATCTATCAATGCGCCAAGGGCGAGGGCTATTCGATCATCGGCGGCAAGCGCTTCGACTGGAAAAAGCGCGACATCTTCTGCGTGCCGTCCTGGGCGTTCCACGAACACGGCAATGCCTCGGCCACCGAGGACGCCTGCCTGTTCTGCTTCAACGATCTGCCGGTGATGAACGCGCTGGGCCTCTACCGCGAGGAAGCCTTCGGCGAAAACGGCGGTAATCAGCCGGTAATGTAATTATGCGAAGCGGCATGGTTCATGCCGCTGAAACCTTAGGATCACGAACATGCTGCGCGACGACATCAACAAAGCCCTGATCGAGGCCCAGAAGGCCAAGAACGAACGCACGGTCTCGACGCTGCGCATGGTCAATTCGACGTTGAAAAACGCCGACATCGAGGCGCGCACCACCGGCAAGCCGCTCGGCGATCCGGAAGTGCTGGCGATCCTGCAAAAGATGATCAAGCAGCGGCAGGAATCGGTCGAGATGTACAAAAAGGGCGCGCGCGCCGATCTGGTGAAACAGGAAGAGGAGGAGATCGCCATCATCTCCGCCTATCTGCCCAAGCAGATGTCGGAGGCCGAAGTCGCCGCCGCCATCGACGCCGCCATCACGGAGACCGGCGCGGCCGGCATGAAGGACATGGGCAAGGTCATCGGCCTGTTGCGCGGCAAATATGCCGGCCAGATGGACTTCGGCAAGGTCTAGCGGGCTGGTGAAGGCGAAGCTGCAGTAAGCTCCGGTTAATTGGCGCCATACGCCGGTCGATTTTTCCCATCGTGCAAACTTGGACGCCGGCGTAAATTTTCACGGCTGACAAACGACGATGGATCGAGACGGCCTGAATTCCCTCGGCTAGATTTTCCCCCCGCGAGCCCGCGACAAACAGTTGGGCCGCGTTAAAGGGAGGCTTGCCGTGAAGATCATCATCTCGCTGTTGGCTGCCTTACTTGCGTTAGGGGCGGGGCCTGCGTCCGCCGACGACTATCCGAACCGACCGATCCATGTCTTGACCACCTCGAGCGCCGGTGGCATCAGCGACATCTTCATGCGCGTGCTCGGCGAAGAACTGCACAAGAATCTCGGCCAGCCGCTGATTATCGAAAACAAGCCGGGCGGCGCCGGCAATATCGGCGCGCGCACCTGCACCGAGGCCGCGCCCGACGGCTACACCATCTGCATCATCAATGCCGACACCGTCGTCTACAATCAATTCCAGTTCAAGAAGCTGCCGTTCGATCCGGCAAAGCTGACGCCGATCGTCAATTGTTTCATCTGATCCAGGTGCTGGTGATCAATGCCGACGTCAAGGCGAAGACGGTGGACGAACTGGTGGCGGTGTCGAAACAAAAGCCCGGCACCATGAATTATCTCACCGCCGCGGTGCCGATGGTCGTCTATATGGACCGCCTCAATAAGCGACAAAGGCGCCGACTGGGTGCGGGTGCCGTTCCGCGGCGGCGGCGAAGCGACCAGCGCCGTTCTGTCCGGCACCACGCCGATCGCCATGATCGGTCTCGGCAACGTGATCTCGCAGATCAATGCCGGCAAGATGCGGGCGCTGGCGATGGTCAATAACATCCGCTCGCCGCAATTGCCGGACGTGCCGACGCTCGCCGATACCGGCTACAAAGGCGCGCCGTCGTCCACCTGGTATGGCCTGTTCGCGCCGGCCGGCACGCCGAAGGCGATGATCGACAAACTCAACAGCGAAATCGTCAGCATCGCCAGCGACAAGGCGTTCCAGGAAAAATTCATCATCGCGCGCAGCCTGGTGCCGGCGCTCAACAAGCCGGACGAATTCGCCGCCGAGATCAAGGCCGAAAGCGTCGTGGCCAAGGGGTGGTGAACGGCCGCGCGGATGCCGGGCTTGCGTCATGCTCGCTTCGCCGGTCACCGCGTCGTCGGTGCATCGGCCATGACGAGGTAAGGGCACCCCGCGGCTGTCTTGTCTGGCGCAGCCGCGTCACCCCCCTGTGAATAACGAGCAAAACACCCCAAATATCGGCCCTGGCCGCAGTCCCCGCGTTAAGCCCCGGCGGTGGCCCGCCCGCGGCCTATGATGGGGTCAACCGAATCGGTCCCGACAGAGAAAGCAGAACGCCGCCCGGCCAAAGGCGGCGCATGACCCATGCGCTTCACGCCCCAGTTTCTCGATGAGCTGAAAGCCCGGCTTCCGGTCTCGGAAGTCGTCGGCAAGCGCGTGAAGCTGAGTCCGCTCGGGCCGCGAGTACAAAGGCCTGTCGCCTTTCAGCAAAGAGAAAACGCCGTCCTTCTTCGTCAATGACCAGAAGGAAGCCTGGTTCGACTTCTCGTCCGGCAAGAACGGCTCGATTTTCGATTTCATCATGCTGACCGAAGGTGTCGCCTTTCCGGAAGCGGTCGAGCGGCTGGCGCAGATGGCCGGCGTGCCGCTGCCGAAAGTCTCGCCCGAGGAGCAGCAGCGCGACGCCCGCGCCAAGACGTTGCACGACGTCATGGACATCGCGGCCAAATTCTTCGAGGCGCAGTTGGCCTCGCGGCTCGGCGCCAAGGCGCGCGGCTATCTTGCCGACCGCGGTCTCGACGCCGCGACGCAGCTCAAGTTCCGCATGGGCTATTCGCCGGCTGAACGCTACGCGCTCAAGGAACATCTCGGTCGGCACGGCATTCCGGTCGCCGACATGGTCGAAGCCGGACTGCTGATCGCCGGCGACGACATTCCGGTGCCGTTCGACCGGTTCCGCGACCGGGTGATGTTCCCGATCACCGATAATCGCGGCCGGGTCATCGCCTTCGGCGGCCGCGCGCTGGAAAAAGACGTGCCGGCGAAATATCTCAATTCGCCGGAAACGCCGCTCTTTCACAAAGGCCACACGCTCTACAACATCGCCGACCGCGCGTCAGGCCGCGCATGATGGCGCCAAAACCGGCGTCCGCTGATCGTGGTCGAAGGCTATGTCGACGTCATCGCCATGGTCACGGCCGGTTTTCCGGCCTCCGGTCGCGCCGCTCGGCACCGCGCTTGACCGAAGATCAACTCGCGCCTGCTTTGGAAAATGGCCGACGAGCCGATGCTCTGTTTCGACGGCGATGGCGCCGGCGTGCGCGCCGCTTACCGCGCCGTCGATCTGGCGATGCCGCGCTTGAAGCCCGGCAAGAGCCTGAAATTCGCGTTGCTGCCGTCGGGTCAGGACCCGGACGATCTGTTGCGCTCGGCCGGCCGCGACGCCGTCACCGATGTCATCGCCGCCGCCAAGCCGTTGGCCGCCATGCTGTGGGCGCGCGAAACCGAAGGGCCACTCGCTTCGATACGCCGGAGCGGCGCGCCGCGCTGGAAGCGCGCATCAACGAAGTCACCGCGGCAATCGCCGACGAAGCCGTGCGCAAATATTACCGGCAGGATTTCAACGACCGGCTGCGGCAGTTCTTTGCCCCGGCGCAATCGCAGGGCTTTGGCCAGGGCTTTGGCCGCGGCGCGGTTCCTTCGTGCCGGGCCAGCGCGGCGGTGGACGCGGCAATTGGCAGCCCAATGGCGGCGGCAAATGGCAGCCGCTGGCGGCCGCCCGCGCCCAGAGTCGGCTCGCGCAACACGCCTTATGTCGTGGTCAGCCAGCAGATGGCCGCAGCCCGCTGCATCGCGGCTACCGCACCGCGGTGCCGACCCGCGAGGCGCTGATCCTGCAGGCCGCGATCAACTACCCTTGGCTGCTGCACGACCATCTGGAGGAACTCAGCCATCTCGAGTTCCGTCAATGTCGACGCCGAGCGGCTGAAAGCGGCGCTGATCGACATCGCGGCGCAGTCCGACCGACCACGCCGCCGCGCTCGATGGCGCGCAGACTTTGCGCGCGGAACTGGCCAGCCGCAACCTGACCGAGGTGCTGGACCGGATTGCGGCCTCGGTCACCACCCGTCGGTCTGGGGGGTGCGCCCGGATGCGGCGCCGGAGGATGTTTTGGTGACCTGGCAGCAGCTGGTTGCCTTGCATCGGCAGTGGCATTCACTAACTAAGGAGCTCAAGGAAGCCGAGCAGGCCCTGGGCCAGGACGCCAGCGAGGCCAATTATCTTACGGCTACGCGACGTCAAGGACCGGCTGTCGCAGATGGACGGCACCGAGGCCCTGATCGAGGGTTTTGGCGCCACTTCCGGCCGCGGCGCCAGAGTCTTTAGGGTTTTTTGAGTGCTTTAGGGTTTCTTGGAAACTTTGGCTGAAAAGCCTGCCTTTATGCGCTTGACCGCTGGCCTCCGGGTTCGGCACGGACAGGGGCTGGGGATAGAGCCGGACCGGCGCGGAATAAGGGCCGATTTCCGTTGGTTTTTGGAAGGGTTAATCGGGGCTTAAGCGGGCTCCGACGACACTGACGGCCTGATTCGGGGGCGGTGCCGGCTGGCACGGCCCTTTTTGGCCATGGCTAACGAGTATGGGCAACGTCGATGGCCCATTGTGTGATGTAAACGCGGCAGCGCGGCGGGGTGCGGAATATGGCTGGGAAGGTCCAGGAGAAGCAGATGGCGACCAAGGCGAAGGCGACCCAGGCCAAGGAAGAAGTCGCGGAAAAGGATGCCGAAGGCGCGCCCGATTCTCCGTTGCCATTGCTCGATCTCAACGACGCCGCCGTCAAGAAGATGATCAAGGCCGCCAAGAAGCGCGGCTATATCACCTATGAACAGCTCAACGCCGTGATGCCCTCGGAGGAGGTCAACTCCGAGCAGATCGAAGACACGCTGGCGATGCTGTCCGAAATGGGCATCAACGTGATCGAGAACGAAGACGCCGACTCAGACGAAGAAGGCGAGAAGGCGACCGACGAGACCGACGACGACGATGACGACGACACCGGCCGCGCATTGTCGAGTCCAAGGGCAAGTCGCTTGCCACCGTCGAGAAGAAAGAGCCGTCCGAGCGCACCGACGATCCGGTCCGCATGTATCTGCGCGAGATGGGCTCGGTCGAGCTGCTGTCGCGCGAGGGCGAAATCGCCATCGCCAAGCGCATCGAGGCCGGCCGCGAAGCGATGATCTCCGGCCTGTGCGAAAGCCCGCTGACCTTCCAGGCCGTCATCATCTGGCGCGACGAATTGAACGAAGGCAAAGTCTTCCTGCGCGACATCATCGATCTGGAAGCGACCTACGCCGGGCCTGACGGCCAAGATGCAGAACGGCGCCGTCGGTCCCGACGGCAAGCCGAGTCAATGGCGGCACGCCGGTGCCGGGCGCGCCGCATCTGCAGGTCGTGCAGCCGGCCGCCGCGCCGACCGCGCCTGCGTCCGCCACGCCGTTCAAGGCCGGCGACGACGCCGCCGAAGGAAGGCGGCGACACCAATTCCGACGATTACGACGACGACGACATGGAAGGCTCGCTGTCGCTGGCCGCGATCGAAGCCGAGCTCAAGCCGAAGGTCGTCGAGACCTTCGACAACATCGCCGACAGTTTCAAGCGCCTGCGCCGCCTGCAGGAGCAGGACATCGAGTTCCGCTTGAAGAACACCTCGCTGTCGCCGGCGCAGGAACGCAAATACAAGAAGCTGAAAGAAGAGATCATCGGCGAGGTCAAGTCGCTGCGCCTCAACCAGGCGCGCATCGACTCGCTGGTCGAGCAGCTTTACGCCATCAACAAGTCGCTGGTGTCGAGCGAAGGCCGGCTGATGCGGCTTGTCGGAAAGCTACGGCGTGTCGCGCGAGGACTTCCTGAAGAACTACATGGGCTCGGAGCTCGATCCGCGCTGGCTCAACCGCATCTCCAAACTCTCCGCCAAAGGCTGGAAGGCGCTGGTCGCCAAGGAGAAGGACAAGATCAAGGAGATCCGCGGTCAGGTCCACGATCTCGCGGCGCAGACCGGCGTCGAGATCGCCGAGTTCCGCAAGATCGTGCAGATACGTCCAGAAGGGCGAGCGCGAAGCGCGCCATCGCCAAGAAGGAAATGGTCGAGGCCAACCTCCGCCTCGTGATCTCGATCGCCAAGAAATACACCAACCGCGGCCTGCAGTTCCTCGACCTCATTCAGGAAGGCAATATCGGCCTGATGAAGGCGGTCGATAAGTTCGAATACCGCCGCGGCTACAAGTTCTCGACCTATGCGACCTGGTGGATTCGGCAGGCGATCACGCGCTCGATCGCCGATCAGGCGCGCACCATCCGTATTCCGGTGCACATGATCGAGACCATCAACAAGATCGTGCGCACCTCGCGCCAGATGCTCAACGAGATCGGCCGCGAGCCGACGCCGGAAGAGTTGGCGGAAAAGCTCGGCATGCCGCTCGAGAAGGTGCGCAAGGTTCTGAAAATCGCCAAGGAGCCGCTGTCGCTCGAAACGCCGATCGGTGATGAAGAGGACTCGCACCTCGGCGATTTCATCGAGGACAAGAACG
This sequence comes from uncultured Alphaproteobacteria bacterium, assembly GCA_963830125.1. Lineage (GTDB taxonomy): Bacteria > Pseudomonadota > Alphaproteobacteria > Rhizobiales > Xanthobacteraceae > Pseudolabrys. The sequence goes on along the minus strand of CAWHKU010000009.1, from coordinate 366,074 downwards.
CGATCCTGCCGATCGACGCCGCGATCCAGTCGAACCTGCGCGAGACCACGACGCGCGTGCTGGCCTCGCTGACGCCGCGCGAAGAGCGCGTGCTGCGCATGCGCTTCGGCATCGGCATGAACACCGACCACACGCTGGAAGAAGTCGGCCAGCAGTTCTCGGTGACGCGCGAACGCATTCGTCAGATCGAGGCGAAAGCGCTGCGCAAGCTCAAGCACCCGTAGCCGCTCCCGCAAGCTGCGGTCGTTCCTCGACAACTAACGCGGATCGCGCCTCTTCAAAACCAAAACGGCGGGCCTTAAAGCCCGCCGTTTTGTTGTGCCGCCCTGCGGACTTGATCGATCAGCCCAGCATCGCGACGGTGCGGTCATTGTCGGCATGGATGCCCGGCATCGAGACGCGCGGCGCGGGCCCGTAATAATTGCCGGTCTGCACGATCGGGCGGGGATGCGCCAGCACCGCGATCAGGCGCTCCTCGAGCGCCTTGGCCGACACCGGCTTGAGCAAAAATTCATTGACGCCGAGATGGGCGGCCTCGACCACCCGCGAGCGCTCGCCGTGGCCGGTGAGCATGATGATCGGGACGTCCGGGTGGGCGAAGGTTTCCGGCGAACGCACCAGGCGCACGAAACCGGGGCCATCCAGCCCCGGCATCTGCCAGTCGACGATGACGATGTCGGGTTCGTTGCGGCGAATCTGTTCGAGGCCGTCAATGCCGTTGTCCGCCTCATGGACGGTGCCGATGCCGATGCTCATCAGCAAGGTGCGCACGACCTTGCGCATGTAATATTCGTCGTCCACCACCAGAACCTTGGTGGCGGCGAAGCGGGCGGCCATTTTCATATCGATCGACATTGGCGCTCCTCGCGTCCACGGCGACTGAACCTGATCAATAAAGCACAAAGCCCTGTTTTTAAGACCAAGCGCACCGGTCAAATTGCAGCGATCGCGGTAACGAACCGTCAACCATTGAAATCGAACGGCGGGCCGCCAAGCCCGCCGTTTTTGTCGGTCTAGTCCTGTCCGGTCTTCAGCTGCACGTCCTTGAACGTCACGTCCGCGCCCTTTGGCGAAACGCTTGCCGTTCTTCTTGTCGTGGCGATGGAACTGCGGCGTCGGAAAGCGCACGCGCAGTTGATATGTGCCGTCGCCGGGCACCTGCCAGTTGCGGCCGTAGTGATAAAGATAAGGGTGCCACAGCAGCGGGTGGCGGTGGGTGCCGACTTCGCGGCCGTCCGCCGCCGTCACGGTGACGTCGACATCGAGTCCCGGCAGCAGGCGGCCGTCGGCCTTGTCGCGCACCGCGACCTCGATGTGGATGTTGGCGCCGTCCGGCTCCTGCCATGTCAGCTCGCCGTTGCCGGGCACATACATGCCCTCGGCCTTCTCGACCGCAAAGGCGATGAGATAATCGCCGCTCTCGATTTCCGCGCCGCCTTCGGCGACATCGTCGAGCATGTGCCGCAAGGTGCGGCCGAAAGCCTCGCCTTGCGCGCGCCCGAGCGCCAGTCCGCGTGCGTCGCCTTCGTCGCTGACGGTCAGTCCGTGGGCCATGATGTTCCGCCTCCTTTGTTCGATCCGTTTCGTGTCCAAAGGCTAACGCACGGGCGCGCAAATCTTTCCCGCGCTGAGCGCGAAAAGCCGCGCGGGGCCGCGATATAACGCAAAAATCACGCAACCTCTGGCGCGCTCAGCCGTTGTCTCTATGAAACCCACAACCACAGGAGAGACACCATGGCCGATGAGCTCAAAGGCAAACGCATTCTCATTCTCGCCACAAACGGCTTCGAGCAATCGGAACTCGAGGTTCCGCGCGACAAGTTGAAAGCCGCCGGCGCGACGGTCGACGTCGTCTCGCCCGAGGCCGGCGAGATCAAGGGCTGGGACAACAAGAATTGGGGCAGCAGTGTCAAGGTCGACAAGAAACTATCGGACGCCAAGGTCGCCGACTACGACGCCATCGTGCTGCCCGGCGGGCAGATGAACCCCGACATCCTGCGCGTCAACAAGGACGCGGTCGCGCTGGTCAAGGCGTTCTTCGACGCCGGCAAGACGATCGCCGCCGTCTGCCACGCGCCCTGGCTGCTGATCGAAGCCGGGCTCGCCAGCGGCCGCAAGATGACGTCGTACAAATCGATCAAGACCGACGTGATCAACGCCGGCGCCAAGTGGGAGGATTCGGCGGTCGTCACCGACCACGGCATCATCACCTCGCGCCAGCCGGCCGATCTCGATGCGTTCTGCGCCAAGATCGTCGAGGAAGTGCGCGAAGGCAAACATGTGCGCAAGGCGGCGTAACACCGCCAGCGCGTTGCGACTTCAACGGCGGGCCGAAAGCCCGCCGTTTTTTTGTTTAGCGTAGGCGGTGCCGCTTTCGCTCTTCCCCTCTCCCCTTGTGGGAGAGGGTGCCCGAGCGGAGGCGAAGCCGAGCGAGGGCGGGTGAGGGGGCAGTGGCAAACGCGATTTCGGCCCCCTCACCCGGCTCGCCTTCGCTATCGCTCCGGCTCGCCACCCTCTCCCACAAGGGGAGAGGGAAGCGAGTTTGCTGCGCGATTGTGTTAATGTCCGCCGCAGCGCGTGAGCGCGAAGGCGGCAACGCGCGTTAGCCCAGCGGATCAATCGAGAAGCCGTTGCGTTTGGCGAAGGCCGCCGGTGGGCTCGCTTCGCTTAGCCCACCCTACGCTTTTTAGATTGCTTCGATTTCTTGTAAGAGCTGCTTAGAGCGACTTAATCGCAAGTCGTTGACCTTCGCAGCCTTGCGACGTTTCGTTTCATCCCAAGGATTGTTAGCGTAGCCATTACGACTAAAGAAAATCAGTAGTCGCTGCGAGCTCAAGTTCGACGGCTGAGTATTGTCCTAAGATGTTCAGTATCTTCCGTCGTTGATGATCTTGCGGTTCGTCAGCGCTGGAAACCTGTGACCTGAAGATCGCATAGCGCGTGCCGGCCTGAGAATTTTTCCAGTCTAAATCGACTAACCGGAGTGCGTGCGCATCATCGATCGAATCCGAAAGATCTTCACTATAAGGGCCGTAATGGTAGTAGCTGAAGTCGAAAATCCGAGACCCACCTTTGCTTTCGAGAAAGTAAGCACTTTTTTGCAGGCGCGTTTTCCCGATAAGTTGGCCCCCATTTAACCGTATGAGGTGTGCTGCTTCGGAAGCTTGCGTCATCATAAATCCTCCATCAAAGAGAGAACTTTCTTTCGGGATACGCTATCCCGAACGTAGACGCGGAACAGAGCTTTCTCTTCCAGAGCTTTAACAACGTCCGAGCAGTCCCTAATCCCTCGAAATTGGTCCCATCCGGACGCCCGAATCAGAACCTTTTTTAGGACGTCGGGAGTTTCTAAACCCTTTCGCTGATAGGGATTTCGTTTCGCGGTATCGCTAAATACGTCAATCGGTCCGAAGGCTCCCGATTTCATCTGCTCCGCCAACCGCATCTTGAACTTTGCAACTGCGGCCTCGCCGCTCTTGGATTGGAGAATCGCACCAACGTCTACCACTTTGTAAAGACGTCGACATGCAAGCCTAAGGGCGATATGGCGCACGATGCTATCTTTCGCCTTGCTCAAATCGCATAGGGAGCCCCAGATGGTACTGTCGTCCAGCCATAGGTATTCAGATAGGGACCCCGTTTTGATAAATGCGTAGATGGGGTGCGTCGGGTGAAGGCCGGTAAGATTTCCCGAGCCATCAGCGATGAGTTCTGCAATTCGTTTTAATAGCGCCGTTAGCATTTTTTCTGCGCCACGGGTTGTCTTATGAAAATAAACCGTGAAGTAGAGATGAAACAAACCAAGAACATGAGATTCGGCCGCTTGCAAGGCCTTTTGTCCTAAAATTAGCACTTCAACCTCTCCGATTACCTCGTCGTCCTGCGTGAGAGGTACGGCCCCGACTTTCCAGATTTGCCAGAAGCCATGAGAAATCAAACCCGCCGTGAAGGACGCCCGCCATCATTCGGTCTCGTCTCACGTAGTCCAGGCGGTCGGCGTCAAATTGGCTTGAAACGATTGAGGCGTAAATGTCAGCGGGTGTTTCTGAGACAATTAAGTCTGCGACTTCCTTGGCGAAGCCGGTACGGAAGCCTTCTAAGACTCTATTCACGCCCGTTTTGCCGGTAACAATTTCGGCGGTCCAAAATTCGTGGTGCTTCTTCTTGGAAAATGCCGTTGCGGCCGACTCAAATGCGTGGCTGAACGGTCCGTGCCCAACATCGTGCACGAGGGCAGCGGCCATAGCGGTTTGCGCGCGCTCTTCGTTGTAGTGGTTGCCTACTTGATGTCTGATGCGTTCGGCGAGCTGCCGAGCAGTGTGGAACACTCCGACGCTATGAGCAAATCGGCTATGAGTGGCGCCGGGAAAGACTAGTTCTGAGAATCGCTAGTTGTTTGATTCGACGTAGGCGCTGAAATTCTGGCAGCTCTAAAAGCTTCCAGGCCATCTGCTCAAATCGATCAACCCCAAAAGGAATAAGGTCATGAACTGGGTCACGAATCCTGCGCGGTTTCGTCATTCTCCCCCCATTTCCATTTATAAATTCTACTACTGCTAATTGATTCTCCGTAGGAAGCCTATTTTCTAGCGGCCTCTTGACTTCAGTCCTATAAGACTATATACCCACATCCACCTTCCCCAAGCGAGGGGCGTTCTGCAGACGCTCGCTGGACGTGGGGGAGGGGTGGCGCCTGCGGGCGGGGCTCGTAACCCCGCGCTCGGGAGGCCCCGGCCAGCCGTCCGCCCCCATTACGAGGGGCTGCCTTCAATGGCTGGACGAACGGGACGCGAAGGGCGGCGGGAGTCGCCCGGATGGAAAGGCCCGAGCGGCTTTTCCGGTGGCCCGCGCGGAAGCACGGCCTACGGGGACACAAAACGCCACAGTGGAGCATCGGAAGGCGTCGCGCCTGCCTTAAAGGCGCGCTCCGCCAACGCTTCGAAAGAAGCGGCGGCGGAAGGCCAAGTGGATGCGCCTTTCGGTGCTCCACCCCTCGCAGCTTTTGCGAGGGTCGCGCGCCGGCCCCTCATTGCGTGAGGGCGTGCCGGGAAGCGCTGTGCCGCCGGGTGCGTCCCGCGCCGCGGCGCCGACAACTATTGCCTCAACATCACATCATCAGGAGACAGTCATGCGGCAGCAGGTCCAAAAACAAACGATCCAAGGATCAACGGCAACCGACAGCGCGCGGGCGCGCCAGCAGCGGCGTTGGCACGCCAAAGACAAAGTCTCGCAGGCGCGCCGCCGACGCCGATTTCGAACGCCGGCTGCGCGCCGCCGGCATCGATCCCGATGACGAAGGGCCGGAAGACATGCCGATGCAAGACATGGACGCGTTCCGCATCCGGCCTCGCGCGTCGCATCAGTATGTTCCTCAATGACTGGCAGGGCTGTCCGTTGCGGCTGTGCCAGCGGATGCGCGGCTGCATGGCGCCGGAGGCGAGATGCACCAATACCGCCGGCGATCCGCCGATGACGCGCGAGGAATGGGACGTGGCGCGGGTCGATATCCGCCGCGCGCTCGATGCCATGATCGAAGAAGCCGGCGGGCCGGATGCGTTCGACGATGCGATCGAGGCGGCGGCGGCCGCAAAATCCGGTCAAAAATTGTGAGCCGACAGCGCGGCGGACCGTGCTAGGCATGCGGTTCGCTCGCGTTTTTTTGTCCTTTTTGCCCAGAGTCGAAATATGTCAGTTGCCAACGGCCGCGAATTCCTTGCCATTCCGGGCCCGACCGTCATGCCCGATAAGGTGCTGCAGGCGATGCAGCGGCCGGCGGTCGATATTTATGCGGGGCCCCTGGTCGCGCAGACCGAGACGCTGCTCGCCGATCTGTCGCGCGTTTTCGCCACCGCCGGCAAAAGCTACATCTACGCCGCCAACGGTCACGGCGCCTGGGAAGCAGCGCTCACCAATGTGCTGTCGCGCGGCGACAAGGTGCTGGTGCTGGAAAGCGGCCGCTTCGCGATCGGCTGGGGCGAGGCCGCCCGGATGCTCGGCGCCGAGTTCGAGGTTCTCAAGGGCGATTTCCGCCGCGCGGTGCGGCCGGACGAAGTCGAGGCGCGGCTCAAGGCCGACACCAAGGGCGAGATCAAGGCGATCCTGGTGGCGCAGATCGACACCGCCTCCGGCGTCGTCAACGACATCGAGGCGATCGGCCAGGCGGTGCGCGCCGCCAAGCACGACGCGCTGCTGATGGTCGACACCGTCGCCTCGCTCGGCTGCATGCCGTTCGAGATGGATAAGTGGGGCGTCGACGTCGCGATGGCCGGTTCGCAAAAAGGCCTGATGACGCCGCCGGGTTTGGGCTTCACCGCCGCCGGTCCGCGCGCGCAGGCCGCGCACAAAAAAGCCGACATGCGCACGCCGTATTGGGACTGGACCTTCCGCGACGGCGACGTCCACTACCATAAATATTGCGGCACGCCGCCGGAGCATCTGCTGTTCGGCCTGCGCGCCGCGCTCGACATGATCTTCGCCGAAGGTCTGCCGAACGTGTTCAAGCGCCACGCGCTGCTGGCCGAAGCCACCCGCCGCGCGGTCGAGATCTGGGCGGAAGGCCAGAAGTTCGGCTTCAACGTCATCGAGCCGCGCGAGCGCTGCAACACCGTGACGGCGGTGATCACGCAAAGCGGCGAGAGCGCGCAGCCGCTGGTCGATTATTGCCGCGACCAATGCGGCGTCGTGCTCGGCCGCGCCATCGGCTGGACCGAGGGCCGGGGTTTCCGCATCGCGCATATGGGCCACGTCAACGCGCCGATGGTGCTCGGCACGCTCGGGCGCCATCGAGATGGGACTGTCGGCGTTGAAATTGCCGCATGGCCAGGGCGGCACCTCGGCGGCTATTGAGTATCTGGCGCAAGCGGTGCCGGCTTGAACGGAGAGATGACACGATGAGCGAACAGGATGCCCCGCGCGGCGCGCTGACGGTGCGGATCTCGGCCATGCCGGCCGACACCAACGCCAATGGCGATATTTTCGGCGGCTGGGTGATGTCGTGCATGGATCAGGCCGGCGGCATCGCCGGCGTCGAGCGCGCGCGCGGCCGCGTCGCAACAATAGCGGTCGACGCCATGAAGTTCATCCGGCCGGTGCGGGTCGGCGACGTGCTGGAGGTTTATACCGAGGTCGAGAGCATCGGCCGCACCTCGATGAAGATTCACGTCGAGGCCTGGTCGCGGCGGTTTCAGACCTCGATCCATGAGAAGGTCACCGACGCCAATTTCACCTTTGTCGCGATCGACGACAATGGCCGGCCCCGGCCGGTGCCGATGTGTAACAAGGATGGAATAATGATGAAATCCGCGCGCTCATTTGGCTTCGCTTTGGCGGCCTTGTCGGTCATCGCTTTCGCGCTGCCGGCATCTCGGCCGCGCAATGCGGCGGCGACTTCAACACGCTTCCTCGGCGCGATGGCGCAGGAAGCGCAAAGCCAGGGCGTATCGCGCGCCGTGATCAATCAGGCCTTCGCCGGTCTGACGCCGGACCAGGCCGTTCTGCGTTTCGACCGCATCCAGGCTCATGCCTTTCGCCGCGAGGGCAACTTCGAGAATTTCGCCCGCACCCGCGTCGTGCCGGCCCGCATCAATCGCGCCAAGAAACTGGTGGCGCAGCACGCCCGCTTGCTGGCGCGCATCGAGGCGCGCTTCGGCGTGCCGAAGGAATTGATCGTGGCGATCTGGACGCTGGAAACCGACAACGGCCGCGGCGACATGGGCAAGCGGCCGGTGATCCGCACGCTGGCCACGCTCGCGCATCTGTGCCGCCGCACCGACTTGTTCCAGCGCGAGTTGCTCGCCGCCTTGCAGATCGTGCAGCGCGGCGATCTGCCGTTGCGCGACCTGGTCGGCGCCTTTGCCGGCGAGATCGGCCAGACCCAGTTTCTGCCGTCGTCCTACATCAAGTACGGCGTCGACTTCGACGGCAACGGCCATGTCGACCTGCGCCACTCGGTGCCGGACGTGCTGGCCTCGACCGCCAACCTTTTGAAGGTCAATGGCTGGCACGCCGGCGCCCCCTACGGGGAGGGCACCGAGAATTTCCAGGTGCTGCGCGAATGGAACCGCTCGGAGATCTATCGCAAGACCATCGTGCTGATGGCCGAGCGCATCGCGAACTAACCGCGCTTAGATGTCGAAGGTGACGACGCCGCGCAGATTTTTGCCGGCGTCGAGGTCGGCATAGCCCTGGTTGATGTCTTTCAGCGCGTAAGTTTTGGTGATCAGTTCGCGCAGCATCAGGTCGCCGGAGCGATAAAGCCGCAGCAGTTCGGGAATTTGCAGCCGCGGGCTCATGAAGCCGTAGACCGCGCCCATGATCGCCTTTTGCGTCGCGAACAGTTCGAGCGGCGGCACGTCGATCTGCTTGACGGTGTCGGGCGTGATCGCGGTGACGACGATGTTGCCGGCCTTTTGCGTGGCGCGAAACGCCGGCAGCAAGGTGGTGGCCGGATCGATGCAGACGAAAGCGTGGTTGACGCCGACGCCGTCGGTCAGCTCCAGCACGGCGCGGGTCAGCGCCTCGCCTTGCGCGTCGACGCTGTGGGTGGCGCCGAAGCTGTGCCGCCAGTTCGCGTTTATAGGGCGCGATGTCGGCGGCGATGATGGTGGTAGCGCCGCACAGCCGCGCGCCCTGCACCACGTTCATGCCGTCGCCGCCGCAGCCGACCACCAGCACGCTGTCGCCGGGCTTTGCACTTTGGCCCGCATGCGCGCCGCGCCGACGCCGGCCGGCACGCCGCAGGCAACGAGTGCGGCGAGATCGAGCGGAATGTCCTTGTCGATGACGATGACGGACGCCTGATCGACCACGGTGCGTTCGGCGAAACCACCGATCATGCAGAACGCGCCGACGTCGGCGCCGCTGGCGTCATGACGGCGGTACGTGCCGTCGAGTTGCGGGCCTTGCGTGATGCGCGGGCCTTCGGCGCACAGATGATGCAGGCCCTTGTGCGCACCAGCGGCAGGTGCCGCAGCCGGGGATGAAGGTCAGGACGACATGGTCGCCGGTCTTGATGCCTTTGACGGCGTCGCCGGTGGCCTCGACCACGCCGGCGGCTTCATGACCGAGAGTCATAGGCGCCATCGCCACCCGGCGCTCGCCGCGCATGACGTGCAGATCGGTCCGGCACAGCCCGACGGCGGCTATGCGGACTTGGACTTCGGTGGGTTTCGGCGCGTCGAGCGTGATGGTTTCGATCGACAGCGGCGCGCCAACGGTGCGGAATAAAGCGGCGAGGGACTTCATCAGGCGATGATGGCGGCTGCGTCGCCCCGGCGCAACAAGCCTTAGCGGCTGGCGCTGACCTGGACCGGCGCCAGCTGCAGTTTACCGCCGCCTTTGTCACTTGGCGGCTTGCGGCCAAGCGCCATGATCGCTGTGCCCATCGCCACGCTGCCAAACGTGACCACGAGTCCGAATAGCAACAGGATGAAGGCCGTGCCGCCGGCGCGGTCGTTGAAGATCAGGTCACGTAAATTGTGCGGATTGAGAACCAGCAGGCCGCCGATCATCAGCAGCGCTACGCTCACGCCGATGGCGAGATTGATCGCCAGCAGGCGGATCAATGGTTGGCGGAATAAAGGTTTGCGCAGGGGCATCGTCGCACACGCGGTTTGGTTGCGATATTGCAAGTCTAGGCCCGCCAACGGACCGGAGCAATCCAGCGCTTTCGCCGCGCCGCCATGCGTAAAGTCGACGGCGTACCGCCTACTTTACCTTCATCGCCTTTTCCGGCTTGGCGCCGACGCGGGCGATGGATTGGATCTCAAGCGGCGCCCGCCCGGATTTCTCGGCGATTTCGCGGTCCTGTTCGATGATGAAGCCGCGCGCCGGTTCGTCTTTTTCAAGCCCGCCGAGCAGTTCGGCCGGCACCCGCCGGTTGGAGCGCTGCGAACCGTCTTCATAGATAACGTTGAAGAACACGAATTCGCCCTTGGGGTTGGATCCCGGTTTTTTGGCCATTGGCGTGCTCCTTCAGCGGTTCAAAAAAGAAAACGCCGGCGCTTGCGCGCCGGCGTCATCGTCTAACGATAAGTTAGATCGCCTGCAGATTGGCGGCAGCCGACTTGCCGTTCTTGCGATCGGCTTCGATGTCGAACTGGAGCTTCTGGCCTTCGTTGAGGTTGCTCATGCCGGCGCGCTCGACGGCCGAGATGTGCACGAACACGTCCGGTCCGCCGCCGTCCTGAACGATGAAGCCGAAGCCCTTCTGCGAATTAAAAAACTTAACGGTACCTGTGGCCATGGTGGCCTCCTTATGAAACGCGCAATGCGTTTTGTGTCGCACGTGAACCATTCACGTGGTCTTCAATTCGGATTTAGCGTGTCTTGGGGAAGGCCCCTGGGGGCAAAACCGTGGTCCAAGCGAAATCGGAACGAGCTGTATATAGGAGGGTACTGGCTGATATGCAATTGGCATCTGGCTAGGCCGGATCGGCGGCCTGGATCGGGTCGATTCGGTGGTATTTAGATGCTGAGCTATGCGTATGGGGCCGATTTGCAGGCTCCGATTTTCTTCAGATATGTGTCATATCCGTGACGAACGGGCATTTTTCGTCCAAAAAACTTATCTGTTACGAAAAACACCCCGATTTTTGAAATCAAATTAAAGCCCATTAAATCCATGCGCAATAAAAAGCATGAATAAAACGCATGGCTTTCATGTTGCACTGCACCTAGTGGATGCGGCGATTCCCTTTATATTGCATTGCAACAACGAGGTTTTGCCCGCCTTCGGGGCCCCTCAAAGGAGAATTCAAATGGCTTACACATCATCCGCGATCGATGCCCGCGACATGGCTTTCACGGCGGCCGGCGCGACCACCACGCCGACGGCTAAGGCGCTGCCGAAGCGCGGCCTGTTCAGCCGCATGCTGGACGCCATGATGGCAGCGCGCATGCGCCAGGCCGAGCGCGACGTGGCCCGCTATCTCGCCGAGACCGGCGGCAAAGTTCACCGACGAAGCCGAGCGAGAGATCGAGCGTCGCTTCCTGTCGACGCCGTCACGCTGGTAACCCGAAATTCCTGACCGGAGAATAAAGTAATGACCACGCTCCCGATCCGCGCGCCGCAGGTGCCGGCCTTCCATATCCCGGGCCTAGCCCGCGCGGTTGCCGTTATCTCGGCGGTGCTTGACGTCTATTCCGAAGCGCTCACCAAGGCGCACGAAGCGGAACAGCGTTACCCGTTCTCTCCCAAGTAAATTTGAAAATCCGGGGCCGCGTGGCGCGGCCCCTGCGATGTGCAGCATCTCGCGCTCGACATAACTGTTGCCGAACGCGTCTAGCGCCTCTTGATAGACCGGTCGGCTCGTGTGCGGTGAAAACCGCACTATGCCCATATCCCCTTTAGATTTGTCGTTTTCGCCGCCGCAATCTAGCGGGCGGTCGATATTTCGTTGTCCGCGGCGGCGACATAATTTTCCGGCACGATCACCGACGGATCGGACGGATCGGCTTCGCCAGTGACCATGGCGCCGACCGGCGCCGTCGCGGCCAAATCGAAGTCGGTTTTCTCGGCAGTGGTGAGCGACGACTGTACGAGCATGCGATAGCCGACATAGGCCGCGAGCAGGCCCTGCGCCAATGCGGTAAATAGGAACAAAGCGCGCGGTTCAAGTGCCGCCATCACGCCGGCTGCCAATATCGGGCCAATGACCGCGCCCAAGGCGTTGGCGAGCAGAATTGTCGCCGCCGTCGGCACCAACTCGCTGTTCGGGGTTTTGTCGTAAGCATGCGCAGCGGCGAGCGAATAGCACGGCAATGCCATCGCGCCGAACAGAAACCCCAACACCATCAACAGCAGCCCCGAGGCTGCCAACAGCCAAATCAGAATACCGGTGACCGCTGCGCCGATTAACAAGGTGAGCAGCACCAGCCGCCGATCAATCCGGTCGGACAATCTTCCGACCGGCCATTGCGCCACCGCGCCGGCCAGAGTTGCCGTGCCCATGAACAGCGCGACGTCGTGGACGTCCATCCCGCTGCCGGCCGCCGATATCGGGCCCAGTCCCCAATATGCACCATTAGCGACGCCGACCATCAGGCTGGCCACCAGCCCGACCGGCGCTGCATGAAAAAGCTGCACCGGCTTGAAGGTGACGATGGCGATCGGCGCCGGCTGCGCCGAGCGTGTCAGGGCTACCGGAATGATGGCGATTGACGCCATCATGGCGGCGATCATGAAGCTGCCGGCTTGTTCGATCGGATAAAGCGTCACCAAAAATTGCCCGACGGTGAAGGCGCCGAAATTCACCATCACGTAAGCCGACATCACCAGCCCGCGGGTTTGGTTGGTGGCACGGTCGTTGAGCCAACTCTCGATCACCAGATAGATACCGGCCAGGCAAAAGCCGTTGATCAGGCGGAAGATCACCCAAGCATAGACATTTGCCGCCATCACATAGGCGAGCGCAATCGACACCGCGAGCGCAACCAACGCCGTGAACGCACGGATGTGTCCGGCACTCAGAATCGCATAAGGTGCCAACAGGCAGCCGGCGACGAAGCCAAGATAATAAGCCGAGCCGATGACGCCGAGTGAAAAGGAGCCGAAGCCTTCGGCGGCGCCCCGCAACGGCAAGAGCGTAAACTGCAATCCGTTGCCGACGAGCAGGAAAGCGACGCCGAGCAGCAATGATGCGATCGGACGCAATTTCGTCGTCATGCAGAGGCACGAGCTCCCGAAAACCGGCGTGGCTTTTACCGCAGCGCTACGCGCGCGGTGCATTCGGGAGTAACCGGAAATGACCGATCAGCCAACCCCTGCGACGAAACAAGCAACTTCAGGCATCCGTGGGTGGCGCAAAACTACCACGCGGCCTGCGCGCCAAGGACGCCAGACCACTTGGCCAAGTCGTTCGGTGAATTCCGGGCTTTAGGGCTGTTTTCCGCTGCCGTGGCCCGAGGCTAGTTCTCTCGCGTTCGGTAATCGGCCCAGGCCAAGGCGGCTGCGAACACAACGAACGCCAGAATGATTCCGGCGACGACAACGGCGACATCAGTTGGCATTTCAGACGTTCCCCCATGTTCCTGATTGCAGAAAAATTAGGGGGGCGGTTGCTGGCTACCTTGATCTAGATCAAAACTCCTTTCCGGGCGGCGCGGCCAGAAACCGCGCCACAAAGTTGCCGGAGTTGGTCTGCAACAAGCGGTCTTCCCGACATCCGGAGCCGACATGTTTCGCAACCTCTGCCTCGCTTTGCTTTTGACGGCCACCGCCGGGTCCGGCGCTTCGGCGCAAACCCGGCATGAACGGGCTCATGACTCCAAAGGCAATATTGAGGCTCTCATTGCCCGCCATGCCGCTGCCAACCACTTACCTGAGGCGTTGGTGCGCCGCGTCATCAAACGCGAAAGCCGCGGCAACCCTCGCGCCGTTAGCAAAGGCAATTATGGGCTGATGCAGATCCGGCTTGGTACCGCCCGGGCGTTGGGATACCGCGGCACCGTCGAAGGACTGCTCGATGCCGACACCAACATGACCTATGCGGTGAAATACCTGGCCGGTGCCTATCGCGCCGCCGACGGAAACCTGGATCGTGCTGTGCACTATTATGCCGCCGGCTATTATTACGCCGCCAAGCGCAAAGGTCTGTTGGACGACAACAAGCCCAATCTGACTAAGGCTTATGCGACCGCCGCGGCGAATGGCTCCGCGTCTTCGGACGCGATGAAATAGCTTCGCGAAGGGTGGCGCAATCGCCACTCGACTATAACGGAGCGGTCGCTCTATTGCGAGGCTGAGCGAAAGCTTGTCGCCCGCTTCGATATAACTCGCCGCTTCACTGTTGTTGCTTTGCGTGCCGGCTTGTCGGTCGAGGCCGCGGGATTCCTGAACAAACTCTCGAAAATGGCCTGCAAGATATTGAACGGCGGCGGCACAGTCACTGTCTCGGCCGTTGGCTTATTCGCCAGCGCTGATGGTCTGGCGCGGCGATGTTGCACAATCTTCCTGCGTGGTTCGGCCGCGGGCTTGATCCGGTCTGTTGGCGTGGCGGCCGTGACTTTGGTTTCAGGTGGTTCGCCCAGCGTTGGCGCTTCGGTTAGCGGCAATGTCTGCACCGGTGGTCGTTCTTCGACCGGCGTCACCGGCAATTCCGTTGATGAACGCTCACCGATTTCAATTGGAATGGTCGCGCCTGGGACGATGTTGATTGAGCCGGTTTCGTCATCCGTGTCGAGCGCCGCCAGACCGGCGGTTTGGATTGAGGCTTTGGCCGAACCGTCTGTTGTCGCCTGCGGAAATTCCGGCGCGCTATATTCAGGTGCGACAAAAGGGATCTCGGGCAGGCGGGTCGGGGTGTCGGGCAGATCGCGAAGCCTGGTAATTTCATCGGCGCGTCGCAACGCCGCCAGAATAAGGAATTGCCGCCATTCCGGATGGTTGCCGGCATCGATCAGCGCGCCATGGGCGGACATATTCACAGCGATGAATTGCATGCGCGACCCGCCCGGCGGACTAAGTGCCAGGGCCAGGATCACGATGGCGAGGAGTACGCCGCCCACTGAAATCGCTCGGAGAATCGGCAGCATACTCTGTGCATAACTGAGTCGCAGAAAAGGCCAAAGACAACTTATTAGGCGTTTCCGCGCATGCGGGTTGCCCGTACCACATCGTGAGTCGTTACCGGCCTATCGTCTCATATGCCGAGTCGAACAGCGGTCGATCGGATGCCGTGACAGCCCTGGTGGCGGTTGCTAGGACTCATAAACTACAAAAACTTTGCGGGGAAAGCGTCCATGTTCAAGAAGCCGAACTGTCCGGTCATCGCCATTGAAGAGCATTACTGGGACCCGGAGCTGATCAAGACTTATGTCGGGCTGGAAGCCAGCCGCGGCGGCGACACCGAGCAGCGGCTGTTTGACCTCGGCGCACTGCGGCTGAAGGAAATGGACGAAGCGGGCATCGACATCCAGGTGCTGTCGCATGGCGCGCCGTCGGTCCAGAAATTGCCGATTGAGACCGCCGCGACGTTGACCGCGCAGGTCAATGACCGCCTGGCCAAGGTCTGCGCCGCCAATCCGAAGCGCTTCGCGGCCTTCGCCGCGCTCCCGACTATCGATCCGGCCGCCGCCGCCGATGAACTTGAGCGCACCGTTACCCAACTTGGCTTCAAGGGCGCCATGATCCACGGTACCGCGAACGGCGAATTCCTCGATCACAAGAAGTTCTGGCCAATCTTCGCGCGCGCCGAAAAGCTCGACGTGCCGATCTATCTGCATCCGGCGCTGCCGAATGCGACCGTGACCGACATCTATCTGAAAGACTACGTCAAGGATTTCCCGCTGGTGGCGCGTCCGGCCTGGGGCTTCACGGTGGAGACCGCGACGCAGGCACTTCGGCTGGTGCTTTCGGGCATTTTCGAGGCGCACCCGAATCTCAAGATCGTGCTCGGCCATTTCGGCGAGACGCTGCCGTTCCTGTTGTGGCGCATCGATTCCGCGCTCAAGCGGCCGGGGCAAAAGCCGATGAGCTTCCGCGACATTTTCAGTAAGAATTTCTACCTCACCACCAGCGGCTTCTTCTCCAACCCGGCGCTGCTGTGCTGTGTCATGGAAATGGGCGTCGACCACATCCTGTTCGCCATCGATTGGCCTTTCGTCGCCGAGAACCAGCCGGCGATCGAGTGGATGGCGGGCGCGCCGCTGTCGGATGAGGACAAGGCGAAGATATTAAGCGGCAACGCCAAGCGCCTGTTGAAGATGTAAGCCGGACATCGCGTGCTGGGAGGGGGCCTCATGGTTGGGGCCCCTCGCTGCTCGATCTTCCTGCCGCCGGGCGGGCAAAACCTTCCCGGAAGCGAAAAAACAGCACGAAATAGAGCAATTGCGTAACGCGAGCGCAGGTGGTTAGAAGAGGCTGCCGCTTCGGCATCGGGCCCGTAGCTCAACGGTTAGAGCCGACCGCTCATAACGGTCTGGTTGCAGGTTCGAGTCCTGCCGGGCCCACCACGCATTTACGAAGACGACGCGGCGTCCGGCCCGATCGGCGCAAAAGATTGCGCCTTACAGAACGCGGTGAGCTGCCTGACGGCGTCCGATTCCGGTTGGATAATGGACGGGTCGGTGCCGATCAGGGTCACGATGGTCTGGGCTTCGCGCTGCCAGTCGAGGATCGGCGCGCCGATCGCGACCAGCCCCGGGATGAATTTGCCATCGACCCACGCGTAGCCTCGGCCGCGGATATCGTCGAGCAGCTTTTCCAAACCTTCGTTGGACGCCGTGAGATCGGGCGCAATTGCCGGCTTCTGACGGGCGCGGCGCAGTTCGGTGTCGCGCATGGCCTGCATCGGCGCCGGCGGCGCCCAGGCCAGAAACGCGCGCCCGGTCGCGGAGCTGATCAGCGGCAATGTTGTGCCGAGCCCCATCGATGTCACGGTCGGCGACGATGCGCGTTCCCATCTGATCACGGTCGGTCCTTGATTGCCCCAGACCGACAACAAGACGGTCAGGCCGGATTCCGCGCATAGATCCGGCAGCGCTTCGGAGGCGCGATTAACGAAATCGTGTCGGAACAGCGCCGAAAGCCCGAGCGTCACCGCGCCCGGACCTAGATCGTATTTCCCCGATCGCCCCGCTTGAACGACCAGACCGGCATGTTGGAACGATGTCAGGTAGCGGTGGACCTTGCTCGGCGGCATTCGGCAATGGCGGGCCAGTTCCGACAGGGAAATCGGCCCGTGGCTATTCACCATCGCTTGCAGCATCTGCAATGCTGCATCGAGCGATTGAATGCCGCGCGATGCTCCGGTGGTCTTTTCACCCTTCGTCATGCTGATCCATTATAGCGCGCAGGGCGTCCATCTCGCCGGCAACCATTGCATCGTTTGATAATTTGAATAGCCCGCGAACCTCGGTGCCTGACACAACCACATCGTCGGCGACGCGGCCTTCATAGTTCAGCGTCAAAGTCTTGCGCCCCCATTCCTGGACCGAAAGCGTTACGCGAAGAATGTCGCCGTCGCGCATAGGCTTTCGAAAACTGGCGCGCGCCTCGATCACCCCGATGCCGATCGCGCCGAGTTGCCGGCACAGCGCCGCGTGACCGCCAAAGCGCCTGAGCCAGTCGTGAAAGGTGCGGTCGAACCATCCATAGAGGTTCGGATAGTACACGATGCCTGCGGGATCGCAGTCGCCGAAACTGATTGAATAATCAATGGCATGAGAAGGCATTATATTCCCCTCAGTAAAATTTATTGCACTAATTGGAAAAATAATTATCCTAGGGCAAAAGTTTTGTCGAGCGTTTTTAGGGGAGGGGACATGGCCAGCGTGTCCAGTGTCGAAATTCTGGGCGCAGGCCCGTCCGGGCTCTATACGGCCATCCTGTTGCGGCGGCTGATGCCGCAGGTTCGTGTGCGCGTCACGGAGCAGAACCCGCAGGGCGCGACCTTCGGGTTCGGCGTCGTCTTTTCCGATCAGGCGCTTGAGTTTCTCAACGCCGATGACCCGGAGACCTACAATCTCGTCACGCCGCATATGGAGCGCTGGCGCAACATGACGCTGAATCTGCCGCAGGGGCAGGTCACGTTGGATGGCGTCGGCTTCACCGCGATCGGTCGGCTTGAGTTGATCGAAATCCTGAGAAAGCGCGCCGAAGCTCTAGGCGTCGAGATCCACTTCAACCACTCGGTGACGTCGTTGGATCAGCTGGACGCCGACCTGATTGTCGGGGCCGACGGCTTGAACTCATTGGTGCGTCAGTCGCTGGAACAACAGTTTCAGCCGACGATCGGGCATTTCGACAATCATTTCGCCTGGTTCGGCACGGAGCGGCCCTTCGATACGCTGACCCAGAGTTTCATCAAGACCGAGAAAGGTACGTTCAACGCGCACCATTACCGATTTGCGCCCAATCGCAGCACGTTCATCGTCGAATGCGACGATCCGACCTTCAAGGCCTACGGCTTCGCAAGCTTGAGCGAGCAGGAAAGCGCGAACGTCTGCCAGAACATCTTCTCCGGCGTGCTTGAGGGCGCGCCATTGATCATCAACAAGTCGCACTGGCGCCAATTTCCCCGGCTGTGGTGCAAGAACTGGGTCGCAGGCAAATATGTCTTGTTGGGCGATGCCGTCCATACCGCGCATTTCTCGATCGGCTCGGGAACGCGGCTGGCCATGGAAGATGCAATTGCCTTGGTGCGCGCCTTGGCGGCGCACGATGATCGCGATACCGCGCTCGCCGCCTATCAGGCGCAGCGCCCGCCGATTGCCAAGAAAATCGTCGATGCGGCCAACGCGTCCGCGACCTGGTACGAGAGCTTTGCCGAGAAAATGGCGTTGCCGCCGCTCGACTTCGCGTTCGATTATCTCACTCGTTCGGGGCGTTTGGATATGGCCCGGCTGCGCGAAATAGCGCCCGCCTTCATGGCGCAGTATGAAGCCGAGCGTGGGACCGATGGCGCCGGCCTGGCGGACCCTGTCGACGACAGTGCTCCCGGCGCGCTGGAAGTCGGTTTCGACCGAAGCGCCCATTCGAATTGCTCGGCCATTCTTTGGGATAATCTCACCCGCAATCCCGACAAACCGGCCGTGATCGGACCAGCCGGAACGTTGACGTATCGGGAGCTCATCGCCGAAGCTGCGCGCTGGGGCCATGCGTTTATCGCCGCCGGTCTTAAGCGGGGCGACCGCATTCCCTTCTTCCTCGACGATACGCCGGTCTATCCGGCGGCCTTCTTTGGCGCCGTGCGCGCCGGTTTCGTCCCGGTGCTACTGAACGTCCAAACCAAGCCCGACGTTCTGAACTTCTTCCTCAAGGACACCAGCGCGCGCATCGCGTTGTGCGAGGCGTCGCTCGCCGACAGTTTCGGCGCAGAAACGCTGAAAGGCGCCGCGCTTGAAAAGGTCGTGATCGTCAACGGCGACGCCAATGGAAGCAACCGCGTCGCAGCTCAGGACTTTCTCGCCGGACAACCGGACCGTCTCGACTGCGCCGACACCACGCCGAACGATATGGCGTTCTGGATGTATTCGTCGGGCTCGACCGGGCGGCCGAAGGGGATCGTTCATCTCCACCACGACATGGCCTATACGCAGGCGACCTATGGCGAGCGGCTGCTCAAGCTGACGCCGGACGACATCTGTTTCTCGGTGCCGAAGATCTATTTCGCCTACGGTTTCGGCAACGCCTTCACGTTCCCATTTTCCGTCGGCGCGACCACTGTTCTGATGCCCGGCCAGCCGCGCCCGGACGCGGTGTTAGAGACCATCGAGCGATATCGGCCGACGGTTCTTTTCGGCTTGCCGACGCTCTATACCGCGCTCGCGCGGGCCGAAGAAGCGGCACAGCACGATCTGTCCTCGTTGCGGCAGTCGATGTCGGCGGCGGAAGTCCTGTCAGAGGATGTCTACAAGGCGTGGAAGAAGCTGACCGGGCACGGGCCCACTGAGGGGCTCGGTTCGACCGAGATGTTGCACATCTATCTGTCCAATACCTTGGACGATCATCGCATCGGCGCGGCCGGCGCGCGCGTGCCAGGCTATGAAATCCGATTGGAGACCCCGGATGGCAAACCCGCCGCTGCCGGCGAAGAAGGGGTGATGCTGGTGCGCGGCCATTCCTCGGCGCCGGCCTATTGGAACCGTCCCGACAAGACCCGCGAAACCATGCGCGGGGATTGGCTCTATACCGGCGACCGTTTTGTCGAAAAGGATGGCTATTACTACTTTCAGGGGCGGGCCGACGATCTGATCAAGGTCTCGGGTCAATGGGTTTGGCCGCTCGAAGTCGAACGATGCCTGAATGAGCATCCGGACGTGCACGAATGTGCCGTGCTGGCTCACCAACTGCCGGATCGCCGGATGACGCTCCGCGCGGTGGTGCGGTTGCGCGCCGGAAACGCCGACGACGAGGCGCAGAGCGAGCTCTTGCGTGCCTTTGTGAAATCGCGGCTGGCGCCTTTCAAATATCCGCGCATCGTCGAATACGTCGACGAGCTGCCCAAGACCGGCACCGGCAAGATCGATCGGCAAGCGCTGATCAAGTGAGGTAGCGCGCGGACGCGCCAATGAGGCGTCGAAACTGAGCTCGCCCTGGGGAAAGCTTCACGCCAACGTCACGCTCACCCGCTAAGGGACGAAGTAGCAGGTGAGGCTTTTCCCGTGAGTGAGCAAAATCAGTCAAGACCGGCGCCGGAAGCCGCCGAGTATCAGTCAATGGGCGGGCCGGATTCGGGCCGCGCCGAGCAGCCCCGCAAAAGGTGCGCCCAATGTGGCAAGCCGTTCGGCCTGGTTCGCCGTCGGCGCGCCGGCAAGCATTATTGCTCGGCCGTCTGCATGGACAAACATGCCGCAAGCATTCGCGATGCCATTCGAGAAAAGATCCGCTGGTACGACTTCCTTACCCAGCGCGGCTAGGCGGCATTTCCTGTTTTGATCGCATCAAGCAGCCGTCGCACCGCGGCCTGAGGCGCGCCGCTGTTGTCGATCGTGAGGTCGGCGGGGAATTCAGCATAAGCTTCGTTGCGCTTGATGCGGTCCGACAGCGAACCGTCACTGGGACGCGAACGGCCCGCCAGGCGCTCGGCCAGAGTATCGGCGGGCGCAGTGATTAAGACCACGATAACCCGCGCATAGCGCGTCCGCAGATCGGCGACTACGCCGCGCGAAACATTGCAGATCACGGTGCGGCCGGTGCGGATGTCGTCTTCGACGCTGCGCGGAATGCCGTAGCGAAGGCCATGCGCCTGCCACCAGAAGGCAAAGTCGCCAGCGGCTAATGCCCGTTCGAAACCGGCGTCGTCGAGGCTGTCGTGGTCTTCGGCCTTGGTCGCAGTGCGGGTCACCACCCGGCGCGGGAAAATGATATTGGGGTCCTGCGCGCAGGCCGCCTTGGCGCCGGCGATGACCGTGTCCTTACCAGCGCCGCTCGGGCCCACCACCAACAGCAAGCGTCCGGGCCCGATCGGGTCCGTTGCCGTCGGGGCTGGTGGACGCGTGGTCATGCAACTCGGTGGCCTCCGCTCCAGACGCTGCGCACGGCGGCGGCATCGTCATTGCGATGCACGCGGATAAGGTCGGCGCGCTTGCCGACGGCGATTTCGCCGCGGTCGGTCAGACCGACTGCCTCGGCCGGGGTCTTGCTGACGGTGCGCACCGCTGCCGGCAGGTCGTAATTGGGCGCCGCCTCTGGCAGCCGCAGCGCGGCGATCAGCAGGCTTGAGGGCACGTAATCCGACGACATCAAATCGAGCATGCCGGCGCGCGCCAGATCGACAGTCGCGACATTGCCGGAATGCGAGCCGCCGCGAATGAGGTTGGGCGCGCCCATCATGACCTTGATCCCGGCGGCGTGCAGCGCGGCGGCGGCGCCGACGGTGGTCGGGAACTCAGCAACTGACACTCGGTCATGAACGGCCTGTTCGACATGTTCGGCGGTGGTGTCGTCATGGCTCGCCAGCGGCGTGCCGTGTTCGCCGGCCAGCTTGACCAGTCCCAGATAGTTCGCGGCGGCGTGGTTGGCATGGTTCTCGACCCGCCTTGCAAATAGCACATCCAGCTCGGTGTCGCTCATGCCGCCGCTCTTGCCGCGGTAATATTCCCGCAGCTTCTGCGGATCGCGGAACTGGCGCTGGCCCGGCGTATGGTCCATCAGCGACATCAGCCGGACATCCGGCCGGCCGATCAATTCGGCGCAATCGCCGACCACTTTCGGCATCGGGACTTCGCAACGCAAATGCAGGAAATGCTCGATGCGCAGCAGGCCGGCGGCGCGGGCGCGGTCAATCCCCTGCGACAGCGCGGCGGCCTGGCCGTCGACGTCCTCGGCGCCTTCCTCGCGCCAGACCCGGAGCGAGTCGAGCACGGTGGTGATGCCGCTGGTGGCGATCTGCGCGTCATAGGAAATGACCGCCGCCATCATGTCCCACTGCACCTTCGGGCGCGGCGTGACATGGGCTTCGAGATGATCGGTGTGCAGCTCGACCAGGCCGGGCAGCAGCAGGTCGCCGCCGAGATCGTGCCCGCGTTCGGGCGCCGCGCCTTCGCCGATTTCGGCAATGACACCGTCGGCAATGGCGACATAGCCGCGTTCGATTACGTTATCGCCCAGGACGATGCGGGCATTCTCAAAGATCGTTGGTCCGATGTCAGTCATGGTGCTCATGCGGCTGTCGCGAAATGGGTGACATCGACGGCGATATCGGCGATGGCGTCGCGCACCGGGTCGTCGTGCACGATGGCGACGATGGCTGCGCCTTGCTGCTTGCGCTCACGGACGATGTCGACGACGACGGCGCGGTTATTGGCGTCGAGCGAGGCGGTCGGCTCGTCGAGCAGCAAAATCGGATGTTCCGGCAACAGCCCGCGCGCCAAGTTGATGCGTTGCTGCTCGCCGCCGGAAAACGTCGCCGGCGGCAGGCTCCACAGCCGTTCCGGCACGTTGAAGCGGCGCAACATCATGGCGGCGCGGGCGGTGGCATCGTCGCGGGAAACGCCTTTCATGATCAACGGCTCGGCGACGATGTCGAGCGCCGACACGCGCGGCACCGCGCGCAGGAACTGGGTGACATAGCCGAGCGCGCGCTGGCGCACCGACAAAATCGCGCGCGGCGCGGCGCCGGCGATATCGACCGTCTTGCCATCCGCCGACACCAGAATCTGGCCGGCGTCGCATTTGTAGTTGCCGTAGATCAGCTTGAGGATCGACGACTTGCCGGCGCCGGACGGGCCCGTCAGCGCGATGCACTGGCCGGGCTTGGCGGCAAAGCTGACGTCATGCAACACCGGCATGCGCAAGCCGCCTTGCAGGTGCATGGTGAAAGTCTTGGCGACATCGGTCAGTTCAAGAGCGGGCATTGATCGACCTCACGCCGGCAAAATTGAGGAAACGAGAAGCTGGGTGTAAGGCTGGTGCGGGTCGTCCAGCACCTGGTCGGTCAGGCCGGCCTCGATCACCTCGCCACCTTTCATCACCATGATGCGGTTTGACAACAGCCGTGCGACGGCCAGATCGTGCGTGACCACGATGGCTGCGATCCGCATCTCGGCGACGATCCGCCGCAGCAGGTCGAGCAGGCGGGCCTGCACCGAGACGTCGAGGCCGCCGGTCGGCTCATCCATGAAAATCAGCCGAGGCGCGGTCACCAGATTGCGCGCGATCTGCAGGCGCTGGCGCATGCCGCCGGAGTAGCTGCGCGGCGTATCGTCGATACGGTTTTCCGGGATTTCGACCCGGCCAAGCCAGTCGGCGGCGGTGGCGCGAATGTCGCCATAGTGACGTTGGCCGACGGCCATCAAGCGCTCGCCGACATTGCCGCCGGCCGAGACGCCCATACGCAGCCCGAGTTGCGGGTCCTGGTGGACGTAGCCCCAGTCGGTGCGCAGCAAGAAGCGCCGCGCCGGCTCGCTCATGCTCCACAGATCGGCGAGCGAGCCGTCGCGCATCCGATAGGTGATGGTGCCGGCGCTTGGCTCGATCTGGGTCGACAGCATTTGCAGCAGGGTACTTTTGCCGGAGCCGGATTTGCCGACCACGGCCATGACTTCGCCTTCGTAGAGTTCGAACGAAGCGTCGCGGCAGCCGAGCTGACGGCCGTAATATTTAGTCAGGCCTTCGGCGATCAGCAAAGGTCGGTCGTTGTCGAGCGCGTTCACGCCGCCACCTCGTCGAACATGATGCGGAAACTGTAGCCGTGGCGCTCGAAACCGATTTGCTCGTAGAACTTATGGGCGCGTTCACGCTTGGCGTTCGACGACAGCACCAGCTTGTAGCAATGCTTCTCTCTGGCGCGGGTCATGGCGAAGCGCATCATGGCACGGCCGACGCCGCGGCCATGCAGCACCGGGCCGACCACGACATCCTCGACGATTGCCGACGGCGCACCGAGATGGCCGAGATTGTCCATGATTAACAGCGCGAAGCTGCCGACGATACGGCCGTCCTGTTCGGCGACATAAAGTGTGTAGTCGGGGTAGCGGGCAAAGCGTGCAAAGATTTGCTCGGCATCGAGCAACGGCAGGATGACGCCGTCGTCGAGATCCGGCTGGGCATAGAGCGCCAGAACGCCGGGCAGGTCGTGCCGGTCGGCGTCGCGAATGATGAGCGTCTCCGTCTCGGTCTCCGTCTCGGTCTCAGTCATGGGCCGGCTCCGCCGCTTCGGCGGCCTGCGGGCCGAAGCCCATGCCGCGCCGGGTTTCGCAATAATCGGTATCGGAGCAGACGAACATGCGATTGCCCTGGTCGTCAGTAATGACTTCGTCGAGATAGCTGTCGGCGGCGGCGCACAATTCGCAAGTAGCGTCATGACGATAGGGCTCGAACGGGTGGTCTTCGAAGTCGAGGGATTTGACGCGCGTATAAGGCGGAATGGCGTAAATGCGTTTCTCGCGACCGGCGCCGAACAATTGCAGCGCGGCGCAGTCGGCGAGCTTCGGATTGTCGAATTTCGGGATCGGCGACGGGTCCATGACATAGCGGTCGTCGACCTGCACCGGGTAGGCGTAAGTTGTGGCAATATGGCCGTGGCGCGCGATGTCTTCGTAAAGTTTGACGTGCATCAGCCCGTATTCCGACAGAGCGTGCATGCGGCGGGTTTCGGTCTCGCGCGGTTCGAGAAACCGCAATGGTTCCGGGATCGGCACCTGATAGACCAGGACCTGATCTTCGGTCAGCGCGGTTTCCGGAATGCGGTGGCGAGTCTGGATGACGGTGGCGTCGACCGTCGCGGTGGTGGTGCGCACATTTGCGGTCTTGGTGAAGAACTTGCGGATCGACACCGCATTGGTGGTGTCGTCGGAGCCCTGGTCAATGACCTTGAGCACATCGTCGGGTCCGAGAATCGAGGCGGTCACCTGCACGCCGCCGGTGCCCCAGCCATAGGGCATCGGCATTTCGCGGCTGGCGAACGGCACCTGATAGCCGGGAATCGCGATCGCTTTCAGGATCGCGCGCCGGATCATGCGCTTGGTCTGCTCGTCGAGGTAGGCGAAATTATAGACTGGCGCGCTCATTCGGCGGCGTCCTGCATGGCTGTATCGGACTGCGCATCGCGCGCGAAGAATTCGGCCTGCAATTTACGCAGCAATCCGAGTTCGGACTGGAAGTCGACGTAGTGCGGCAGCTTCAGATGCTCGACGAAGCCGGTCGCCTGCACATTGTCGGAATGGCTGAGCACGAATTCGGCATCCTGAGCCGGGCTGCCTGTCTCTTCGCCCAATTCCTCCGCGCGCAAGGCGCGGTCGACCAAGGCCATCGCCATCGATTTGCGCTCGCTCTGGCCGAACGACAGACCGTAGCCGCGGGTGAAACGAGGGGCCTCGGTCGCGCTGCCGGTGAATTGGTTGACCATCTGACATTCGGTCATGGCGATGCTGCCGAGCGGCACGGCAAAGCCAGCGTCTTCGGCGAAGAACTCGACCTCGACCTCGCCGTAGCGGATCTCGCCGGCGAAGGGATGGTTGCGGCCGAAGCCACGCTGGGTCGAATAGCCCAAGGCCAGCAGGAAACCTTCGTCGCCGCGCGCCAGATTCTGCAGCCGCAAATCGCGCCCGGCCGGAAACGACAACGGCTCGCGCGTCAGATCGCCGACCTCGCCGTCGCCAGGCGTGGCTTGTTCGATCAAGCCGCTGTCGGCGAGCAGGTCGGCGACCGAACGGAACGCGGTGGCGTCGGCCGGCGCGGTGACCGGCGAGGGGACGTCGCTTTCTTCGGCCAAGGTGTGGTCGAGCAGGCGATGGGTGTAGTCGAAGGTCGGTCCCAGCACCTGGCCACCGGGCAGATCCTTGAAGGTCGCCGAAATGCGGCGGCGGATGTCCATGTCGCCGGTCTCGATCGGCTCGGAGGCGCCGAAACGGGGCAGCGTCGTGCGATAGGCGCGCAGCAGGAAGATCGCCTCGATCAGGTCGCCGCGCGCCTGTTTGATCGCCAATGCGGCGAGTTCTCGGTCGTACAGCGAGCCCTCGCACATCACCCGGTCGACGCCGAGCGCCAGTTGGTTGTCGATCTGGTCGAGCGTCAGTTCCGGCACATTGCGGTCGCCGCGCCGCATGTCGGCAAGCAGCGCGTGAGCGTTTTCGATGGCGCGTTCGCCGCCTTTGACTGCGACATACATGGCCTAACGCTCCTTAAACGATGCGCACCGAGCGCGGCAGCGCCGCGATCGTGTGGCTGGCAACGAAAATCAGATCGATGCCGCGCGGAAACAGCTCGCGGTTGTCGGCCATGCGGGCGGCGAAATCGTCCGGCAACGGCGTGGCCGAGAAGGCGCGGGTGGATTTGATGCCGGGGCCGGTCAGCGTGACCGAAGGGCCGGTAAAGCTTTCGACTTGCACGATCAATGTGGTCGAGCGGTCGGGATATTCCTCGCTGCCTTGCGCGAACGACATGAAATTAGGCATGGCACGGGCGTCGGCCATCAGGGCGAAGGCCGCGTCGCGCGGATCGGTGACGATCGGCGCGCCGGTTTGAAAGCGAATCCAGTCGGCGACCGCCGGCACGGCGGTGAAAACGGCATCGAGCCAAATCGGCGAATTGTAGTCGGCGAGACTCTTCACCAAAGCGGCGGTTGCCGGCGCGAGTGGCGCAGGCGCGTCAATGGCATCCAAGGTCCGGGTTTCACCGGGCCGTGCGAGGCAATCCATCGCGGCGCGGAACGCGGCCTGGCTGGCGAAGGCGGCATCGAATGCGAGGGCCGTCATCGGTCGTCCTCACCACGGACCAAAGTGAAAAAGTCGACTCGCGTCGCTGCGGTTTGCGCTTGCGCCACGGCATGCTGCTTCTGCTGCTTCTGCTGCAGCGGCGCGAGCACCAGATCCTCAATTTGTTGTCGTTTGGCGTCGGTTTGCCAAAGCGCATCGCACAGCGCGACCAGTCGGGCCTTTTCGCGGTCGCGGCCGAGCACATAACCGAAACCGGTCTGGCCGGACGCCAGTTGCACGGCGGCGCGGGTCACCGTCGTTTCGCCGACATTGAATGGCGCGCCGTCGCCGCCGATGCGGCCGCGCAACATCACCAGACCGATTTCGGGCGCGCGCAGCTCGATGAAATCGACGTTGTTGCCGGCCTTGCTCAGGCCGTGGGCAATGTCGGCGGTGTCGGCTTGCGCCAGCACGGCCAGCGCCGCGCGCCGTTGCGCATGGTTTGCGTTGTCGGCGCTATCGCCGCGATTATGACTGTAATGAAGCGACATGGAGCTTGCGCCAAGTTGTCTAGTTAAGTAGACAAGTAGCGTCTAGCACTTGTCTGTTCGAGTAGACAAGTGATAAATTGAAACCAATGACGCTATGATGACAGGGCGACGATGCTCACAAGAACACCGCGCGGTTCATCGGACAAAGACAGCCTGCTGGCGCGCGGCGTCATGCTGTGGCGCTGCATTGCCGACGATTACGAGCAGACCATTCTGGTCGGCAAATATGAAAATGGCGCGAAGCTGCCGACCGAATTGGAAATGGCAGCCCGCTACGGCGTCAATCGTCACACCGTGCGCCGCGCCATCGCGGAGTTGGCGGCGCGCGGTCTGGTCTATACCGAGCGCGGCAGTGGCACTTTCGTCAAGACCGACAAGCTCGACTATCGCATCGGCCAGCGCACGCGATTTTCGGAAATCGTCGCGGCCGCCGGTCATGAAGCCGAAGGTCGGCTGCAAGGTCACCGGCACGAACCGGCCAGCGCCGAAGTCGCCGGCCATCTCGGCCTGAAGCCGGGTGCCGAAGTGGTGCGGATGGAAATTTTGCGCGCCGCCGACCGGGTGCCGATTTCAGTGGCGACGACCTGGATGCCGGCCGATCGCTACGATGACGCGGCCAAGATTTTCCGCCGCTTGCGGTCGATCACCCGCACTTTGGATCACTACGGCATTCGCGGCTATCGGCGCAAATGGACGCGCATCAGCGCCGGTTTTACCGACGCCGTCGATGCCGGACGATTACGATTGTCCGTCCATCGTCCTATTCTGGTGGTCGAAAGCCTCGACGTCACCGCCGATGGCGAACCGATTTTGACCACGCGCGGACGTTTCGCCGCCGATCGGGTCGCGCTGATTGTCGAGAGTTGATAACCGCGCCTTTTGTCACGCGGCTGTCGTCAATGTGTCGTCTGTAGGCAGCATGGCCAGCAAATTATCCACGACCCCGGTCGTCGACCCGACCGCTTCACTCAAAGCGACGCAGCTCGGCGCCTACACCGAAGTCGGTGCCGCGCACCAAGCTGTTGGAAGTTGAGCTTGGCGACTACTCCTATGTCGTCAATGACAGCGACATTGCCTACGCGACCATCGGCAAGTTCACCTCGATCGCGGCGATGACCCGAATCAATCCGGGCAATCATCCAATGGAACGCGCGACCCAATCGCATTTCACCTACCGCGCCAGTGCTTATTTCGAGGGCGCGCAGGACGACGACGCCTTTTTCGACTGGCGGCGGTCTCATCACGTCACGATCGGCCACGATGTCTGGATCGGTCATGGCGCGATTGTGTTGCCGGGCCGAAGCATCGGCACCGGCGCGGTGATCGGGGCGGGCGCCGTCGTGACCAAGGACATCCCGGCCTATCAGATCGCCGTCGGCAATCCTGCGCGTGTGCTGCGGCCGCGCTTTCCGGCCGATATTGCCGCCCGCCTGCAGGCTTTGGCCTGGTGGGATTGGCCGCATGCACAACTTCATGCGGCGCTTGTGGATTTTCGCCGCCTGACCGCCGGCCAATTCCTTGATAAATATGAGGCGCAAGATCTTGCGCCCTCTTCAATGCAAGCAGCCGGGTAACAAGCGCCATGCGGTTTCAAGGCGGTCAAACTCTGGTCGACGGCCAATTTGTCGAGGCTGATGTTACGATCGATGAAGCATCCGGCGCGATCGCAGCGGTCGGCGCGGATGGCGGCAATGGCGTAAGCTTCGATGCGCGCGGGCTTTATGTGCTCCCTGGCATCGTCGACATTCATGGCGACGCGTTCGAACGCCAGTTGATGCCGCGGCCGGGCGTTGCCTTTCCGATCGATATCGCCTTGATGGAAAGCGACCGCCAAGGGGTCGCAAACGGCATCACCACCATGTTTCACGGCGTGACCTGGTCGTGGGAACCGGGCCTGCGCGGCGCCGACAATGCCCGCGCCATTTTGGGCGCGATTGAAGAATTGCGACCGGTGCTCGGCGCCGACACTTATTGTCATTTGCGGCTCGAGACCTTCAATCTCGATGCCGAAGCCGAGGTTACTGAATGGCTTAGGCAACGTCGGATCGGCATGCTCGGTTTCAACGACCATATGCCGGGCGCGCACGGTCCGCCGCGCACGCGCAAGGTCGCCGAAATGGCGGTGCGGGCAGGTCTGTCGCAGGAAGATTTCATGGCGCTGGTTGAGCGCCTGCGGGCGCGCGCTGATGAGGTGCCGGGTGCCATTACCCGGCTGGCCGCCGCCGCTAATGCCGGTTCGGTCGCGACCCTGTCGCATGACGACATGACACCGGAGCAGCGGCAATGGTTCCGAGCGCGCGATTGTCGGCTGGCCGAATTTCCGACCACGCTGGAGACCGCCGAGGACGCCACGAAAGCCGGCGACGATATCGTAATGGGCGCGCCCAATGTCGTGCGCGGCGGTAGCCATATTGGCTGGATTGGCGCCGCCGATATGATCGCGCGCGGCTTCTGCACCATCCTGGCGTCGGATTATTATTACCCGGCGCCTTTGCTGGCGGCGTTCCGGCTGGCGGCCGACGGCGTCGTGCCGCTCAATGAGGCCTGGGCCTTTGTCGTCAGAACGGCCGGCGCGGGCGGCGGGCCTAGCTGACCGCGGCGTGCTGGCGGCCGGCAAGCGCGCCGATCTGATCGTAGTCGACGGCAGCGATGTGCGCCGGCCGAAAATGGTGGCGGCGATGGCCAATGGGCGTTTTGTTCATCTGGCCGATACCGGACGCCTGCAATGAATTGATCTTTGTGAGTGACGTCGTTTGTGAGTAATTTGGAATGAACAGCCCATCGCCGGAACCGCGCTACGCCATCTACTTCGTTCCGGCCGCCGACACGGCGCTCTACCGTTTCGGCGCCTCGGTGCTGGGCTACGACGCCTATAGCGGAAAGCCGCAGAATTTTATAGACGGCGTCGATGGCACGGCCTGGCGCGAATTGGTGCACGACCCCCGCATTTACGGCTTCCACGCCACGCTCAAGGCGCCGTTTTATTTGACTGATGGCGCGACCGAAGACGACGTCGGCCGGGTGCTCGACGATGTCACGGCCCGCCAACAGCCGGTGCTGGTCGGCGAACTGGCGCTGCGCGAAATCGGGTCGTTTATTGCGCTGGTGCCGGCAAACGACTGCCCCGGGCTCGACCGGCTGGCGCAAGCTTGCGTGCGCGACTTCGACCGGTTCCGTGCCCCGATGAGTGAGCAGGAGCGTGCGCGCCGACTGGTGCCGGCCTTGACCGACCGCCAGATCGAAAACCTGGTGCGCTGGGGATATCCCTACGTGTTCGACGATTTCCGCTTTCATATGACCCTGACCGGAAAATTGTCATTACAAAAACGTAGCAAGGCCAGCCGATTTCTTTGCAATAAATTTGAGCAATTGTCCGGCGCGGCGTCGTTGACGGTCGACCAAATCGTCATTGCCAAGCAAAACGATAAGGCGTCGCCGTTCCACATCATCAAGGTCGCGTCGCTCGGCTAACCGCCATCGCGGCTATTGGCTTATTCCCGCTGAGCTAATTCGCGTCATCTCACTGTCATGATGAAGTGAGTTGGATAGCGCGCGTCTATTCATCCGACTGTCACAGGCCGTTGTTAGCGATTGTGACAGCAGAGGAACGGGCCACGATGACTTCGCACACCATGATCGATGCCAGAGATATCTCGAAGTCGTACCAGCGCGGCGTGCCGGTACTCGACGGCGTCTCCGTCACGTTGCGGCGCGGCGAAATGGTCGCGCTGATCGGCGCTTCCGGTTCCGGCAAGTCGACGCTAATTCGGACCATCGCCGGCTTGACCCCGATTGATCGCGCCTGCGATGGCCAGATCTCGGTGCTGGGCCAACCGATCCAGCGCGGCGGCCGTCTCAGCAGCAATCGTACGATGCGCGCGCGTATCGGCGTGATCTTCCAGCAATTCAATTTGGTGCCGCGGCTGTCGTTGCTGACCAATGTCTGCTTCGGCTTGCTCGGCCGGCTGCCGATCGTGCGCGGCACGTTCGGCCAGTTCAGCCAAGCCGACAAGAGCGTGGCGATGCAGGCACTGGCGCGCGTCGGCATCGCCGAGCATGCGCTTAAACGCGCCAGCGAACTGTCCGGCGGCCAGCAGCAGCGCGCTGCGATCGCCCGCTCCCTGGTGCAGGGCGCCGAACTGCTGATCGCCGACGAGCCGATCGCCTCGCTCGATCCGATGTCGGCCCGCCGCGTCATGGACCTGCTCGCCGATATGAACCGCAATGACGGGCTGACCGTTTTCATCTCGCTGCATCAGGTCGAGTACGCGATGAAATATTGCGCGCGCACGATCGCGCTCAAGGACGGCAAGGTCGCCTATGACGGCCCGTCGACCGCGTTGACCGCCGCTTTCCTCAACCAGATCTACGGCGCCGAGTCCGAGGAACTGTTCTTGCCGTCGTTCGAACAGCAGACGATGGCACAGGCGCAAGACCAGTCCGTAAATCCGCAAGAAAACTACGGCCTGCCGGCGGCGTCGATGCCGTCGAACAAGGCCGTGTTCGAAGTCGAGCGTCTGTCCGCCTAAAGCGCGGCGGTTTGTTCGCGTCTGACGTCACTGAAAAATCAACGCCTTCAAAACAGGAGAAGCGACATGCGTAAGCTTGCCATGATCGGTGCGGCCTTGGCCGTGGCGACCGGCCTTTCGGCCCCCGTTGCCCGCGCGGCGACGCCAGAACTGAACTTCGGCGTCATTTCGACCGAAGCCTCGGTCAATCAGAAGAAGAACTGGGAACCCTTCCTGGCCGCGATGGAAAAAGCGACCGGGCTCAAGGTGCACGCGTTTTACTCCAGCGACTATGCCGGTGTGATCGAAGCGATGCGTTTCAACAAGGTGCAGATCGCCTGGTTCGGCAACAAGTCGGGCATGGAAGCCTCGAACCGCTCGAACGCCGAAGTGTTCGCCCAGGTCGTGTCGAAGGACGGCTCGACCGGCTACTACTCCCACATCATCGTCAACACCGACAGCCCGTATCATAAGCTTGCCGACATCCTGAAGTGCGACAAGTCACTCGATTTCGGCATCGGCGATCCGAACTCGACCTCGGGCTTCCTGGTGCCGACATCCTATATCTTTGCCGCCAAGAACATTGATCCGAAGTCCTGCTTCAAGACCGTGCGCAACGCCAGCCACCAGGCCAACGCCATGGCGGTTGCCCATAACCAGGTTGCCGCTGCCACCAACAACAGCGAAGACCTGCAGCGCACCGCCAAGAGCGCGCCGGATGCGTTCAAGAAGATCCGCATCATCTGGACCTCGCCGATCATCCCGCTCGATCCGTTGATGTGGCGTAAGGATCTGGCGCCGGCGGTCAAAGCGAAGGTCTACACCTTCCTGATGAGCTATGGCCGCATCGGCACGCCGGAAGAGATCAAGACCGCCAAGACGATCTTGGCCAACCTGATCTGGTCGCCGTTCCATCCCTCGAACGATAATCAGTTGCTGTCGATCCGCGTCCTGCAAGCCAATAAGGACATGATGAAGATCAACGGCAACTCCAAGCTGTCGGCCGCCGAAAAGGCCGCCAAGATCGCGCCGTTGCAGGCTGCCGCCAAGAAGTACCAGGAAATGGGCGAAAAGGCGGAGCATAGTGCTTTCAAGAAGCAGCTGGCGGCTTTCGAAGAAGCCGACAAGGCTGGCAACCAGGCTGAGCTGAAAAAGATGATCGCCAAATTCGCGGATGTCGCTTCCGCGATGCCGACCAACTAACGCTTAAGAAGGGCGCCGGATAAAGAGGTCCGGCGCCCTTCATGCGTTTGAAACCATGACAGACACAACAGCTCGTCTCGAAATCAAGCCCGCGCCGCCGGCGCCGGTTTCGATCGTTCCGCAATACCCCTTGGCGCGGCGCATGCGCGGCTGGCTCGGCTGGCTGCTGGTCGTTGCGCTTTTGGCCTGGAGTTGGCATCCGGCCGAAATGTTCCGCGCTTCGGCGTTGGTCACCGACTGGCGCAACATGGCCGAGTTTGGCCGCGCCTTTCTCAAGCCGAATTTTCATGACTGGGATCAGTATGTCGCCGACATGGTGGTCACGATCCAGATCGCCGTCTGGGGCACCGCGCTTGCGGTCGTTGCCGGCATTCCGTTCGCGATCCTGAGTTCCTCTAACGTGTGCCCGCAGTGGATCGTGCAGCCGGTGCGCCGGTTGATGGACTCCTTCCGCGCCATCAATGAAATCGTGTTCGCGCTGCTGTTCGTCGTCGCGGTGGGTTTAGGCCCCTTTGCCGGCGTCATGGCGTTGTTCATTCATAACACGGGTATCTTTGCGAAGCTGTTCTCCGAAGCCGTCGAGCAGGTCGATGCCAGGCCTGTTGAAGGCATTCGCGTGACAGGCGCGGTGCGGGTGCAGGAGGTTATCTTCGGCGTCATCCCGCAGGTGATGCCGCTGTGGAGCTCGTTTGCGCTTTACCGCTTGGAGACCAATGTACGCTCGGCGACGACATTGGGTATCGTTGGAGCCGGCGGCATCGGTCAGACGTTGTTCGAGAGCATTCGCAGCTTTCAATACGCCGCCACCGCGGCGCAAATCATTACCGTCGTCATCACTGTCATGGTGCTCGACGTGATCAGCGCCCGCATCCGGAAAGTGCTGGTTTAGGCGGAACGGCCGTGCGCGGTCAGCCGCGCACGATGTTTTTCATCTCGCTCAGCCGGCCTTGCGCGAAGCAGTGCAGGTTGTGCACCACCAGCGGCAGGACCTGGTCGGCATAGACATCGCTCATGCCGCCGATCCGAGGCGTGACGATGACATTCGGCATGTCCCAGAGCGGGCTTTCCGTTGGCAGAGGTTCGGCCTCGAAGACGTCGAGCGCCGCGCCGCCAAGCTTTCCGGCGCGCAAAGCCTGCACCAGTGCCTGTTCGTCGACCAGCGGGCCGCGCGCGAGATTGATCAAAATGCCGGTCGGCTTCATCGCGTTGAGCACGGTCTCGTCGATAAAATGCCGGGTTTGCGCCGACAGCGGCACCAGCACGATCAGGAAATCGGCGATGCCGGCCACCTCGCAGAGGTCCTTGCGCGGCACCAGCTTCTCGAAATGCGGCGCGCTGGCCCGGGCGTCGCTGACGCCGATGACATGCATGCCAAACGCGGCGCAGCGGGCGGCGAGATCTTCGGCGATCGGCCCGATGCCGGCGATCACGGCGGTCTTGCCGTAAATCAGTTTTTGCGGCCAGCGCTCCCAGACATGGTTTTTCTGGTTCGCCTGCATGCGGGTGAAATCGCGCGACAGGTTGATCATCGACATGAAAGCCAGTTCCGACATCTGCGGGCCGTGGATGCCGCGCGCCGAAGTGACGCGCACGTCGGATTTCAAGTTTTTCAGTTCGTCGACCCGGTCGGTGCCGGCCGACATCGCACACAAATAACGCAGGCGCGGCATCCGGCCGATCAGTTCGTCGGTGACGTCATGCGCCATCGCCAGCAGGATTTCCGCCTCGGCGCAACGGGTCAGCGCCTCGTCGGCATTGCGGGCGACGTCGAACGTCATTGATGGGCATTCGCGCCGCACGGCTTCGGGATTGAGGTGGACACCGCTGTCCATCAGAAGAACGTGCATGAGATAGCCTCGATGAATTTAGTGGATTTGCCGCCGCGCCGTTAAGGCATGGTCGATGGTAGCCAAGTGGCGATGATCGGAAATGACACCAGCAGAATGACGCGGACAACGTCGCAGATGATAAAGGGAATGACGCCGCGGATGACGGAGCTGGTCTTGAGATCTTTGGCGACTCCGACAATGACAAAGAGATTCATGCCGATTGGCGGTGTGATCAGACCAATTTCGGTCACCGAGACGATCAAAATGCCGAACCAGAGCGGGTCAAAGCCGAGCGCCTTGACCACCGGAAAGACGAACGGGACGGTCAGAAGGATCATCGAGAGTGCGTCCATGAAGCAACCGAGCACGACGTAGCAAGCAATGATCAAGGTGATGATGACGATTGCGGGCAGGCCGCTGCCGTTGACCGCCTGCACCAGCACTTGCGGCAACTGGGTGGTCTCGATGAAAAAGTTGAAGATGGCGGCGCCGATCATCACCAGAAACAGCGTGCCGGACAGCTCGATGGTTTCCATCACGGCGGCGCCAAGCACGCCACCTTTGAGCGAGCCGCGCACAATCGCGATGGCGAGCGCGCCGGCGGCGCCGACGGCGGCGGCTTCGGTCGGCGAGAACCAGCCGGCATAGATGCCGCCCATCACCAGGCCGAACAAGGCCAGCACCGGCCATACCCGCAGCGTAGTCTTGCCGCGGTCGCGCCAGTTGGTGCGCGGTCCGGCCGGGCCGAGTTTCGGATTGAGGCGGGTCTGGACCACGACACTGAGCGCGTAGAGCAAAGTGCCGAGCAGGCCGGGCAACATCGCCGCGACGAACAGCTTGCCGAGCAATTCCTGGGTCAGCAGTGAATAGACCACCAGGATGATGCTGGGCGGAATCAGGATGCCGAGCGTGCCGCCGGCCGCGATCGCGCCGGCCGCCAGCCGGTCGTCATAGCCGTAGCGGCGCATTTCCGGCAGCGCCACCGGCGTGATGGTGGCCACCGTTGCCAGTGACGAGCCGCAAATCGCGCCGAAGCCGGCGCAAGCGCCGATCGAGGCAATCGCCAGGCCGCCGCGCAGATGGCCGACAAAAGCATTGACGAAGGAAAACAGATCGGTCGACAGCCCGCTGCGCGAGGCGAAGATGCCCATCATCAGAAACAGCGGAATGACCGACAGGCCATAATTGGATACGCGAGTCGAAAACCGCCGTGCCCAGAATAAATCCGGTCGCCGGAATGCCGTTGAGCAGGGCATAGCCGCCAACGCCGGCAATGCCCATGGCGACGCCGACCGGCAGTTCAAATGCGATCAGGACCAGCGTGGCCAGGAAGCCAAGCATGCCGACGACGGGACCCGACATATCAGACGCTTTCCTGACCGGCGTTGCGCCGGCCGATCATGTGGACGAAACAGGCCAGCGCGGCCAGACCGGTGCCGATCACGACCGGGACCCAGTACCACCACATCGGCAGGCTGATGGTTGGCGACACCACGCCGTCGCCGAAACGTCCGAGGCCCTGATCGAGCGCGGTGTAAAAACACAGCGCCATGAAAGCGCCGCTGAGCGCCCAGCCGACCCGCCGGGTGATCTGGCGGAGCCGGTGCGGTAGCAGGTTGGCAACGACATCGACGGTGACGTGACTGCCGACCATGAACGTAACGGCGACCGATAGGTGGGCCACCGTCACCAAGGTCAATTCAACCCAATCGACGACGCCGGGCACCGCCACCGGGATCACCTTGGCGAAAGGCGTTCCCGGCAGCCGTGAGATCAACCGCAGCACGATGTCGGTGAGCGACACACCGACCATGGCCAGCAAGGCCAGAAAGCCGATACCGGCGATCAGACGCCTCAGCAGGATCATGTCGTCATGGCCTTTGCTCGCCGATGCTTCGCGTGCGGTTATTGCGTGCGGGCTTACTTCTCGTAAACCGCCACGCGGGCTTGCATCTTGGCGTAGAGCGCGGGCGCGTCCTTGACGCCGCGGCTCTGCGCCGTCGCAATATACTTGTCGATCATCGGCTTGAGCAATTCACGCCAATGGGCGCGTTCGGCGTCCGACAACACGTCGATGACGTGGTGCTTTTCCTTGACCAGCTTCAGGCCCGGGGCGTCCCAATCGTTCCACCACTTGCCAAATTTGGCCGCCAAGGTCGCGCCCGACAGCTTGTCGATGCAGGCCTGCACATCTTTTGGCATGCTGTCGTACTTCTTCTGGTTCATCGCGAACCAGAACGTCGAGGCATGAACCTTGGCGTCGAGGTGATATTTGGTGACCTCGGCGAGCTTGAACGAGTCCATGGCGTCCCAGGTAAAGGCGGCGCCGTCGATCACGCCCTTTTCCATGTTTTCATAGACCGCGCCCGGCGGCAGGCCGACCGGCACCGCACCGAGATAGCTCAGCATGTCCTTGACCGCTTCGGACGGGAACCGGATTCGCATGCCTTTGAGGTCTGCGGTCGTGCGCACCCGCTTATTGACCATGTGGAGCTGGCCGGCGTTGGTCGTATGCAAAGCCAGAATCTTGAGGTTGGGGAAATCCGGCTTGATCTCGTCGTGCAGGTCCCACAGCGCGCGGGCGCCGGCGTTGGCCGTCTTGATCGTGAACGGCACTTCCATCAGCCGCAGCCGGTTGAGGCGGCCGGCCGGAACGCCGGCCAGACCGTGGGCGATGTCGACGACGCCGCTGGAGACCTCATCATACAGGCGGCCGATATTGCCGAGCTGGGTGCCGCCTGGGTAAATCGTCACTTTCACCTTGCCGCCGGAGCAGGTCTCAAGGTCATGCGCCCATGGCACCATGAAGTCCTTGTGCATGCCGTTGGCGGTCGGCAGAAAGTGCGCCAGTTTGAGTTGAATGACCTGCGCCGCCGCAGGCTGCGCGGCCGCCATGAAACCAATGGTTCCCACGGCTGCCATCAAAGACAATAAATTTTTTCCGGTCATGCCCGTCGCCATCATGCCCTCCCTTTTTGTTTCCGTTATCGGTGCGTCGCCTGTTCGATTTGGCGCAGCGACCTGTTTGTTGGTACCAGTTTAGACTGAACGAGATCGCGCATTTCGTCCAGTGTTGCAAGTTTAAGTCTGTACCGCCATGCAGGTCCTGATACGGATAATTACGTATACCGCCGATCTATTGGTTAGTCTTGTTCGCCGGAA
Organism: uncultured Alphaproteobacteria bacterium; assembly: GCA_963830125.1. GTDB lineage: Bacteria > Pseudomonadota > Alphaproteobacteria > Rhizobiales > Xanthobacteraceae > Pseudolabrys. The sequence goes on along the minus strand of CAWHKU010000009.1, from coordinate 328,244 downwards.
GCGAGTTTGCAAGTATAACGCTTAAGCAAATGAAACGCGGCAAGCCGGCGGTAGCGAATTCAACGCCTGGTTTGATCGTTTCTAGAAACGACTGGTGAGTAGACGTCGATGGATTTGCCAATTCCCGTTTCACGGCCGTTGTTCAACGTGACGCGGTCGAGCCACGTCGTTCTCACCGTCAAGGACATCGCCGCCAGCCGGGCTTTTTACGAGGAGGTCCTCGGGCTGATCGCCACCGAGGTCAAAGACAACACGCTTTATTTGCGCGGCATCGAGGAGGCCTGCCATCACAGTCTGGTGCTGCGCCAAAGCGGCGGCGAGCCGGTCTGCGAGCGTATCGGATTGCGGGTCTGGAGCGAGGCCGATCTGGAAGACGCCTTTGCCTTCTTTGTCCAGCAGGGTTGTTCGCCGCAATGGGTCGAGGTGCCGTGTCAGGGCCGCACGATTCACGTCACCGACCCGGTCGGGACGCCGCTGGAATTCTGCGCCCGTATGCCGGTTGTGCCGCGCCAGATCACCAATTTTTCCAAACATCGTGGCGGCTGCGCCCAGCGCATCGACCATTATCAAATTCTGACGCCGCACGTGCCCGAAGCGCTGGCGTTTTATAATGCGATGGGGTTTCGCCTGAGCGAATACATCGCCGGCGACGACGATATTTTGCGCGGCGTGTTTTTGCAGCGCAAAGGCAACCCGCATGACATCGTGTTCTTTCACGGGCTTGGCCCGCGGCTGCATCACTTCGCCTATTTCACGCCGGAAGGTCAGCAACTACTCAAGGCCTGCGACGTCGCCGGTAGTCTCGGCTTTGGCCGCTCAGTCGAGCGCGGTCCCGGCCGGCACGGACCGGGCCATGCCATGTTCGTCTATTTTCGCGATCCGGACGGCCATCGCGTCGAGCTGTTCAATACCCATTATCAGGCGATGGATATCGAGAACGAACCGGTGCGCTGGGACCCGAAAGACCCCAACGTGTCGTTCCCCTGGGGGCTGCCAGCGCAAAGCCGCTGGTTCGAAGAAGCGACATTGTTTGACGGCGTCGCCGTCGAGCAGCCCGATCCCAAGCCGACGCCAATGACGCTTGAGCGCTTCCTGACGGAGCAAGGCGGCGTTTCAGAATGACTAACGGTCCCCGGCTTTATGATGTGCTGATCGTCGGCTATGGCCCGGTCGGCGCGACGCTGGCCAATCTGCTCGGTCAACGCGGGTTGTCGGTTGCGGTCGCCGACATGTTTCGCGATGTCTACGACAAGCCGCGCGCCATCAATATCGATCAGGAGGTGATGCGCACCTTTCAGACCATCGGTCTGGTCGATGAGATCGTCAAAGGCTGCGACCCGCATCCCGGCACCGACTTTCTCGGCGTCGACGGCGAGAAGATCAAATACATTTACTCGGCGCCGCCGCCTTATCCGCTCGGCTGGCCGGCCAATTTGATGTTCGTGCAGCCGCAGGCCGAAGGCGTGTTGCGCAAAGGCGTCGAACGCTTCGCCAATGTCGATGTTTTTCTCGAGCATGAAGCCACCGGCCTGAAGCAGAGCGAGACCCAAGTCACCGTCCATTTCCGCAAAGCCGGCGGCGGCGCCGTCGACTTGCAGGCGCGTTACGTCGTCGGTTGCGATGGCGCCAACAGTCCGATCCGCCAGGCCGCCGGCATCGGCCAGGAAGATCTCGGCTTCAGCGAATGGTGGCTGGTGGTCGATGCCTGGCTGAAGGGCGACCCGGCGCTGCCGACGCGCAGCACGCAATATTGCTATCCGCAGGCGCCAACCAGCTACATCGTCTGTTCGGGCAATCTGCGGCGCTGGGAAATGAAAATCCTGCCGTCAGAAGACCCGCAGTCCTATGCTGCGCTCGATAAGGTCAAGCAGCGGCTGGCGCCGTTCGTCGACCCCGAGGCGCTCGATTTCTGGCGGACCGCCGTCTACAATTTCCGCTCCCGGCTGGCCGACGATTGGCAGAAACAACGTGTGCTGCTGGCCGGCGATGCTGCGCACCAGATGCCGCCGTTTCTCGGCCAGGGCCTGTGTTGCGGTATGCGCGACGCCAGTAATCTCGCCTGGAAGCTGGCGATGGTTATTCAAGGCACCGCAAGCCCGAAACTGCTGGAGACCTATACCCAGGAACGCAAGCCGCATATGCGTGTTGTGACCGATATCACCGTCGAGCTCGGCAAGATCATCGGGGAGCTCGATCCGGTCAAAGCCGCGGCGCGCGATGCGCGGCTGCGCGCCGAACTCAGCAGCGGCCGGGTCGAAACCGTGCGGCAAAATCTGATCCCGAACCTCGATGGTGATTTGTTTTACGACGACGGCAATGCCAAGGGATCAGGCGCCGGCTCGCTGGCGGTCCAGCCGATGGTGCAGACGGCGTCGGGCGCGGTACTACTCGATGAAATCGTCGGCGATAATTTCGTCATCCTGTCGCGGCGGTCATTGCCGGCCGGCTGCCTTGCGCAAGATCTGGCTACGGACTGGCGCCGCCGCGGCGGCCAGATGGCATCGATCGGTCCGGAAGGTGACTTGAAAGAACAGGGTCATCTATTTGCGGACTGGATGGAACTCGCTGCAGGCCGAAGCCGTGATCGTCCGGCCCGACCGCCAGGTCTATGGCGTGGCTCGCTCGGCCGACGAGGTTGCGCCGATCATCCGATCGCTGCTCAGTGGCCTGGACCGCCGCTGAGTTTGTGCTCAGGCCGCCTGTTGCAACAGCGCCAGCAAGCCGGCCAGCAATTGCCGCGGGCTGGGCGGGCAGCCGCGAATGGTCAGGTCGACCGGCAGCACGTCATTGACGCCGCCGACCACCGCGTCGCTGCCGGCGAACAATCCGCCATCGACGCCGCAGGTGCCGATCGCCACCACCCATTTCGGATCGGGCATCGCCTCATAGGTGCGCAGCAAGGCTTCGCGCATATTTTTCGTGACCGGACCGGTCACGGTCAGCACGTCGGCATGGCGCGGCGAGGCGACAAAGCGCAGACCGAAGCGTTCGAGATCGTAGAACGCATTGGCGAGCGCATGAATTTCCAGTTCGCAGCCATTGCAGGAACCGGCATCGACATGGCGGATCGACAGCGAGCGGCCAAGCTTGGCGCGTGCGGCGCGGTTGACGCTGTCGGCCAGTTCACGAAGCCCCGCTTTATCGGGCGGGGGCGGCGGCTCGGTCAGTGTGCCGCGCAGTACGCTTTCGATCATGGTCTTACGCATTATAAATCGTGTCCTGAGTAGGAGCAGTTGAACGATTTATTGCAAAGCGGGAAATCGGCGACGATGTTGCCGTCGATCGCGGTTTCCAACAATGGCCATTGAAACCATGAGGCGTCGCGCAAGTGACAGCGGACGACTTTGCCTTGTGCGTCGAGCCGCAGCCAGACCAGCACGTCGCCGCGGAAGGCTTCGACCAGCGCCAGCCCTTCGCAGGCGCCACGTGACGGCATTTCAACTCTGACGTCGCCATCCGGCAGCGCGGCAAGGATCTGATCGATCAGCGCCAGGCTCTGTTCGACCTCGCGAATGCGAATCCAGACCCGGGCATTGACGTCGCCGGCGGTCAGCACCGGCACCTCGAACTTCAATTCGCCATAAGGCGCGTAAGCCAACGCCTTGCGGGCATCGAAATCGCGGCCCGAGGCGCGCCCGACATATCCGCCGGCGCCGAACTGACGGGCGTAATCCGGCTTGACGATGCCGGTGGTGACGGTGCGGTCCTGCAGCGAGGCGGTGTTGTCGTATAATTTAATCAGGTGCGGGAACGCGCGCCGCACCTCGGCGAGAAAGTCTCGCACGGCCGTCACTCCTTCCGGCGCGATGTCGCGCGCCACGCCGCCAGGCACGATCGCGTCCATCATCAGCCGGTGGCCGAAGCAGGCTTCGGCGGTGCGCAATGTGCGTTCGCGCAAGATGCCGGTCTGGGCATGCATCAGCGCGAAGGAAGCGTCGTTGCAGATCGCGCCGATGTCGCCGAAGTGGTGGGCCAACCGTTCGAGTTCGGCCATCAGTGCGCGCAGATAGATCGCGCGCGGCGGCGGCGTCACTTGCAGCGCGGTCTCGGTGGCGAGCGCGAAGGCGTAACTATAAGCCACCGTGCTGTCGCCGGAGATGCGTGCCGCCAGCCTGGCGGCGTCGGTAAGCGATGCGCCGGCCATCAAGCTCTCGATGCCTTTGTGGACATAGCCGAGCCGCTGCTCGAGTCGCACCACGAATTCGCCATTGGCGGTGAAACGGAAATGGCCGGGCTCGATAATGCCGGCATGCACCGGGCCGACCGCGATCTGGTGCAGCGCTTCGCCTTCGGCCGGCAGAAATGCATAAGGCTCATTGCTGTGCGCCAGCCACGGCCGCCGGTCGGAACAGCCAACCGCGTCGAGTTTGTGCAAATCGCGGACCGCGCGCTCGAGCCGGATCGCCGGTGGATGTTTGGCGCCGACGCTTGGATATGTTCCGTCGGTGCAAGCGTAAGTCATAACGCCAATATCGCCTCTGGCGTTATCGAGCAGCGCCATGTGGACGTTGGGCGCGTCGCCCCACAGGCCGAGCAGCGTCGCGCGGCCTTCCGTCAGGCGCGCGATGGCGCCGCGCCAGCCGTCCTCGGTCACCGTGGTGCGCGGCAGGATCATCCGAGCAGCCTCGCGACGTTTTCAAAGCCGGTGACCAGTGCCGGCGGCATGTAGATGCCGGCCACCAGCACGATGGCGAGATGGGCGAACATCGGCACGTAGGAGGCCTGCGACGGCGCGGTCGATCCGCGCGGCTCGCCGAAGGCAATGGTGTTGAGCTTGATGAACAAGCCGCCGAGCGCGAGCAGAATGGCGAACACCAGAACCAGCACCAGCCAGGGCTCGCGGGCGAAGGTCGACGACACCACCAGAAATTCGCTCATGAAAATGCCGAGCGGCGGCAGGCCGGCAATGGCGACGACGCCGACCACCAGACCCCAGCCGAGCACCGGATGCGTCACCGTCAGCCCGCCCATATCGGCGATCTTCTGCGTGCCTTTGATCTGCGAGATATGGCCGACCGCGAAAAAAATCGCCGATTTGGTCAGCGAATGCATGGCCATGTGCAGGAGACCGGCGAAATTCGCCAGCGGCCCGCCCATGCCGAAGGCGAACACGATGATGCCCATGTGTTCGATCGACGAATAGGCGAACATGCGTTTGATGTCGCGGCGGCGGTACAGCATGAAGGCGGCGAACACCGCCGAGATCAGGCCCATGGTCACCATCAAGGGGCCGGGCGCGATCGCGATCGGGTTGAGCGCCAGCAGCATCTTGAAGCGCAGCAGCGCATAGAGCGCGACGTTCAACAGCAAACCGGACAGCACCGCCGAAATCGGCGTCGGGCCTTCGGCGTGCGCGTCCGGCAGCCAGGCGTGCAAGCGGCGCGAGGCCGACTTTGGTGCCGTAGCCGAGCAGCAGGAACACGAAGGCGACGTTGAGCAAATCGGGATCGAAGCGCGCGGCGTGCGCGACCAGAATGGTCCAGACCATCGCGTCCGGACCTTCGCCGATCACCGGCCGCGCCGCCATGTAAACGAGAATGGTGCCGAACAAAGCGAGCGCGATGCCGACGCTGCCGAGGATGAAATATTTCCAGGCCGCTTCCAGCGCTTCGTGGGTGCGGTAGATGCCGACCATCAGCACGGTCGTCAGCGTGGCCAATTCGATCGCCACCCACATCAAGCCGATATTATTGGCGATCAGCGCCAGGTTCATGCCGAACATCAGCACCTGATACATGGCGTGATAGAAACGCACGTAGCGCAGTTTCAGTCGCCCGATCTCGATCTCGTGGCCGATATAGCTGGCGCTGAAGGCGCTGGTGGTGAAGCTCACGAAGGTGGTGAGCACGATGAAGACCTTGTTGAGGTCGTCGACCAGCAGATAGTTGCCGGATTTCGGCTCGAGCACGAACAGCGAACAGGCGGTCGACAAAGGTCAGAAACGCTGCCAGCACGTTGAGCCGCGAGGTCAGCTTGTAGCCGGGCAGGACGGCGAGCAGGCAGGCCGAGACCGCCGGGATCAAGAGAAGGAGTTCGAGCGCGTCGAGCGTCATCGCTGCTCTCCGCGGAATTTGTCCATTGCCTGCATATCGACGGTGTCGAAGCGCTCGCGGATGCGGAACAGGAAGATGCCGATGACGATGAAGGCGATCAGCACCGAGAAGGCGACGCTGATTTCGACCACCAGCGGCATGCCCTTGGCGCCGGTCGCCGCCAGCACCAGGCCGTTTTCCAGCGACATGAAGCCGACGACCTGGCTGACGGCGTTGCGCCGCGTCACCATCATCAACAGGCCGAGCAGCACCACCGATAGCGCAAAAGCGAGATCCTCGCGCGCCAGCGGATCGGCCTGCGCCGTCACGCGCAACATCACCACCATTGACAGCGCAACCAGTCCGATGCCGAGCAGCATGGCGAGGCCGACGCCGAACACGTTTTCGATTTCGCGGTGAATGCCAAGGCGTACGACGATCCGGCGCAAGGACACCGGAATGACGATCGCCTTGAACACCAGCGCGATCATCGCCGTGATGTAGAGATGCGGCGCATCCTGAACAAAGGCCTGCCAGGCGACCGACGCCGCCAGCACCAGCGCATGCAGCGCGAAAATATTCAGAAGTGCCGAGAGCCGGTCCTGATAGAGCATCATGAAGCTGACCAGCACCAGCGAGCCCGCCAGCATATGCGCGATGTCGAAGGTGATGCCGTGCATCTTAAAAACTCCTCGACACGAAGCGCAGCAAGGTCGCCAGCAGCGCCAGCATCAAGGCGGCGCCGAGGAATTCCGGCACGCGGAACACCCGCATCTTGGCAATCGCGGTTTCGAACACCGCGAGCAGAATGCCGAGCACCGCGAGCTTGCCGACATAGGCGGCGACGCCGATCAGCAGCAGGCTCAGTTCGGTGGCGCCGGGCGCGATGCCCCATGGCGCGAACAGGCAGGCGATCAGCGAGATATAGAGCGTCAGCTTGAGGAACGCCGACAATTCGATCAGCGCGAGATGGCGGCCGGAATATTCCAGCACCATCGCCTCATGCACCATGGTCAATTCGAGATGGGTCGCCGGATTGTCGACCGGCATGCGCGCGTTCTCGGCGATCGCGACAATAATCAGCGCGATCAGGCCGAAGCCCAGCGAGACGCGCAAGCCGACTTCCGGCGAATTCATGAAGGCGGCCATGATGGATAGCTGGGTCGAGCCCGCGATCAGCGCGACGGCAAAGACGATCATCAGCATTGCCGGCTCGGCGAGCGAGGCGATCATCACCTCGCGGCTCGCCCCGATGCCGCCGAAGCTGGTGCCGACGTCCATGCCGGCCAGCGCCAGGAAAAAGCGTGCGCTGCCAAGGATGGCGATGATCGCGATCAGATCGGCGGTCCAGGAAAACAACAAGCCGCTGCGGAAGGTCGGCACCAGCGAGGCGGCGACCCAGGTGGCGGCGAACACCACATAAGGAATGACGCGGAACAGCCAGGAGGCGTTGTTGGCCAGCACGACGTCCTTGCGCATCAGCCGGATCAGGTCGCGATAAGGCTGCAACAGCGGCGGGCCCTGGCGGCGCAACAGCCGGGCCTTCACCTTGCGCACGAAGCCGGTCAGCAGCGGCGCTGATTACCAGCACCAGCAGCATCTGCGCGCCCTGCAAGGCGAGATCGCGGATGCTGATCATGGCCATATCGCCAGTACCAGCAGAAGGATCACCAGCGCCGAGAACACCAGCGTCAAATAGCGGCGAATGGTGAGAAACTGCATGTAATTCAGGCGCTCGGCGAGATAGCCGACGGCGCGCGCGACCGGCGCATAAAGCGTATCCCAGATCAGATCGTGGACATGAACCGTCAAGCGCGCCGGCGCGGTCGAGCCGGGCGGCGGCATCTCGCCGATTTCGCGGGCACCGAACACCAGGCTTCCGAAGACGCGGCGGATCGGCTGGGCGAAACTCGAGGCGCTGTATTGCGTCAGCGTGCTGGCGTCAGGATAGCCGCAGCCCCAGGCCGGGCCGCGCCGGATCTTGTCGGAGGCGAGACGATGAATCGCAAAGGCGGCAATCATGCCGCTCAAGCCGATGAACACAAACACCAGCAGTCCATTATAGGAGCTGCGGCTTTCCGCGATCGGCACAATGGAAAGCCACTGCGACATCCATTGCGTGCCGGTCTGCACCGGCATGTGGCCGCCGGTCAGCGATTGCACCACCGGCGCCAGCGTATCGATGAACAGGCCGGGCACGATGCCGGCGATCAGGCACAGGGCGGCCAGCGCATACATGGCGGCGAGCGAATTGCTGTCGGTCTCATGCGCGTCGGTGGCGGCCTGGCTGCGGGCACGGCCGAGGAAGGTGATGCCGAAGACGCGCACGAAGCAGGCGGCGGCCAGCGCCGCCGACAAAGCCAGCAACGCGCCGACCGCCGGCACCATCAGCTTGAGGCCCCAGGACGGCAATTGCGGGCTGACCAGAATGGCCTGGAAGGTCAGCCATTCGGACACAAAACCGTTGAGCGGCGGCAACGCCGAAATCGCGGTGCAACCGATCAGGAAGACGAAAGCGGTCTGCGGCATGCGGTGGATCAGGCCGCCGAGCTGATCCATGTCGCGGGTGCCGGTGGCGTTGAGCACGCTGCCGGCGCCGAAAAACAACAGGCTCTTGAACAGCGAATGATTGAACACGTGCAACAGCGCGGCGGTGAGCGCGAGCGCCGCGGCGAAAGTCATGCCGTAGGCCTTGAATGCCAGCGCCAGGCCGAGCGAGGCGAAGATCAAGCCGATATTCTCGATCGTCGAATAGGCCAGCACGCGCTTGAGATCGCGTCTGCATCAAGGCATAGAGCACGCCCATCACCGCGCTGATGCCGCCGACCGCGAGCACGACGAGGCTCCACCACCATTGCGGCGTGCCGAGAAGGTCGAAGGCGATGCGGATGAAGCCGTAGACCGCGACCTTGGTCATCACGCCGCTCATCAGCGCGGAAACGTGGCTGGGCGCGGCCGGATGCGCCAGCGGCAGCCAGGCATGCAGTGGCACGCAGGCCGGCTTTCGAGCCGGCGCCGACCAGAGCGAGGATCAGCACCAGGGCGGCGAGTCCAACCGCCGGATGCGAAGCGCGGATGGCGTCGAAGGCGTAATTGCCATCGGCGCCGGCGAGCAGGCCGAAGCCGAGCAGCAGCGCCAGCGTGCCGAAGCTCGCCATCAGCAAATAGACGAAACCGGCGCGCATGTTGCCGGCGAAGCGATGATTCGCGATCACCAGCGCCCACGACGACAGCGACATGAATTCCCACGACACCAGGAAAGAGAAGGCGTCGTCGGCCAGCACCACCAAATTCATGGCGGCGAGATAAGCCGGGAAGAACGGCAAGATGCGCTGCGGCGATTGTTCGTGGCGGCCATAACCGAGCGCGAACAGGCTTGCGGCGGCGCCGCCGAGATTGATGACGATCAGGAAGAACGACGACAGCGTGTCGATGCGGAAATGCGCGCCCAGCCAGGGCAGGCCGAGCGGCAGCGTAACGGTCGTGGTAGGATGCAGCTCGATCAGGCCAATCAGCGCGATCGTCAACAGCATCAAGCTGATGATCAGGGTCGCGCCATAGACGACGCCGGTCGCCTTCGGCGCCAGTTGCGGCGACGCGCTCAACATGACGGCGATGCTGGCCAGAGCCGCCAGCGCCGCGACGCCATAGAGCGCATAAATCACCATCAGCGTCCTCGTTGTCCGTGACGGTGGCGGGGGGCTGCGGTGGCGGTCATTTCAGCCGGACTCCGCGGCCGCCGCCGGTGCTGGTCGCGCCTTCGCCGATCAACTCGATGCCGTTGGCGGCCAGCGCGTCGACCAGTTTCATCAGCGAATTGACATTGCCGCGCACGACGCCGTCGCTCGATTCCATACGCTGGATGGTCGGCAAAGACAGACCGGCGGCGCTGCGCCAATTGACGCTGGTCGAGGCCAAGCAGGGCGCGCGCCGCCCGCATTTGAGGGCCGGTTATCATGTTTTAAACATCAGAATAGATACTTTCAAAGTACCTATTGATGGATACTACGGGTTTTGGCCGATTTCAAGGGGGGCTTTGGTTGCCCCTCTCTCAGCCCCTCAAGGCCGCTTCTTGGCGTCCAGCTTTTTCTGGATGCGGTCCATGTCGACCACCATGCGCTCATGGGTGCCGGCGCCGATCTCTTCGATTTCGTCGCGCGCCGAGACGGTGAATTCGATGCGGCGGCCGTCGACCTTGGTCACCTCGGCGGTCGCGGTCACCATATGGCCGGCCGGCGTCGCGGCCAGATGCTTCACATTGACCACGGTGCCGACGACACTTTCGCCCGGTTCGAGATATTCGCGCACCGCGTTGAGCGCGGCGTTTTCCATCGCCGTCACCATCATCGGCGTCGCGAAGACTTTGGGCAGCACCGCATCCTTGAATTGATTGGCGAGATGAGCGGGCGTCACCAGCAATGAATACGTGCCTTTGGCTCCCATCGGTATCGGACGCATGCGGTTAACTCCCAATGCGAGGAATATGGTTGATGGCGGGCGCCAGGATCACCAGCACGATACCGCAAAGCCCGATCGGCAAGAAGGCCATCGCGGCGATGCCGCTCATGTCCCACATCATGCCGCTGATCACCGGCATGATCACCGCGCAGCTATAGCTGATCGTGAACATCGCCGCGGTCACGCGATGGACGTCGTCGGGCGGGCTGAATAACGGCGGCAGCGCCAACACCAGAATGAGAATGCCGGCGCAGGCAAAGCCCTGCAAGGTCGCAGCCGCCACGATCCAAATGCCGGATCCGAACACGATGCCGACGGTTGCGATCGCGCTTAAAAGGCCGCATGCGACATAAGGCCAGGCCTTGCGCTCCATGCCGGCCCGCGACCGTCAGCAACAGGAACGGACGCCGGCAATTGACCGATGTTGAGCCCGGTCAACGCCGCGCCGATCCATTCGCCTTGCCCGAGACTTCGCAGATAATCCGGCAGAAAGGCGTTGGTGGCGAAATAGACCGCGTTGATGGTGCCGAGCATGATGCCGAGCCGCCAGATCAACAGTTTGCGCCAGTCAGGCCACCAGCGCCGCCGCGTCGCCGCCGTGCCGTTTTCCGATAGCGGCCGCGGCGCCAGCAGCATCACCAGCACGGCGATGATCGCGACCGGCACGCTCCAGAACACGAAGCCCCATTGCCAACTGCCGCCGACCAGCGGCAACACCAGAACCAGCATCAAGGCGACGGGAAAAATCTCGCCGACCAGCAGGCCGTTGGTATAGACGGCGGTGGCAAAGCCGATGCGCTTCGGCAGCCAGCTCCGCACCGCCGTCGGCATGGTCACTTGCATGATCGCGACGCCGCCGCTCATGGCGATGGTCATCGCGTAAAGCCACAGCACGTCCGGCAGCAGGCCGCGCAGCGCGCCCCCGATGGCGGTGAGCAGCAGCCCAACCACTAGCGCGGTGCGCACGCCGAGGCGGGCGATCAGCAACGAGCCCGGCACGGCGGCAAAAGCGAGCAACATCGATGGCAGGCCGGTGAGAATGCCGACCTGGGTCGCACTCAGATCCAATTGGTCATGGATCATCGGAATGACCGGCGGCACCGCCAGGATGGTCAGGCGCAATGCCGCGCCCGACAGCCATAGCATCGCCAGCGAGGTCAGAAAGCGTTCCTGCGGCGCGGCGCCGCTGGTCGAGGGATTTTCCGGCATGGCAAGGGACGACTTTATCGAATTGACAAATTATCAGCCAACTTGTGGCCTATGCGTATGTATTGAGATGCGAGGTACCATAGACTGCGGCCGGTTGCACAGGCCGCAAAACGCCGGTCTGACCTGAGCGGACAGCTGCCCAGCTGCGGAGAAAGTATTTTGTGGGGTCGGGCTCGGCAACAAAATATATCGGATCAGTTTTGGACCGCGAGCATCTTGCGGACCACGTCGTCGAGTGCGTCGCTGGCTGAATTGAATTTGATGCCGCGGATATTGAAGGCCTTGGCCGCTGCCATGTCGGCATCCTTGTCGCCGATCATGAAACTGCGGGCGATATCGATCGGCCATTCGCGCGCCGCTTGTTCCAGCATGCCGGTGCCGGGTTTGCGGCACTGGCAGGTCATCGTCAGTCCCTTGACGATGCCGTCGGGATGATGCGGGCAGTAATAGAAGGCGTCGATATGCGCGCCTTCGGCCGCTAACTGGTTTTGCATATAAGCATGCAGGGCTTTGACCGCGGCCTCGTCATAATAGCCGCGCGCGACGCCGGACTGGTTGGTGACGACGATGACGATGTATCCGGCCTCGTTCAGCAACCGCACCGCCTCGGGCGCGCCGGCGATCCATTCAAACTGATCGGGATCGGAGACATAGCCGTGATCGACGTTAAGAACGCCGTCGCGGTCGAGAAAGGCCGCCGGCCGCGTGTCTTTATGAGTGTCGTCGGGCTGCGGCACGGTGTTCGTCAGGTTTCATCGGCGACGGCGCCGGCCTCGCCGACCGGCGGCAACACCGACATCGACTTGTCGCCGAACAGGCCGCCGATGATCCAGACGATGCCGCCGACCGCGCCGATGGCGAACATGACCAGGCCGATCAGCACTGAGACGATTAGGCCGTCGCCGGGCGCTAGACCGGCATAACCGAAAGCGACGATCATGCTGCCTTCGCGCAAGCCCCAGCCGGCGATCGATACCGGAATGGTCGTAATCAGCAGCACCGGCGGAATCAAAAACAGCAAATAGGCAAAGCTGGCGGAAGCATCGATCGATTGCACCAGGCACCAGGCCGCCGAAATCGTCACAAGATGAATGGTGAAAGAGGCTGCGGTCACCGACAGCAAGGCCTGTCCGGAACGGCACAGCCGCCAGGCGGCGCGCGAGATTTCAACGAGATGGCGTGTCACCAGCCATTGATTGAGCCAGTGCCAGCGCAGCACCCCAACCGACATCAAGACGACCGCGCCGGCAATGGCGCCAGCGCTGATCAGCAACAGAAAGGTGCGGGCAATCGGGTCGTGCACCAGTGTCAGCGTCCAGGGCAAGCTGCCGATCACCAGCAAGGCCAGGACGAAAACGCCGGCGATGCGGTCGATCAAGACCGAATAGGTTGCTTTGGCCCATCCACCGCCGCGGCGCGCCAACATCCAGACGCGGGCGGCGTCGCCGCCAACCGTCGACGGCAGGACCTGATTGAAGAATGATGCGATGAAGCTGATGCGCAGCGCCAGGCTAAGCGGCAAGTCCGCGCCGCACTGGACGGCAATCGTCCGCCATCGGACGGCCATCAAGACGACTTGCGCGGCCATCAAAATGAGCGCGGCGACGACCCATTGCGCCTCGATCCGGCTCAGCCGTTCGCCAAGCGCGGCCAGATTGACCGAGCGCAGCGACAGATAAAGAAGCAGAATTGAAACGGCTGCCTTGAGCAGCAACAGCAGCGGACGCCGCATCGACGCATAATCCCTTGCGCGAGCTGAAACGAAGTGGCTCGGCATCGCTTCGCATGCCGTTTCGAGGTGTGCAAGTGTGCCTAAAATTCCGCTAAATGGCAGTTTCGACGGCGTGCGCGACCTGGTTTCCGGCGCCAACGGTGGTTGAGGTGAGGGGCTGCGCTGGTCCCGGCGATACGCTATAGGGACCCCGTCGGGCCATGGATCCGCCCTCGGCCGGGCGCAAATCGCGCTATACCGGGGGCATATCGCGGTATAATGACTAGATATTGAGGAAGGCAACCCGTTGAACCACCCGTCTGCGAAATTCGAGCCTGCCGCGACGTCCGGCGGCGCCGTGCCGGATCTCACCGTCGTTGGCGGCGCCGGTCATGTCGGCATTCCGCTGGTGTTGGCCTTCGCCGAGGCCGGCATGACGGTCAATATCAATGACCTCAACGAGTCGGCCCTCGACGACCTGCGCGCCGGCAAATTGCCCTTCATCGAATATGACGCAGCGCCGCTTCTGACCAAGGCGCTGGCCAATAACCGGCTGGTGTTCACCGTCGTCGGCCGAGGGCATCGGCAAGGCCGGCCCGGTGATCGTGACCATCGGCACCCCGGTCGACGAATTCCTCAATCCGGTGCATGGCGCGGTGCAGCGCTTTTTCGACGGCGTGCTGCCGCATGTCACCGACGATCAGCTGATCGTGCTGCGCTCGACGGTCTATCCCGGCACCACCGACTGGCTCGCCGGCCATCTCAAGCGCCTCGGCCGCAAGAACAAGATCGCGTTCTGCCCGGAGCGCGTCGTGCAGGGCTACGGCGTCAAGGAACTGGGCTCGATGCCGCAGATCGTGTCCGGCACCACGCCGGAAGCCGAGCAGGAAGCCGCCGATCTGTTCCGCCGCATCGCGCCCGAACTGGTCATCGTCAAGCCGCTTGAAGCCGAGTTCGCCAAGCTGTTCAACAACGCCTATCGCTACATCGAATTCGCCGCGACCAACCAGTTCTACATGATCGCCAAGCAGGCCGGCGCCGACTATCAGGCGGTGATGAAGGCGATGAAGCACAATTACCCGCGCGCCCGCACCTTTCCGGGGCCGGGCTTCTCGGCCGGGCCTTGCCTGTTCAAGGATACGATGCAGCTTGCCGCCTATTCGCGTAATCAGTTCGGGCTCGGCCACGCCGCGATGCAGGTCAACGAAGGCCTGGTGCTGCAAATCGTCGAGGACCTGCGTCACAGCCACGACCTGCCGAACATGACCGTCGGCCTGTTGGGCATGGCGTTCAAGGCCGAGATCGACGACACCCGCGCCTCGCTGAGCTACAAGCTCAAGCGCGCCTTGCAGATGGCTGCCAAGGACGTGCTGACCACCGATCCGTTTGTGACGACCGACCCGGCCTTGTTACCGCTCGATCAGGTGGTCGACCGCAGTGACATTCTGATCTTGTGCACCCCGCATTCGGCCTTTGCGAGCGCCGACCTCAAGGGTAAGCCGGTTGTCGACGTCTGGGGATTCCTCAAAAACGCGAATGTCGTGTATTAGGGCATGATTGCGTTTCACGCCGTCCCGGACCCGGTCCGGGGTGGGCGCCGTTTCCCGACCAAGGCCTTCCATCAGCGAAATGTTAGAACGTCATGACGCCGCGGCTCGATATCGTTATCCCGGTCTATAATGAAGGCGGCATCATCCTGGCGACGCTAGGCGCGTTGCGTCGGCAGGTCACCACGCCGTCGCGGATTCTGATCTGCTACGACCGGCCCGACGACAATACGCTGTCGACGATCAAGGACAATCCCGACGCGGTCGCGGGCCTCGACATCGAATTCGTCCGCAATACGTCGCGCGGTGCGCATGGCGCGGTGATGAGCGGCTTTGCCGCCAGCCAGGCGCCCTATGTGCTGGTGTTTCCCGCCGACGACGATTTCAACGCCGGCATCATCGATGCCATGATCGCCAAGGGCGAAAAGGGCGCGGCGATCGTCTGCGCCAGCCGCTTTATACCCGGCGGCAGCATGGTCGGCTGTCCCTGGCTCAAGGCGCTTCTGGTGCGCACCGCCGCCTTCTCACTTTATTATATTGCCCGGCTGCCGACGCGCGACGCCACCAACGGCTTTCGGCTGTTCTCGCGGCGGGTGGTCGACTCGATCGCCGTCGAGTCCGATCAAGGCTTCTGTTACAGCCTTGAGATCCTGGTAAAGTGCCATCGGCTCGGCTGGCCGGTCGCCGACGTGCCGGCGCAATGGATCGAGCGCAAACAAGGCTCCAGCCGTTTCCAGGTGCTGGCCTGGGTGCCGGCTTATTTGCGCTGGTATCTCTACGCTTTCGCGACGACGTTTTTGCGCTTGCCGGCCAAGAGCGTGAAGCTGCGCTCGTCCTGGAAGTCCGCGACATGAAACGGCCGAAAACATTAACCCCGCGCCAATATCTGATCGTGCTGCATGACCTGCTCGCGACCGCGGCGGCGATTATCGTGACCTTTGTTGTTCGCTTCGAAGACTACCGGCTGGCGTCCAAGCTGCCGGGCCTCGAAACGTTTTCTGCCGGCCTTCTTGGTCTACGCGGCGGTGGTCTATTTCATCTTCAAGCTGCACAGCAGCAAGTGGCGCTTCACGTCGGTTCCCGATCTCTTCAACATTTTCCGCGCCTCGACGGTGCTGGCGGTGTCGCTGGTGGCGCTCGACTATGTGCTGCTGTCGCCCAATGTCTACGGCGCGTTCTTCTTCGGCAAGATCACGATCCTGCTGTATTGGGTGCTGCAGATGTTTTTTCTCGGCGGCGGCCGCATTGTCTATCGTTATTTCCATTACGCCCGCACGCTGCAGCGCGTCAAAGTCGGCGACGCGACGCCGACGCTGATTGTCGGCCGCACCGCCGACGCGGAAGTTCTGCTGCGCGCGATTGAAAGCGGCGCGGTCAAGAAAATCTGGCCGGTCGGCATTCTGTCGCCGTCGAACGCCGACCGCGGCCAGTCGATCCGCGGCATTCCGGTCTTCGGCGGGATCGACGACCTTGAGAGCGTTGTCGCGGACCTTTCCGCCGCGAGACGCAAGTCACGCGCTTGATCATGGCGCCGTCGGCTCTGTCGCCGGAAGCGCGGCCGGAAGTCCATCCTGATGCGCGCGCGCCGGCTCGGGCTGACGATGAGCCAGTTGCCGTCGCTCGACGCCGGCGGCACAGGCGGTGCAGCTGGCGCCGGTCTCGGTCGAAGACCTGCTGCTGCGGCCGAGCGTCAAGATCGATTACCAGCGGCTTGAGCAATTCGTTGCCGGCAAATCGATCGTTGTCACCGGCGGCGGCGGGTCGATCGGCTCGGAAATCTGCGAGCGCATCGTCGCCTTCGGCGCGGCGCGTCTTGCTGGTGATCGAGAATTCCGAACCGGCGCTTTACGCGGTGCTGGAACAACTGGCAGGTCTGCAAGGCCGGGCGGAAATTTCCGGCCGCATCGCCGATATCCGCGACCGCGCCGCGCATCATGCATCTGATCGCGGCGTTCAAGCCCGACATCGTGTTTCATGCCGCGGCGCTCGAAGCACGTGCCGATCCTGGAACGCGACTGGGACGAGGGCGTCAAGACCAACGTGCTCGGGCTCGATCAATGTCGCCGACGCCGCGGCCGCCGCCGGCGCGACGCGATGGTGATGATTTCGACCGACAAGGCGATCGAGCCGGTGTCGATGCTGGGCGCGACCAAGCGGCTGGCGGAAATGTATTGCGAGGCGCTCGACGCCGATCTGCGCCGCGCCGGCGCCGCCAACGGCGGCAAGCGCAACATGCGGCTGATTTCGGTGCGTTTCGGCAATGTGCTGGCCTCGAACGGTTCGGTGGTGCCGAAATTCAAGGCGCAGATCGAAGCCGGCGGTCCGGTCACCGTCACGCATCCGGATATGGTGCGCTACTTCATGACCATTCGCGAAGCCTGCGATCTGGTCATCACGGCCGCCACCCATGCGCTCGGCGCCGAGGGCGGCAAGGTTTCGGTCTACGTGCTCAATATGGGCCAGCCGGTGAAAATCGTCGATCTTGCCGAACGCATCATTCGGTCTCAGCGGGCTGGAGCCCGGCCGCGATATCAAGATCGAATTCACCGGCATTCGTCCGGGCGAACGGCTGCATGAGATTCTGTTCGCGCGCGAAGAGGAAATGACCGAGACCGGCATCCCAGGCATTGTCGCCGCCAAGCCGGTGCAGGCGTCGCTTGAGGAAATCAGCGCCTGGGTGGCGGCCTTGGAAAAAGGGCTGTCGGGCCACGAGCGCGCGATCATCTATGATGTGCTGCGCGAGGCAGTACCGGAATTTCGCGGCGAAGCTGCCTAAGGGAGTGAGTTTCAGTGGATGTGTCCGGAGTTTTTCAAAGCCGAATTCGCCGAACATCACGCGGTCGCGCGCGCGAGCGAAGCAGCGCTTGCCGACAAGCTTTCGCCGGATCTGCTCAAGCCTGCGTCGCCGTCGATCCGCGCCGGCGGCAAGATCATGTTGTTCGGCAATGGCGGCAGCGCCGGCGACGCCCAGCATCTCGCGACCGAACTGACCATTCGCTACAAGACCGACCGTGCGCCGATTGCGGCGATTGCGCTTACCACCGATACCTCGACGCTCACCGCCGCCGGCAACGATCTCGGCTTCGAGCAGATTTTCGCGCGCCAGATCGCGGCGCTCGGTCGTCCCGGCGATGTCGTGATCGCGATTTCGACCTCGGGCAAAAGCCCGAACGTCATCGCTGCGCTGAAGCAGGCGCGGGCGATGAAGCTCGTCACCGCCGGCTTTCCGGCAAAGGCGGCGGCGATATGGTCGGCCTTGCCGATCATCTGCTGGTGGTGCCGTCCGACACCACCGCGCGCATTCAGGAAATGCACATTCTGCTCGGTCAGATGTTGTGCGGCGCGCTCGAGATCGAACTCGGGCTGGTGAAGTAGGCTAACTGGTTTTCATTGTATTTCGTAGGGCGGGCAAAGGCGCGGAACGCGCCGTGCTCCCCCTTGCAAATTTTTTGCGGTTGAAGCCCGAGTTACCATTGACTTAAATCCTATAATAGATTATATTCCTTCTTGTCCGGTTCATTCGAGGGCGCTCTCATGAGGCGTCATGTTGGGTGGGACCGGGCGCGGTGCCCGCGGGCTTGAGGAAACGCACCTCAAGCACTCGGGCGGCGCCGGGGCTCCGCCCGCGGGCACTACGACCCGCCGCGAGGAGCTCGCTGATAGCGTGGGGGCAACCCCTGGCTAGAAGCGCGGCCCGGACGCCGAAAAGACACCGCCGTGGAGCGCCGCGGGGCGCAGCGTCCTTCGCCAAGGACGCGCGCACCGCAAGGTGCGGAACTTGATGTGGCGCCTCGCGGCGCTCCATCCCCTCGACTTATTCGAGGGCAAGGCAGGAAGGCCGGCGTTCCCCGCGCCGCAAACAACAGGGTCGATGCCGCATGTCCGCGCCAAGCCGGGCAACCGAAACTGCAAAGTTCCTAGGCATCCGAACGCCAAACTGTCCAATTGTCCCAGACTTTAGCGTCGCGGAGCGTTGGTCGACTAATACAATTATTTCACTATAAGAAATCAACGTTGGTCATGCTGAAACAAGCTTAACTCTTATGCGCCATAAGTTTTCCTTTGGCGTAGGGAGAAAACAAACAATGGACGCAACGATTTTGCCTGGGCCTGGCACAAAGGCCGTACCGCCACGCGCGCGCGCCGACGGCGAACGCCACAGCATTCAATCGGTCGACCGCGCTTTATTCCTCTTGGAAACCATCGCCGAAGCTGGCGGCGAGGCGACGCTGACCGATCTGGCCACCCGCACCGGCCTTAACATCTCCACGTGCCATCATCTCTTGGCGACGCTGATCCAGCGTGGCTTTGCCGCCAAGGTTCCGGGCCGCCGGCTTTACGCGCTCGGCGCTCGCATTCTTCATCTCGGCCATGCCTGCCTGCAGGTCGATCTGCCGCGCCGCGCCCAGCCTTATCTGGAGGCGGTTAACGCCTCGACCGGCGAGACCGTTCACTTGGCCGGTCTGCAAGGCGACACGGTGATCACCTTGGCGCGGCGCGAAACCCGCCACGCCGTGCGTGTCGAATCCGGTCAGGTCGGCAAGCTCGAAGCGCCGCACGCCACCTCACTCGGCAAGGCGATCATGGCCTGGCTGCCGGACGCCGAAATGCAGCGCATGGTCGCGCATGGCATGAAGCGCTACACCGACAGCACCATCACCGATGTTCCGAAATTGGTCGAAGCGTTGAGCAAAGTTCGCCGCAACGGCTATGCCTTCGATCACGAAGAGTTCTTGCCGGGGGTGATCTGTGTCGGCGCTGCGATCCGCGATCAGGTCGGTACTGTGATCGGTGCGATCTCAGTATCGACGCCGATGATGCGGGCGACCGAGGAGCACGTCAATTCGATGCGCGATGAGATCGTCTCTGCGGCGCAGGCGCTGTCGGCGCAATTCGGCGCACCCAACGGCCAGGCCAGCAACGGCCAGCCGCAAGCGATCGCCAACTAATCGGCGGCGATCGCGCCTCATCTGCTTTCCATTTTTCGGAGGAAGGATGTATTCGCCGGCCGGTGTGAAGACCAATCATAATGAATTCCCGATCCCCGATACCATGCGGGCTTGGGTGCTCGGCGATCCGGGTCAACTCAGCATCACCGAAAAGCCGACGCCGGTGCCGAAAAAGGCCGAAGTGCTGGTGCGCATCGACGCGGTGGCGATCTGCGCCACCGATCTGGAAATTATCTATCAGGGGCCGCCGGCCTCAATTCAAGGCGGGTTGCCGTTCAATAAGGGCTTCACGCCGGGCCATGAATATATGGGCACCGTCGTGGCGCTCGGTTCCGGCGTCGACGAATACAAGATCGGCCAGCGTGTTTCGGTCGAAATCCACGCCGGCTGCGGTCAATG
Organism: uncultured Alphaproteobacteria bacterium; assembly: GCA_963830125.1. GTDB lineage: Bacteria > Pseudomonadota > Alphaproteobacteria > Rhizobiales > Xanthobacteraceae > Pseudolabrys. The sequence continues at coordinate 307,939 of CAWHKU010000009.1, read as the reverse complement.
CAAGCGCTGCCGTGAAGGCATGTACACGTCGTGCCATAACTACGGCCTGAATTACGGCGACGTCGACAAGGGCCACCGCGCCAACGGTTTCACGACCGACGGTGGCTTCTGTGAATATCAGGTCAACCACATCAATACGCTGGTTTCGATCAACGACGAGATGTCGGACGAAGAGGGCACGTTAGTCGTGACCGCCGGCACTGCGATGTATGCGCTGACCGAACTTGGCGGTCTGGTCGCCGGCGAAAGCGTTTGCGTTACCGGCCCCGGCCCAATCGGCTTGATGACGGTGGCGGTGGCGAAAGCCCTCGGTGCCCAGCCGGTCATTCTCACCGGCACCCGCGATAACCGGCTCAACATCGGCAAGCAGCTCGGCGCCGACGCGGTCGTCAATATCCGCAAGACTCCGGATGTCGTCGAGGAAGTCAAAAAGCTCAACGGCGGCAAGGGCGTCGACTACGTCGTCGAATGCTCGGCGGCGGCCTCGGCGGTCAATGACGCGGTGCGCATGGTCAATCGCGGCGGCCGCGTCTGTCTTGCCGCTTTCGCCCACGAGGAAGTGCTGGTCGATGTCGCGCATATCGTGCGCAACAACATCTACATGTACGGCATTCGCGGCGAGGGCAAGAGCGCCACCCACCGCGCCGAAGCCTTCATGCAGCAGAAACGCTTCGACGCCACCAAGATCCACACCCACACCTTCCCGCTCGACGACCTGCCGACGGCGATCCGCTACGCCAAGGACCGTGTCGAGGATGCTATCAAAGTGGTGGTGAAGGCGAATATGGGCGCCGCCAGCAAGCAGGCGGCGGAGTAAGTGTTGTCATCGCCGGGCCGGCGCGTCGCGCCGTGTCCCGAGCATGAAATATGCAACGTCGGCGTAAATGTGTTCACTCACCGGCGTCAGTCAATCGTTACCGCTCGGCCGCTGTTTGCCGATGCCGTAACCGCTTCGGTGACGTCGACGGTGTTGACGATCTCGTCGACTGGAATTGGGAATTTAACGCCCGCCGCGACCGCATCGGCGAAGGCTTCCAACACCGCGCGTTCCTTGTTGGCGACCTCGAAGGTGATGTGCTCGGTCTTGCCGGCGAGATCGGTGAAAATCAGTTCGGTCTCGCCACGCATTTCCAGCGAACCCTTCGAACCGAACACATGCAGTCGATAGAACGGCGCGGTCGCATGCAGCGTGCCGAGATAACCGGTGGCGCCACCGGCAAATCGCAGTAGGCATGACGTCGTATCGTCGACATCAATGTCGTGCAACTGCCGCTCGCTAAAGGCGAAGACGGTCGCAACCGGCCCGGCCAGGCTTATCATGCTGTCGATGACATGGACGCCGCGCGCGGTCATCGAGCCGCCCGGGCTTTCCTTCCGGTTTGAGCGCCAGTTGCCGGGCGCGGTCTGGTAGCTTCCCGGTCCCGAGAACTGGCCTTCGAGATGGCGCACCGGACCGATGTCGCCCGCCGCGATCCGCCGCTTCATCTCGAGATAAGCCGGCGCGAAACGCCGGTTAAAGCCCACCATCAGCGTAACGCCGGCGGCCTGGCAGGCGGTGATCGCGGCTTGTGCCTCGGCGCGCGTCAGTGTGAACGGCTTTTCGGCGAAGACGTGCTTGCCGGCCTTGGCGGCCGCGATCACATCGGTGGCATGCTGCGAGTGCGGCGTGCACAGCACCACGGCGTCGATGGCGGGGTCGGCCAGGGCATCGGCATAGCTGTCCGTCAGCGCCAAGCCGAAACGCTCGGCCAGCGGCCGTTTACCGACCGGATCGCGGGTAATCGCCGTCACAAAGCGGATTTTTCCGCTCTGGCCCTGCACCGATTCGATCAGGCGGGTGCCCCAGCGACCGGCGCCGTATATAGCCGCGCGCAACATGATGTTTTAAGCTCCCCGCCACTTGGGAACTCAAGAGGGTCCCCGACTGTTGATATTGCAGGCTCGGCCCGTGCGCAAACGCGGCCATTCAGGAGTAGCCCATGACCGAAAAAGAAAAGCCGAAGGACCACGCGGAAGACGAGCGCAAGCGGATCGAGCAGGAAGAGGATGAGGTGACGATCGACTCCGACGAAAGCTTTCCCGCCAGCGATCCGCCGTCCTTTAATCCCGGCGTCACCGGCGGCGGAGACGTGAAGAAGAAAAAGACCTAGTGCGGGCCAGGCTCACGGCTTTTCTTTTGTCGCGGCGACGAGATGGCGTTGCAACGGCAGCGCTTGCCAGCCGAAGCGCTCGGCGATCAGGCCCCACAGGCCTTTCGGTGCCCACAGCATCACGACGATGGCGACCGCGCCCATGATCAAGAGGTAAAGACTACCGAGATCGGACAGAGTCTGGCGCATGATAAAGAAGATGATGGTGCCGATGATCGGGCCTTCGATCCGGCCGATGCCGCCGATCACCGTGATGAAGATGACAAAAGCGGTCCAGTCGTTGACGCTGAAGGCGGTGTCGGGGGAAACCCGCAGCTTCATCAGGAAGATCAGCGCGCCGATCATGGCGGTGCCGAAGGCGGTCAGCACGTAGACGATCAGCTTGACGCGGGTGACGCCGATGCCGTTGCTCTGCGCCGCCACTTCGTTGTCGCGGATCGCGGTCAGCGCCAGGCCGTGGCGGGAGCGCAGCAGCATGACGATGGCCGCGAGCACCAGCACGGTCAGGCCTAAAGCCAGCCAATAGAGTTCGAATTCGCGGGCCTGCCGCGACGGCGCCATCGCGATCACGATGGAAGCGGGCAGGCTGATGCCGGAGCCGCCGCCCAGCACCGAGACCTGCGAGGCCAGCAGGCGGAAGACTTCCGCCACCACCCAAGTGCCGATGGCGAAATAAGCCCCGCGCAGCCGGAAGGTCAGCGCGGCCACCGGAATCGACACCACCGCCGCAATCGGTCCGGCGATGAAGATCGCCGCGATCGGATGCACACCGGCCAGAATCACCATGGCGAACAACAAATAAGCGCCGAGGCCGACAAAGGCCTGCTGGCCGACCGAGACCAACCCGGCATAGCCGGCGAGCAGATTCCATAAGCTCGCCAGCGCGACGAAGGTGAACATCTCGGCGAGCAACCGCAGCGTCTGGCGATCGCCCCAAAACGGCGCCAGCGCCAACACGGCCAAGGTTATGGCGATGACTGCGACGCCGATGCGGCTGGAAGGGGTGGCGTGTTCGACGTGGTGTCGGTGTTGGGTGTGTTCGCTCATCCCGACACCTTCGGAAACAGGCCCTGCGGCCGGATCGCCAGGATGGCGAGGAAGACGATGTGGCCGGCGAGCAATTGCCAGCCGGGATCGATCTGGGCGCCGATCGCCTGCGACACGCCGAGAATGATGCCGCCGGCGAGCGTGCCCCACATGCTGCCGAGCCCGCCGATGATGACGGCCTCGAAGCCGAAGATCAGCCGCGCCGGGCCGATCGCCGGATCGAAGTTCGAGCGCACCGCCAGGAACACGCCGGCAATCGCGATGACCGCGAGCGACAGCGCCATCGCCATGGCGAAGACGTGGCGGGTGTCGAGCCCCATCAATTGCGCCACCGACTGGTCGTCGGAGGTGGCGCGGAAGGCGCGGCCGAGCGCGGTGCGATAGAACAGCACTTGCAAGCCGGCGATCACCGCGACCGCGACGATGAATTGAATGAGCGGCAGCAAGCCGACCCAGATGCCGGGGCTGATCTGGTAGGTCATGATTTCGATCGCGCCGGCCTTCAGCTTTCTGGCTATCGGCGGTGAAGATTTCGAGCAGGCCGTTCTGGATGATGATCGACAGGCCGAAGGTGACGAGCAGCGGCGGCAGCAGATCGTCGCCGAGCGTGCGGTTGAGCAACAGGCGTTGCAGCGCGTAGCCGATCAGCGCCATCGCCGGCACCACCAGAATGAGCGAGGTCAGCGGTCCGATGCCGAGCGCCTCGGTCACCGTCAGTGCGACGTAAGCGGCCAGCACGATCAGGTCGCCATGCGCGATGTTGACGAGCCGCATGACGCCGAAGATCAGCGACAGGCCGGCAGCGAACATGGCGTAAAGCCCGCCGATCAGCACGCCTTGCAGGATGACGTTGAGCCATTCGGTCATCGTTACACCCCGAAATACGCGGCTGAAATGGCGTCGCGGGTCAGGTCCTGCGCGGCGCCTTGCAGGGCGATGCGGCCTTCCTGCAAGCAATAAACCTGGGATGCCGCTTTCAGCGCCTGGGCGATGTCCTGTTCGACGACAATCAGCGACATGCCGTCGCCGACAATGGCCGGCAGTTGCGCGTAGATGTCGCGCACGATGATCGGCGCCAGCCCCAAGCTGATCTCGTCGCACAGCAGCAGCTTCGGGTTAGACATCAGCGCGCGGCCGATCGCCGCCATTTGCTGCTGGCCGCCGGACAACGCGGTCGCCGGCAAATGTTTGCGTTCGGCCAGCACCGGAAACAATTGGTAGATGCGCTCCAGCGACCACGGTCCGGGACGGCCGGATTGGCCGCCGATCTTGAGGTTTTCCTCGACCGACAGCGACGGGAAAAGCCGACGGCCTTCCGGCACCAGCGCGATGCCGCGCTTGACGACGTCGAAGGCCGGCGCGCGGCCGATGTCGCCGCCATCGAATTGAATAGCGCCGCGGCGCGGATGCATCAGGCCGGCGATGGTGCGCAACAACGTGCTCTTGCCGGCGCCGTTGGCGCCGATCACCGCGACGACCTGGCCGGGCTCGACTTTCAGCGAGACGTCGAACAGCGCCTGGAAGTCGCCATAGAAAACGTCGATGGCGTCGACCTGGAGAAGAGGGGCGTCACGCATCGGCGGCGATCCCCATGTAAATCTCCGCCACTTCCGGGCTCTTGATCACGGTATGCGGATCGCCTGAGGCGATGAATTTGCCGCCATGCAGCACGGCGAGGCGATCGACGGTGGCGAGCAACGCGTGCACGACGTGCTCGATCCAGACGATGGTGACGCCCTCGGCACGGACATCCTTGATCAGATCGATCAGCGTGGCGCATTCATGCTCGGTCAGGCCGCCGGCGACTTCGTCGAGCAGCAGCACGCGCGGGCGGGTGGCGAGCGCGCGCGCCAACTCCAGCCGCTTGCGGTCCAAGAGCGTCAGTCCGCCGGCGCGCATGTTTGCCTTGTCGGCAAGCGCGCAGCGTTCGAGCAGGACGGCGCAACGGTCGTAGACCGCCTTTTCACGTTCGTTGTTGCCGAAGGCGGCGGCGACCACGACATTTTCGAACACGGTCATGCCGGAAAACGGCTGCGGAATTTGAAACGAGCGCGCCAGCCCGAGGCGGCAGCGGCCTTCCGGCGACAGCTTGGTGATGTCCTGGCCGTCGAACAACACGCGCCCGGAATCGGGCGTGACCGTCCCGGTCGCCATACCGAACAATGTGGTCTTGCCCGCGCCGTTCGGTCCGATAATGCCAAGCGCCTCGCCCTCGTTGAGCGACAGGTCGATGCCGTCGGCGACGACGACGGCGCCGAAGCGTTTCGAGATGTTTTCGAGGGATAGAATGGCGGGCATGGATAATGCTGTCGTTGTTCGCCGTCATGGCCGGGCTTGTCCCGGCCATCCACGTCTTTAATCATTTCGAAACAGCGAGACGTGGATGCCCGGCACAAGGCCGGGCATGACGTCGGTGTTTATAATCGCTGTCGTTCAGCTTATCGGCAGCAACTTGCCGCCGACCGGAATATTCGGCGCGGTCTTGTTCTCGGTGATGACGAGATGGAACTTGCCGTCCTTGCGCTGCCACTGGCCGCCGACCAACGGCGTCCGGGTTACGTTTTTGACCGGCTTGCCGGTCCACTGAACGGGGCCGACGATCGACTTGTAATTGGTCGCAACGATCGCGGCCAGAATCGACTTGGCATCGGTCGGGTTCTTGGCGCGCTTGAGCACGTCGATCGCGACTTCGAACAACGCGTGCTGGAAGCCGATTGGCTGGGTCCACGGCTTGCCCGAGGCCTTGGTATAGGCGTCGGCCAGTGCCTGACAATTTTGGCCGGTCAGCCCCGATTTGAACGGATGGTTCGGCGACCACCAGATTTCGCTCGACAGCCCATTGCCGCGTGCGCCCAGCGCGTCGATGGCGGAGGGGAACAACAGCGCCTTGCCGATGGTGACGATCTTCGGCTTGAAACCTTGTTGCGCGGCCTGCGACCAGAAGGTGGCGAAGTCGGGCGGGATCATCACGCCGGTCACGATCTCGCAGCCGGCCGCCTTGAAGGCGGAGATCTGCGAGGTGAAGTCGTTGTTCATCGGCTGATAGCGGCCGGGATCGATCACTTTATAACCGGCCTTGACGTAGGCCGGCGAAACGCCGCGCACCGGATCGCCCCAGGCATTGCCGTCGGCGTCGTTCGGGAACAGGCCGCCGATCACCTTGTTGTTTGGCACTTCGTCCCACAGCGCCATGTAGGATGCGATGACGTCTTCGAGACCCCAGAAGAAATGATAGGTCCAGGTGAAGCCCTTGGCCGGATTGCCCTTGCGGCCGAAGAAATATGGCTGCCACGGACAGTTGGTGGTGATGCAGGGCACCTCGTTGACTTCGGCCTGATCGGCGATCGGATTGGTGGTGTCGGGCGTGCCGGAGCCGACCAGTAGATTGACGTTGTCGCCCAGGATCAGTTCGGAGGCGACTTCGGACGCGCGGCTGGCGCTCGACTGCGAGTCCTTGGTGATGATCTCGACCTTGTAGGTCTTGCCGCCATTGACGAGACCCTTGCTCAGGACGGCCTTGATCTGTTCGACGATGAAACTGTCGGCCTCGCCGAATCCGGCCAGCGGACCGGTGCGCGGGCTGACAAGTCCGATCTTGATGACATTGCCAGCGGCCTGCGCCGGCAGCATGCCGAACATCGCCGGCGCGGCGATGGCGCCCAGCCCGGTCTTGACCACGGTGCGGCGAGAAATCGTCTTCTTATCGCTCATGGTGTCCTCCCTGTTTTTTTGCGCGTGCTTCAGGAGTCCTGAGCGCGCGCCTTTTTCAAGTGCTGCAATACCGTCGATCGCAATGCCGCTTGTTGTTCGGGGCTCCACTTGCGGAAGCCTTCGCCGGTCTTGAATCCGAGTTTGCCGTCTTTCACCAGTTTTTCCAAATAGGGCGAGGGACCCGGACGGCTGTCGATGTCGGCGAGTACCGTATTGTGGATCGCCAATGTCAGGTCGGTGCCGACCATGTCGGCGTTTTCCAGCGGGCCCAGAACCGCCAGTCGGCGGCCGAAGGCCGCCTTGATGACGCTGTCGACGGTCTCGGCGTCGCAAATGCCATGCTCGACCAGCGAAATCGCCTCGCGCCACAGCGCGTGTTGCAGCCGGTTGCCGATGAAGCCGGGGACGTCCTTTTTCACATGCGCCGGCTTTTTGCCGGCGGCGGCATGTAGTTTCATGGTGAAGTCGACCGTGGCGGGTGACGTCCATTGCGTCTCGATGACTTCGACCAGCGGCACCAGGAACGGCGGGTTCCACCAATGGGTGCCGAGCGCACGTTCGCGGTGTTTGAGGTCTTTCATGATTTCGGTGATCGGCATCACCGACGTGTTGCTGGCGAGAATCGTGTCGGGCCGCACGTGCTGCTCGATCTCGCCGAACAGCTTCTGCTTGAGCGCCATATCCTCCAGCACGGCCTCGACGACATAGTCGGCGTCGCGCACCGCCAGCGCCAGATCGGCTTGCGGCGTGACGCGGTTCACCGCGCTTTCGTCCTCGCCGAGGTCTTTCAGGTTGGCGAGGATGCGCGCCTTGACCGTTTCGAGCGAGGCCGGGAAGGCGTCGTAGATCGTGACGTCATGGCCCGCGAGCGCGAACACCTGCGCGATGCCGTGGCCCATCAGGCCGGCGCCGATGACGGAGATTTTAGTTTTACTCATACCGCGCTCTCCGTGTCCCGGGCGCGATGCAGCACGTAAGTGGTGCAGCGCTGAGCCGGGACCTTTCCAAACTCCGAACCCGTAATGGTCCCGGTTCTACAGCGCATCACTGGCGTGCTGCGCTGAGCCCGGGACACGCGATTTATCCGGCCGTGTAGCCGCCATCGGCATAGAGGATGTGGCCGGTGTAGAAGTCCGACGCCTTCGACGCCAGGAACAGCAACGGCCCCGCCAGATCCTCCGGCTCGCCCAGACGCCCCTTCGGCACGCGCGCCAGGAAGCCCGTGCGCACGGCCTTCGCCTGGTCGGTGTCCTCGTACATCCACGCTGTTAGCGGCGAACGGAAGACCGTCGGCCCCAGCGCGTTGACGGTGATGCCGGTCGCTCCCCATTCGCAGCCGAGCGCCTTGGTGATGCCGTCGACCGCCGACTTCGAGGCGCAATAGGCGGTGTAGCCGGCCGGATGGCCGAGCAGCCCGCGCGCCGATGAGGTCAGGATCACTTTGCCGCCTTTGCCCTGCTTGAGCATCTGCTTGTCCCGCGGCGCGCGACATCAGCCAAGACTGGTTGACGTTGGCATCCATGACGTCGAGGAAGTCTTCGTACTTCTGCTCGACGATCTTCTGCACCTTGTTGAGGCCGGAGGCGACCACCAGAATGTCGATGCTGCCGAACTTGTCGAGCGCGGCGTTGACGATCTTGTCGCAGTTTTCTTCCGACGTGGGCCGCAGCGCGATCACCGCGGCTTTGCCGCCGAGCTTCTCGCATTCGGCCGCGACCTTTTTCAGTTCGTCTTGCTTGCTCGCGGCCAGCACGACATTGGCGCCGGCGCCGGCCAGGATTTTCGCCGACAGCGCACCGAAGGCGCCGGACGCGCCGGTGATAATGGCGGTCTTGCCCTTGATGTCGAACAGGCCGAGCGGATTTTTCAGGAATTCTTCGGACATGGTGCCCTCCCCATTTTTTTATGTCCCTCTCCCCGTTTGGCGGGGAGAGGGAGACGCGCATTATTTCGGCGGCATCGCCACCGCGACGACGATCGAACAAACCTCATTGCCGCGGTTGATGATCTCGCGCGTTTCGTTCGGCTCGATGACGCAGCTATCGTTCGCCTTCAGCACGGTTTCCTTGCCGTCGACGATCACGGTCAATTCGCCGGACAGGACGAAATAGACCTTCTCCGGCGGCGAGGCGTCGGGCCCGGCGCCGCCGCCGGGCAGGAAGTGCGAATAGCCGAAGACGAGGCCCTTGGTGCCGCCGGCCTCGGCGCCGAACAGGCGCAGCGATGAGTAGCCGCGATGGTTGGGCGCGTCATAGGGCTTGGCGTCGGAAAGCGTTTGACGTGCATGAGATTCACTCCGTTCCTTGGACTGATGGCGTCCCTGACACTTTTTGCTGGCGCATGATCTTGCCCGAAAACCGGTATCCACTTTTCGGGATCATGCGCTAGAACTTCTCGCCCTTCTCGATGCGGTACTTGCCGGTCGGGTCGGTGATGGCGACCAGACGCACGATGCAGCCGTCGCCGCGATCCCAGTTCCACGGGAAATAGGCGAAGGTGACGCGCTTGCCGGTGACCTTGTCGAGATCGCCGCCGACGTTCTCGATGCCCATGATGCCGTTCGAGAACAAAATGCGGTGCACCGGCTCCCATTCCGGGAAGTCGTCCTTCCAGTCGCGGCCGCCGGACCATTCGAGATATTCTTTTTGCAGATGCGGATGCAGCGGGCCGTTGCGGTGCGGGCCGATCGCGGTGGCGAGCGGATGATCGTTGGCCTGGGTGTCGTGGCCGACGACCTTGACCTTCTTCTCGACGAACCATTTGCCGGCCGACGGCACGAAGCCCGGGCACTTGCAGAAATAGTCTTCCGAGTCTTCGTACTGATGATGCCAGCCGGTATTGACGATCACGACGTCGCGCGGCCGCACGATCTTGCCGGCGGCCTTTTCGAGATCGTCATAGGTGATCATTTCCCATTTTTCTTCGGGATCGACACCACGATGCCGGAGCCGAAGAAATGCGGCAGCGGCACTTCGTCGATGAAGGGCGTGCCCTGGATGACGTGCGCCGGCGCGTCGATATGGGTGGTGTTGTGCATCGAGGTCGTGATGCGCTGCGACAGCACGCCCGACTTCGCCATGTAATGGATGCGTTCGATCTTGACGTCTTCGAAATAGGGCCAGTTCGGCGACTGGTAGCCGAAGCGGTGGGACAGATTGACGAATTCCAGCCCCATGCTGTTGTTCAGTATTTTCTTCGAAATCGATATCCGCGAATTTTTATTGTCACGGCGTCTCTCCTTCTTTTTGCGTTTCTGTTTTGAGTGTGCGTCGGTTGCGGTGTGGAGCCGCGATCTCAGGCGGCGGCGGAATGCATATGCGCCTCCAGCGCGTGTTTGGTGGCGAGCAGTTTTTCGGCGATCAGCGTCTGCCGGTCGATGAAAGCGATGGGTCGGTACCGGCACCGAGATGCCGACCGCATTGCCGAGCGGGTCGTGCAGGGCGACGCCGGCGGCGCAGATGCCGAGCGTGTGTTCCTCACGATCGAAGGCGACCCCGGCCTTGCGCGCGGCCTTCAGGTCGGCCAGAAGCGCGTTCGAGCGGGTCAGCGTCTTGGCGTTTGCTGGCACGTAGGTCTTCCCGATCAGCGCTCTCGATGGCGGCGTCGGTCAATTGCGCCAGATAGGCTTTGCCGTTGGCGGTGCAATGCAGCGGAAAGGTTTCGCCGACCGCCGAGACGGTGCGCAGGCGATGCGATGCCGATGACCTGATCGATAAAGACCAGATGATCCTTTTTCACGGTCGACAGATCGACGGTCTCTTCCAGTTCGGCCGACAGCTCGTTCCAGGAACGGCCGCGCCAGTGAAATGAAATCGCTGCGCACGGAAGCCGCCAGCCGCAAGATGGTGGGGCCGAGCCGCACGCGCCCGTTCGGGGTGGCGGCGATCACCAGCTTTTCGGTCTCGAGCGCGGCGACGATGCGCTGCACGGTCGAGCGCGCGAGATTTACACGTTGTGCGATCTGGCCGAGGCTGAGGCCCGCATTTTCGTCTTCGAGCGCGCGCAGGATGGTGGCGGCGCGCGCGATCACCTGCACCTGGCTTTTATCGTTGGTGACGAGGCGATTCATGAAACACGCACCCTACTCCTTGTGACGCTTCGACCCGGATGCGTCGGCGCTCTATGCCGCCTTGCATCGTGGGTCACGTTAGCCCAATATCCGATACACAGGAAAGAGAAAAATTTGGGCAGCGCGCGGCAGCCGCGAACGGAACAAGTCAGCACGGGGAAGCGCATGGTCAAAAAAATCGCGCTCGAAGAGCATGTGCTGACGCCGGGTCTGATCGACTATTGGCGGCCGACCATGACCAGCGTGCCGCCGGCGCTGACCGAGAATTTTTTCAAGCGGCTGACCGATTTCGGCGACATGCGGCTTGGATGACATGGACCGCGGCGGCATCGCGCGCAGTGTTCTGTCCGTCGCCGGACCCGGCGTGCAGGCCGAACGCGATCCCGCCACCGCGACCCGCAAGGCGCGCAGAGTCCAATGACGATCTCGCCGGGCAGATCGCCAAGCATCCCGACCGCTATTCGGGCTTTGCCCATCTCGCCATGCAGGACCCGAAAGGCGCCGCCGACGAACTGGAGCGGTGCTCTACGCGATCTGAAATTCTGCGGCGCCATGATCAACGGCCACACCCACGGCCAATATCTCGACCATCCCGTCGCTCGGCGCCGTTCTGGGAACGCGCCGATGCGCTCGGCGCGGTTCTCTATATTCACCCGGCCGATCCGGTCGAACCGCTGAAGGTGCTGGAAGGCTTTCCGGTTCTGGCGCGCCCGATGTGGGGCTGGGGCGTCGAGACCGGATCGCACGCGCTGCGCCTGGTCGTCGGCGGACATTTCGAGCGCTACCCGAACGTCAAGCTGATGCTCGGCCATCTCGGCGAGACGCTGCCCTTTATGCTGTGGCGGCTCGACAGCCGCGCGCAATTTCAGGGCCTCAAGCTGCCGAAGAAGCCGTCCGAGTATATTCGCCGCAATGTCTACGTCACGACATCCGGCATGTGCGACGGCCCGCCGCTGCGCTGCTCGCTCGATGCGCTCGGGCGCGATCATGTGATGTTTGCCGCCGACTATCCGTTCGAGGATGCGGGCTGAAGCCGGGCATTGGCTGGATACAGGTCGAGATCGAGGAATCCTTGCGCGAGGATGTGGCGTATAACAACGCGGCGAAGCTGTTGAAGCTCTGACCGCCGAGAGCAACGGCGATGCCGGCTTTGGCCCGGCGCGGGTCAGTTCGGCATCGCCATCGGGCGGCCGAGAATGCGACGGGCAAATTTTCGCGCTTCCATCGGTCTGGCGAAGAAATAGCCCTGAATATGGTCGAATCCCATTTCGCGCGCCGACAAAAAGTCGGCCCGGTTTTCGACGCCTTCGGCGACTGTGCGGGCGCCAAATCCGTCGGCCAGTTCAAGGATGCGGCGGCAGGTCGATTGTTTCAGCCGGTCCTCGGCGCAGCCGGCCACGAAGCTTTGGTCGACTTTGATCTCGACGAATGGGAAATCGTCGATTTCCATCAGCAACGGCCATTCCGCGCCGACGTCGTCGATTGAAATTCCGATATTGAGCAATCGAAGCTGCCGGGCCGCTTGCTTGGCCAGCGGCAAATGACGAATGAGGTCGTTGCTGTTGATTTCGACGATCAGGCCTTCGAAGGCCGGGTGCGTAGGCATGTGACCGGCGAGATTTTCAATCGCCGCCGGGTGCTGAAAAAAGTGACCGGCAGATTGACGGCCAGTTCGATATTGCCGTGCTCGGTGACGAATTGATGCCAATCCTTGACCGCTCGCCCGATAACGAATTCCGACAAGGCGCTGAAATGAGGATCGGCGCTGTCGGGAATAAAGCGAGCCGGCGGAACGATGCCCCAGGTCGGGTGGCGCATACGCACCAACGCTTCGGCGCCGCTCAGCGTGAGCGAGCGGACTTCGATCTTCGGCTGGTACCAGAGCTCTAGCCAATCGGCGTGCAGTGCTTCCGCGACGTCGACCGGCGGTCTCGGCGGTGCTTCAACCGGCCGCAATATCGCGACCCGTTCACGCAAGTCAGTGTCTTTAAACGGCGTCGGCAAGAGCGGCAGCATCGCCAGGCCGAGCTTTTCACCGATCGCCAGCATGGCAGTCGCCATCAGCGACGCGCTCGGACCGAACACCAGGACTCTGCCTTCGTAACCGGCTTGGCTGAGGGCTTCCAACATTGCATTGGACGCAAAGCCGCCGGCCGACAGGCCGAGCACGAAGAGATCCGGCAATTGGTCGGCAATCAGTGCGCGCAGGTTATTGGGCTGTTCGCATTCGCAGGTGATGAAACCGAGGTCTTCCAAAGCTTCGCGAAGAAAGTTCCGGATGTGCGGTTTGCTGTCGGCGACACAAGCGCGCGGCGTAACCTTGCGCCGGCCGAATGTGGCGGCGATCCCGTCCTCTTCCCGCAGCCCTTGAAGTTTCATGGTGCAGCCCCTTTCGAATTGACCGGGCTACTTTGGTCACATGATAAGGCGCAACAACGTCCGATTGAATGAGTGCACAATGAAATGTCCGCTTAATCCTAATTCGGACAAGACACATAAAATTAGAATGGAAATGAACCCATCGAGCGCGCAGCAAGCGCGCTTTCGATGGGCCCAATAGTTCCATTTCCGCAAAGTATGCGGAAATATTTCGTCCGCCGTTACGGTGCAATCACCCGCACCGGCTTGCCATCCGAGACACGCCCGGATGTCCTCGACGATGTCGGGAAAATACTTGCGGTAATTCTGTTCGCTGACATAGCCGAGATGCGGCGTGATCACGACATTGTCGAGTTTGCGATAAGGATGATCGAGCGGCAACGGCTCGATCTCGAACACGTCGAGGCCGGCGCCGGCGATTTTCTTGTCCTGCAACGCCTTCAACAGCGCGGCTTGATCGACGATCGGCGCGCGCGCGGTATTGATCAGATAAGCGCGATTTCTTCATGCGGCCGATGTCGTCGCCCGTAATCAGCCCGCGCGAGCGGTCGCTCAGCACCAGATGGATCGGTGACGAAATCCGACTTGGCGAACAGGTCCTCGCGGCTGGCGTAGTCGACGCCGGCTTCCTTCGCGCTTTCTCGGGCGTCAGGTTCTGGCTCCAGGCGATCATGTTCATGCCGAAGGCCTGGCCGATCTTGGCGACGCGCTGGCCGAGCTTGCCGAGGCCGACAATGCCGAGGGTCATGCCTTCCAGGTCATGACCGATGGTCACCTGCCAGGGCTCGCCCGCCTTCATCCGGGCATTCTCAAAGCCGATGTGGCGGGTCAGTTCCAGCATCAGGCCGAAGACGATGCCGGTGGTCGGGTTGCCGACGCTGCCGGTGCCGCAGACGGTGACGCCGCGCTCGGCCGCCGCCTTGATGTCGAAGGAATTGTTCTTGGCGCCGGTGGTGATCAGGAGCTTCAGGTCGGGCAGGGCCTCGATCACCTTGCGCGGAAACGGCGTGCGCTCGCGCATGCCGACCACGACGGCAAAGCCCTGCAACGCCTTGATTGCCTCGTCCTGGCTGGCGAAGGGCTTGTCGAAGACCTTGATCTCGACGTCCTTGGCGACGCGCCGACCAGTCGGCAAATTTCAGCGCGACGCCCTGATAGTCGTCGAGAATGGCTGCTCGAATCATGCGTCATAAGCTCCTTAACCTGGGCCCGGAACCGTTCCGGCGGGCGCCACCTTAAGGATGGAGCGACGAAAGAAAAGGGGGGTGTCAGCCTTGCGGCGTAGCCCGGAAGCTTGCCGTATTTGGCCTGCCAGGCCGGTCCCGGCCCGCGCATATAGTGCCGTTCGGGCCGGTAGTCGTCGAACAGATGTCGCGGGTCATGCCGTGCCAGAAAGCCGCGAGGCTGTGGCCGGAGGCCGGCAAACGGGCGGGGCAGCACGCCGACCGCGGAACCCGATAATATGCCGATGATTGCCCGACCCATGACCCTGTCTCCGTATTCCCTGTCTCGCGACGGCGGGCGCCATCGCCCGCCTGACCATTAGTCGCCTCGCTAGGGCGTCTCGGTTCATGCGTCAGGATCATGCGCGGAACATCCGTTAAAGTCCGGTTGGTGAGACGCTTGCCGCGCAGATAAATTCAAAATCAGCCTTTCCAGAGTTTTACCACGGACTGGTTCTATCCCGCCCCCCGCAAGCGGGCGCGGTAGCGCCGCCCGCGCTTGCCCTTTGCGGTCCCGCTCGCTACATCAGCGGCTGAATTTCCCGACAACGGGTCCGGCCGCGCGCGAGACGCGCGAAGGCCGGTTTCAGCCTGAAATATCAGGGGTTTTGCAGGTCAATGAACGGTCGCCAATTCATCTACCACATGCAGGGTCTGACCAAGACCTATCCGGCCCTCAAGAAGGTCCTGGATAACGTCCACCTGTCGTTCTACCCGGACGCCAAGATCGGCGTGCTCGGCGTCAACGGCTCCGGCAAATCGACCTTGCTGCAGATCATGGCCGGCCTCGACACCGAATTTACCGGCGAAGGCTGGGTCGCCGAGGGCGCCCGCGTCGGCTATCTGGAGCAGGAACCGCAGCTCGACCCGGGCAAGTCGGTGCGCGAGAACGTGATGGAAGGCGTCGCCGCCAAGAAGGCGATCCTCGACCGCTACAACGAACTCGCCATGAACTATTCCGACGAGACCGCCGACGAGATGGCGAAGCTCCAGGACGAGATCGATTCCAAGAACCTCTGGGACCTCGACAGCCAGGTCGATCTGGCGATGGATGCGCTGCGCTGCCCGGCCGACGACGCCGACATCTCCAAGCTGTCCGGCGGCGAAAAGCGCCGCGTCGCGCTCTGCCGGCTGTTGCTCGACCAGCCCGACCTGTTGCTGCTCGACGAGCCGACCAACCATCTCGACGCCGAGAGCGTGAACTGGCTGGAAGGCCACTTGCGCAACTATCCGGGCGCGATCCTGATCGTGACCCATGACCGCTACTTCCTCGACAACGTCACCGGCTGGATCCTCGAACTCGATCACGGCCGCGGCATTCCCTACGAGGGCAACTACACCTCCTGGCTGGCGCAGAAGCAGAAGCGCATGGAGCAGGAAGGCCGCGAAGACGAGTCGCGCCGCCGCACGCTGGAACGCGAAACGCAATGGATTTCATCGTCGCCGAAGGCGCGCCAGGCCAAATCGAAGGCGCGTTACGAGCGCTATGACGAACTGCTCAAGATCGCCAACGCCAAGACCAACACGGTCGCGCAGATCACCATTCCGGTGGCCGAACGGCTCGGGCAGAACGTGGTCGACTTCGACGACCTGACGAAAGGCTTCGGCGACAATCTGCTGATCGACGATCTCACCTTCAAGCTGCCGCCCGGCGGCATTGTCGGCGTCATCGGTCCGAACGGCGCCGGCAAGACCACGCTGTTCCGCATGATCACCGGCCAGGAAAAGCCCGACAAGGGCACGATCAAGGTCGGCGAGTTGGTGCAGCTCGGCTATGTCGACCAGTCGCGCGACGCGCTCGACGGCAAGAAGACGATCTGGGAAGAAATTTCCGAACGGCAACGACCTCATCATGGTCGGCAAGAAGGAAGTGAACTCGCGCGCTTACGTCTCGCTGTTCAACTTCAAGGGCGCCGACCAGCAGAAGAAGGTCGGCACGCTATCGGGCGGCGAACGCAACCGCGTGCATCTGGCCAAGATGCTGCGCCAGGGCGCCAACCTGTTGCTGCTCGATGAGCCGACCAACGACCTCGACGTCGATACCTTGCGCGCGCTCGAAGAGGCGCTGGAGGATTTCGCCGGCTGCGCCGTCATCATCAGCCATGACCGCTGGTTCCTCGACCGCATCGCGACCCATATCCTGGCCTTCGAAGGCGACAGCCATGTCGAATGGTTCGAGGGCAACTTCCAGGATTACGAGAAGGACAAGATGCGGCGGCTTGGGGCAGGACAGCAATCATTCCGCACCGGCTGAAGTATAAGAAGTTCAGCCGCTAGAGTTCCGCGCATCGGCAGGCTAGTGTTCCGCCGGCGGCGGAGCGTTTTTCATGCAGAATATTGTAATTGCGCTGTTGGTATGCGCGGTGCTGATCGCCGCCTCGCTCGGCAGCCGCGCGGTCTATGATCGGCTTCCGGAGCGGCATCGCGTCGCCGAGACGGACGCCATTGTCCGCCTGATCGCCAACATCTTCGTGGTGCTGGCCTCGCTGGTGCTTGGCCTGATGATCAATTCGGCCAGGATCACCTTCGACGGCGTGGACAAGAGCGTTCAAGCCTACGCCACCCAACTCATCCTGCTCGACCGGACGATGCGGCATTACGGCCCCGAAACGGCCGAGCCGCGGCAACATCTGCAGGCATATGTAAAGCAGGCCGCGCGCCACATGGCGCAGAGCGATCCGGTGCTCGGCAGCCGGCCGGCGGAGGCCCTGCTCAACGACGTCGGCAACGGCCTACGCGCGCTCAACCCCACCGATCCGGAACACGCCGGGTTGAAGCTGCGGGCGGATCAGCGCTTCGAGACGGTCTACGAGATGCGCTGGGCGATCGTCGAGCAGTCGGATGGCACCATTCCGGTGCCGCTGATCGTGCTGCTGGCGGCGTGGCTCGTTCTGGTTTTCGCAAGCTATGGCTACCGCGCACCGCGCAATGCGGTTGTGGTAGCGTGTTTTGTCGTGTCATCGGTGCTGATTGCCGGCACGATTTACCTGACCCTCGACATGGATATTCCGTTTAACGGCACCATCCAGGTCTCGTCCGCTCCGCTGGAGCGGGCTTTGGCAGAGATGCAAAAATAGCGCGGCAAGGCGACAGCCATGTCGAATGGTTCGAAGGCAACTTCCAGGATTACGAGAAGGACAAGATGCGCCGGCTTGGCCAGGACAGCATCATTCCGCACCGGCTGAAGTATAAGAAATTCTCGCGGTAAATTATTGAAGCGCGCAAAGCGCCGGCCAGAACCGGCGCTACTTGGCACCAGCGGAATCGTCCGCGTTCTGCGGCGGTTCGGGGTCCGGCCGTCGTTTAATATACGGAAGAAACTTGACCCCGACTTGGTCGTTCCTGCGCCAGACTACTTGGCACTTGCGCATGATGTCGGCGTTCAAAGCCAAGTCGAATTCATCCGGCAACATGTCCATGTGATTTGTTGTCAACCGCGCGCCGGTCGCGGAGACATCGGAAATTGTGCACGGCACCGGCCGGGGCCACGTCACAACGGCCTCGATCCCAAGCGGGCGACGGGGATGTTTGCGCTTTTCAATTCCCATGAGTGTACTGTAATAGCATGTTCCTGTTAAAGATTTTTCAACGACGACGTTAAAGTCTTGGCCTCTTTGTCTCTTTGGAGCGGGAGTGGCCGGGGGCTAAGCGCGTCGCCGGGCGCTAGCTCGTTCCAAAGCTAGTTCAAAACGGCGCACGAATTTCCACTGTCCGAAATTGTTATTACTTTTATTGTCGCCCGCGTAAGCGAACGCGCGGCGCGAGCAATTTTCAAGATCACGAGAATGGCAAGATGCCTTGGCAAGGCCAAGTCGCCATCTTGCCGCACCGATTGAGCGACAAGCCGTTCAGCCGGCAGGCCCAACTGTCATCGACCAAAGACGCACGGCCGGATATTTGACAGAGCCAGGCCGCTGTCCGAGCATGCCGTTATGTCTAGCCCCTCTGTCATCTCGAACGCATCCGGGCCGCGGATGCGGGTTGCTGTTATTGGCCTTGGTAGTATTGGCGGCGTCGCCGCCGGCTTGCTGCAAGCCGCCGGCCGGCACGCGGTGACGGCTTGCGTGCGAACGCCGATCGAACGCCTGGTCGTTGAGTGTCACGACGGCCCTGTTGATGTCGCGCTTACGACGCTGACCGATCCGGCGAAAGCGACGCCGGTCGACTGGGTGCTCCTGTGCACCAAGGCGTACGACACCGCCTCGGCCGGTCCCTGGTTGCAGCGCTTGTGCGGGCCCGCGACACAGGTCGCCGTGCTGCAGAACGGTCTCGGTCATGCCGATCGCGTCGCGTCCTGGGTCAGCCACGATCGTGTCGTTCCGGTCATCGTCTATTACAACGGTGAACGTCTCGCCGCCGATCGCGTCCGTCTTCGAACGGCGCCCGGCCACGATCTTGCCGTCGCCAACGACGCGGCAGGCCGCGCCTTCGCGCAGCTTCTCGACGGCACGCGGCTGCGGGTCTTGCTGAGCGACGATTTCGCAAGGCTGACCTGGCGCAAGCTGCTGCTCAACGCGGTGGCCAATCCGATTACCGCGCTCACGCTGCAACGGCAGGGCGTGCTGCGGCGCGACGACGTCCATGCGCTGAGTTTGGACCTGCTGGCCGAGGCGATTGCCGTGGCGCGCGCCGATGGCGTGCCGCTTGAGGACGACGAAGCGCAAAGGGCGATGCAGACCTTGTTCACTTTCGCGCCGGATTTCGGCACGTCGATGTATTTCGATCGGCTGGCCGGACGGCCTTGCGAAATCGACGCGCTGAATGGCGCCATCGTCGCAGCCGGTGCGCGGCTTGGCGTCGCGACGCCGATCAACCGGACTCTGGTCACGCTGTTGCGCGCGATCAACGACGCGGCCAAAGAAGGCACGGCCTGACGCCGGGCGCGATTTAATTGAACGCCGGACGTTCTATTGCGCCTCGCGTTAAGGGCCGCTTTACCGTCCCCTATCCGTTCTCCGATTCGCGAACGTTCTGCCTGCGTTCATGATTTTCCACGATCGGGTGCGATGACCATCCTGCGTTACCGCATCTGGTGGGTCTGCGGCGTTTTGGCCTGCGCTTGAGTGATTCGCGTCACGCTTTGGCCATGGCGAATCGCCTATAAAGCTCGCCAGCCGCGCCCCGGCGATCATCGCCGGGCGGCGACTGCAAGGGATAACCGCGATGTCGATGGCCGCCGACGATTCGATTCCGCCGAAAGAACTGGCCGGTAAGCTGCGGCCGCTGCCACAACTGATTTTCAGTTCGCGCTGGCTGCAACTGCCGCTCTATCTCGGGCTGATCGTCGCCCAGGGCGTTTACGTTATTTTGTTCTGCAAGGAGCTCTGGCACCTGGTGCTTGGCGCCATGAAGTTCACCGAGCAGGAAATCATGCTGGTGGTGCTTGGCCTGATCGACGTGGTGATGATTTCCAACTTGCTGATCATGGTGATCGTCGGCGGCTACGAGACCTTCGTGTCGCGGCTGGAGCTGGAAAAGCATCCCGACCAGCCGGAATGGCTCAGCCACGTCAACGCCAGTGTGTTGAAGATCAAGCTGGCGATGGCGATCATCGGCATTTCATCGATCCACCTGCTGCGCACGTTTATCTATGCCGGCCAATTGGGGCAGGACGGTTCGCCTTATACCCAGACCGGCGTGATGTGGCAGGCGATCATCCACGGCCTGTTCGTGTTTTCCGCGATCGGCATCGCTTATGTCGAACGGCTCGGGCAATCGGCTTACGCCAAAGCACCTCATTAAAAAAAGCGCGGCGGCGCAAACAAAACGTCTTTGGCCGGCGCGCGTTAATGGCCGCTTTACCGTCCTCTATCCGTTCTCTGATTCGCGGATGTTCTGCCTGCGTTCGTGTTTTTGCGCGATGCTGTGTTGGCGACGCGACGCGTGACCAGATCTAGCGACGGATGTGTTCGTATACGTTGCGCACGAAGCGAATCGGCCGCAACACGCGAGTCGGAACTGCCGCGCGAATCGGCGGACTGAACGTTTAAGCCGCCAATTCTTCGTCGAGTTGCGCTACCGCGCGTTGCAACGCGGCGAAACAATCGCCGTCGATCGCGGTGCCGACGTCGTCTGCCATGATCGCGAAGGCCTTGGAGATCGGCATGGCGGCGCGGTATGGCCGTTCGGCGGTCAGCGCGTCGAAAATATCCGCCACCGTGATGATGCGGGTCTCGAGTGCGATCCGGTCGCCGGCAAGCCCATGCGGATAGCCCTTGCCGTCGAGCCGCTCGTGATGGGCACCGGCGACGGCGGCAAGATCGCTGAAGGCGGCAATGCGCGACAAAATCTGTTCGGAATAAAGCGAATGCAGTTTCATCGCCGCCCACTCGTCGTCATCGAGCTTGGCCGGCTTATCCAGGATCGAGTTGCTGACGCCAAGCTTGCCGATGTCGTGCAGCAAAGCGGCGCGCTTGAGCCAGCGCCGCCGTTCGGCAGACAGGCCCATCTCTTCGGCGACCAGGTCGGTGAACAGGGTCACCCGTTCGCTGTGGCCGCTGGTGTAGGGGCTTTTCGAGTTCGATCACCTTGGCGAAAGCGGCGGCGACGTCGTCGAGATAGTCTTCATCGACGGTCCTGACATCCTGCGCTGGCTCCAGCTCATAGAGCGCATTCTGCAGGTTGTCCGAGCCCAGCATGTCCCAGAACTCGGCATTGTCGGCGATCCGGTCGAAGGCGCCGACCAGCATCGGGTCGAACCAGGTGCCGGACCGGTTGTCGACTTCGCGCCGGGCGGCGTCGATGCCGCTGCCGGTATAAAAAACGTCGATCACCTGCGCCATCAGGGCGATGCGGGAAAAGATCGGGATCTCGACACCGTGCAACTGCAACGGCAGGCCGCCGCCGTCCCAATGCTCGTCGAGGTTCTGGATGCCCTGGGCGACGCTTTCGGAGAACCGCATGGTGCGGGCAATTTCGGCGCCGCGCTGGCACCGGGTCTCGACCAGTTCCTTCGGTGCCGTTCCGGCAGTCATGAAAGCATTGACCAGCGCGCGGATGCGGTCGGCGAGGCCAGCCTGCAGCCCGGTGTGCGACAGCACGAAACGCAGGGCCTGCGGCAGGCTGCCGTCGATATTCTTGGCGTCGCGTTTGAAGGTCAGGTCGTCGGTCATATAAAGCTGGCAAATGCGCGCGGCGTTGCTGCTGCAGCCGAGGTCCTTGAGCAGCAGCGTATAGTAAAGCTCCCCGATATCGGCTTCGCTCAGGCCGATGGCGCGGCCGAGGTGGATGCCAATCCAACAGCACCGCATGCAATGACCGGCCGGCTGGCCTTCGACCAGATCGAGCGCATAGCTAAGCGCACCCAGCAGTTCGGCAAGGCGTAGATCTCTCGGGGACGCGGCGTGGTCGATCATGGAACTGGAAGGCCTCAGGCGGGGACGACCGGAGTCAAACACAGTTTGTTTAACGCCCGGTATCATCCGCCGCGTTTTGGCCTAAAACGTTAGCGCATGGTGACGATGCCATCCAATCACCGTAGATTTGGCACCATGATCCGCATGATTCGAGCCGTTATCATTCTATTCATTATAATGGCCGGGCTGACGATGCCGGCGGTGGCCGCCGACGCCGGCTTCGATCGGTTTCTCGAAACTTTGTGGCCGCGCGCGCAGCAGCTTGGCGTCACCCGCGCCACCTTCGAGGCCGCGACGCGCGGTCTCAAGCCGGATTATTCGCTGCCCGACCTAGAGATTCCCGGCCGGCCGGAAAAGCCGCGGCCGGGTCAGCCGGAATTCGTCCAGACGCCGGGCCAATATTTGCGCGAGAAGACCTTCGACCGTCTGGCCGCGCGCGGCCAGCAATTGGCGGCGCAGTATCGCGACACGCTGCGGCGCATCGAAAAGGAATTCGGCGTGCCCGGCAATGTCGTGCTGGCCATCTGGGCACGTGAAACCGACTATGGCGGCTACAAGCTGCCGCACGACGGCATCCGGGTCCTGGCGACGCAGGCCTATGCCGGTAAGCGCAAGGAATTCTTCCAGAACGAATTTCTGTATGCGCTGAAGATGCTGCAGGACGGCACGCCGCGCGCCGACATGCGCTCCTCATGGGGCGGCGCACTCGGCCTGACGCAGTTTCTGCCGTCGGAATATTATAAATACGGAGTCGATTTCGATCATAGCGGTCGCGCCGATATTTTCCGGTCGGTGCCGGACGCGCTGGCCTCGGCGGCCAAGCAACTGGCCGGCAAAGGTTGGCAGAAAGGCGAACGCTGGGCCTACGAGGTGCGCGCGCCGAAAAACGCCGACTGCTCGATCGGCAAGCCCGATGTGACGATGCCGATCGGCGAATGGATCAAGCGCGGCTTTTTGCTGACGCCGCCACGCAAGTTGGACGCCAAAGCGCTGGCGCTGCCGGCGTCACTGTTGCAGCCGGAAGGCAGCTACGGGCCGTCCTTCCTGACGCCGAAGAATTACTACGTCATCAAGGACTATAATTTTTCAGATCTCTATGTGTTGTTCGTCGGCCATCTGTCCGACCGCATCGCCGGCGCCAAATCGTTCATGACGCCATGGAGCAAGGCCAAGCAGCTCAAGACCAAAGAGGTCGAGGCGATGCAGCAAAGGCTGACGGCGCTCGGGCTTTATAAGGACAAGATCGACGGCAAGGCCGGGATGCTGACGCGCGCCGCGCTCGGCCAGTATCAAAAGGCCAACGGCCTGAAAGTCGATTGCTGGCCGACGGCCGAGGTGCTCAGCCATATGCGGCAATAAATGAGAAACGCCCGGCGCGAAAGCCGGGCGTTTCAAGCATTTTGTCGTCTTGGAGATCAGTCGCAGACTTCGACGCGGCGATGACGCCAGCGGTACCCGTTCCAAATGCGCTGACGTTCGATGTGGCAGACCGGGCCTTCGACGTATTCCGGCTGGTCTTCATAATAGACGCGCGGCGGCGGTACTTCGTAGACCCGCTCGGGTTCGGCATAGCGCGGCTGACCGTTAGCGATCGCCGAGCCGAGAATGGCGCCGATTGCCAGTCCGCCGACGACGCCGGCGCCGACGGCGCAGCCGCGGCAGCGGGCATTGGCTGTGTTGGGGAGGGCGGCGACCGACAGGGCGGCGACGGCCAGCGCGATGATCTTGATGTTCATGGGGAGTCCTCTCAGGCCGAACCGAAGGAAGAAACTTGTCGGGGTGGGATTTTGCACCCGAGCGGTTTCGCGAAACTTAAGGGCAAATGCAACTTACGGGCAGAATAAGCGGTGCCATATCCCGGCGCGGGGCGATCAGGCGAGCTTATTATGTCGGAATTTTGGTTTTTTTCTGTGACCGGAATCACAATAAGCCCGAAAACGGTGATGCTTTCGGGCTTATTGCCGTTTCTTATCGGGATAAACCGCGGCTAGTCGCAAACCCGGACGCGGCGGTGGTGCCAATCATCCCCGTCCCAGACCCGTTCCCGGCTCCACCAGCAATGCGGGCGATAATAGACTCGGGCAGGCCGGTATTCGGGCCGGTAGTAGTCTCGGCGCGGTTCCACATAATAAGTCGGGCCGTTATGGGCCGCCGCCGAACCGAGGATGGCGCCGACCGCGAGACCGCCAATGATGCCGGCGGCGATCGCACCGCCGTCGCGCGCCTGTGCGGGTTGCGGGGCGGCAACAGCCACGATGGTCAAGGTCGCGGCGGCCGCGATCATGGTCAGGGTTTTACCGAAATTGTTCATAGTGCACCTCCTCAATTCGAGGCCTCGGGGCCGTAAATATTGAACGGTCGGGCGGCCAATTTCCTGCGGTTTTTTCCGCCGGGAAAACGTCATCTAGTGTGATGAAGGTGCGATTTTTTCGGTGAATGCAGGGTGAATGACCCGTTTGGAAAGGCCGAAACCGGCATTTTTGCCGGTTAAATTTCCGCAAGGTCCCAAAAAGTTAATGGCAAAACAGCGGCGTAAAAATCGTCGGTGGCGCGCCTGCTTATCCAGCCAGGCGGCCGAGCATGCGTTGCAGAATACTTTTGCGCTCGGCGGCGGTCTTCGGCTTTGGCGGCGACGGCGTGAACGCGCGCTCGGGCACGACCGCTGTCGCCGCGGTGCGCTTCGGCGCTGGCTGTTTGACGGCGGTTGACTTGGTCTCGCTTGGCTTATGCAAACTATGTTTGTGCAGACTCGGTTTGTGGACGGTGTGCTTGGCGCTGATCGCATGCGCGGCAGTGGATTTCGCCGAGGCCGCCTTGCGCTGCACCGTTTTACGCGGCTTGGTCAGTTTGACTGGGCGTGCATGGGGCGTCACGGCGTGCGTTCCGGTTTTTCGCGCAGGGCCGCGTGCCGGTATCTGTTGCTTCGGTTTGGTTGCCGGTTTTTTGGCCGCTTTTGTCATGGCCTTCTTCGCCTTTTTGGCGGCGCTCTTGCCAGTCTTTTTGTCGGCCTTTTGGGCTGTCTTCTTTTCCGGCGGTTTGCCGGCCGATTTGTTGGCCTTTTTATCGGTTGGCTTTTTCGCGCTTGGCTGCAGGGCGCGCTGACGGTGCAGCATTGCTTGCCGGCCGATATTGCGCAGGAACAATTTCTCGAGCGGATAGCTCAGGCGCCGCACCGCCGCTTTCAACGGCAGCCATTCGACCGCCGCGATATCGGTCATCAAGTCGTGACTGGCCTCGGCTTCCGCCTCCATGCGCCAGAACTGCACGACCTTCGGTCGTCCGCCCGCCCGGTAGGTTATCGCACCGAGAAATTCATGGACGCGGACGCGATGGCCGGTTTCCTCGACCACCTCGCGGCGAGCGCCGATGACCGGCTTCTCATCGCGCTTGAGCTTGCCGCGCGGCAGCACCCAGGCGTCATCCTTGCTGCGTTGCACGACGGCAAACAGCGCACGGCCACCGTCGCGCACAACGATGCCTCCTGCCGCCAGAATGGGTGGTTTGCTTGATACTTTGCTTGCCACTTTATTTGCCACGCAATTTGCCGGCGTGCGTATCGACATATGCAACGCCGGTGTCAGTCTTTTCGGTTTAGCAAAATGAGCGGTCGCATGTGAATCAAATAACCACAATCTGCAAGCGCTTGTGGGAAATTCGCGGCACTGGCTCGCTGTCAACGAAGTGTCATATTGGCGTCCGGCGGTATCGACATCGGCTGCGGGCCGATTGCGCGGCGCGCTGGCGGCTGTGTCGCGACGCGAGCAGCCCGCTGTTCCGAAAACAGCGGCGATCCGGCGCTTAACGCGATCATAACCGCGTCGTGCGCTTCATATTGGCTATGCGTCCTGTTTTGCCTGATCGAATCGTGATTATTGCGCGCAGCTTCGCGGCGGCGGCGGCGGTGATCTATGTCTACGATCTGATACGCCAGACCCGGGATCACCTGACCAATGGTGCGCTGCGTCCGTTCGGCGACGACTTCATCAATTATTGGTCGGGCGCTTATCTTGCCTGGCATGGCCGCGCCGCTGACATTTATAATCCGGCCGCTTTTCACGCGTTCGAACAGAGCGTCGCCGGCGCGCCGATCCAGGCCTATCATTATAGCTATCCGCCGGTACTGTTGCTGCTGACGGCGCCGCTGGCGATGGTGCCCTATGTTCCGGGGCTGTTGCTATGGCTGGCGGCAAGCTGGGCCGCGTTTTACCGGGCGCTGCGTTTGGCGATGCCGGGACGCGGCGTCTTGCTGATGGCGCTGGCGGCGCCGGCGGTGTTGATCAACGCGGTCGGCGGACAAAATGGATGTTGGACGGCGGCGCTGTTCGGCTTCGGTCTCGGTCTGGTCGAGCGCAGGCCGGTGCTGGCCGGCGGCTTGCTCGGTCTGTTGATCTATAAGCCGCAACTCGGGTTGCTGATTCCGATAGCGTTGATTGCCGGCCGGAACTGGCGCGCCTTCGTGTCGGCCAGTGTTGTCGCCGGTGGTTTGCTGGCGATCAGCTTCGTCTGGTTCGGCAATGATATTTGGGCAAGCTACCTGCACAATCTCGGCCTGTTGCGGCAAATCATTTTGGAAGACGGCACCGGCGTCTGGCATCGCTTCGTGTCGGTGTTCGTCGCGGCGCGCCGGCTCGGTGCGCCGGTCGACGTCGCTTATGCGATCCAGGCGCTGACCGGTTTTGTTGCGCTGATCGCGGTGGCGCTGGTCTGGCGGAGCAAGGGTGCGCCCTTGGCGGTCAAGAACGCGGTGCTGCTGACCGGCACCTGTCTGGCGACGCCGTACCTGCAGGACTACGATCTGGTGTTCGGCGCGCTGGTGGTGGCTTGGCTCTGGCACGCGCCGGTGCCGGCTGCGCCGCGCGCATTGCTGATATCCGCGGCGGCGATCCTGCTGCTGCCGTTGCTGGCGTCACCACTGGCGCATCTGACCGGTCTCGCCGTCGGTCCGCTTTTCATCATGCCGATTTTTGTCGTCGCGGTGCAAATGGGGCTGAGGAAGGGAATGCCTGATGGTGAAGAGACATTGGCGCAGACAGCGGAAAATGCACTAGATTGACGGCGCGTTTCACAAGGAGACATCGTCATGCCGACCTGCACATGGGATCACATCCATCTGCGCACGCCCGATCCGGAAGCGACCGCGCAATGGTTTGAGCGCATGCTGGGCGCCGAAGTGGTCCGCAGCCCGGGCCGCATCGATCTCAAGCTCGGCGGCGGCAATATTTTTCTCGCTCCCGTTGCACCTGGTGACGGCGTCAATGCGCCGCCGGTGACGCCCTATCAGGGCCTCGATCATTTCGGTCTGCGGGTCACGGACATCGACGCGGTTGCGGCGGAGTTGAAGGCCAAAGGCGCCGAGTTCACCAAGGAGCCGCACATCCCGCGCCCCGGCATCAAGATCTGCTTTTTGCGCGGGCCGCAGGGTGTTTCGATCGAATTGCTCGAGCGCGACCCGAAATATTCCTGATCCGAATCGCATTTGCCGTGAACGCGGCAAAATGTCCATTTTTGGCCGGGTTTTTGACCGGGACAAAGCGAATTCGCGGGCGTTCTTGGGGTTGTCTTAACGGCCCTCGCCGCGTAAATCGCGCCTCTGGGGCCTGATATTCGGAGGTGAAAGCATGCGGGTTTTAGGACTGGCGATCGGCGTTGTTGCGGTCTTGGCGGCGCATGCCGCAGTTGCCGATGCCCGGTTCGAGAAAAGCCTGCTGAGGCTGGCCCCGTCCGAGCGGCTAGAACAATTGTGTGACTACACCGCGATGATCAACATCCGCAAGGATGCGCGCCATTTCCGTCCCGATCGCGCCGTGGCCAATGCCACCTCCGGCGTTCGACACAAGAACCATACTATTGTCGCCAAAGGCGGCGCTTTCCGCAGCCGCGGCAAGTGGTATGCGCTGTCTTATACCTGCACCGCCGAGCCCAACCATTTGAAGGTTGAGTCGTTCAGCTACAAAATCGGCAAGGAAATTCCGCAGTCGAAGTGGGCCGCTTACGGCCTTTGGCGCTAACGGAAACTATTTTCACATTCGCTGTCGTCGCGCCGTCGAGATGCGGCGCGGGTTTTCGTTGCGGCTTATGGCGTGGCGTCGGCCCGCATGATGGCAGCGGTCGCGCCGACGACCACCGGGACCGCCAGACACCAGAAGCCAGCCAGCCAGTAGAGCAGGGCCGAGGCGGCGCAGCCGGCAGCGAAACATAGAATGCTGAGCGAAAGCCGTCCGACGCGCGTGCGGATCGCCGCCGCGTTATCGGGATCGGTGCCGGTCAAGAGATCGATGGCGTCGATTGTCGCCTGCGTGGTCGAGCCGGTCATCAACGTGGTTGGCGGCAGATTGGTCAGATGCACGCGGTGCACGGCATTTTGCACGGCCATCGCGGCGATGCCGGCAAAGCCGGTCAACAAAGCAGCCGGGCTGTCGGCGTTCGCGAACGGGCCGAAGATGACGGCCAGCGCGAAGAAGGCCACCAGCAACGAGACTTCAACGCTGAGCAGAATGCGCAGCACCGGCGCGTGCCGTTTGCGTAATGCCGCGCCGGCCAACCGCGACAGCGCGACCACGGCGACGAAGACCGGTAACGCCAGTAGTTTGCCGACAATGCCATGGCTGCCGTGGACGAGCGCGGCGCCGAGCGTGACGAAATTGCCGGTGACATGGGCCGTGAACAGCCCCTGCAGGCCAAGGAAGCCGGCGGTGTCGACGAAGCCGCCATTGAATGACAACAAGCTGGCGATCGTCGCCGGGGTGCCGAATTTTTTCATCGCTTTCACCGGCTCCGGCTTGTCGTTCCATGTTGCGACCCGTCGATGACGCCGGACGCGGTTCTCAAACCGCCGATGTCACAAAACTCGTTTTCGGCCTTGGCTTAAGCCTTGTCCTTGATCGCAGTGTCGGGCCGGTCGCTGCCGGGCGCGGTCTCGGTGTGCCACTTGCCTTTTTCGTCTTCGAATTCGATTTGCTCGGTGTGACCGGGAACGCGTTGTTCGGCGGCGGCGGCTTGGGCGGCCTTGAGCGCGGCGGCGTGGCTCGGAAAAGGCTCGGAAAACACACCGTCGACCTTGTAGGCCCAGCCGCCGTCATGTTCGACGATTTCGTAAGTGACTTTGGACATGGCGACGCCTCTTCATCTGGATTGGATTTCAACGGTCACCGTAGCGGGCCGCCGGTTGGTTGCACAAGTCCCAAGCCCTCTGGCGACGGCAGGGGCTGGTATCCGCTGCCGGCAGGGCTATCCGGCTTGGCGGCGGCGCTCGATCTGCCGGATAGAGCGCACGAGACCGACGACTAAACCAATCGCCGCGCCGGGCAGCGCCGAGGCGACGACGATGGCTGCCATTCCCATCTGACAGCCGCCGGAATCGCCGGGTGTGCCGCACACTTTGTCGAAGGAAACATAAATCAGGACCGCAACAAAAACTGCGACCGGCGTGACGATGAAACCAATAATCATGCCGAGCAGAGCCTGGCCGGTAATTCGCCAGAACGACGATTTTGCAGGCGAGGGGGGTGTGGTCATGGTGATCCTACAGGCCGCGTTCGCGCTTGAGACGGTCGATATAATCGGTGATGTCGGGCGGCAGTTTGCGCAGGCCCTGTTGTCCGGCCTGCGACAGGATCGGCCGCAGGTGCGACGTGCGCAGGAACGCCGGTTCGTGGCCGGACGGGATGATGCGTTCGAACACCAGCACCATCAACACCGCCAGCACCAAGACGCGCAGCGCACCGAGCAGGGCGCCGGCGGCGCGGTCGACCGGGCCGATATGCGCGCCGGTGATTTCGCCGACTGCGCCGCGCATCAGCGCAGCCAGCACGATGCCGAGCACGACGAACACCGCGAAGAAGACGAGCGACAATTGCGTCGGCGGCAGCTTGAGCCTCTCGGTCAGGAACGGCGAAAGATAAGGCGTGGCGGCGACCGCGACCGGCGCGGCGATGACATAGCCGAAGATCGTCGCCAGACTGCGCAACAGGCCGGAGCGAAAGCCGGCGATGACCGCGACCGCCAGCGCGGCATAGACCGCGAGATCAAACAGATTGATCGGCAAATCGGCATTCAAAGCGGCGTTCATCGTGGACGTTTCCAGCGGACGAATTGGACGGGGCTTGAGGCAAGCCGGATGGTAAGGCGCGGCGTCATGCAAGGCCAGCGGGTGGTCGAAGGCATTGCACTTTGAGCGTAGCGGTCTAGGTTTTGCCCTGGGAGCGCATTCGAAAAAAGCGGGAGAGCGATCATGACCTTCACGGTGACCAGCGACAGTTTCAAGGATGGCGACTATCTGGCGATGGCGCATGTCGGTTCGACCGACCATGGCTTCGGCTGCACCGGCGACAACAAATCGCCGCACCTGAAATGGTCGGGCGCGCCGGCCGGCACCAAGAGCTTTGCCGTCACCTGCTACGACCCGGACGCGCCGACCGGCTCCGGCTTCTGGCACTGGCTGGTGGTCAACATTCCGCCGGACGTCACCGAGCTCAAGCTCGGCGCCGGCAACCCGGGCGGCGCGCTGCCGAAAGGCGCGTTGCAGACCCGCACCGATTACGGCTTTGCCGGTTACGGCGGCCCGTGCCCGCCGCAGGGCGACCACCCGCACCGTTATCTGTTCACGGTGTTCGCGGTCGGCGAAACCCTCGGCGTCAAAGAGGACACCCCGGCGGCGCAGATCGGCTTCAACCTGCATTTCAAGACCCTGGCGAAAGCGACCCTTATGGGGCTGTTCAAGCGGTAAAGCGGCACGGTTGACGCTGTGCAATCACGGATGGAACTTTTTTCCCGCCCGTGCATTATCTGCGTGCGATTCGATTCAAAACCTGGGCGGCCGGTTACCTATGGCCGCGCAGCGGCACGGCCCGTGGGGCCAGGAGAACTCCTTATGCGTCTATCCAACACGCTTCGCGCCGGCATTCTGGCGCTCGCCGCCATCGTTGGCCTGTCGACCGCGGCTCAGGCCGATAGCGGCCGTATCAGCTTCAAGATCGTCAAGGCCGGTTTCATCATCGGCGGCTCGGGCGGCAGCGGCACGCTGACCTTCCATGGCAAACGCTATGGGCTTTCGATCGGCGGCGTCAGCTATGGCTTTACCTTCGGCGCCTCGGAAACCCGCTTCCACGGCACCGTCAGCCATATTCGCCGTCCGTCGGACGTCTCCGGCGTCTATGCCCAGGCCGGCGCCGGCGCGGCGCTCGGTGGCGGCGCGCAGGCGGTGGTGCTGACCAACCAGCACGGCGCGGTGTTGACGCTGACCGGTTATCAGCGCGGCGTCATCGTCAGCGCCGACCTCAGCGGTCTGGCTTTGACGGTGAAGTAACCGCAAACTTCGATCCGAGATTGATGCGATGGCCGGGCCGGGTGAAAACCCGCGCCCGGCCATTTCGTTTTCGAAAAGCTGTACCTTGGCTCATACCGTGGCTCACACCGTGCGGTAGCCGCCATCGGCCATCAGGATGGTGCCGGTGACATAGGCCGCCATGTCGGACGCGAGAAAGATCGCCGGGCCGACCATGTCCTCCGGCTTGCCGGCGCGGCCGAGCGGCGTGTGGTCGAGAAAGACCTGCACCAGCGCCGGATTGTTGGCGCGCACGGCCGCGTTCAGCGGCGTCTCGATCAAGCCCGGTCCGATGGCGTTGACCCGCACGCCGTCTTTGCCGAGCTCGGCGGCCAGCGCCTTGGTGAAACCGAGCACGCCGTGCTTGGACGCGGTGTAGGCCGGCGACGACGGCGTGCGTAAATGCACGAAAGACTGGATCGAGCCGAGATTGACGACGCGGCCTTTGCTGGCGCGCAACGGTTCAAGAAAAGCCTGGGTGACGTTGAACATGCCGTTCAGGTTGATGTCGAGCACGTCGTGCCAATCCTTGGCGACGGTGTCGGGATCGCCGGTGAAGGCATTGCGCCGGGTGATGCCGGCATTGTTGACCAGGATCGACACCGTCCCGATGGTGTCGGCGATCTGCGCGGCGACGGCGCGGCAGGCGTTGCGGTCGGTGACGTCGAGCGTGAAGGCATGCGCTTTATGATGTCCCGGTCCGTCGGCCGCCTTGATCTCGGCGATCGTTCGCGCCGCCGCGTCGCCGTCAATGTCGAGCGCCACCACGCTGGCGCCTTCGCGCGCATAACCCAAAGCAATGGCGCGGCCGATGCCGGAGCCGGCGCCGGTGACGACGGCGATGTGATCTTGCAAAAGCCCCGGCATGTTCGCTCTCCCTGTATTTTTGGCAAGGATAGCACGTCGCTGCCTGTTTCAGCGATGCTGCACCACCACCTTGGTGCCGATCGGCACGCGGCTATAGAGATCGATGATGTCGTCATTGACCAGCCGGAAGCAGCCGGACGACACCGCCTGGCCGATGGTCTGCGGCGCGTTGGTGCCGTGAATGCGGTAGACCGTCGAGCCGATATACAAAGCGCGCGCGCCGAGCGGATTGCCCGGGCCGCCGGCCATGAAGCGCGGCAGATAAGGCTGGCGCTCGATCATTTCCGGCGGCGGCCGCCAGTCCGGCCATTCCGCCTTGCGCGAGATCTTATGAACGCCGCCCCAGCGGAAACCGTCGCGGCCGACGCCGATGCCGTAGCGCAAGGCGACGTTGTCGCGCTGGATCAGATAGAGAAAGCGGTCGGCCGAATTGATGATGATGGTGCCGGGCGGATAGTCGCTGCGATAGAACACCGCGGTGCGGCGATATTCCGGCGCCAGTTCGGCGGCGCGTGCGGTGTCGTCGACGCCGGGATTGGGCTCCGGCATGGTGATCGGATAAGTGCGATCGTATTGTTGCGCGGAGGCGGGCACAGTCGGCGCGACGGCAAACGCCAAAACAAACGCCAGAACATAAGCGGCGGGCGTGAAGCGATGCATCAGCGTTCTCCTGGGCCGTGAACCGACGACCATAACAAATTGCCGGCTTGTGTGAATGACGGCGTGATTCATCGCCCGTGTTCTTGAAAGGCCCCGGGCAGGCCGTCTTCCAAACTTCATTCCTTCCCGCCCTCTTCAATAACGAGGGCGCGCGGAACGCCGGGGTTCCAACAACCCCGCAGCCCTGTGTACGAAAGTGAGTAAAAGTACACAGGCAAAGTCACCACGAAGATGCCGGTTCCCCGGCGCTCCGCGCGCGGTGTTTGTGAGGTTTGCTCCGCATCCGCCCCCGGTGGACATGCCGTTTCAGGCAACCTTCCTTACGGAAGCCTGCCTATCCACCGCTGCGGGCCCAAATAGTGCCCAGCACTTCTGACCGTGCCGGCTGCCATCGCCAGTGGGGCCCAGCGACGCGCGGCTGGCGCGCCGGGACGAAGCGGCTTGGACCGCCGGTCGGGTCATTTGCGTCGAATCTCCAACGCCCCGCCGGCCACCGCTCCCCGCCCCGCGTCTGACGACGCTGATCAAACGCCCCTCGTAGACGGGACGGGATAGGAATTTATGTACAGGAAGAATGTGGCGGAATTGTGGACTATAATCCTAAAATATATTACGGCGTCGACGCTATCGTCCTGACCAACCAGAAGGGCGCGCTCCCCGAACTTTCCAGCTGACACTTCGGCCACTTGGCCGGCACCAATGTCGCGCGACGGCACTTCGCGTCCAGTCGAGATATGGAGTGTATATTTTCTGTTTACAATTTATAATATACCATATACTATAAATTGTATTATTATTTGAGTTCGCCACTCGTTCCTGGCCGCAAATCGGTACGGCACCTTCAAGACCCAAATTGCGGAAATAAGGGCAATGAGGGCAAGGCCAATGTTCGCGAGGCTTGAATGACATATCCAAAATTCAATTATGCCCACCCGCCCTTGATGACTGATCCGGACGTCTTTCCGCCGCTGCGCTCGGAAAGTGATCCGCTCGGCAAGCCGTTCGCTATTCAGAAAAAGGATTTTTTCGGTGTGCACGACCCGAAATATCCGTGGGTCGGGATGGCCCATAATTCGCCTTTACAATGGAAGCAATGGAAGAAGCTGCGGGACGACCAGGCCAACGAGGTCGATCACTACATGGTCGTGCGGTCCCGCTACTGGTCTTTCGTCAATCGCGTCGCCTATGGGGCGACGACAGAAGCCGCCTACAGCTATTCGGTTGGCACGACGTACACGCACAGCAACGTCGAGCATCAATCGACAACGACCAACATCGGCGTAGACCTTGGATTGGAACTCGGTGGCAACCTGTTTGGTGGAGGCGAGGCGCCGCCGGACATTCCGCCGGTGGCGATCGCCATGCCGCTGAACGTGACGACACGCCTGATTGCTGACGACGACGATGGGGGTGGCGACGGCTCAACGCTCAGTGCGCATTTCACCTATGAGCTTTCCAAAACGCTCGAATTCACGACCACCGACGAGCGCAGTTACACGACAAGCCGAACCATCAGTAAGACGACGACGTTCCAGGCTAATTATCAATATCTCTACTGGCAGATCGTTGAAGAACTCGAGACCTATCGCGTGCCCGTAGGTTCAACTGACGCCAGCGCCATGACGCCGGAAAATCGGATCGGAAGCGTCACATCGAAAACCGCCGAGGTCTATGTCCAGCCGTTCGATATGAACAAGAGCCCGTCGAACGGCGACGGAGGCGGGTAAGGCCTGCGCTTTTTTTCGTTCATTCGATTTGTGGGAGGAGAAGTCGATGACGGCACAGACGACATTGAAACCGGGAAAAACAGTTGTCTACAGCACCCGTCCGGTCGGCCTGGAAACAAATCTCTTCGCCAAGTGCAGCGACAAAGGCAACTCGGCGGTCGGTTGGCACTACGAACTGTGCTGTCACCCGCTGAATGTTCATAACCTGGAGGCAGGCGAGCCATGGAAGACCAGCATCTCCAGTGCGGCCGGTGCGCTCGTGACTGTCTCGAACCAGGGTTTCAACGACATCACGGTCTGGACAGACTACTAAATCCGCGCCAGGGGGAGGGTTAGACATGAATATGGAATATGAAGAACTCCATGACGAGGCCGATGCGATTACGGCCGCCGTGAGCTGGGCAGTTTCCGATCATGGTATCGATTGGCCCCAGCTTGCGGGCATGCTTGACGGCTTCGCCGACAACCTGACAGCCGTGAACAGTCGCCGCCGCCGCGCGGTGCGCAGCGCCCTGTTGCGGGCGCGCGGCCGCACGGACGTAGAGGGCCGCGCCGACGACGACCAGGACGAATCCTCTAGCAATACCACCGAATTGGCGATCGGCGATCTCAGCCGGATGCTGCGGCTGGTCGCGGGCAAGCTGCCGCCCGCGGCGCATGGGCTTATCCGTTATCTCTCGGAACATCCCGAGGGAGCATCAGCGCTCCGCGACTGGTTCCGCCATGTCGGCTTTTCCAACGGCGAAATCACCTGGCTGTTCAAGGAACTGGAAGCCGTCGATCACGGCTTCTTCCGGATGCTCGAGAGCGGCGGCGAGCTCGACACGCTACTCAATCATGCCTATTGCGGCGACGACATGGCGCGAGTCGGTTTCCTGAGCGTCGAGAGTGCGGAGGTGCCTGAGACACTCGACCGTATGGTCGGCCGTTTTGCCGCCAAGGGTGTCACACCTTGTCTGTTTCATACGATTCCGGTCGTGGTCGCGATGGCCTATCTCGCCGACTGGAAGGACGAGGATCTCAAGATCAGCCATCCGAGCTATCAGGACACGGTCCTGATGGCGGTCGGCGCGCGCGGCAATTGCTATAATAACCGAAACTGCTCCGGTGTGCCGATCGCAAGAAATGTGACGCGCGCCACTTGCAAACGGAAAACCGGCAAAAGTCTGTACACTGGAGGACGCTGCATCAAGGTCTAGCAAGCCTAGCCCGCATGGAGCCTGCGGGTCGCGCGATGCGCGCCCGAGGGCGAACTCCGCGAGATGCGGGGACGTGTCGGTAGGCACACCCTGGATTTGGCCCGCAGGGCGGACTAGCGCAGCGTAATCCGACGTGCACACAAAGAAAAGGCGGGCAATACCCCCCGCCTTCGCGCATCGCGCGACGGCGGACAAGTCGGCTAACCCGCCCGACGAACCGCACAGCCGCTCCGCCCGTTCGCATTTATGGCGCCGCCGATACTTTCAAAATCTCGATCAGCTTGCGGTCGCGCCATTTCTGCAAATCGGCGATGCTGCGCGAACCCGCTTCCTCGGCGACGCCGTCGATGATGATCTCCTTGACGTCGGCGAGGCGCGGATTGCCGAGATCGTCGATCCAGGTCTGCACCGCCGGCGCCAGATGCGCCATGAAGTTCGCCATGCCGCCTTCGCCGCCGGCGAGATGGAAGGTGAGATGCGGCCCCATCAGCGCCCAGCGCAGGCCGGGGCCATAGGCGATGGCCGCGTCGGCATCGGCGACCGACACGACGCCATCGGCGACCAATGACACCGCCTCGCGCCACAGCGCCGCTTGCAGCCTGTTGGCGACGTGGCCTTTGACTTCCTTCTTGATGTGGATCGGGTGCTTGCCGAGTTCGCGATAGAAATCCATCGCTGCCTCGATGGCTTGCGGGCTGGTCTTTTCGCCGCCGACGACTTCGACCAGCGGAATGAGATGCGGCGGATTGAACGGATGACCGATGACGCAGCGTTCCGGGTGTTTGCACTTGACCGTGACGCGCGTGATCAAGAGGCCGGACGAACTCGATGCGATCACCACATCGGCCGGCAGCGCGGCGTCGAGTTCGGCGAAGGTCGCGATTTTGATATCCTCGCGCTCCGGCCCGCTTTCCTGGACGAAGCTGGCACCCTGGCAGGCCGCCGTCGGCGAGGCATGAAACGAGAAACGGTCCTGGCTGGCGCCTGTCAACGACCAGACCGAGCGCTTCGAGCGTCGGCCAGGCATTGGCGATGAAGCGGCGGGCGAAGGCTTCGCCTTGCGGCGACGGGTCGCTGGCGGCGACGTCGTTGCCGCGCGCGAGAAAAAGCGCGGCCCAGCTGGCGCCGATGGTGCCGGCGCCGATGACGGCAATGCGTTGGTTCATTCAATTTTCCTCCCCGGATTTATGGGAAGGATCATAGCGCGGGGCGGCGGTGCTTTGTCACGCTCAGATAATGCACCCGTCACAGCACTGTGGTTTACTCAATGGAACTCCAGCGCCGTTAAACCGTTAGTTCGATAACACTCATCAATTTCACGCACCAAACGGAGATATTGTCAGATGGGCATGGGTTTTGGATATGGCGGCATTTTAGGCCTGATCATTCTGGTCGCCGACATCTGGGCGATCGTGCAGATCCTGCAAGGCGGCGGCGACACCGGCCGCAAGCTGCTGTGGGTGCTGATCATCCTGCTGCTGCCGGTGCTCGGCCTGTTGATCTGGCTGATCGCCGGCCGGCGCTAGCGCGCTAGCGGTCGCACAGACAGTCGTAGCGGCCAATCCGCTGCTCGCGCCCGCCATAGCCGACCCAGCAGGCGTTCGCCCAATCGGGCTCCAGATTGTAACCGGCCCGCTTGCCTTCGCCGCCGGCCGCGGCCCGGCAGACGCTGTACGGGTGGCCGTTCTTGTAAATGCCGGACACCACCGGCGACATCTCGGCATCGATGCAGACCCTGGCGCAGGAACGGCCGTGCGACGGCAGCCAGCGATAGGCTAACGCCGGCGCGGTCCAGGCGGCGAGGCCGACGCAGAGCGCGACGGCGAGACCGGTTTTCATGGCTTAGCGCTTCGGCAGCGCATCGCGTTGCTTGACCAACTCGTCCAACTCCGCCTGCTGCTCGGCGATGCGATCGGCGGTGCGCTCCTCGTCGGCGGCGCCGGACGAGCCCGCCGCCTGCTCGGTCAGCTGGCGGAGATTGTCGCGAACAATCGCGATGCGGTCGTCGAGTTCGGGACGGGAGAGCAGGGGATTGCTGGGCATCATCATCTCCGGCGTGAAAAAGGTGGTGGTGCGGACCGGTGCGTCCGCGCGAGTTCGGCGACAGCATAGCGCCGCAAATCCGGGAAAAGAATGGCAGATTTCGGTCGGCTCATCCGCCAACCGGGCTCATCTGCCAATGAGGCTATTTGACCGGCTCGACATTCTTGACGCCGTCGGCGCCGATGTAGACCGCCAGGATGCGCACCGGCGTGTCGCCGGTGTTCTCGCCGAAATGCGCGACATCCATCGCTTCCATGAACGACGCGCCCTGCTTGTAGGTGCGTTTGCCGTGCGTGCCGTAATCGACCGTCAGTTCGCCGTCGAGGATGTAGGCATAGAGCGGCACCGGATGCTTGTGCAGGATGGTGCGCGCGCCCGGCGCCAACGTGACGATCGCCGCGGTGATGTGGGCGTCGCCTTTCGGATAATGGATTTTTTCGCCGACGATGGTGCTGCCGGTCGAGAGCAGCGGGATGGCCGGGTAGCTGGGTTTCGCGGCTTGGCGGCGTCGGCGAGGGCGGGCAGCGCGGAAGCGGCGACGAGGGTGACGGCGAGGACGAAGTGGCGAGGGTGCATGGGTTGGGGCCTTGTCGCGGGAGGGTTCAAAGAAATAGGAATTAATACTTGACAGACCAGGGTGTCTTGCGCTAGGTATTAAATCCAAACATGGATTTAGGTCATGCTCCTTCCTATCACAAGCGCCGCCTCGAACGGTCCGGCAACGCGACGGTCAGCTCTTGACCGTGAATTAGCCGAGGTGAATGAAATACTTAGCGCCCGCCGCCTGGAAGAAGCGACGGCCGATGTCAAATATGAATTGGCGGCGTTGCGCGTACAGGCCGCTATTCTCCGTCACGCTCATGTTTGTCGGAAGGCGGGGTTCAACCCCAGCCAGCCGCGCGTTCCGGCGGGCAGCCGCGAAGGCGGGCAGTGGACGGATGCCGGTGGCGGAGGCTCTTCGCGTCCAAGCGCCGGAGGCAATACAGGTTCAGGAGGCGGCTCCACTCATCGCGTGCGGCTCGCGGACGCCAGCGGTGTCTTGAATTCCGGCATCATGAGTGATGCCAACCCAGATTCAATCATCCCGGGCGCGCAATATGCCCAAACGCTAATTGAAATAAAACCGAACGCGCTGATACAAAATGCGAAAGTAGATCAGACAACAGTGAAGCTGACGACTATTCTTGGGCACGTCATGGATGTTGTTGAATATGTACCAGGTACGACGCCTCAGGAATATGGCAGGCTTGTCCATGAACGATTTGCAGATACGGTCCGCGTGCTTGGGCTTCCTGGAATCGCCTACGAAGACGTCGAGACTACATTTGGTGGGTCTTACTATGGAGAAAAAGGCAGCATACGAACCGACGTGGTATTGCGGGACGATGCTAACAATGTTGTTGCCATCTATGACGTAAAGACTGGTCATGCAATAATTGGCGCGGCTC
Organism: uncultured Alphaproteobacteria bacterium; assembly: GCA_963830125.1. GTDB lineage: Bacteria > Pseudomonadota > Alphaproteobacteria > Rhizobiales > Xanthobacteraceae > Pseudolabrys. The sequence goes on along the minus strand of CAWHKU010000009.1, from coordinate 268,739 downwards.
GCGCAGCCGAGTTGCGCGCGAAAGCCGGGGTCGACAAGAGCGTTCCTATTTTCGAGTTGCAGGTCCTACGCGGTGTCACTCGCAAATCGCGAAGACAAAATCCTAATCGGGACTACCGCTCTATTTTCCGTGCCTTATTCCGAGGGTGCTGACATGGCCATGGAAATTTATGTATTTTCCGACCGGCAATTGGACTCGATGATCGAGTGGCAGAACGCAATCGATGCCGAGAAATTTCCCGTTCATGTACGGTTATTCGAGCGTGCGTCTATCGCAACATTGGGAGGATTCCTGCCGGCCCGCTATGGTAACGACGACAGCGGCTTCGAATGCGATCACTGGGAGGTTCGGTCGATTATCGACGATTATCCAGATGCGGGGCTAGGTAAACCGTGGCGATATGCGCTTGCGTTCCGCTTTGGCAGTCGACCGGGCGAATTGGAATCCGCCTGGGGGGCGGCGACGGCCTATGCGCGCGCAACGGGCGGCGTGGTATTCGACACCGAAGAGGGCAAAGTCTTTCAACCGACCGAGGCGGCCGCTCTCATTCGTCATATTGAGGCAAATCGTTCACGGCTCGATGTCGAGGCGACGCGCTCGGAAATTTTGCGGCGGGTCCTGAAGGAATCGTAAGCCGCTCTGGCGAGATCAGCGAGTAGCCCGCATGGAGCGGAGCGCAATGCGGGATCGGTTGCGGTGAGGCTGCCCCCGGATTTCGCTTGGCTCATGCGGGCCACGTTTACTAGCCGCAATGGGCTCGAATCTTGTATAAAGGGCGGGGAGGTGGCTATGGCCTTCGGCCTGCGCTTCAAGACCACGTTGCTATATTTGTTCGTGTCGCTGCGCGGCGGCGCGTCCGGCATCGACCGCCCGTTCTTGTATAGCGTCTACGGTAACGATATTCAGGTGCGGCTGCGGCGCATCCATGACCATTCCCAGCGCGACGGGCCGGACGGCACTTTGACCGTGGCGCTTTGCGGCCGAACGCCCGCCTTTGTGCAATGCCGGTTTGCCGATGGCGGTGAGCGGCTGGAGTGCGAAATCATTTCGGGCACTTATCCGCCGAAGAGCGGGCAAACGGTGCCGGTCATGTCGGACATCATGGAAGAAAAACTACGACAGGCCGGCTATCGCCGCGACGATAGCGGACGCAGGGTATTTTCCTATGAGATCACATTGGACAGCGGCGTCTGGGGCGGCGCGGCGGTGACCATCCTCGATCCCTTGATTGCGGTTTTCGGCGCGCGGGCAATGTCGCGGATCGATATCATCGCGCCACTGGCGCCGGAGCGGGACGAGGTGGCGATTCGGCATCACATGCGTGGGCCGTAGACGGCCCAGCGAAATTCGTGACGACCATGAAGAGAGTGCGGATCTGTTACGCCCGCGCCAATGCAGCGACACACTCGATCTCGATCAGCATCGCCGGATCGGGCAGTGCCTGAATAACGCAGGTCGTACGCGCCGGGTAGGGCGCCGGGCCGAAGGCTTCGGCGTAAAGCTTGTTCATCGTCGCGACATCTGACGCGCGCGTCAGCAGCACGTTGACCTTGACGAGGCGTGTCGTGTCCGTGCCGGCCTCGGCGAGGATGCGCTTGATCGTGGCGGCGACGAAGCCGAATTGCGCCTCGAAGCCCTCCGCCAATTTGCCGTTATCATCGAAGCCGGGAATTCCGGAGACGAACAGCAGATCGCCGACCTTGGCGGCATAAGACAGCGGCGGGGCTTTGACGCCGGGCGGCGGCGGGAAGTGCTCGATCGAGGGCATAACGGACTCCGGCTTGACGCAAAGATGGTGCGCAAGCTTAGCCCGCATGGAGCGAAGCGCAATGCGGGGCGGGTGTCGTGAGGCTGCCCCCGGATTTCGCTTGGCTCTAGGCGGTCGAGGCGCCGCGCTTCTGCTCATACATCGACCGATCCGCCGATGTGAACAGGGCCTTTATGGTTGCGCCATCGTCCGGATAAAGCGCCACGCCGACGCTGGCGGCAATCGATAAGAGTCTGGCCGTTGGTGCCGACAGAGGCGGTTATGCCGCCCTTGAAATGCGCGCGCAGCCGCCGCGCCAACAGCGTGTCAAAGCTGACCGGCAGCACGACGCCGAACTCGTCGCCGCCAATTCTCGCCACCACGCAATTCTCGCCGGCCTGCTTCTTGAGTTCATCGGCCAGCGCCTTGATCGCGGCATCGCCGGTTTGATGGCCGTACATGTCATTGAGCGATTTCAGGTTGTTCAAATCGACGATCAACAATCCCGTGCGCGACTCCTGCTCGCGCGCCGTCGATACGGCCAGCTCGAGTTGCGCGTCGAACATGGCCCGGTTCGGCAAGCCGGTCAGCGCGTCGACCTGCAGCGACGACACGTCGACATGCATGACGACGGCGTGACGCTTGCCGCCGATGTCGAGCGCGGACACCACGATCTCGAACCAATGATACAGGCCGTTGAAAGGGCAGGCATAGGTGGCGAGGAATTTCGAACGTTCGCCGGCAAGGACCGCACGCAGGCCCGACAGGATTGCCGACGCTTCGTTGCAGCCGCGCGCGATCGCCGCCTCGCACTCCGCGAAATAATTCCAGCCTAAGTCCTTGGATGCAAGGCCGCCGCCTTTTGCGGTCTCGTCCCACGTTCGGTTGTTGCGCACGATGACGCCGGATGGGTCGACAACCGCGATCTCCGCCGCGAGCCAATCGGACAGTTCAAGGGCGGAGGATCGAAATCATTCTGTTATGACGCTGGCATGGGGTCGTCCGGTCCTGAGCTTAAGAACGCTCTCGGATTGGCAACAGGCTAGGGTCCGGTTGCTAACATTTCGTCAATCTACGAGCGCGGTAAGTGGATATCAAGGCGCGAAAAAACAAGATTAATGAACTTTGGCGACGTGGCCGGCGCCGCGTCGATGGTCATTCGGCAGGCACATATACCCAGCAAGCGTCGCCCGCATGGCGCGAAGCGCAATGCGGCGTATCGAGAGGGTGGCCCGGATTTCGCCGTGCCTCATCCGGGTTACGCTTGCCGGGTTCAATCGAGGAACGGCAGTCCGGCGCACACCAGCTTCCCGGTGTGGCCGTCGATCACCAGATAGCCTCTGATGTCGTTGTCGCCCGACGGATTTCGCGCCTGCGGGACGACGACGTGCAATTGCCAAACCGGCCGGGTCACCTTCTTGCCGCAGACGCTGCCGCCGGTGATGAACTGGGCCTCAGTGATGTTCTTCAGCACTTGCTCGTTGGTTTTCCCGTAAGGGTCGCCTTTGAGAATCTCGACCGCGGCGGCACGGGCCTGGCGCTCGGACATCGCGCCGGCGGCAATGGCCGGCACCGTCAGCGCCGCGGCCAAGCACGCCGCGGCCAGTGCGGTAACAATACGTCTCATGGGCTCGCTCCTGATATTTCGACGCGCGGCTTGCGCGTTAAAGCGCCTTATGGCTCTGCTTCATCTTCTCCGCGTCGCCATAGACCTGCTGCCTTGTCGCAGAGACCATACGCGGCCCCGATATCGCGCCTTTTGACTTAGGTCATGACCTGCGCGGCGGCCAATGAAGCGACGGCCTCGATCTCGATCAGCATGGCCGGATCGGGCAGCGCCTGGATGACGCAGTGTGGTGCGCGCCGGATAAGGCGGCGGGCCGAAGGCTTGCGCGTATAGAGTTGTTCATCGCTCGCGACATCGGCCGCGCGCGTCAGCAGGACGTTGACCTTGACGAAGTGTCGCTTGATGTCGGAGCCGGCTTCGGCGCGTAGAGAGGCGCTTTGATGTGGGTGGCGGGACGTGGGTGATGGGCATGGGGGCTCCGGCTTGGCGCGAAGAGGGTGGGACAGCGTAGTCCGCATGGAGCGAAGCGCAATGCGGGATTGCTTGCGTTGAAGTTGAGCCGACATTCGGAGGGGCATATTATAGTGCCAAGGGCAGCCTCAGACCCGACGCGGTCTTACGTAATGACGCCGGCGATATCATCGCGATCTATGATGTAAAAACCGGTCGGAGAGGTATCGATCCGATAAGGGCAGCCCGATTGCGCCGGATCGCGGGCGTTGGGAATAATGTGCCTGTTATTGAACTCAGCATCCCCTATGGCGTGAGACGCAAGAGTGCACCGATGGGCGAGATCTTTACCGCGCTTTTTGGCCGCCGCGAATATTGGAGATGTTAACATGGCGATGGAATTGCATGTTCTGTCCGATCGACGGCTCAACTCCATCGCCGAATGGCAGCATGCCATTGCTGCCGAGAAATATTCGCTGCAGCTGGATGCCGATACGCGACTGGCTGCCGTCGATGGCTTCGTGCCGGCTCAAATGAACGGCCTAGAGACCGGCTTCGAGTGCTTTAACGACAACGCGCCGGAAACGATGAATTTCCTCGGCCATGACCAATTCGATCGCCGGTGGAAGTACGCTTTAGGATTTCGCTGGCGTGGCAGCAGTTTCGAGGAATTGCAGGCTGCCTGGATGGCGGCGACCGCCTACGCGGCGGCGACCGGCGGGATCATTTTCGATCACGAGGAAGGAAAAGTATTGACGCCTCAACAGGGGCGTGAACGGGTCGCCAAATTTGCAAGTGAGGTTCCGCGCATCAAGGCCAGGTTGGAAGAGATCAAGAAGCAATTTTCCCAGAAGCCGTAGTCCGTATGGAGCGATAGCGCCATGCGGGGGCGCATGTCGTGAGGGCGCCCCCGGATTTCACATTCGCTCGTCCGGCGAAGCTCGCTTTATCTCGCCAACGACGCGACGCATTCGATCTCGATCAGCATGGCCGGATCGGGCAGCGCCTGGATGACGCTAGTTGTGCGCGCCGGATAAGGCGGCGGGCCGAAGGCTTCGCGTATAGAGCTTGTTCATCGTCGCGACATCGGACGCGCGCGTCAGCAGCACGTTGACCTTGACCAGACGGCTGATGTCGGTGCCGGCCTCGCTCGAGGATGCGCTTGATGGTGGCGGCGACGAAACCGAACTGCGCCTCGAAGCCCTCCGCCAATTTGCCGCTGTCGTCGAAGCCCGGAATGCCGGAGACGAACAGAAGGTCGCCGACGCGGGTGGCGTAGGACAGCGGCGGGGCTTTGATGTTGGGGGGGGGCGGGAAGTGGGTGATGGGCATGGGGGTGTGGCCTTTGATTGAGACGTGGCGTAGCCCGCATGGAACGTAGCGAAATGCGGGACTGGTGGTCCAACACTAACCCGGATTTCGCTCCGCACCATCCGGGTTACATGCTATAAAATCAACATTGCACGCATACCCTTCCGCGATACCCGCAGCGAAGCCGAGAAGGCTTTCAAGCAAGCGATCACCAAGTCGGCCGATTTGCCGCCGGAGAAGCTGTCTATTCCCGGCACCAAGGAGCGGGTGACGTTGCGCCTCGACCGCGAGGTGCTGGATTTCTTCCAAGCCGATGGCCCGGGGTGGCAGGAGAGGATCAATCAGGCGCTGAGGAAGGTGGCGGGGAAATGAAAATTGGGTTGTAATTCTCTCTAATTCGATGCAAAATTGAATTTGTAGAAAGTACGATCATTAATAGAGGCGCTTTTTCGAAGCGTCGCGTGCGCTCCTAAGGGAGATTGCAATGAACGGAAATCAGCCGATTGGTGCACAACGCCCAGTTCCAAAAGCTAATCAAAGATACCCAGGAAAACCTAGACGAAATAATTCTTGAGAAGAAAAAAGCTTTCGGTGAGCTCGAAATCAATTTTAGGGGAGACATCATTCAACTGATCGATAACAGCAAAAAAGATGCAAAAGAGCAACTTGACGCGCTGTTGAATTCAACTGAACAAAAGCTAGAAGTTGAGGATCTGTGCGACGCAGCGGGCGGGAATAATAGTTACGCTGATTATCGGCGCAGTTCTATTTATCGCCTATAGCGGTTTTAAAGACATGATGTCTCTACAAACTCAGATCGCATCGGCACAAGAAAGAATTCAAACAGCGAGAGCTGAGCTGGATAAGGCAGTTCGTGATGCTGAACAAGCTAAAGCGTCAATTGACGCGGTGAAGACGAGCAGCGACGGTGAGTATGAGAAGATAAAGGCAGTGAGAACGAACAGCGACGCTGAATTCCAAAAAATTAAAGACTTGGAAATAAACAGCGATGCTGAGTTTCAGAAAATTAGAACGATTGGCAGTAGCAGCCCAGCGGGCTCAAAATAGTTTGAGTTCGCGAATTGTTTGCAAGTTTGCAGTGATCTTTGCGGCACTTGGGGGATGAAATGGCGCTGTCGTCGCGGGGGCGGTATCTATCGAATATACTGTTTTGTGCTCTCGCTTTGTCTAGCTCCGCTGCATTAGCGCAGCCCGCGTGTCCAGAAGGGTATCGCGTGTATCGGAATGACGTGAACGGACTCATCTGCGTATCTGCCGGCGAGCCGAGTCAAGTATGTCCGGGGCAAGCATGGGTGTACACATGCGGTCCCAAGGCCCAGCAATGCTGCAGCATTAATCAGGATAATCCCTGCATGGCAGGATTCTACGCGTGTAGCGTCGACAATTTCGGGAGCGGCCGAAAGGCCTGTTGCGCACGATAGGAAATCACACCTCGAGAGGTATCCTATGAAAAAGAAGCGCTATTTTCTAGCGATCGTGACAGCGACAATTCTGGCGTTTGAAGCTAAGGTAGCCTTTGCATCTATCACAGTGGTCATGCATGGCTGGAAAAGCATTCCTCTGGTGATTGTGACGATAGGAAGAAACCAAGACTGTGGGCGGAATCAGGTTGTCTTCCGTGGATCAATGGTCGAGGGGCAGCGCCTTGGGCCATTTACAGACGCGGGGAGTGGTGGAAACGATGTTTGCTGGAAAAGAACAGCTGACCCGTTAAGTTCCGGATCTGGCTTGCAGCCATATTGGACGCGATGTTCTTCGGACGGTCAGTGCACGATCTCTTAGTCGAGTTTGAGTGAAGCTTGGCGGTTGAGGTAGCCGTTCAGTTGGAGATTGGAGGCTGTGAAATGAAGGCTTCTGCGATAATTCTCTGCATCATTTGCATTTCATTGAATCTCTCGTCGGGTTCATGGGCGGAAACCGGTCTCCTGGGCGTCAAACAGGGGTGGTGCTTTGCGGGCCATCCACCATTTTTTGACGGCAATATGTGTTTTTCTGAAATTTATTTTCAGCGAAAATCTGATGCGAAATTATATGTGTGTAGCGTCAAGGTATATCGACCGCAGGGCGAGCCTGCTCTCGATAAAGCGCCGGATCAAATAAATTGTTATGCGCTGGGCCTGCCTCCTATTTCTGGCGACATAAAGTTAAAGGCACTAGGAAGCCTTCTTTCTAGGATGCGCCATTTTTCCGAAACGAACGACAAACTTGATAGTTACCCATGGAGAGCCGGAATCTGGGTCACTTCGAAAGACTCCGATAAAATTGCTTTTTGTGTCTGGGGTGATACGCTCGCTACGCCGACGCTAGCTTGCGTGACGAAGATCGATTGGAATAAACGAGACAACGTAGGAGTTTCGCCATTTTAAAACTGATTCGCAGAGGACTGGATTTTGTCCGCTGGCGATCACTGAACGGCGTGCAACGGTGTTCTCGAATTTAAGGCATGCCTTTGCGTAGCCTATTTTGCCAAGTGTTTCGGTCTTATGCTTGGCTCAACCACGGGCATAACGGTGGAGCCCCGCTCCGTCCTTGGAGACGTGCAGCCTCGGCAACGCTTTTGCCGAGCCTCGGGACAACGGAAACGAGAATCACAACGCCCTATTGCTCTCCTTCACCAGCCCCGCATTCTTCGCCGTGTGCTCGGCTTCGGAGACGAGGCCGTGGCCTTCGGCGTCTGCACCTTGTCGGCGTCGATATAGACCTGCTGGCCCATGGCGTTGAACTTGTCGCACATCTCCTTCATGCCGCGCGCGGCGTCGTCGGCAAGAGGCCCCCCACCCCCGACCCCTCCCCACCACTCGCGTTGCCGCCCTCGCGGGGGGAGGGGCAGGAAGACCCAGCGCGGCCTTTTCGTTGGCGCCGAAGTTGGCGGCATATTCGCGCACATCGGCCGTGATCTTCATCGAGCAGAACTTCGGCCCGCACATCGAGCAGAAATGCGCGACCTTGTGCGCTTCCTTGGGCAGCGTTTCGTCGTGATATTTCTGCGCGGTCTCAGGGTCCAGGCCGAGGTTGAACTGGTCCTGCCAGCGGAAGTCGAAGCGCGCGCGTGACAGCGCGTCGTCGCGCAATTGCGCCGCCGGGTGGCCCTTGGCGAGGTCGGCGGCATGCGCCGCGATCTTGTAGGTGATGACGCCGGTCTTGACGTCGTCGCGGTCGGGCAGGCCGAGATGCTCCTTCGGCGTCACGTAGCACAGCATGGCGCAGCCGAACCAGCCGATCATGGCGGCGCCGATGCCCGAGGTGATGTGGTCGTAGCCCGGCGCGATGTCGGTGGTCAGCGGCCCGAGGGTATAGAACGGCGCCTCGCCGCACTCCTTCAGCTGCTTGTCCATGTTGATCTTGATCTTGTGCATCGGCACGTGGCCGGGGCCTTCGATCATGACCTGGCAGCCCTTCTGCCACGCCACCTGCGTCAGTTCGCCGAGCGTTTCGAGTTCGGCGAATTGCGCGCGGTCATTGGCGTCGGCGATCGAGCCGGGGCGCAGGCCGTCGCCGAGCGAGAACGACACGTCATATTTGCGCATGATGTCGCAGATCTCGTCGAAGCGCTCGTAGAGGAAGCTCTCCTTGTGGCGCGACAGGCACCACTTCGCCATGATCGAGCCGCCGCGCGACACGATGCCGGTGACGCGCGAGGCGGTCAGCGGCACGTAAGCCAGCCGCACGCCGGCGTGGATGGTGAAATAATCGACGCCCTGTTCGGCCTGCTCGATCAAGGTGTCCTTGAACACTTCCCAGTCGAGCTTGACCGGATCGCCGTCGACCTTTTCCAGCGCCTGATAGATCGGCACGGTGCCGATCGGCACCGGCGAGTTGCGCAGGATCCATTCGCGGGTGTTGTGGATGTTGCGGCCGGTCGACAGATCCATCACGGTGTCGGCGCCCCAGCGGATCGCCCAGACCATCTTTTCGATTTCTTCCTCGACCGAGGAGGAGACCGCGCTGTTGCCGATATTGGCGTTGATCTTGACGAGGAAATTGCGGCCGATGATCATCGGCTCCAGTTCGGCGTGGTTGATGTTGGACGGGATGATGGCGCGGCCGCGGGCGATTTCGTCGCGCACGAATTCCGGCGTGATGAAGGTGGGCACGGCGCCGCCGAACTGTTCGCCATCGGCAAGCGCGGCCGGTGCGCGGTCGAGCATTTTCTTGCGGCCGAGGTTTTCGCGCTCGGCGACGTAGATCATTTCCTTGGTGATGATGCCGGCGCGGGCAAATTCGTATTGCGTCACCGGCGCGCCATCGACGGCGCGCCACGGCTTCGGCGTGTTGGGGAAGTTGCGGGCGAGGTATTTGCCGGTGGCGTTGCCGTTATCGACCGGCTTGATCGGGCGGCCGTCATATTCCTCGACGCCGCCGCGCTCCTTCACCCATTCGATGCGGGGACGGAGCAGGCCGCGCTCGACGTCGATGACGGCATCCGGGTCGGTATAAGGGCCGGTGGTGTCATAGACCGGCAGCGGCGGCTCCTTGGCCGACGGGTGCAGTTCGATTTCGCGGATCGGCACCCGCAGATCGGGCGCCGAGTCGGGTGTGGCATAAACCTTGCGGGAGGCGGCCAGCGGCCCGGTGGTGACCTTCGGCGTGGCCAGATCGGCGGCGGTGATCGGCTTGTTCATGAGCGCTCTCCCTGCACGCGCCTTCGCGCGCAAAATTGAAATGCGGATTCACATCGGCTGGGGGAGCGGTACAAGTCCCTGTCCCTTCGCCGGCATGACCCGGATCAGGTTCAAAGGGTGTTTCTCAGCCCCAACACGGGGCACCCCTCGGAACGGGGCTAATGTAGTCCGGGAGGCGCTTGAGTCAATGCGGGCCGGTGGATGGCTGCCCAGCCCGGCAGGGTCATGCGGGCGATCAGCCCATGCGGGGCGCGGTCGTGCAGGGTCAAAGTTCCGCCATGGGCCTCGGCGACCGCGCGGGCGATGGTCAGGCCGAGGCCGAAACCGCTGGCCTCGTTCATGTCGCGGGCTTCGTCGCCGCGGATGAAGGGCTCCAGCATCGCCGTTTTCCAGGTGTCGACAATACCCGGGCCGTCGTCCTCGACCTCGATGACGACCGCTTGCGGCGAGGCGGTAAGCCGCACCATCGTTTGATCGCCGTAGCGCACGGCGTTGTCGACGATATTGGTGACGGCGCGGTGCAGTTCGTCGGCGCTCGCCAAGATCGCGACATGGTCGGGGCCGGCATAGCCGACGCGATAGCCGACGTCGGCAAACTGGTCGCAGATCGTCTGCAGGCTGGTGGCGATGTCGACATAGGTTTCGGGCGCGCGCTTCTGGCCGTCGCGCAGGAACGACACCACGCCGTCGGTCATGCGGCCCATCTGGTCGAGGTCGCGCAACATCTGGCGGCGCAGGTCGGCGTCGCCGATGAATTCGCTGCGCAGCCGCAGCCGGGTGATCGGCGTGCGCAGGTCGTGGCCCATCGCCGCCAGCATCCGGGTGCGATCGTCGACCAGCGCGCGGATGCGGTTGCGCATCCGGTTGAAGGCGCGCGCCACGGCGCGGATTTCCTCCGGCCCGCGTTCGGGCAAAGCGGCGGCCTTGTCGCCGAGGCTGAAGCTTTCCGCCGCCGCGGCGAAGCCGGACAAGGGCGTGCGCAGCGCGCGCCGCGCCCATAGCCCGAGTAGCGTGACGCTGACGACGACAAACAACAGCGTAAAGACGATCGGTCCGGCCAGCATCGGCGGTCCACCGTCGGCCGGCAGCCGCGCGGTCAGCACGCCGCCGTCCGGCAGGCGGATGGCGATGTCATCTTGACCGAACGGCAACGTGGCGAGCTGAAAGCCCGGCCCGAGCATGTGACCGAGAAACCCGAGCTGGCGGTCATTCTCCAAACCCGCCGCTGCGCCTTCGGACTCCGGCATCGCCGCCACCGACGTCATGTGCAATTGCGGGAAGGCCTTGGCGATTTGCCGCAAGGCGTCGGCGCGCTCCGCCGGCGTCGCGGCGGCGACCAACTGCACGGCGGAGATGAACTGCGCCGGCCCTTCACCGGGGCGTGGCCAGCTTTCGCCGTGGCGGCCGATAAAAATCGTGGCGGTGATGACGGCGTGAATAGTGAACAGCGACAGCACAATCAGAACCGCGATCTGGCCGCCGATGCGGTTGAGAAACAGCGAACGGGCAAAGTTCATGCGGGCTCCACCATCGGCGTGAACACATAGCCCTCGGAGCGCACGGTCCTGATGATGCTGGGCTGGCGCGGGTCGCGCTCGATCTTGCGCCGCAGCCGGCTGATCAGGATGTCGATGCTGCGCTCGAACATGCCGGGGCTGCGGCCTTGCGTGACGTCGAGCAACTGGTCGCGCGACAGCACGCGGCCCGGCCGCTCGCACAGAGCCTGCAGCAGGCTGAATTCGGCGTCGGTCAGGATGACGCGGGTGCCCTTGCTGTCTCTCAGCTCGCGCACGGTGCGGTCGATCCGCCAGCCGAGGAAACCGAGCACACGCGCGCCGTGTTGCGCCGGGTTGAGCGCCACGATCGCCGAGCGCCGCAACACGGCGCGGACCCGCGCCAGTAATTCACGTGGGTTGAACGGCTTTGCGAGATAATCGTCGGCGCCCATTTCCAGGCCGAGGATTCGGTCGACCTCATCGCCCTTGGCGGTCAGCATGATGATCGGCACCTGCGAGCGCGTGCGCAACCGCTTGCAGATGCTCAGGCCGTCTTCGCCCGGCAGCATCAAATCGAGCACGATCAGGTCGATCCGGTTGCCGTCCATCTGCCGGTCGAGGTCGCGGCCGTCGGCGAGCGCGGTGACACGGCAGGCATTATCGCGCAGATAACGCGCGATCAGGGTGCTGATTTCGCGGTCGTCTTCGACGACCAGAATGTGCGGCGGTTTGTTCATTTTCGACTCGGTTGCAGCGATCATGCCAGAATCGTCGATGATATTTGTTTCTGAATGTTTCTGTGGCCGCATGCGATACACAGCGAAACAAACGGGCAGCGCCCTGGCAAGTGCTTGTTAACCGCGCCGGCTAAATGATCGCCTGGAACAAGCCGGCGATCCGTTGCCCGGCCAATTGGAGGCTAGCCATGAGTTTGATTTCGTCCGCTACCTCGGCGCAGCAATATTCGCCGTTGACGCGCTTGCAGGATGCACTGACGTCGGAGGTTTCCTCCGGCACCATCAGTTCGGCCGATCAGTCGGCGCTGAGTTCGGCGCTCAATGACATCGATTTGTCGATGAAGGCCAGCAAGCCGACCGCTGGTTCCAAACCGCCGTCGCCGGATGAGATGAAATCCAAGATCAACGACCTGATCGCCGGTGAAGTCAGTTCAGGCAATCTGACCAGCGCGCAGGGCGACGAACTCAAGAGCGTGTTCGCCAATGCGTTCGGAGGCGGTGCCGGCGGCGCTGGCGGTCCCGGAGGTCCGGGTGGTGCTGGCGGCGGCGGTGGCGCGGGTGGTGCCGGCGGCGCTGGCGGCGGTGGTGGCGCGAGCAAGTCGTCCACCGATCCGGCCGACACCAACGGGGACGGTACTGTCTCGGCGGCGGAACAAGCCGCTTACGACGCCAAGAGCGCCGGCACGTCGGGTACCAGCAGCAGTTCGAACGATGCCGGCGTGTCCAAGCTGCTGTCGGACTTTATGGACATGCTGAAGAATTCGCAGAGCAGCAGTTCGACCTATGGGTCGAGCGGCGACACCCTGTCGTCCCAGATCGAGTCGCTGATCGTCAATCACCAAGCGTAACAGCGCGTAACAGGTGACGGCGCGTGCACGTGTAACAAGTGTCGATGCGTAAAGCTGCCGCGGCTTGTCAAAGCCGCGGCAGCTGCGTGACCGCCACCTTGGCGGTGCCCTCGGCCGCGGCGATCACGCCGCCAGATCGCGACCTGGCGGAACGGAAACGCGTGCAAACACCGCGCCTTCGAATAGGCGCCGGGCGGTTCGCACCAGCGACGCCACCGGGTCGGCTTGTCCGGCCACTGTTTGCAACCCGATTTCCAGCCGGCCCGACGGATGCTCGATGGCCAGGGTCCGCGGCAGTTCAATCTTGCCAACCAAGGCGGCGGCAACGGTGCCCGGCTTCACACAGGCCGTCGCCAATCCGACCGCGCCAGTGATGGCGAAGGCCTTGTGACAGGAGGCCGGCATGAAGTAGCGCGCGGCAATCGTTCCGCCGTGCCGTGGTGAAGCGACCAGGACCGGCTTCGGAATGACCAGATTGGCGACATCCTTGAAGCCCATTCGTTCGCCGGCCTCGATCCGAATGGCTTCGAGGCGATCCATGAACGCGCGGTCGGCGTCCAGTTCCGCCGGCGTTTCATATCCGGTCTTGCCGAGATCGCAGGCGCGGATAATCACCAATGGCATGGCCGCGTCGATGCACGTGACGTCGACGCCCTGGATCCGGTCGGTTGTTTGTCCGGTCGGGAACAGCTTGCCGGTCTTGGCGCCCGCGGAATTCGCGAAAGCCAGATGAACGGGCGCGGCGGTGCCGGGCACGCCATCGATCGCCGTATCGCCGTCGTAAGCCACCCGGCCGTTCGGCGTTGCAACGCGTGCTTCAATAATCTTGCCGGTATTGACGTTGTGAATGCGGACCGCCGTCGTGCCGTTTTCGGCGCAAACCAGCCCGGCTTCGATGGCAAACGGCCCGACCGCCGACAGCATGTTTCCGCAATTCGGCGACGTATCGACGATACGCTCGGCGACCTTGACCTGAGCAAACAGGTAATCGACGTGAGCCCCCGGCACTGTGGCGGGACCGACGATCGCCACCTTGCTGGTCAGCGGATTGCCGCCGCCGATGCCATCGACCTGCAATTCATGGCCCGATCCCATTGCGGATATCAGCAGCGCATCGCGTTCCTGGCGGTCGCGAGGCAGATGGGATGCCAGAAAGAACGGCCCGCGCGAGGTACCGCCGCGCATTAAAGTGCATGGAATACGTCGTTCCTGAAACATGCGCCGGACCTCTGCCAGAGTGTCGATGGATTAATGTTTGCGATTGATCCGATATAAGAATAAAATTGGCGTACCGTAAAATGCAAAGATTGGGCTGATTGATCCGATATGCGTATCAATTTCGAACTGCTGGATTTGCGGGCTTTTCTCGCCGTGCTCGACCTCGGCGGCTTTCATAAAGCGGCGGCGGCCCTGAACCTGTCGCAGCCGGCCCTGTCGCGCCGCATCCAGTCGCTGGAGGCGGCGGTCGGCGCGCCACTGCTGGAACGCACCACCCGGCACGTCGCGGCGACCGCGATCGGCCGGTCGATCGAGCCGCTGGCGCGCCGGCTGATCGACGAGCTGGAAGAATTGGTGGCGGCGCTCACCGGCGTCGGTCAGCAGAAATTCGCGCAAGTGACCATTGCCTGCGTTCCGACGGCGGCGTTCTATTTCCTGCCGCGGGTGATTGAAAGCTTCAACCGGCAATATCCGCACTATCGTTTTCGCATTCTCGACCTGTCGGCCAACGAAGCTCTGGAAAGCGTCGCGCGCGGCGAAGCGGAATTCGGCATCAATCTCACCGGAAGTTCGCACCCGGACATTGTCTTCACGCCGCTGGTTGATGACCCATTCGTACTCGCGTGCCGAAACGATCATCCGCTCGCCAAGCGGCGGCGCGTGACCTGGAAAGACCTGCAGGGACAAAAAGTCATCGGGGTCAGCCGTAACAGCGGCAACCGGATGATCCTGGATAGCGCCCTGGCGCGGGCCAAAGTCCAGATTGATTTCTTCTATGAAGTGAATCACCTGACGACGTCGTTGGGTCTCGTCGAGCGCGGCTTAGGCATATCGGTGCTACCCAAGCTGGCGACGCCGCCCAACGGTCATCCGACGATCGTGACAAAGCCGATCCACGATCCGGAAGTAAAACGAACCATCGGCATCATCGAACGCCGCTCGGCGCGGTTATCGCCCGCCGCCCAGAAATTTCGCGATATGCTTGCCGATCGATGGCGCGCATAGCCAGCGGGTTCGGCGGCGCTGCCGGCTGCTACAGCTTCGGCAGGCTGGTGACCGCCACCTTGGCGGTGCCCTCGGCCTCGGCGATGACCCGCAGCGTTTTGGAATCGAAATCGATGCCGGTCACGCGCAGGTCGTTGATGGCAGCGTCGACCCGGGCGCCGTCGCGCGGCTTGCGGAATTCGGCCAGCATCGCGCCGATCTTGGTTTTGGCGTCGTTGAGGAACGGCGTCAGGTCGATGACGGCATTGTCGGCGACCGCTTGTTGCAAATAGGGCAGGGCGGCGCGCGCCGCGGTGCTCAGCAGGCCGTAGGCGGCGCCCGATTGGATATCGAGCGTGACGTCGGTCAGACGCAGAACCTGCGTCTTGGGATCGAGCTTGGGCTTGCCCCAGATCAGAACATTGGCGGTGGCGCCGAATCCGAACCAGCTCTTCTTCTCATGCGCTTTGACGTTGAGCGAAATCAGCAGCCGGTCGCCGGAGGCGGCCAAGCGTCGCGCTGCGCACCTCGACCTCGACCGCGGCGTTGCCGCCTTCCGGATAGCGGTGACCCTTGAGCTGGGCGCTGAGCAATTTGTTCAGGTCGGTGAACGGCACGTCGATCGGCAGGCCGATCGACAGCCGGCCGTTTTCCATCGGCGGCACCAGCTTGAGCTTGTCCGGGAACGGGCAGCTCGGCTTGGTCGTCGTTGGCGGTGATGCGGGTTTGCCTTGAACGCCAATCGCGAGCGTGAGATTGCGGGCGTCGATCTGCGGCTGCGCCGCGGCGGCGCGCGACCGGGCGCATTTCCAGCCACAATTTCGGCAGGCCGGTATCGCCGCCGCCGAGCGGGATCGAGCGGCACATCTTGGTCCATTGCTCGCGCGCCGAGCGTTCGATGAACGGATCGGTGCGAATCCGCTGCTCGAGATCCGCCGACCTGTTTGTTGACGAGATTGGTGATCAGCGGTTTGGCCTCGTTGGCCATGTTGATCCGGATGCCGGCGACCTGCACCGAACTGTTGCCGACCGAGATCTGAGCGGTGAGATTCGGGTGCAGCCGCCAATTGGCGGTTATCGACGGCCGGCGTGCACGGTAACCTGGCTGTGCAGCCCGACGTTCTGGTCGAGCACCCGGCTGGTCAGCCCGCCGACCACCTTGCCGACATCATTGCCGAGCGCGCCGCCGCCGAGCAGGCCGCCGATGGTGCCGGACAGGCCGCCGGTCAGGTTGCCGGCCTGGGTAGCCAATTGGCCGGTGATCTTCAGCGTGCCGTTGAGTTGGGTGAGCGCGGTCAATTGATTCGTTCTTGCCGTCGATCGCGATATTGCCGCGGGTCACCGTCATGCCGATATCGGCCTTGGACAGCAGGCCGCTGATCGGATTGTCGTTCTGGCCGGTCATTTGGCGCGGCGCCGAGGCCTCTAAGCTGCGCTGGATGGCATCGAGCGAGATCGCGACCGGCGCGATCACGTATGACGGCCGCTCCAAAGGCTTCAACGGCGGCAGCGGCGGTAATTTCGCGACGATTTGCTTGGCGTTGTTGCCGGCGGGAAAGAACTGGTCGAGCGCCCACAAGCGTGGCGACGAAAAAGCCGGCGATGACGACAAGCGAGCCGAGCAGCCATGCGAAAGCCGCGCGAGCGTCCGAACAGCCGCAGCGGCGCCGTGATGACATAAATAGATGCCACCAAAAATTCCGCGCATGGCGTTCTCCCGCCCGATTCGTCAGGACCAGAATTTTAGGCGTTCAGGCCCGGCGCACGCCAGCGACGAGGCCCGCCACCTCGTCGCTCAGGGCTCGGCCTGGCGCGATCGGCGTTGGTTTCGGCGTTCATCTCAAGTTCCTGGGCGAGCGCCTTTCGGCTTGCGCAGGCGGACGTAAAGCTGTGCGACGATCAGGAGCACGCACAGGCCGATGAACACCGCGCTGATCGGATGCTTGATGGAACACCAGAATGTCGCCGCGCGAAATCAGCATGGCGCGGCGGAAGTTTTCCTCGAAGCGCGGCCCCAGCACGAAGCCCAGCAGGACTGGCGCCGGGTGGAAATCGAGCAGCAGCAACAGATAGCCGAACAAGCCGATGAGGATGGTCTCGCCGACCTGGAACATGTCGTTATTGGTCGAGTAGACGCCGATGCAGACGAAGAACAGCGCCGACGGATAGAGATATTTGTAGGGGATCGTCAGCAGCTTCACCCACAGGCCGATCATCGGCACGTTGAGCACGACCAGGATGATGTTGCCGATCCAGAACGAGGCGATCAGGCCCCAGAAGATATCCGGATGCTCGCTGATCAACTGCGGACCCGGCACGATGCCCTGAATCATCAGCGCGCCGAGGATCAGCGCCATCACCGCGTCGCCGGGAATGCCGAGGCTCATGGTCGGGATGAAGTCGCCCTGCACCGACGAATGGGTCGAGGCTTCCGGCGAGGCGACGCCTTCGATCATGCCGGTGCCGAACTTTCCGGCGTCCTGGAGATCTTCTTTTCGGTGGCATAGGCGATGAACGAGGCGATGGTCGGGCCGGTGCCGGGAATGAGCGAGCACAGGCTGCCGACCAGCGTGCCGCGGAACATCGCCGGGATCGAGCGGCGGAATTCCTCGCGCGTCGGCCGCAAATCCTTGAACTTGATGTTGGTGTATTTGGTGTCGACTTCGGACAGCTGATTGACGCTCTTCATGAACTCGGCGATGCCGAACAGGCCGAGCGCCAGCGCGACGATCTCGACGCCGTCGTAGCAGATTGGGAATGCCGAAGGTGAAGCGCGGCGTGCCGGTTTCGATGTCCGAGCCGACGATGCCGAGCAACAGGCCGACCACGGTCATGGCGACGCCCTTGAGCGGCGAGCCGCGCGCCAGCGTCGAACCGGCCAAGAGGCCGAGCAGCATCAGCGAGCAGATTTCGGCCGGACCGAATTTCAGCGCCACGGTGACCAGCACCGGCGCGAGGAAGATCATCTCGGTGATGCCCCAGGACGCGCCGACGAAGGACGAGATCACCGTGATGCCGAGCGCGGCGCCGCCGCGGCCCTGCTTGGTCAGCGGGAAGCCGTCGAGGCAGGTCACCGCGTGCGGCGGATGGCACGGCAGATTCAGCAGGATCGAGCAGATCGCGCCGCCATATTGCGAGCCGTAGAACACGCCGGCCAGCATCAGGATGGCGCCGACCGGCTTGATGCCGAAGGTCAGCGGCAGCAGGATCGAGATGGTGGCGAGCGGTCCCATGCCCGGCAGCACGCCGACCATGTTGCCGACCAGCACGCCGATGAAACACCACATGACATTGTGCGGCTCGAGCGCGACGCCAAAGCCGTACCAGAGATCGGTCAGCGCGGTCGTAACCATCAGTGGCCCCAGCGGAAAATCGGGAAGGGAAGCTGCAGCACATAATGAAACAACAGCACGCCGAAGAAGGTGACGCCGAGCGCGAGCACCGCCGAGCTTTTCAACGTGGCGGTGCGGTCACCGAGCGCCGAGACGAAAACGCAGACGAAAGTCGCCGGCGCCATGCCGAGGAGTTCGCCGAACACGATGAACAGCACAGGGCCGGCCAGGATACAGAACCAGCCGCGCCATTCCTTTTGTCTGCGGAAGGATGTGCTCGTCTTCGCCGAGCGGCGTCACCAGCGACGTGCCGAAAATCAAAATGCCGATGAAAGTGAGGATAATGCCGAGCATGAGCGGAAACATTCCCGGTCCCATATGGGTCATCGAGCCGAGGTTATAGGTCGTCGAGTTCGAGTGTGACCGCGGCGCCGATCAGGGTCATCAACCCGCCGGCGTAGAAGTCACGTTTCTTCAGCATGTCGCTTGAAAGCGAACCGCTGCGGTTCTGGTTTTCGCTCACTCCGATGCTTCCTCTTCTCGTCGTCCTAATTCAACATCATACAGGCGGCCAACTCTAATAAAAATCAGAACTTTGCTGCCTACGCCTTGGCGCCGACCCCGCGCATGAAATTGACGCGGATCTGCACCGGATCGCGGTCGGTCTTGCCGACGCCCGGCTCGCCGTCGATGCGCGCCGCGATCAAGGTCGGTCCGCCGCCTTTCAGCGCTTGCGCGATCATGCGGTCGAATTCGTCCTCGTCGGCGGCCCAGTTGCTGTTGGTAAGCCCCGAGCCGCGCGCGATCGCCACCAGATCGGCGGTCGATCGACTGGCGGTCGGTTGCGAGCCGGTGATCTGGTAGAGGCCGTTGTCCCACAACACGATGGTCAGATTTTTGGGTGCCTGTACCGCGACGGTGGCGAGACAGCCAAGTTCCATCAGCAGCGAACCGTCGCCTTCGAGTGCGACGACGTGACGATCCGGCTGGGCGATGGCGACGCCGAGCGCGATCGGAATGGTCAGGCCCATGCTGCCGAGCATGTAGAAATTCTCCGGCCGCTGGCCGGCCTCCCACAGATCGAAATTGGTGTTGCCGATGCCGCCGATCACAGCCTCATGGTTCTTGAGCTGCGCCACCAGCCGCTTGGTCAGATCGAGGCGGTTCATCACCTTGGCGTTGTGCAGTCCGGCGGGCTTGGCGGTCATCGTCGTGTCTTTGCTCGCGCTCATTTCGAAAACACCTTACCGCCGGTCAGCAGCGGCGACAGAATGAAAGCGGCCGGCGCCTGGGTGGCGAAAGCCTGTTTCATCGATCGGTCGAGGATGAATTCCAGTTCGTCCTGGCGCGTGATGGTGTGGTTCTCGATGCCGAGAGCGTCGAGCACCGGCCGCATCGTCCGGCACACCATCGCCTGGCCGAGATTGAACTCGCCGAGCGTGCCCCGCTCGGAGATGAACATCAGCGCCGGGATCTGGCTCGGCACCACCAGCGAGGCGAGCGCGTTCGGCAAGGTGGCAAAGCCCGAGGTCTGCATCAAAACCGCTGATTTCATGCCGCCCATCCAGGCGCCGGTGGCAACGCCGATGGCCTCTTCCTCGCGCGTGCAGGCGAAGACGGTGAAAAAATCGTCATCATGCACCGCCTTGATCAAAGGCGTCAGCACCCGGTCGGGAACATAGACGATCAGCTTGATGTCGTTGGCCTTCAGGGCGGCCAACACGGTCTCATACCACGGCATTGCGAGCTTCTCTAACCAGGATCGTTGAATCTTCAAAACGGTGCGTCAGGCAAGGCTGCCTTTAACAGGAATACGCCATGGTTTCATACCGCTTGTTGAGCGCGGCGGCCGGATGGCAGGAGATGAAGGCGGGGCGGGCCGCAACGGCCGCGGCCGGCGGAACCGGCATCGCGATCCGCAAGATGTCGTGCGAGATAGCCATCGAATTCCTTCCCTCAGTCATCCATTTTGGCGCTTTGTCGAGGCGCCTTTTGTGCCGCGCGCCATCGGCCGGTCCGCGGCCCGACGTCTCGCGAGGTAACCTAGGAAAGCCCCCGCTATTTTCCTAATCGATAGTTATAATACACCTTATCACCCAGGCGAATACTGGTCCGGAATGCTGGTGCATTTGCCGATTGAACCATTTTCAATCCGGCATCCGCTGCCGGACAGATCTTGCCGCGCTCACGCTGGCGCGCAACGCACGGCAATCCGGCAGGGTGGTTTCACGCGGACGTTGCGCTTGTCGGTCGCATGACCCGGCAAATGGCCGTTGCTATCGCGGCGGCAGGGTTGCTGCGGTCGCGATCTTCGGGTTGGCAACCTCGATGGCGTCGAGCGGAACTCTGAGCTCGTATCGCAAGCCTTGCGGGTCGTAATCCAGTTTCACGCTGGCGCCGAAATGTTTGGCGGAATCGAGCACGATAGCGCTGCCAAAGCCCTTCCGCTTCGGCGCCATAACCGGCGGGCCGCCGCTTTCAACCCAGCGGAATGAGAATGTCGCACCACCATTGGCGCGTTCGATGACGCCCTCAATTGAGATACGACCGCTGTCCGTCGACAGCGCGCCGTGCTTTGACGCGTTGGTCGCCAGTTCGTGAACGACAAGCGCGAATTGCTGCACGGCCTGGGCGTTGACGACGATGTCGCATCCGCTGACGCTGACATGGTCGGAGAAGCCGGAAAGTTCGCCCTTTATGATTTCGTTCAGCGGCGCGCCTGCCCAGGCGGCCTCCGTCAGCATCGAATAGGCCGCTGCCAGCGCCTGGAGCCGCGCGTTCAACACGTCTTTCGCTCGTGATCGCGAGTCGCCCAGCGTGCGGCGGACGATGGATTGAATCACCGCGAACAAATTCATGGTGCGGTGATGCAGCTCGCGAATGAGGAATGCCTGGCGCTCTTGCGCCTGTTTGTATTCGGTGATGTCGCGGGCGATTTTCGATGCGCCGACAATGGCGCCGTCCTGTGTCCGAATAGGAGAGACGGTCAGCGAAATATCGATCAGGTTGCCGTCCTTGCGCCGACGAATGGTCTGGTAATGTTTGGTCGGCTCGCCGCGCCTGATGCGTTCAAGAATGGCGGGTTCCTCGTCGAGCCGATTCGCTGGGATCAGCATCGTGATCGGTTTGCCAATGGCTTCGTCGGCGCTATAGCCGAACAGCCGTTCCGCGCCCTTGTTCCAACTCGTGATAACGCCGTCGAGATCCTTGCTGAGAATGGCGTCGTCAGAGGATTCAACAATAGAGGCCAGAAACGAGGCTTGGTTGGGCAGCCCGTGTATCATTGCGGCCTGCTCTCCGGCGGAGCGAGTTGCGTTGGTTGCAACAAATCTATCGGCACTGGACCCTTTAAACGGCAGGACGTGAATACCTCTTATACACCGGCCGGTACGGGCGCCGCTATCGGCAAAAGCGGGCTTTCCATCCGGGCACTGCATATCTGCTTTGACGAACGCGACGTCCGCGGGTCAGCCGTGCGCCCCCATGCGGTGCAGCTTCAACACCAGGTAAACAATGTCGCTGGCCGGTGTCGGCACGCCAAATTCGCGGCCAAGGGCGCGCACTTTGCCGGCCAGCCAATCGAGTTCCAGCCGGTTGCCGCGCTCGAGATCGTGCGCCATCGACGCCTTCATGCCAGGCTCGACCTTGGTCATGATGAAGTTCAGCCGCTCCTCAATATAAGAGCGTTCGAGCGGCACGCCCTTGGCGCGGCCGACTGCGAAGGCCTCTTCCATCAAGGCTTTGAAGAAGGCGAAGGTGTCCGGATCGGCGGCGATCGGGCCAATGGTCGAACGCAAGGTCGCGGTCGATCCGGCCATCGCCGTGAGGAAAGTGAATTTCTCCCAGCGCTCGCATTCGATGTCGGACGACAGATCGATGTCGAGCTTGGCCGCCTTGCCGGCTTCGACAAAGGCATTGAGCATGGCGTCGGGTTTTTTATCAGCGCGTCCAAAGCGCATTTTGGCGAATGCGCTGGTGTGCTTGACGACGCCGGGCGCGGCGATGGTGGTGGCGATATAAGTGACGCCACCGATGGTTTGATCGACGCCCAGGATCGGCGCGACGCGTTCGACGCTGTCGACGCCGTTCTGTAAGGTAATGACGCGGGTGCCGGGGCCGACCAGCGGGCGCGCCTGTTCGGCGGCCTTTTCGGTGTCCCACAGCTTGACCGCGAACAAGACGATATCGACCGGGCCGACGGCTTTCGGATCGTCGGTGACGTTCGGCGCCGGCAGATGCAGATCGCCGTGCACGCTGTCGATTTTCAAACCGTTTTTCCGGATGGCGGCGAGGTGGCCGCCGCGCGCGATGAAGAACACGTCGTGGCCGGCGGCGGCCAGACGCGCGCCGAAATAACCGCCAACGGCGCCCGCCGCCATGATCGCAATTCGCATGTGCCGTCTCCCCGGACTTTTGTGGTGCGAGCTATAGCGCAAGCAGGCGGCGTTGGGGAGCCGTGCCCGCGCATGGCCGGTGGCCGATGCGCATGACGGCGACATATCACTGGACGCGAATAAATAATGCCCGGCATTGCTGCCGGGCATTGTTCGATGATGAGACGCGGGGCGAGGGCGACGACGACGTGGTTATTCGTCCCGCCAGTCGAATGCGAGCGGCGCTTCGCGGAAGGCGAAGCGGTCGAGATGACGGGCGACCGTGCCTTTGAGCGCTTCGAGCTGCGCGTTGGCGCTGGTTTCGAGCCGGCATTCGAGCGCGTCGTCGCGCGCATTCAAGGTGAGCTTGGCATCGTCCGGCCAGTCGGCGCCGCGGGCGTCGCGCGGAAAAATCACCGTGCCGTGCTGCGGGGTGAAATCGACCGCGAGCTTGTGGCCCCAATGCTTGCACAGCTGTTGCAGGTAACGGCTGCCATGGGCGGTCGGCACTTGAGCGGTGCTGGTCGATGTCATTGCGTCTTCCTTGTCAGGTTTCAGCCGCGGATCGGGCGCCAGACCGAGCCGCTTTCGCATGATCGCGAGTCCGTTGGTTCTCATGATGCACTCAGGGCAGGCGTTCGATCCGCTGGGCGGCGTCGTCGAGGATCGCAGCGACGTCATGGACGGTGTCCTTGGTCGCGTCGTCGCTGGCCAGCCGGGCACGCAGCGCGGTGTGCAAATTTTCCATCGCGCGGCGGATCGGCGCGCCATCGGTGCGGCCTTGCAGCTTGGCGAGGTCGGCGAGCCGGGCGAACAAGGCCGCGACCTTGTCGGCATTGGCGGCCAGTTCCTGTTGGCCTTCGGCGGTTGCGGCGAAGGCCTTGCGGGCGCCTTCGGAGTTGGCTTCTTCGATATGGCCGATGTCCTGCAGCATCGACAGCGCCGGATAGACCACGCCGGGGCTCGGCGCGTAGCTGCCGCCGGTCAGTTCCTCGACCGCGCGGATCAGGTCGTAGCCGTGGCGCGGCTGGTCGGCGATCAGCTTGAGCAGGACGAGCTGCAGTTCGCCGGAATCGAAGATCCGCCGGCGGCCGCCGCCGTGATGGCCGCTGCCGCGCCCGCCGCCAAACGGACGGCCGAAGCCGCGCCGGCCGGGTCCGGCAAATTCTGAATTCTCATGTTCCATCATATGCATATGGCGGTGCTTATGACCGTGCATGGGATGATTTTCGCAACGTTCGTGGTGAGATCGCATAGCAATTTTCCTTTTTCTAAGATGCGATCAAGATATATCTTAGAATAGCTTATGACAAGGCCTCCGTCGCGGTTTTTTGGGACCGGTCGCTAAAAAAATGGCCCGGCATCGCTGCCGGGCCATTGAGAGGGGAGGTTCAAGCCCCGTCGAAAGATGTTTGGGTCGAAGCGGCCGTCGTCTAGTAAAGCCCGGCCTGGCTGATGCGGGTCCAGGCGCGTTGCGCGCGGCTCGGCGGCGCATAAGAAGATGATGTTGCCGGCGCCTGCTGCGGCGTCTGCTGCGCGATGGTGTCGCGCGCTTGCGGCAATACGATCACCTTGGCGCCGACCTGGACGCGGGCATAGAGGTCCTTGACGTCTTCATTGGTCAGACGGATGCAGCCGGACGACACGTCCTTGCCGATGGTCGAGGGGTCGTTGGTGCCGTGAATGCGATATTCGGTGCCGCCGAGATACATGGCGCGTGCGCCCAACGGATTGCCCGGACCGCCCGCAGTGAAGCGCGGCAGATAAGGCTGGCGGGCAATCATTTCGGACGGCGGACGCCAATCCGGCCACTCGGCCTTGCGGGCGACATGCTCGACGCCCGACCAGGTGAAGCCTTCGCGGCCGACGCCGATGCCGTAGCGGATCGCTTTGCCGTTGCCGAGCACGTAATAGAGAAATGTATTCGGCGTATCGATGATGATGGTGCCGGGCTTTTCCTGGGTCGAGAAATTGACGATCTGGCGTTGGAAGCGTGGATCGAGCTGCGCATCCTGATCGGGCGCAACGGTCTCGACGGGGTATTGCGGGCCCATCTGACTCTGCGCCGGGGCATAAGCAAACATCGGGTCGGCCTGCGCGACACCAAAGGACAAGGTGGCGATCAGCGCGGCGAGCGAAACGGTGGAAACTAATTTGACGGACATCGTAGCCTCCGATGACGAACTCTCGTGTCATTCGTGTAGGCAACGGCGACCTAGGTTCATATGTTCCCCATCACATTTTGGTCGAATACCGGTCCGGTGACGGAACTAACTGTGATCGTTGGTGTTTTCGGCGCTTATTCTTTTTTCTGATGCCAGCCCACGGTGGCCTCCGGCACGCTGTCGACCGTGGCGAAATAGGGTTTGATGTCGAGAAGCGGCGTGCCGTCGAGGCAGTCGAGGCCGATGACCTTGAGTTTGTTGCCGTCGATGCCGAGCAATTTGACCACGCTCATGGCGATCGGGTTCGGCCGGGCCGGCGAGCGCAGGGCGAAGGTGCCGCGGCCGACGCCGGCATTGCCGCGATGATGGCCGGGCACCTGCAGCACCAGATTGCGCGGCGCCTGATCCATCCAATAGAGCAGCACCAGATTGGAGATGGTCTCGACCTCTTTGAGGCCTTCGATCCAGCGCGGATCGAGTTCGACCGTGCAGACTGCGTCCGAGCCGCGGGCGTTCTTCGGGCAGTCCTTGCGCTGTTTCCAGGGCGTGCGGATGCGGCCGATGAAGTAGACCCCGGCGTCGGGCTGGGCCGGCAGATCGATGGTTTTTTCCCCGTCGCGGGCGCCGAATTCCGGGCTGGCTGAAGTGGTCGACGTGGTCATCTTAAGTTCCTTATCGCGACTAAGGCGCAGTTTCAGGCGGGAACAGGGCCGATACGGGCCGGGAACGCCGCGAGGTGGGCCGCGTTTCGACATCGTTCGCTAACCAAGCCGACGTGAATTGTGCACTGCGGTGGGCTTGCGAACGTCTTGTTAAACGTATAAAGATATCCTTATATAGTGGGAACAGGCCCATAAAGGCAGTCCCGCTTTTTATTTAGCGCAAGCTTAGCAAGGTTGAGATGACGAAAATCAATGCCCAGCTCGGGTTTGACGCGCTCAACGCCGCCCTCAAGGCGGCGGGTGAAGAAACGCGTCTGCGCGTGCTGGCGTTGCTGGCGGAAGCCGAACTGACCGTCTCCGACCTCACCGATATCTTGCGCCAGTCGCAGCCGCGCATTTCGCGCCATCTCAAGCTGCTGGTCGAAGCCGGGCTGATCGAGCGCTTCCGCGAGGGCACCTGGGCGTTTTTCCGGCTGGCCGAACATGGCGGCGGCGCCGAAGTGGCGCGCGGCCTGCTCGATCATCTCAATCCCGACGATCCGATCATCGCGCGCGACCGCGAGCGGCTGGTGTCGGTGCGCCAGGCGCGCGCCGAGGCAGCGCAGGCTTATTTCAGCGCGCATGCCGCCGAATGGGATCGCA
The DNA here is from genome assembly GCA_963830125.1 of uncultured Alphaproteobacteria bacterium. Lineage (GTDB taxonomy): Bacteria > Pseudomonadota > Alphaproteobacteria > Rhizobiales > Xanthobacteraceae > Pseudolabrys. The sequence goes on along the minus strand of CAWHKU010000009.1, from coordinate 242,564 downwards.
TCCGGCAACTGCATGTCGCCGACGACGCGGTCGAAGCGGCGATCCGCACCGCGCTCGCCGACAAGCCGTTTAATTCATTGCTCGATCTCGGCACCGGCACCGGCCGGATGCTGGAACTGTTCGGCCCCGAAATCGAACGCGGCCTCGGGCTCGATCTGTCGCTCGACATGCTGCTGCTGGCGCGCGACCGGCTGGAACGCGCGGGTCTGAAAAATTGCAGCGTGCGCCAGGGCGATCTCTACGACCTGCCGATCGGCGACGACGCGTTCGACGTCGTGATCCTTCATCAGGTGCTGCACTTCCTCGACGACGGTGGCCGCGCGATCAAGGAAGCCGCGCGCGTGCTGGCGCCGGGCGGGCGTCTGCTGGTGGTCGACTTCGCGCCGCACGAACAGGAATTCCTGCGCGAGCAGTTCGCGCATCGCCGTCTCGGCTTTACCCCCGACACGGTGACGCAATGGGTCGAAGCCGCCGGTCTCGAACCGGTGACGCACAAAAGTTTGCAACCGGAGCCCGGCTCCAAGGGCAAGACCGGCGAGAAGATCGCGGTCTCGCTGTGGCTGGCGCGCGACAACCGCGCGGTGATGGCGTCGTCGAAACGGCGTGAGGTGGCGTGATGATGAGTACCCTGCGGCCGAGCCGCTTTATGCCGGCCGGCCATAACCGCATCAACGTGTCGTTCGAGTTCTTCCCGCCGAAGGACGAGGCGATGGAGAAGACGCTGTGGGAGTCGGTCGACGCGGCTGGCGCCGCTGTCGCCGGAATTCGTCTCGGTCACTTATGGCGCCGGCGGCACGACGCGCGAGCGTACCCACGCCACCGTCAAGCGCATCCTGACCGAAACCGATCTGACGCCGGCGGCGCATCTGACCTGCGTTGCGGCGACGCGCGACGAAGTCGACGCGATCGTGCAGCAACTATTATGACGCCGGCGTGCGCCACATCGTGGCGCTGCGCGGCGATCAGCGTCGCCGGGCCGGGCACGCAAATACGCGGCCCATCCGGGCGGCTACGAAACCTCGGCCGATCTCGTTGCCGGCATCAAAGCCATCAGTTCCGATTTCGAAGTGTCGGTGTCGGCCTATCCGGAACGCCATCCCGATTCCCCGACGGTCGAAGCCGATATCGACATGCTGAAAGCGCAAAGTCGATGCCGGCGCGACCCGCGCGATGACGCAGTTCTTTTTCGAGAACGATCTCTACTTCCGTTATCTCGACCGGGTGCGGGCGCGCGGTATCGATATTCCGATCGTGCCCGGCATTCTGCCGGTGCAGAACTTCAAGGCGGCGACCAATTTCGCCGCCCGCGCCGGCGCCTCGGTGCCGGCGTGGCTGGCCGAACGCTTCGCCGGGCTCGACGCCGATCCGGCGACCCGCAAGCTGATCGCCGCCGCGGTCGCGGCCGAACAGGTCATCGACCTGTTGGATCGCGGCGTCACCGATTTCCATTTCTACACCATGAACCGCGCCGACCTCGTCTACGCGATCTGTCATCTGCTGGGCCTTCGGCCGGCGGTGGCGCAAGCCGCCTGACATCCGGAGTACCATTTAAGTGAACGCGTCCAAGACGACACATAAGCCCGACATCCGCGCCAAATTCTCCGCCGCCTTGAAGGAGCGCATTCTGGTGCTCGACGGCGCCATGGGCACCATGATCCAGGCGCTCAAGCTCGACGAAGAAGGTTATCGCGGCGCGCGCTTCGACGCCTGGAACCGCGAGGTGCGCGGTAATAACGATCTGCTGAATCTCAGCCGGCCGCGCGCGATCCGCGACATCCACTTCGCCTACTTCAAGGCCGGCGCCGACATCGTCTCGACCAACACGTTTTCCTCGACCACGATCGCGCAAGCCGATTACGGCATGGAAGACATCGCCTATGAGCTGAACCTGGCGGGCGCGCGGCTGGCGCGCGAAGCCGCCAAGGACGCCGAGGCCGAAGACGGCATTCCGCGCTTTGTCGCCGGCGCCTTGGGCCCGACCAACCGCACCGCCTCGATCTCGCCGGACGTGTCCAATCCCGGCTTCCGCGCCATCACCTTCGACCAGTTGCGCGACGCCTATGCCGAGCAGATCAAGGGCCTGCTCGACGGCGGCGCCGACCTGCTGCTGATCGAAACCATTTTCGACACGCTCAACGCCAAGGCCGCGATCTACGCCATCAACGAAGCCTGTGAAGCGCGCGGCATCGACGTGCCGGTGATGATCTCCGGCACCATCACCGACATGTCCGGCCGCCTGCTGTCGGGCCAGACGCCGGCGGCGTTCTGGAACGCGGTGCGGCACGCCAAGCCGGTGACCATCGGCCTGAACTGCGCGCTCGGCGCCACCGAAATGCGCGCAGCATATCGCCGAGCTCGGCCGGGTCGCCGACACCTTTGTCTGCGCCTATCCGAACGCCGGCCTGCCCAACGAGTTCGGCTATTACGACGAGAGCCCGGAATATATGGCCGAGCTGCTCGGCGAATTCGCGAAAAGCGGCCTCGTCAATGTCGTCGGCGGCTGCTGCGGCACCACGCCCGACCACATTTCGGCGATCGCCAAGGCGGTCAACGGCCACAAGCCGCGCGTCATTCCGGAGATTACGCCGCAGCTGCGGCTGTCGGGCCTCGAGCCGTTCGCGCTGACGCCGGAAATTCCGTTCGTGAATGTCGGCGAGCGCACCAACGTCACCGGCTCGGCCAAGTTCCGCAAGCTGGTTACCGCCGGCGATTACACCGCCGCGCTTGACCATCGCGCGCGACCAGGTCGAGAACGGCGCCCAGATCATCGACGTCAACATGGACGAAGGCCTGCTCGACTCGGAAGAGGCGATGACGACCTTCCTCAATCTGATCGCCGCCGAGCCCGACATCGCGCGCGTGCCGGTGATGGTCGACTCGTCGAAGTTCTCGGTGATCGAAGCCGGCCTGAAATGCCTGCAAGGCAAGCCGGTGGTCAATTCGATTTCGATGAAGGAAGGCGAAGCCTCGTTCATCGAGCACGCCAAGACCGTGCGCCGTTACGGCGCGGCGGTGGTCGTCATGGCGTTCGACGAAAAGGGCCAGGCCGACACCTTTGAGCGCAAGACCGAGATCTGCAAACGCGCCTACGACATCCTGGTCGAATCAGGTCGGCTTCCCGCCGCAGGACATCATTTTCGATCCCAACATCTTCGCCATCGCCACCGGCATGGAGGAGCACAATAATTACGGCGTCGACTTCATCGAGGCGACGCGCTGGATCCGCAAGAACCTGCCGCACGTCCATATCTCGGGCGGCGTGTCGAACCTGTCGTTCTCGTTCCGCGGCAACGAGCGCGATGCGCGAGGCGATGCATTCGGTGTTCCTGTATCACGCCATCGCCGCCGGCATGGACATGGGCATCGTCAATGCCGGCCAGATGGCGGTCTATGACGACCTCGATCCGGAATTGCGCGAGGCCTGCGAGGACGTGATCCTCAACAAGCGGCCCGACGCCTCCGAGCGGCTGCTGGCGCTGGCCGATAAATTCCGCGGCAAAGGCCAGGAAGCCAAGACCGTCGATCTGGCCTGGCGCGACAAGCCGGTCGAAAGCCGGCTGTCGCACGCGCTGGTGCACGGCATCACCGAATTCGTCGATGCCGACACCGAGGAAGCGCGCCAGAAGCTGGCGCGTCCGCTCGACGTCATCGAAGGCCCGCTGATGGACGGCATGAATGTCGTCGGCGACCTGTTCGGCTCCGGCAAGATGTTCCTGCCGCAGGTGGTGAAATCCGCGCGCGTCATGAAGCAGGCGGTTGCCTACCTGATGCCGTTCATGGACAAAGAGAAGGCCGAACGCCTCGCCGCCGGCGGCGCCGCCGAACGCTCGAATAACGGCAAGATCGTGATGGCCACCGTCAAGGGCGACGTCCATGACATCGGCAAGAACATCGTCGGCGTCGTGCTCCAGTGCAACAATTACGAAGTCATCGATCTCGGCGTCATGGTGCCGGCGGCGAAGATTCTCGAAGTCGCCAAGGCCGAGAAGGCCGACATCATCGGCCTGTCCGGCCTGATCACGCCTTCTCTTGATGAAATGTGCCATGTCGCCGCCGAGATGGAACGCCAGGGCCTCGACCTGCCGCTGATGATCGGCGGCGCGACGACGAGCCGCGTCCATACCGCGGTCAAGATCCATCCGAACTACCAGCCGCGGCCAGGCGGTCTACGTCAACGACGCCAGCCGCGCCGTCGGCGTCGCGCAGGCCTTGATGTCGGCCGACAACAAGGCCGCTTACATTTCCGAGCTGCGCGGCGAATACCGCAAGGTCGCCGACGCGCATGCGCGCGCGCAGGAAGACAAAGTGCGGCTGCCGCTCACCGCCGCGCGCGCCAATGCGTTGCAGCTCGACTGGTCGGGCGCCTATGTGCCGCCGAAGCCCAGCTTCCTCGGCTCGGAGGTGCTGGCCGATTACCCGATCGCCGATCTGGTCGAGATCATCGACTGGACGCCGTTCTTCCAGACCTGGGAACTGAGCGGCCGTTATCCCGCCATTCTCGACGACGACAAGGTCGGCGAGGCGGCGCGTTCGCTCTATGCCGACGCCCGCGCCATGCTCGACAAGATCGTCGCCGAGAAATGGTTCAAGGCCTCAGCCGTGCTCGGCTTCTGGCCGGCCAACAGCGTCGGCGACGACGTTCATGTCTATGCCGACGAGACGCGCGACAAGCCGATCCACGTGCTGCACGGCCTGCGCCAGCAATTGTCGAAGCGCGAAGGCCGCTTCAACGAGTCGATGTCGGACTTCGTCGCGCCGCGCGACTCCGGGCTGAAGGATTACATCGGCGCCTTCACCGTGACCGCCGGCATCGGCGAGGACGTCATCGCCGAGCGCTTCAAGCGCGCCAATGACGACTACTCCGCCATCATGGTGTCGGCGCTGGCCGACCGGCTGGCGGAAGCCTTCGCCGAGCGGCTGCACCAGAACGTGCGCAAGGAATTCTGGGGCTATGCGCCGGCCGAGGCTTTGTCGAACGACGACCTGATCTTGGAAAAATACCAAGGCATCCGTCCGGCGCCGGGCTATCCGCTGCAGCCCGACCACACCGAGAAGGGCACGCTGTTTACGCTGCTCGAGCCCGACCGCATCGGCGTCAAGCTGACCGAGAGCTATGCGATGTGGCCGGGGGCCGCCGTGAGCGGCCTGTATTTCAGCCATCCGCAAAGCCATTACTTCGGCGTCGGCAAGATCGAGCGCGACCAGGTCGAGGATTACGCCAGGCGCAAAGGCTGGAGCGTCGAGGAGGCCGAGCGCTGGCTGGCGCCGATCCTCAATTACAATCCGCATGCGGCGCAGGCGGCGCAGCGGACGGCGGCGGCTGAGTTGCCGGTCTCGACCCGGCCCTTGAAAAGCACTGGCCGTGGCGGCCCGGTATGGCAAACAGATTATTAACATTTGTTGTCATATATAAATCACAGGCATTTATTGTGCGTAACGGCTGATCTGCCGGGCTCTCTATATCTCCTACCGTCTGCCACAGGCGGCTCTTAAAACATGCGGAATAAGGAAACGCTCATGTCCTTCGGTCTGCGCGCGCAACTCTACGCGGTTGTCGCCGCGATGATGGCCGGACTATTTGTGCTGGGTGCCGTCGGCAATCTTGCACATGGCGGCCTGGAGGAGACCATCGCCGCCGGTCTGACGATGGCCGTTCTGATCGGCGGATTTGCCGCCTTCGTCGTGCGCAACATCCGCAAGCGCTTGGCGGCGCTGGTCGATGTCATCACCGCGCAATCGGCAGGCGATCTGAGGGCGCATTCGCGCGACACGCGGCGCAACGACGAAATCAGCGCCGTCGCCATCGCGGTCAACGGCATGTCGAAGCGACTGACACAAACGATCGGGGCCATCGCTTCGGCCACGCACGAGTTCGGCAACGCCTCCGCGGAAATTTCCGCCGGTACCACCGATCTGTCCGAGCGCACCGAAGACCAGGCCGCCAGCCTCGAAGAGACCTCGGCGTCGATGGAGGAGATTTCGGCTACCATCCGCCAGAACGCGGCTTATGCCGAGAACGCCAAAAAGTCGGCGATCGATGCGCGCTCGGTGGCCGAACGCGGCGGTGCGATTGCCCATAAGGCCGTTGAGGCGATGGCCAAGATCGAGGACTCCTCGCGCAAGATTTCGGAAATCATCGACATCATTGACGAGATCTCCCGCCAGACCAATCTTCTGGCCCTGAACGCCGCGGTCGAAGCCGCGCGAGCGGGTGAAGCCGGCCGCGGCTTTGCCGTCGTCGCGTCGGAAGTTCGCAGCCTGGCGCAGCGTTCTTCGCAAGCCGCCAAGGATATCACCGATCTGATCACGAATTCGTCCGGCCAAGTGCAGGAAGGTGCCGAACTCGTCAATCGCGCCGGCACGTCGCTGAGCGAGATTATTGCGGCCATGAAGGGCGTCACCGATGCGGTCTCCGATATCGCCAATGCCAGCGTCGAGCAGGCCGGCGGCGTCGAACAGATCGGCAAGGCGTTGACGCAGCTTGACACCACCACGCAGCAGAACTCAGCTCTGGTCGAGGAGAATGCCGCCACCGCCAAGGCGTTGGAACACCAGGTCGGCTCGATCGGCGCGCAAATCGCCTTCTTCAAGTTTGATGGTGCTGTCGCCGCGCCCACGCGCGCCGCGAAGTCTCGGCCTCAGCCGAAGTTGAGCAACCGTCACCACCAGCATCATGGGCATCATCACGCGCCGTCCGCAGCGGGCGCGACGCCCATCGTCGACATCAATCTCGATGCCGCTATCGACAAGCACGCCGAGTGGAAGGTCAAATTGCGGCGCGCGATCACCAACCAGGAGCAACTCGACGCCGTCACGATCGTCAAGGACGACTGCTGTCAGCTCGGGCAGTGGCTCTATGGCGACGGCAAGGGCAAGTTCGGCAACAACAACGAATTTCAGAACCTCAAGGCGCTGCACCGCACTTTCCATACGGAGGCCGGCAGGGTTGCCGAGCTCATCAATGCCCAGCGTTACCCGGAAGCCGAAAAGGCGCTGCTCAATGGCACCAGCTACGCCAAGGCCTCCGACGCGGTGTGCGGCGCGATTATGACGATGAAGCGGCGTACGGCGGCCTGACCGCGCGGCCGAAGTGAAATGTTGTGGCCGTTCTAGGTAAGCCTAGAAAGCGTCGCCCGGATTTCGCTGCGCTCCATCCGGGCTAGTGGCTACTTACTGCTGGCGCCTTGTCGGCGCCGATCCTCAATTATAATCCGCACACGCGGCGCAGGGGAATGAGGCGGCGTGAGTTTGCAGGGTGGATCACGGCGCTTCGCGCCTGAGCTCCCGCAAACGCTTCTCGGCAACCCACAGGTCATACAACTTTCATTTGCCTATCGCGAAAACGCTCTCTACCGTTAACGAGTGCGCAGATGTTGTGCGTACTGTCGGATTGTCGGGGGCGATATCCAACATGCAATCGGCCTTTGCGGACGATAATTGCAATTTTGCAACGCCCGCTCGCGCAGAGGCGCGGCGGTGATGCGTAACGTTGGAAAAATCTTGCTATTCGGTGTGCTGACAATCGCGCTGCTGATTGGCGGCGCCGTTGTCTGGTGGCAAGTTACATATCCCTCATATAGCTATCGTTATCGCCTCACGCTTGCGATTGAGGTCGACGGCAAAGTTCATACTGGATCAAGCGTCATCGAGGTCACCTGGCATGGCGGTCCAGAGTTCGGCGACGTCGGGCCCTATCACCCTAGCATTCGCGGACAGGCTGCGTTGGTCGATCTCGGGTCGCGCGGCGCGGTGGTCGCTGCGCTTGTTAATGGCGAGTCGTACGGGCCGGCTGCGGACGGAGCGTTGAGCGCCATCTGGCTGGCCTCATTTGCATTCGGTAATAAAAGCACCAACAAAGAATTGCCCCAGTTGAAGCATTTGACCGGCAAACGGCATCTTTCCACGGACAACATGCCGCGTCTTATCTGGTTCTCCGATATTGCCGATCCGAAGACAGCAAAAAAACTTCAGGTGTCTGAAATTCCTGAGTTGTTCGGACCAAGCGCGCGATTGGTCGACGCTACCGTCGAGATCGCGCGCGACCCGATTGTGATCGATATCGATAAAAAGCTGCCTTGGTACAAGAGCATGAAAGGTGCTCCACACCATGGAGTGCTGTACTCGTCAAACGGCTTTGCAATTGCTGACACGATGTTCATTGGGGCTGCGTCATGACTAACGACCTGTTCTTAGCCATTCTCGCTATGGACGCATACAACCGAACTGGCCCGCGTGGCACTCCTGTTGGGTTGAAGCTGCCCGGTGGCAATTTGATTGGCAATGCGACTGCGCGCTGTCATTCGCGCGCAAACACGCCTCGCTATGTGGATTGATCAAGGCGACTATGCGCCAGTATCTATGCGGACAAATTATGTGAATTACGCGCACCGGCCTTAACGAAATTTTACAAGCAGGATTTCAAGTGCGGCGAAAAAATTATCCTGTTCAAGCAAAAGCTTACTTCATCTTATAGCCGTGCCCTATCATCAGAAATGATACGCTGACGATCCCTGCATGAACGCGCTCATGTAATGCAACCATGTCATCAACACATCTCGTTATGGAGGAACCCACAGGTCATTCGACTATCATTTGCCTATCGTGAAATCGCTCTCTACCGTTAAAGTGTGCGCAGGTGTTGTGCGCGCTGTCGGATTGTCGGAGGCGATATCCAACATGGTGGCGGACGGTGCGGCCGATTATCGCGATTTAGCGAAGCGCATTTTGGCGTGCGCTGGCGCTGCGCTGATGCATCCGCTCGGAAAAATATTGCTGAGCATCCTGTTGCTGATCGGCGGCGCCATCGTTTGGTACAAACTCGCTTATCCGACTTATACCTACCGCTACCGGATGGCGGTCGAGGTGACGGTCGACGGCTTCGTGCATTCCGGCTCAAGCGTGATCGAGGTGCGGATAGTTACACAGCCTCATTTAGTGCCGGCTCTATACACACCTCACGTTCGCGGCGAAGCGGTGTTCGTTGGCCTCGGTGAAGGACGCAACGTCATCGCGTTGCTCGCGGCGGGTCCGCGTGCGGAAAACGTCAATTACTCAGACAACATAGTTCCTGCCTTATTTAATGTACCCTTCGAGGATTGGGCGAAGCTCGACGATATGCGGGGCACTCGCGAGGTGCCGGTATCTCGGATGCCGACATTCGTAACGTTCGCCGATCTTAAAGATCCGCAGAGCGCACGCGTGGTGCGCCCGGGTGAATTTACGCGAGCATTTGGCGCGAATGTGAGACTTAAAATCGTGACGATCGAAATGACGCAAGACGCCGTTACCCGGACAATCGAAAAGAAGATGCCGATCATAATCGAAAAGCTTCATGAACAGAATAAGCGAATGCAGGTCAGGAGGGTGGGAGGTCCGTACACCCCAGCACTAGGCCAGTTTTCTGTTTTCTAAGGGAACGCGACATGGCGATTTCGTCAGATCTTTTCAAGCTATCCTTGCGATGGATGCTTACATTCGTGGGTACGATAAAGGTCTCGTCGTTTCCGGCGATGATGCCCATCAGAATGAACAAAGCCATAGCGGGTGCGTCACGCGATGTGCGCCGATTTGGTCCAGCATGAGTGAAAGACTGGCGCTACCATGAAGCGATTGCGGGCCGCTTTCTTCGTCCTAGTCGGTGGTGTCGCCGGGTTCTTTGTGCTGTTGGCCGGGGTTTGGCTATATACGCTGCGAGATTCCGCGCCGGCGCAGAACGACTGTGCCTTCAAGTCTATCGGCAAGGCAGAATTTCAGCGTCTTCTGGCGCAAGCCAAGGAGCAGGAGTGGACCGTGTGGCCGGGATTGTCGAACGGAATATTTTGGCCGTCGGACCGAGGAATCAACGTGCCGGTTGTATCGTTCGAGAAGAATCTCAGCCGTCAACTGGAGGATGCGATCCGGCAGCTTGCGCCTCCCGGCGCGTCTTCCAATATGCAGCTCGCGGGGGCGCATGCGGTCATGCGCAGCATGGGGGCTGTGTATCTAGGCGTTCACGATACTCCGGATCTTCGGCAGAACGGAACCTTGGTAAGTTCAAAGGTGCATTTCGATTACCTGTTGCCGAAAACGAGGTTTGCGCCGCTCTGTCTCACCTGCCTACTATGGTGGAACACAACGATTGCAATCGTGTTCAATCACGATATTGCAGCCGGCACGACTGAATTTTTCAAAGTCAATTTGCTGTTCTCGAATTCTTAAATATACGCCGAAGTTAGGATCTCTGCCGAAAGAGGCGTGCCCCGCGTTTCCAACTGGATTAGGCCAGTAGAACGAGGTCGACATGCCTAGAATTTACCTGGAATGGAAAGCAAGCGTAGCCCGGATGGAGCGAAGCGCAATTCGGGTTTTCATGCATGATTGGGCTGTTCCGGATTTCGCATCGCTCCATCCGGGCTACAGACTGCCAAGGCCAGCATGCGTGTCAGGGCAGGCTAAAGAATGTGCCCATTAGACAACCGCACGCCGCGTGCCTAAATAGTCCCCCATGAAACACATCGGCTTTCTTTCCTTCGGTCACTGGACCCCGTCCTCGCAGTCGGAGGTCCGCTCGGCGTCCGACGCTTTGCTGCAATCAATCGATCTCGCTGTCGCGGCGGAAGAACTCGGCGCCGACGGCGCCTATTTCCGGGTCTCATCATTTCGCCCGACAGAAAAAGTAGTCCGGATTGCGCAGCGCTCATCCCGTCTGCATGCCACTGGCTGGCGCCGATCCTCGATTACAATCCGCACGCGGCGCAGCGCACCGCGGCGGCGTGACGACTCTGTTTCGAGGACGGCAAAAGTCCGTGGAACTTTTTCGGGAAAATGGCGTTATTCGTCGATAGCAGTTCTGCCGTCCCCGCTCCTTAAACCCCTTCAATTTCGGAAGAAAACTCGATGTCGCTTAGGCAACGTCTATTTCTTCCCGTCGTGGCCGCGTTGCTGCCGATTGTTGCGATCGAGGCATACAATCAGGCTGAATTGCACGCCACACGAGAGCGAGAAATACGCAATACGACCATCGATCAAGCGCGCCGCGTCGCTGCCGAGGAGCAGCGCATCGTCGACGGCGTACGAAATGTGTTGAGTACCCTTGTCGTCCTCAACTCCGTACGGGCCCAGGAGCCGGCTCGATGCAATGGTTTGTTTGCGGCCGTTCTGCCAAATTATGAAGGATTTGACTCGCTGGTCGCGACCGACGCGGATGGTAAGCCGTTTTGCGCCGCACGTGCGGCCGAGAGCGATCCCGTCGGGCCGTTGGATGTCGGCAACAGGCCGTTCTTTAAAGAGGCGATGGAGAAGAAAAGCTTCGCTGTTGGAGGATACGCGCGCGTACCTGGCCGCAACACGCCGGTCTTCCATATGGCGATGCCGTATTTCGCGCGCGGCGGCAGCCGCCCACTCGGCGTGGTTTATGTCGGATACAGTCTGACATCGCTGGCGACCCGTCTGAGCGGATCGCAGTGGACGGAAGGGCAGAGGCTTTCGATCATCGATCGCGATGGCATCATATTGGTTCGCCAGCCCAATATGGAAAGTCACGTCGGCCGGCCGATCCCGCAAGAAATCTGGGCGCGTTTAACGAAAGCAATCACGCCATTCGATTTCGAGGCACGCTCGCCCGACGATGACATCACGCGCATCATTGGCGTCATCCCACCCGCGCTCAATCAAGGCGGCTTTGCCATCAGCTTCGGCTTGAACCGCGACGCGGCATTCGCTCCGTTGAACGAGGCGAATTTTCGGCAAATCCTGGTCGTTGTGGGCGGCACCGGATTGGCTTTCTTCCTTGCCTGGCTGATCGGCCTGCGGCTGGTGCGCGCGCCGATCGAAGGGCTGCTTGAGACGACCCGAAGATGGCGCGGCGGTGACTTTACCGCACGCGCCGCCTTGTCCGGGCCGACCGAACTCGGACAGCTCGGGGAAGCGTTCGATACGATGGCCGACGAGCTTCAGCGGGCGATGCACGCCAAGGATATGCTGTTGAGCGAATTGAATCACCGGGTCATGAATAGCCTGCAAACGATCAGTGCGCTGTTCAGGTTGCAGGCGCGCTCGCTACGCGACCCCGATGCCCGCGCAAAATTCAATGACGCGGTAAGCCGGATCAACTCAATCGCCGTTGCCTATCGACGCATTCATGCGGCAGGTGGCGTCGAAACGATCGATTTTTCCGAGTTCCTGCGGGAGCTCTGTGCCGACATCAGCCGATCGTTGATGCCGGACGACAATCTCTGCCGCGTCACGTGCGATCCGATTCTGCTCGACTCGCAACAGGCCAGCAGTCTGGCGCTCATCGTCAACGAACTGGTGACCAATGCGGTCAAGCACGGCGACGAGAAATCGCCGATCGAGGTAACCTTCACCCAGTCCGCAGACGGCGGCCGCCTTTCTGTCCGCAGCGCCGGCGTGCTTCCGGCGGACTTCGACGCATCGGGCACTTCCGGTTTCGGCATGCGCATGGTTCAGATGCTGGCCGAGCAACTCGGCGGCGGGCTTGAGGTTTCCGGAGAGGCGGGGCATGTGGAATTCGCGGTCACGCTGGCGCCGGCGGCGCCAGAGCCGCCGCAGGCCGCCGAGGCCGACGATCAGACCGGCGCCGCGAACGAGACCCTGCGCTGAACCCAAGCGTTGAGGCCAAGTCTTTACGGGCCGGCCGCAGCGCTTCCAGCGCGCTGCGGCGGCGATGACTTGGGCTTTCAAAGATTGGTCACACGCGCTGACCAACGTGTTCAAAGCCGTAGCGGTAGACGACCCACGCGAACAGTGCCATCCCGACAAACACCACCAGCGAGCCGATAATGACGATCGGCTCGTAGGCGTGGCCGCCCAGCGTTACCATGCCAACGCCAACTGGAAATACGATAGCGCCGATCGCCGCCGTCCATGCCTGCACGGCGGCCAGCCGAGTCTTCGCCGCCTGCGGCACGGCATTGTAATAGAGCGCCGCCAAAAACAGCGCGACGAAGCCGAGCAGGTTCAGATGAGCGTGCGCCGGTGCCAGGCGGAAATCCTGGCTGATCCCCATGCCGATACCAAGCGCAAGTCCGACGAGGATGATGGCGACACTGACGCGCAACAGATTTTGAGCAAGCATTCTTGGCTCCCGATTTTGTTAACCTTCTTCCGCAACGGCGCGGAAATCCCTGCATCACGTCTAGACAATTTAACTTTCCGAGTGTAAAGTCAATTGTCACGTGGAAATCAAATCGAAATTATGTCGGGCGAACGCACCTATCAAAGTCCGTTGCGGGAAGCGCAGGCCGCCATGACGCGGGAGCGGATCTTGATGGCCGCCAAGGACTATCTGGAACAGCACAGCATCGACAGCCTGACCCTGCGCAAGGTCGCCGCCCTGTCCGGGGTCTCCCCGCCGACGGTTTATTCGCACTTCCCTGCGATGGATGACTTGGTGGGGGCGTTCTTCCTGTGGCTGAAGCCTCGCGTCGCCTTCGATAAGCCGCCGCCACCGCTGGCCGAACTGCACACCATGCCGGCGCGGCAGTTTCCGCTCTATGAGCAGCACGGCGCGCTGCTCAGAAACCTGATGAACCAGTCGTCTTGGGACCGGAACCGTTATGCGGATCGCGACAACCGCCTGAGCGGTTGGGCTAAGGCAGTCAGCCAAGAACTTCCTAATTTGACGCCGACGCAACTTAGGCGAGGCGGCTTGGCGTGCGCATCATTCTGGTCGCCGACCTATTGGCGTTGGCTGAGAGACACCTGCTGCTTTTCACCGGAAGAGGCGAAAACCGTCGCCACCTGGGGCATCCGCGCTGTGATCACCGCGCTGAAGACCGATGCCGCCGGCCTCGACCAGCCGCTGCCCGGCGCAACGTCCAGGTAACGTGACCACCCAATTGTTTTCCAAACCATTCGGAAGAGGGAATCATGACCGGAGAGAAGGTCGAGGACGTCTTGATTATCGGCGCGGGGCCGACAGGCCTGTCGCTCGCGATCACATTGCGGCAGCACGGCATACCCGTGCGCATCGTCGATCGGGCGATGCAGGCAAGCAGCGTCTCCAAGGCGCTGGCGGTGTGGAGCGCGAGCCTGGAAGCGCTGCAGGGCATGAACGTCATCGATGAATTCCTGCGTCACGGTAAGCGGCTGAATGCGCTGTGCATCGGCGACGGCAGCCGGCAACTGGCCCGCATGGAAGTCGGTGACGGCATCGACAGCCCGTTTCCATTTCCGCTGCTGCTGCCGCAGTCAGAGACCGAGCGCTTGTTGGGCGCGCGGCTTGCGGCTTTGGGGGTGACGGTCGAGCGCGGCGTCGAGTTGACCGGTCTTGCGCAGGACGAGAGTGGTGTCACCGCGACCCTTGCCCACGGTGGCGATTTGAGCGAAACGGTGCTTTGCCGCTATCTTGTCGGCTGCGATGGTGCCCGCAGCGCGGTTCGTCAAACGCTCGACATTCCGTTCGATGGATACACCGAACCGCAGACCTTTCTGCTCGGCGACGTACGCATCGATGGCGGTGGATTGGACCGCAACAATATCTATCTGTGGTGGGGCCGCGGTGGCACCGTCGCGCTGTTCCCGTTCGAGGGCGATACCTGGCGTCTGTTCGCCATGCGCGAGGGCGACGAGACCGGCAATACGAATCCTGCCTTGGAAGAACTGCAAGGTCTCGCCGATCGCCACGGCCCGCGCGGTATGCGCCTGCGCGATCCAAGCTGGTTGTCGGTCTTCCGCGTCAACGAGCGGGTTGTGGCACGCTATCGGGTCGGGCGCTGCTTCCTTGCCGGCGACGCGGCGCACATCCACAGCCCCGCCGGCGGGCAGGGCATGAACACAGGCATCCAGGACGCGGTTAATCTCGGCTGGAAACTTGCCCACGCGCTCAAGGGGATCGGCGATTCTGCCCTGCTGCTCGACAGCTACGAACCGGAGCGGCGTGCTGTCGCGCTTAATGTGGTCAAGGCGGCTGGGCGGAAACAGCACCTTGCCTTCAGTTCCGGCACTGCCACGCGAATTCTCAAGGATATCGCTGTCTCGGTCCTTGGCAATCTTCCCGTCGTACAGAAGCAGCTCCAGATTGAACTGTCGGAGACCGAGATCGTCTACCATGATGGCCCGTTGGTTGGGCTTGGCGCGCCACCGCGCCATCCCAATCGCACCGAGGTCGGTGCCCGCGCGCGCGACGCCATGGTCACACTCGCGGGTGAGACCCAGCCGTTGTGGCCGAAGCTTAGCGCGACGCGTCACACGTTGCTCATCTTCGAGGATTCGGGATCGCCGATCGACATCGCTGCGGTCGAAGACTGCGCCGACGACAGGTTGACCATTCTACGGCCGGCCGCGGAGAGTGATCACCAGCGGCAGGTGCGTCAACGCTACCACCAGCGCGGACCAGGCTGGCTTCTCGTTCGCCCGGATCGAGTCGTTGCGGCGCGCGGCAATGGCAGAGACCTCACCGCGCTCAACCGCTATCTCGACCGCGTGGTACGGCCGCAGGCGGCGTCAGAAGGCAATCGCGATCGCGAAGGGGAAGCGGCGCTCGAATTGGGCTGAGAGCGCCAAACAGGCGAGAGCTTCATTCGCAAGCGTCGGTGCGGTCCGGAAAGTAGCCGCTACCGGGGTCACAATGAGGAAGGAACGTTATGAATTTCGACTACGCATTACTCGCGCGTGTACTGCTCACGTTCGTCGCGTTGGGCTACGGATTTGCGCCTCTCACGATGGACTTCGACAAGACCCGTCTCGCAAATCCGGAAGGGGCCCAGCACACCGACTTTTACATCGTCTGGCAGGTTGCTAGCTATCTCGGCATCGGCCTGATCGCGCTGGTGCTGATCTGGTGGCCGGGCCCCAATGCCGTTGCCAGGCTTTACCTCGCGGCTCTGCTCGCGGGCGCTCTCCATGTTGGCTTTTTCGTCGCTCTGTACGCCATGCTGCTGCACGGCGGCGCCATCCATAAGGACATAGGTCCACAGCCATCTGTCTCACACGTGCAAGTCATGGCGCCCAACTGGACTGTGAATGTCACCCTGCTTTTCGGACTCACAATTCTATTAATCGCTGGCGTTCTCTCGATCGCCGCCGCCGGTCAGCAAGCTTTTTGAAAGCCAACGTTGGCGTCTCGCTGTTTAGTCGCCGTGGAGTCGATGCCACCTTGGAAGGCTTTGGCCAATTTCGATCGTGATCCCAGGGTCTTCGCCCCAGCCAACTTCACATATGAGCCGGGCACACGGTCACTTGGCGCATTGAGTTTGACAAAGGTCAGTCAAAGAGGGTGCCGATGGCGTCGCCACCCTACGCGCGCGTGGCAGGGGCGGCGTGCGTCAGCAGGTGCGAGGCCGGTGAGGGCGAGTTGTCTATTGTGAATTGGTAACAAGTTTCACACTTCGTGCGCCTGTAATTAACAGCTTTAGATTGTAATTGTGCCGGGTTCGCACTTTGTGCTATCATTTAACAAATGCGGCTGGAATGTCCCTGCGGGGATAGGGGTTTGGAATGTCAACGTGGACGCGGTGGTCGTGGCGCTATCGAATTGGCGTCCTCTTTGCCCTGATGATGTTGCTGCAAGGTGCGAGCTGTCCGCCCCCAACAACAACACCGCGACATTCATGGTTCCCGGCATCAAGGACCCCGTACTGGCCGAGCGCTTCACCGACGATAGTGGCCGCCATTATTTCATGGTCGTGGCCTACGAGAAAGACGGCGTCCGCGGCTATCGCTACGTCTACGAAGGCAGCGGGGAATACCTACTCATCGACATGCACTTCTACTTTGTGGACCGTCCCGCCGGCTCCGATCGCGCCGGCATCCCCGGCGGCTCCGGCACGCTGCCGGTCCCTGCGGTTCAGTAGAGGGGGAACCGCATGCGCCGCCGCCTCGCACTGTTCGCCGCTGCTGATCGGTACATCTGCCTTCACACCGGCCATCACACCGGCCTTGGCGCAGAGCGCGCCCGACGAGCCGCTGGCCAACCGCATCGCCGCCACCACCGAAGCGCTGTCGCAATACCGCGCGCTCGATAACGGCGTCTGGGCCACCGGCGCCGCCAGCCATATCGACGATCGCCGCGCCAACCTGTCGCGCAAGATCGATGTGCGCTCGCTGCAGTTCGGCTATGACCATCGCTTCGAGTCTGCGTTCACCGGCAACGACCAGCTGGTGCTGGGGCTGGCCGGCGCCGTGCTCAATTCCTCGTCGAAAGCCGACGCGCAAAACCTCCAGGTCGATTCCAAAGGCTGGACCGTCACCGGCTACGGTGTCTATTCGCCTTATATATTCCTGAGCTTTCCGGTGACGGTGAGCGTCGGCCGCTGGAACAGCGACCAGACCCGCGACGGCACGACGCTGTTGCCGACCTATCGCGCCAGCTACAACTCCAACTTCTTCGCCAGTTCGTTCGGCGCGGCGTTGACGCTGCCGCTGTCGCGCTATCTGCTGACCACCAGCCTGACCCATCGCTACAGCAGCAATGACCGGCCGGCTTACAGCGAGGCGATCAATCCGCTGGCGACCGATTTCGTGACGACGCCGGGCGAAACCACGCGGTCGTCGCAGCTTGTCGGCAACATGCGCCTGGCGCTGCCGTTTGAAACCGGCCGGGTCTGGGCCTCGGCCGGCTATGCCTACGACATCGCGCGCAGCCCGGCGGAGGACACGCGCAGCGAATTCCCGCTCGGCCTTGGCATCGACGTCTTCTCACGGCGCTGGCAATTCGGCGCCGCAGGCCAGGTGATTCTGCGTAGCGATATCACCAGCTACACCGGCGCGCTCACCGGGCGCTTGCAGTTTTAGCAAACGTTGCCGGGATTTCGCTTCGCTGCATCCGCGCTCAAAGGATGCCAAGGCCAAGCGCGCGTGTCAGGGCAGGCTAAAGAATGTGCCCATTAGACAACCGCACGCCGCGTGCCTAAATAACCCCCATGAAACACATCGGCTTCCTCTCCTTCGGTCACTGGACCCCGTCGCTCGCAGTCGGAGGTCCGCTCGGCGTCCGACGCGCTGCTGCAGTCGATCGAGCTCGCGGTCGCGGCCGAGGAACTCGGCGCCGACGGCGCCTATTTCCGGGTCCATCATTTCGCCCGCCAGCTCGGCTCGCCGTTTCCGCTGCTGGCGGCCTGCGGCGCGCGCACCAAAAAGATCGAGCTCGGCACCGCGGTCATCGACATGCGCTACGAGAACCCGCTCTACATGGCGGAGGACGCCGGCGCCGCCGACCTGATCGCCGGCGGGCGGCTGCAACTCGGCATTTCGCGCGGCTCGCCCGAGCAGGTGATCGACGGCTGGCGCTACTTCGGTTACGTCCCGGCCGAGGGCAAGACCGACGCCGACATGGCGCGCACCAATGCCGAGATTTTTCTCGAGCTGCTCAAAGGCCAGGGCTTCGCCAAGCCGAACCCGCGGCCGATGTTTGCCAACCCGGCCGGCCCGTTGCGGCTTGAGCCGTTTTCGGAGGGCTTGCGCGAGCGCATCTGGTGGGGCGCCGGCACCAATGCGACGGCGGAATGGGCGGCCAAGCTCGGCATGAACCTGCAGTCTTCGACGCTTGAAGATCGACGAGAGCGGCAAGCCGTTCCACGTCCAGCAGGCCGAGCAGATCCGGCTTTATCGCGACGCCTGGAAGGAAGCCGGGCATACGCGGGACGCCGCGCGTGTCGGTGTCGCGCTCGATCTTCGCGCTGGTGAGCGACCGCGACCGGATGTATTTCGGCCACGATGAGAGCGAGGACCAGGTCGGTTTCTTGAGCGAAAAAGAGCGCGCCATTTTCGGCCGCAGCTACGCCGCCGAGCCGGACGCGCTGATCGAGCAGTTGAAGGCCGACGAGGGGATTGCGGAAGCCGACACGCTGCTGCTGACGGTGCCGAACCAGCTCGGCGTCGACTACAACGCCCATGTCATCGAGGCGATCCTCAAGCACGTCGCGCCGGGCTTGGGCTGGCGCTGACGCGCGACTTATTAGAAATCAACGCGGATTGAAAAAATAAAAACACCGGAGAGATTGTTCTCTCCGGTGTTTCGATTTGTACCCGGCTTTTCACCGGCGTTCGATTCGATTGGCGTCGTCGTCGGACACTTAATCTTTTTAGCGCATGATCATTTCCGAAATCCGGTATCCGGTTTTCGGGGTCATGCGTTAGAATGCTCCCAGCAACACAGCGCCAACGAAAACAAACACGGCGCACACAGCCAGTACATTCAGTCGCAAGGCAAGGTCCACGGCAAATGCCTCCCTTGTTGATGAAACGAAAATCTATCACAAACGATCGGGTGGCCGAAGCGTGTTGATGCCCGGACAAGCAAAATTTGCGGTCACCGACATGCATGTTCGGCATGGCTGTGGAACGGCGCGGCAAGCATTTGATCGTTCGATCAAATTAAACTCGTTGCGAAAAAATGCGGCAGCACGGAATTTGGGCGTGGGCCACATTTCCGCGAAATCGGCGTCATTCGGACGGTAAAACAACGTCGATGCTGCCCTGCACCATGGCCGCTTTGGCAAAATTGCATGAGTTGAAAATAAAAAATTTAGCCGCCGATGTGGCGCATGATGCGGTCGGTGGCGCGGCGGGACACCGGTGTTACCAGGAACGCGGTGGTCGCGGCGACCGGCCAGGCGATGATGTAAGCGTGCGACTATTGCTTCAGGAAGTCCGGCGGCAGACCTAGAGTGATGAAGGTGGCAATTAGCGTCACTATGCGCACCATCGCGGCACTCATCAAAGCCGCCTGAATCATTCTTGCCAGCACTTGCATGCGTATCCCTTTGCCGCGGTCTTTTGGCGGTTTTGCGCCGCGATTTGTCTCGAACCCGGCCTGCCGTTTCAGCCGGCGCCGGTTTGTCAACGAATCCTTATCCTTAACAAATTCCTTCGGGTCAGCGTTGAAGCCTCGTTAAAGAAACCGGCGGCATTTTAGCCGCCATGACAGGCGCAGGACGCATTTATCTCGTTTGCGGTCTGGGTGCGTTGCTGGTTATGGCCGGCTGCGGCCGCAGCTTCATGCTGCAAGGCGAACGGCCGGCCTGGCGCCATCAGGCCGAAGCGCAATGCATGCGCTCGGGTTCCGTCAAGCTCGGCGACGGCGTGGTGCAGATCAAGCCGATCGAAGGCCCGGGTATGTGCGGCGCCGATTTTCCGCTGAAAGTCACCGCGCTGGGCGAGACCAGTTCGCGCTTCGGCTATTCCGACATTCCGCGGCCGCCCGCCAGCGTCGCGACCTCGTCGCAAATGCCGAACTGGCCGGTGAACCAGGCCTACAGCCAGCCGCTCTATGGAACGTCGTCGGCGCCGCCGGTTGCGCGCGTCAACGGTGAGGAGCTGCGCTGGACGCCGGGTGCGCCGGCGATCGGCGCGCCGCGGACCACCGCGCCGCAGGCTTATCCGCAGCAGAATTATCTGCCGCCGAACTACCGGCCGCAGCCGGCCGCGCGGCAAATCTATGCGCCGCCGGATAACGCGCAATATCGAGGACAAGATCGAGGACTTGCCGGCCAGCCGATGTCGATCACGCCGCCCGGCGTGGCGCAGCCGCGCGACGATATTCCCGATGACGCCATTCTGCCGCCGGGCCGCGCGATGCCGCGCCGTCTGCAGCGCGCTTACAACGCGCCGCCGCCACAGCAACGTTACACGCCGCCGGCGCTCGGCCCGGCGCGCGGCCAAATGACGACCGGCGCGATCATGCCGGCGACCTTGAAACCGGCGGCGACCTTGTCCTGTCCGATCGTCTCGGCGCTCGAACGCTGGGTGACCGACGGCGTGCAACCGGCGGCCTTGCATTGGTTCGGCTCGCAGGTCGTCGAGATCAAGCAGATCTCGGCTTATTCGTGCCGCGAAATGAACGGCGCCGGCGGTCACGGGATTTCCGAGCATGCCTTCGGCAATGCGCTCGACGTTGCCGGCTTCAAGCTGGCTGACGGCCGCGATATCTCGGTGCAGCACGGCTGGCGTGGCACGCCGGAAGAGCAAGGCTTTTTGCACGACGTGCAATTGTATGCCTGCGAAACCTTCGTCACCGTGCTAGGGCCCGGCTACAATGCCGCGCACTACAATCATCTTCATCTCGACCTGATGCGGCGCAGGCCCGGCTATCGGCCGTGCCGGCCGACCGCGATCAAGGGCGAGGTGGTTGCCGCGCGCGCGCGCGCGATCTATGCCAGCCGGCATGGCGGCGCGCTCTATACCGGCTCGATTGCCGGCCAGTCGTCGAACAAGGCGTCGCCGCAAGCGGTACCGGGTGCCGACGGCCTGAACGACGAGGACGCCGGCGACAGCGTAACCGGTTCGATCTCGACGTCGGCTAAAACCAAGACCAGTACCAAGATTGGTACAAAGACCGCCTACAGTACCGAGCCGGGCGCCGATGGCGAATTCGACGCCGACGACGTCACCAGCTCGATCGGCTCGGTTCAGACCGGCTGGCCAAGGCTGGCGCCGATCTCATCTGGCGCGATCCATTAGCGTCCGCCCTCTAGGGGCGCCGACTGGCCGTTGCCGATGATGGCGCGCCCTGAATGAAGCCCCTGCCGCGGGGCGGGCTATACATTCAAAAAACCTAATATTAGACTGTCGGCGAAGCCGGATGAACCGGTTCAGCCACAGGGGAGAAACGTCTTGAAAATAAGGCCACAATGGGCGGTCGGCTTGGCCGTGCTTGCGCTCGGAATAACTTTCGGCACGCAACCGCTTCGCGCCGGCGAAGCGAAAGCGTCGACCGATCCGCAAATGCACAGCGCGGCGAAAGTGCATCATGTCGCCATTCAGGTCGATTCCAAGGACCCGGCCGTGATGAATTTGGCGCTGAACAACGCGGCCAATGTCGCGCGCGATTACACCTCGCGCGGTCAGGAAGTCGAAATCGAAATCGTCGCCTATGGCCCCGGTCTTCACATGCTGCGCGACGACACCTCGCCGGTGAAGGCGCGCCTCAAGTCGATGAAGGAAAGCATGCCCTATCTGACCTTCGACGCCTGCGCCAATACGCGCCGCGCCATGAAAAAGGCCGAGGGCAAGGACATTCCGCTGGTGTCGCAGGCGAAAGTGGTGCCGTCCGGCGTCGTCCATCTGGTCGACCTGCAGGAAAAAGGCTGGAGTTACATCCGGCCCTGACGCCAGTCCGCAATCAAACGGCGTTCCCTTCAACGACAAAGCCCGCCGCCCCGGTATCGGTTTTTAGGCCGGGGCGGTGGTCTTGGTCGCCGGCGTTTTTTCTTGTGTTGAGCCGGCAACCTTGTTCGTCATCCTCTGGATCAAATCGATCGCACCATGCCGTATGACATTCCGCCGTTTCTGATACGGACATTGCTGGGGCTTGGGCTCGGGCTGCTGCTGGGCTTCGTCGCCCGCCGTGGCCGGTTTTGCACCGTCGCCGCGATCGAGGACGTGATCTACGCCAATGACATGCGCCGGGCCGGCGCCTGGCTTCTGGCGACGGCGGTCGCCATCATCGGCGTGCACGCGCTTGAACTGTGGGGCGGTCTCGATCTGACGCGCTCGATCTACACCGGGCCGCGCATCGAGTGGGGCGGCGCCATTATCGGCGGGCTGATGTTCGGATCCGGCATGGCGCTGGTCGGCACCTGCGGCTTCGGCACCTTGTTGCGGCTCGGCGGCGGCGATTTGAAATCGCTGGTGACGTTTCTGGTCATGGCGATCACCGCGATGATCACGATGCGCGGCTTGATCGGTCTCGGGCGGGTGCGCATCACCGATCCGCTGACCTTCGATCTGCCCCATTCGATGTCGCA
Source organism: uncultured Alphaproteobacteria bacterium (assembly GCA_963830125.1). Taxonomy (GTDB): domain Bacteria; phylum Pseudomonadota; class Alphaproteobacteria; order Rhizobiales; family Xanthobacteraceae; genus Pseudolabrys. The sequence goes on along the minus strand of CAWHKU010000009.1, from coordinate 219,879 downwards.
ACGGCTGCCCGCGCTGATGGGTTTGAGCGGGCCGTCAGTGCCGATCATGGCGATGGCGCTGGGCGCGGCGATCGCGATTGCCGTTCTCGCGGCCGCGGTTTTTTACGCGCGCGGCAACATGTCGAGATCGGTGCGGGTGTTCGCGACCGGCATTGCGATCGGTCTGATTATCGTTCTCGGCTGGTGGGCGACCGGCATCGCTGGCTTTGACGCATTCGATACGCGCCGCGTTGAGTCATTCAGCTTCGTCGCGCCGCTCGGGAACACCGTGCTCTATTTCATGCTGTCATCTGGCGTGCGGCCTGATTTTCCGGTCGGGGCCGTCTTGGGCGTCATTGTCGGTGCGTTCGTGGCGGCGCGCAGCGCCGGTCAATTCGAGTGGGAAGCGCCGGATGGCGCCAGCGAAATGCGGCGGCATCTGTTCGGCGCGGTGCTGATGGGCGTCGGCGGCATCGCCGCGCTCGGCTGCACCATCGGCCAGGGCGTGACCGGGTTGTCGACGCTCTCGGTCGGGTCGTTTCTATCGATCGCGTCCATTCTGACCGGCGCGCGGGTCAGCCTGTATTGGCTGATCGAGCGACACGCCCGCTAGAGCGTTTCCAGGCGAAGTGGGAACCGGCTCGCCGTCCGGAAACGCGATAAAAAAACATAACGGCATCCTCAAACCGCCGCGTCGATCAGCATGGCGGCGAACAACATCAGCCCGGCGTCGCGGTTCGAGCGGAACAGCATCAGGCAATGCGCGCTGTCGTTAATGTCGAGCCGCACGACCTGCGAGCCGAGCTGCACGGCGAAGGCGATCAATCCGACCAGAAATATCCAGCCGCCGCCGGCCATGAAACCGGCTATGCCGATTAGCACAACCGCGACCGCGTAAAAGATCGACAGCATCAGCGCGGTGCGCTGGCCGAACAACAATGCGGTCGACTTGATGCCGATCAAGAGATCGTCCTCGCGGTCCTGATGCGCATAAATGGTGTCGTAGCCGATCACCCAGGAGATCGCGCCGGCGTAGAGAATAAGCGCCGGTCCATCGAGCCGGCCGAAGGCGGCCGGCCAGCCCATCAGCGCGCCCCAGGAGAAGGCCAGGCCCAAAAATATTTGCGGCCAATAAGTCACGCGCTTCATGAACGGATAGATCACGACCACCAGCAGCGAGGCCAGGCCGCACAGCACCGTGAAGCGGTTGAACTGGATCAGCACCAGGAAGCCGACCAGCGCCTGCGCCACCATGAACAGAGTGGCTTGCGTGACGGTGACCTGCTTCGACGGGATCGGCCGCGAGCGCGTGCGCTCGACCAGCCCGTCGAGATTGCGGTCGACCAGATCGTTCCAGGTGCAGCCGGCGCCGCGCATCGCAAACGCGCCGATCATGAACAGCACGATGTGCCAGCCGCTCGGCGAATGGCCTTGCGCCATGCCGGCTAAGCCGACCGACCACCAGCACGGCATCAGCAGCAGCCAGGACCCGATCGGCCGGTCGAGGCGGGCCAGCCTGAGGTAAGGCCGCGCTTTGGCCGGCGCGTGGCGATCGACCCAATTGCCGGTCGCGTCGGCGACGGGTTGCGCGCTGTCGCTCATTTGCCGAGCGGGTTGCCGCCCAGCGTGTCGAAGGTGCCGCCCCCGCTTCTGATGTTGTCGGGATCGGCGATCGGCGCCGACAGCGCGTCGCTCAGGCTGGGCGGCGCCGGTCCACGCGGCGCTTCGGCGACGCGGCAGACATTGCCGCGAATTTTGTTGGTTTGGGCATGCTGCTTTTTCATGCCATCGATCACCTGCGGCGGCACGCTGCACGCGGTCCGGTTGGCGATGACGAATTTGATCATCTTGGCTTCGGCCGTCGAAAATGCGCTGAATAGACCGCAGACTTTCTTGGCGCTTGGCTTGGTCTTGCCTTTGCCGGCGGCCTGGATGGCGTTGGCGCGCTTTTGCGCGGCATCGCGCAGTTTCACGAATTCCTTGAAGCAGGCCGGGTCCGGCTGTTGCTGCTGCTGCTGTGGTGGCTGTTGCCAGGGCGACGGCCGGCTCTGCTGCTGCTGCTGCGGCGTCGGCCACGGCGCGGGCGCGGCCTGTGACGGCTGCTGCGCCGGTTGCGGCCAGGCCGCGGTTGCCGGCTCTTGAGGTTGCTGTTGCTGTTGCTGTTGCTGGCCGGGCCACGGCGCCGGTGCCTGTTGCTGCGGCGCCGGCCACGCCGATTGGGCCACGGCCGGCCCGGCCGCGACCGGCAGCAGGCAGACGGCAATAACGATGGCCCGGCGCAAATTCATCGATTAATCCTCGTTTGGCCTCCGGCCCCTTATACCGGACACAGACAGGATAAGGGGTGTCCGGCCGCCACCCGTCATATAAGAGGAAGCCGCATAAGACGACGCCTTATAACAAGCTGCCGAATGCGTCGGGAAGGCGGCAATTCGCGTTAAATCGACGCCCTTGCAACCAAGCCGGCCGGCGGCCGGTTCCCCGGGAATGACCATGCCAAGCTACGATTTTCGCACCCCACGCCTCTATATCGAGCATCCGCTGGCCAAGGGGGCCGGGGTGCCGCTGACCCGCGACCAGGCCAATTATTTGCGCAATGTGCTGCGGCTCGGCCAGGGCGACGGCGTGCTGCTGTTCAACGGCCGCGACGGCGAATGGCAGGCGGTGCTGGTCGAACTCGGCAAAAAGACGTTGGCGGCCGAAATCGGCGAGCGCCAGCGCGAACAACCGCGGCCGGCCGACCTGCATTTCCTGTTTGCCCCGCTCAAGCACGCCCGGCTCGACTATATGGCGCAAAAAGCGGTCGAAATGGGCGTTTCGAAGCTGCAGCCGGTGATCACCCGGCACACCCAGGTAGCGCGGGTCAATGTCGAGCGCATGCACGCCAACGCGATCGAGGCGGCGCAGCAATGCGGCGTGCTGAGCATTCCCGAGGTTGGCGAGCCGATCCCCTTCAAGTCGTTGTTTCGGGAAGCCGATGCCGACCGTCTGATGATCTTCTGCGACGAGGATGCCGAGGTGAAAGATCCGGTGGCGGCCTTGGCCGCGGCGCGGATCGGCCCAAGTGCGCTGTTGCCGGCGGCCACGGCCGAGGTGGCGCAGCCGATGGCGGTGCTGATCGGGCCGGAGGGCGGGTTTTCGGAAGAAGAGCGCGCGGCGCTGGCCGAGCGGCCGAACGTGCTGCGGCTGTCGCTGGGGCCGCGCATTCTGCGCGCCGACACCGCGGCGGTGGCGGCTTTGGCTTTGGTGCAGGCGGTGCTGGGCGACTGGACTTAAATCGGACGCTTTGAACAAGCCGACGCGGCCGCCGGCCCATAAGCCGGCAGCCAACGCCGCAACGCGGTCAACGAAGACCTGAACGCGACGCAACGCTGACAAACCAAACGCGAACTCGAACCAACGCAACGGACGCCAACGCAACTGACGCTTACGCCACAGACGCCAACGCTACTGATGTTTTGGCAACCGGTACTCTGCGTGGCCACGCAACGCGTCGACGCAACGCCACGCGACAGGCGCATCAACGAACCCCAGCGGCCAGATCCGGCGCCGGGGGGAAACGCGCTAACGCTCTGCAACGACTCAACAAATCGGCGACCGACCGATTCGTTGAAAAAAAGCATGCCGTGCCGCAAGCGGACTCACGAGTTCCCGGGGCCTGCGAATCTGTGTTCAACTCGTTCGCACCCCGAAAAACCTGTGATAAAGTTTGGCGCGGGCTTCGCAGGCTTTCAGGGGTCATGGATATGATGGGTGTCGGTTTCCGTCTCAGGTCTTTTGCGCTCGCCATGCTCACCGGAGCGGGCCTGTTAGCCGGCTTGGTCACCGCGCCGGACCAGGCGCAGGCGGCGAACTGGCTGGAAAAATCGTTCCTGATGTCGGGGGCCAACTACGACGGCGTGCTGCCGGCCTGCGACGCCGCGCTCGGCCGGATTTCATCGCGGTTCGAGACCAAGGAGAGCCGGTTCTGGCACTCCAACCTGCAGATCCTCGGTTACGAGCGGGTCCGGCAGATCGCCTTCAGTCCCTGGGCCAAAGGCACTATTCCGCGCCGGTTTTGCAGCGCCGTCGCCTCGGTCAGCGATGGCCGCAAGCACCGAGTCTATTACTCGATCGGCGAGGATACCGGCATGCTTGGCGCCGGCTGGGGTGTTGAATGGTGCGTGGTCGGGCTTGACCGCAACTGGGCCTATAACCCCGGCTGCAAAATGGCGCGGCCCTGACAGCCGTTTTCTGAGATTTTGAGGGGGTTCGAGACCGGCACGGTCCTGTTTTGGACTGGGCTGGGTGTCGCGGTATGTTCTTTTTTGTTCTTGATATGTTCTAGAATATCGGCTATCCTTTATGCGAGTAGTTACGCTGCATCAATTTCCGGTTTGTTCAGGCAGCCTTGTTGAGGCGCCGTTGTGGCAGGGGGCGTTCATGACGATCGATCGCGTAGCGTTTCGACGGTTGTCGGGCAGGCTGTATCGGGTGTCGCGGACGGCGGCGGTGGCTTGCAGCTTTTTGTTCCTGTTCGCGGTCGTGGCCTTCGCTCAGAACGCGTCCAGGCCGAACGGCCACGGCAACGCGCCCGGGCAGTTCGATTTCTACGTTCTGTCGCTGTCGTGGTCGCCATCGTTTTGCGCCGCGGCGGCCGAACGCGAGCCCCGGCGGCGGCTTGGGCCGCAGTGCGGCGGGCGGCCGTTTTCTTTCGTGGTGCATGGCCTGTGGCCGCAATTCGAAAGGGGCTTTCCGTCGTCGTGCCAGACGCCGGCGCCCTGGGTCGACCGCAAGATTATCAATGGCACGCTCGACATCATGCCGAGCGCGGGCCTGATCATCCACGAATGGCGGCTGCACGGCACCTGTACCGGCCTGTCGCCGAGCGCTTATTTCGCGATCGTGCGCAAGGCGCGCGAGGCGGTCAAAATTCCGCCGGCTTACAACGACCTCAACAAGCCGACGATGGTGGCGCCCGGCGACGTCGCGGCGGCGTTTCTCAAAGCCAATCCGGGGCTGCCGCGCGCCGGGCTGACGATTACCTGCGATGCTAAGCGTTTGAGCGAAGTTCGCGTCTGCCTGACCAAGGATTTCTCGTTCCGCGATTGCCCCGAGGTGACGCGCGGTGCCTGCCGGCGCGACAAGGTCTTCATGCCGGCGGTGCGCGGTGGCTGACCTGCTGGCGCGCGGTCGGCGTTGTGTCGCGTCGCGGACCTTGTGTCTGCTATCGTGTTAAGTGGCCGCTAACGTTCGTTCTTGGCGTGCCGGGATAACCCGCGCGTGTCGACAATTGCCGCAAGCATCCCGCAATAAAACTCCGCAATGTTGCGCGCGCGATCGAGCGCGGGGGAAGCGCAACGATGAATCGTGTCAAAGACTATGTGCAATTCGCGGTCTGGTTCGTCGGTCTCGGCTATATGGCGCTGTGGCCCTTGACCGCGCATGACCACGGCATTGCGGCGCAAGGCGCGCTTTCGGCGTGGCCGATGTCTGTGGCATCCCCGCGGTTTCCATGATCGATGTGATCTGCGATCCGCTGCCGATGCTGCGGCTGTCGCCGGGCCTGCAATTTATCGGCGCGATGTCGGCGGTCTATGTCATCGCGCGGCTGCTGTTGCGGCAATGGCATCACTTGCGCCAGCAACGGCTAGCGCCGACCGGCGCGGCGGATGGCCTTGGCCATCAACCGGAACGCAGTCCGGTCAGCGACGATTGCGCAGATCGTGTGCGCACCATGTTCCGCCGCTTGAATGTGCCGCCACCGCCGCCGCCGCGCGCGGTCCGGCCGCGCCGCCAATTCGGCCTGCGCGGCGTGCCGCATTGACCGGCCAATTTATGCCATAAGGCTTTTGCCCGGCCGCCGCGGCCTACCTGCCATGCCGCGCCCAACCGAGCCAAGCCGTCTTTGGCAGAATTTGGAGCTACGAAGCGCCCGTGAATTATCGCCACGCCTTTCACGCCGGCAGTTTCGCCGATGTGTTCAAACACGCGGTGCTGTGCCGCATTCTTCATTATCTGCGCGAGAAGCCGGCCGGATTCCGGGTGATCGATACCCATGCCGGCCTCGGCCTCTATGACCTGACCAGCGCCGAAGCCAACCGCAGCGGCGAATGGCGCGACGGCATCGCCCGGCTGCTGGCGGCGCAGGAGGCCGGCGAATTGCCGGACAACATCGCCGCGCTGCTGGCGCCGTTCGTCGAGGTCATCGACGCGTTCAATGAGCGCGGCAAGCTCAAGGTCTATCCCGGCTCGCCGGCGCTGACGCGCGCCTGGCTGCGGGCGCAGGACCGGCTGATCGCCTGCGAGTTGGAGCCCAAGGCCTATTCGACGCTGGCGCGCCATTTGCGCGGCGACGACCGGATCAAGGCGATCGAGATCGACGGTTGGACCGGGTTGTCGGCCTATGTGCCGCCGCCGGAGCGGCGCGGTCTGGTGCTGGTCGATCCACCGTTCGAGGAGGCCGCCGATTTTCACCGGCTGTCGCATATGCTTGGCTTGGCGCACCGCAAATGGGCGACCGGCATTTATGCCCTGTGGTATCCAATTAAGGGCCGGGGCGAGGCCGACGCGCTCGCCAAGCGGGTGAACAAGCTCGGCATCGCCAAAATTCTGCGCGCCGAACTGCTGGTGTCGCCGGTCAGTGACCAGACCCGGCTCAACGGCTCCGGCCTGATCCTGGTCAACCCGCCTTGGACTTTGCACGGCGAACTGGCGGTTCTGCTGCCGGCTTTGGTCAAACTGCTTGAACGCCAGCCGCAATCGGGCGGCTACAAGCTCGATTGGCTGGCCGGCGAATAACGCTGCGCCACCCGGACCGCGCTGTCCCAAACGCCTGGTTCAGTGCCGCGATTATTTCGCGGTGCGTCATGAGTGACCCGTGACATTGTAGCCTCTTTCCTCAAACTCCTATCTGGTGTGTAGTTTGGTCTATTGGCAGTGACGTTCCGCCTCCTTGTGGGGGGCCGGCGGAGTGACTGAGGCCAGCTATAAGGCCGACGCTTTCCCCGTTCGTGAATGTCCAGCCGAGCCGCCGTGCGTGGGGCCGGTGGCGGAGCAAACGTGCGGGAGGAAGCACCCAATGGCGCAGACCGGGGTTGTTAAATTTTTTAATGCCGAACGTGGCTATGGTTTTATCAAGCCGGACGACGGCGCGCGCGATGTGTTCGTGCACATCACCGCCGTCGAGCAGGCCGGACTGAAGAGCCTGAACGAAGGCCAGAAGATCAGCTTTGATGTCGAGCCGGACAAAAAAGGCAAAGGACCGAAGGCGGTCAATCTGGTCGTGAGCTGACGCATCGCCTAGAATATCGGTGCGTTACTGACATTCAATAGCGCTCGCCGGCGGCGGGCGCAATTCCAATATTGTCCGCTTTAACCGACAGCCGCGGGCTCCGCTGCTGCAACAGTGAATGATTCCGTCATGATGATCCTGCATTCTTCGCCCGCCTCGCCGTTCGTCCGCAAGGCGCGGATCGCCGCCAGCGTGCTCGGGCTGGCCGACAAGATCGACGTGCGTGACACCGATCTCAACGATCCGGCCGATCCGCTTCGTGCGCAAAATCCGCTCGGCAAGATTCCGGCGCTGATCATGGAAGACGGCACCGCCTATTACGACTCGCGCGTGATCCTGGAAGTGCTCGATCATGTCGCCGGCGGCGGCAAAATTCTTCCGGCCGAATCGAAAGCCCGTTTCGCCGCGCTGCGCTTGCAGGCTTTGTGCGACGGCATTCTCGATGCCGGCGTGTTGATGATCTATGAGAGCCGCTACCGCCCGCCGGAAAAGCTGGTCCAGACCTGGGTCGATCGCCAGGCCGACAAAGTCGCGCGCGCGCTGTCGGTGCTCGAGGCGTCGCCGCCCGCGATCGACGCGCCGCCCAATGTCGGCCAGATCGCCCTGGCCTGTGCGCTCGGTTATCAGGACCTGCGTTTCGGCGGTACGTGGCGCAAGATCTATCCGAACCTGGTGGCTTGGCTCGACCGCTTCGCCGCGCAAGTGCCGGCTTTTGCCGAGACCAAGGTCGAGCCGTAACACGCACCCGGCAACGCGAAAGCCCCGGAGCAACAAGCTCCGGGGCTTTTTATTTTTTCAAGCGCGTCTGTTGAACGTAAACGCGTCCGGCGCCGCCGTTAAAACCTGTAGTTCAGGCCGGCGCGGATGATGTTGCTGTGGAAGCTGGAGGTGTTGGCGCCGATGGTCGGGCCGTTGCCGAGATCGACATAGAGATATTCGACCTTGGCGGTCCACGGACCGGAGAGCGCGGCTTCGACACCGCCGCCGAGCGTCCAGCCGGCCTTGGTATCACTCACGGTACCAGAGGGGGCCGAGTTCTCGATATCGCCGAACGCGGCGCCACCGGTGATATAGGGCAAGATGCTGCCGGTCGATCCCATGGCGTAGCCGAGACGGCCGCGCGCGGTACCAAGCCAATGGTTTTCGGTCGAGCAGGTGACGCCGCCACAGGTGCCCGAGCCCTTGATGTTGGTCCAGTTCATGTCGCCTTCCAGGCCGAACACCCAAGGACCGGTCTGATAGTTGTAACCGAGCGTGCCGCCGACCAGGCCGCCATCGCCGCTATGCGTGCTGGCGAAGCCGTAGCCGCCATTGATACCGATATAGGGGCCGTTCCAGTTATAGGCCGCCGGCGCGACATAGACCGGCGCTTTCGTCGGCATCTGGCGCGGCAGGTCGGCCGCCGAGGCCGAGGCGACGCCGAAGATGACAAGGCCGACGCTGGCGAGCAAAAACTTTTTCATGACGCACCTCACTTCGATCTGTTGATCCGGTATTCGGAACACGCGCGGTTGCGCCGTCCCCCGATTATCAAATCAACGCAATGGCGGTCGCGTTGTTCCCTGCGAATGCTGTCGAATCCGTACCGCTCACGCCGTTGTGTTCCATACGATCGTGGAACTTTGTTCCGGCACAGTCTTCGTTCCCGGAAAAATTCGTCATCAATTTGTCGATTAAATGTTCCGGTAGCGGTTGCCGGGTAGGGCGCTTCGCGGAGTGGCACCCTTTGAAAACAAAAAAGCCCCGGACCGAAGTCCGGGGCTCTTTATCGTTTGCGGTCGCGGGTCGATTAGAAGCGATAGTTCAAACCGGCGCGAACCGTGTTGCTCTTGAAGCTGACGTCGGAACCCGACGGCGCGCTGGTGTTGCCGAGATCGGTATAAAGATATTCAACCTTGGCGGTCCACGGCCCGGCGATCGCGGCTTCGATGCCGCCACCGAGGGCATAGCCCGCCTTGGTGGAGGTCGAGTCGCCGAGGCCGGTCGCCGAGTTCTTGACGCCGCCGTAGGCAAGGCCACCGCTGACGAACGGCATGAAGCGGTTGAAGGCATAGCCGATGCGGCCGCGCGTGGTGCCGAGCCAGGTGTTCTTGGATTCGCAGGTCAGACCGCCGCAGGCACCGCTGCCCTTGACGTCGCTCCAGTCGAGATCGGTTTCGAGGCCGAACACGACCTGGCCAACCTGGTAGTTATAGCCGAGCGTGCCGCCGATCTGGCCGCCCTTGGTGTTGATGTCGCCGCTCGACAGCGGAGCGGAGAAGTTCGCACGACCCCAGCTGTAACCGCCATTGATACCGGCATAGACGCCAGTCCAGTTATAGGACTCCGAGACATACATCGGGGCCTTGGTCGGCATGGCGTGCCGGCGCGGCATATCGGCGGCGTTGGCCGCCCCCATCATGGTGACCACCGCGATTGCGCTGACACCGGCGAGAACTAAGCGCTTCATTGAGAGAACTCCGTAACGTGTTGTAGCCCCAAAACCTGGCCGCACAGTATTCGGAATCTATTTGGCGTCTAGTGTAGAAAAGACACACAGATCAATAAGTTATAAGTTCATCAATCTTTGTTCTGACAATGAATTGACACGATTCTGCCCAGATTAAGACTGCAATTCGCCGACAACTACGAGAATTTTTACTCCAAGAATCGAATATTAACGAAACATTACCAGCCGATTACCAAAGCGTTTCCGGCCGCCGCCTGTCGAGGCCGACAAAGCGGCGGCCGCGCAACAAAAACCCCGGGCGCAAGCGCCCGGGGTTTGTTTCTTGAGGCGGCCACATCAGGCCACGCGCTGAAGCTCAGACTAGAAGTGGTAGTTGACGCCGATGCGCAGGAAGCTCGACGACAGGCCGTTATCCGAGCCGGTCACCGAATAGGTGCGGCTGCTCAGCGAGGCGTAGAGATATTCGATCTTGGCCGACCATTGCGGGGTCAGGCCGACTTCGGCGCCGAGACCGGCGGTCCAGCCGATGTGGGTCTTGGATTCCGACAAACCGGCGCTTTCGCCCTTGAGCCCGCCATAGGCCAGACCGAGGGTGCCGTAGAACAGAATGTTGTTCATCGCCATACCGGCGCGGCCGCGCAGCGTGCCGAACCAGGGGTTGGAGAATTTGTAGGGTGCGAAGGTGTCGTCGGCGCCCGAGATCTGCAGATCGGTTTCGGCGCCATAGACGAACTGGCCGTTTTGCCAGTTGTAGCCGCCCTGCAGGCCGCCTTCGAGGCCGCTCGGATTGGTGCTGGTGTTGCTGACCGAGCCCCACTGATACCCGACATTGGCGCCGGCATAGGCGCCGGCCCAATTGTAGTAAGCACCCTGCGGCGCCGGGCTCGAATAATAAGGCGTCGGTCCGTTCTGCATGTCGGCGGCGGAGGCAGCGCTTGAAGCCGCCGCCATGCCTGCCACGGTCAGGGCCAGAATTACTTTCTTCATTTTACTCTCCACCTACTCGCTGCCGAAAGCGCCTGAAGCGCGCCGCGGAAATTTGCTTGCCGGCCTCGCCCTGGATTCCGTTTTTGCGGGCGAAACTTGGACAATTTTTCGTAAGCGAGTTATCGCGCTTTTTAGGTTAAACGCTTATGAATCGTTCAGTAGAGACCAGTCGTTATCCCTAAAGATCTCTTAGCGAATAGACTTAAGCTGCGTTTACCATGTGCGATTACGTTTCATTGACTATAGTCGCGGCGGCTTTTGCCGGATCGACTTGGGCGTGCGCCGGCTGGCCGCGGTGAAGGCCAGCGCGTATGACGACATGCGCAAACGATGTTGAGACTTGAATGAGCCGAGTGGCATGAGTGAGGACACACAACAAAGCGCGCCGCGCGTGGCGCTGATCACCGGCGGCGGTCGGCGCATCGGCCGCGCGATTGCGTTGGCGTTGGCGCAATCGGGTTACGCGGTCGTGCTGCACGCCAACCGGTCGCGCGCCGAGGCCGAGACGTTGGCCGGCGAGATCGTGCAAGCGGGCGGGCGCGCCACGGTCGTACTCGCCGATCTGACCGACCCGGTTGCGCTCAGCGGTTTGGTACCCGCGGCGGCGGCGTTTGGGCCGCTGACCTTGCTGGTCAACAATGCCAGCGTGTTCGACGAAGACGACATCGCCACGCTGACGCGCGCGCAGTTCGACGCGACGATGGCGGTCAACCTGACCGCGCCGGTGTTTCTGGCGCAGGCATTCGCGGCGCAAGCCGACGCGAGCCGCGACGCGTCGATCGTCAATATCGTCGACCAGCGCGTGCTGCGACCGACGCCGAAATTCTTCTCCTACACCTTGAGCAAAAACGCGCTGTATCTGGCGACCACGACTTTGGCGCAAGGCCTGGCGCCGTTGCGGGTCAACGCGGTCGCGCCCGGGCCGGTGTTGCCGAGCCCGCGCCAGAACGCCGAGCAGTTCGCGATCCAGGCCGCCAGCGTGCCGCTCGGGCAGGGGCCTTCGCCGCAGGATGTCGCCGACGCCGTGCTTTATCTCGCCGGCGCCGGCAGCGTCAGCGGCGTCACCATTGCGGTCGACGGCGGCCAGCATCTGGCCTGGCGCACCGCCGACAGCGATGTGGCGGAATAACAGCGCGCGCACTATCTTTGGAATCATGACCGGCAACAAAAAAGACATCGATCCGGACAGCGAGTTGCGCGAGGAAGACGAGGAATCCTCGCTGCCTGAACTCGATCTGAACGAGCCTGCTTCCGGCACCCTGGCCGGCGGCCGCGCGGCGATTCTGCGCGCGGTCAAGCACGCACCGTCGGCGCCCGGCGTCTACCGCATGATCGACGCCAAGGGCGAGGTGCTCTATGTCGGCAAAGCCAAGCACATCAAGAAGCGGGTGACGTCCTATACCCGGCCGACCGGGCACGACAGCCGCATCAGCCGCATGATCGCGGCGACGGCTTCGATGGAATTCGTCTCGACCGCGACCGAGACCGAAGCGCTGCTGTTGGAAGCCAATCTGATCAAGCGGCTGCGGCCGCGCTTCAACGTGCTGCTGCGCGACGACAAGTCGTTTCCCTATATCCTGATCACCTCCGACCACTGGGCACCGCAGATCCTCAAGCATCGCGGCGCGCGCACGCGGCCCGGTCATTATTACGGGCCGTTCGCCAATGCCGGCGCGGTCAACCGCACCATCAATGCGCTGGAGCGCGCGTTCCTGCTGCGCTCGTGTTCGGACTCCTATTTCGAAGCGCGCACGCGGCCTTGCCTGTTGCATCAGATCAAGCGCTGCGCCGCGCCCTGCACCCAGGAGATCGACTTCGCCGGTTACGCCGAACTGGTGCGTGAGGCCAATACCTTTCTCGATGGACGTAGCCGCACGGTGCAAAAGGAACTGGCGGCCGAGATGGAAACCGCCTCCGGCGAACTCGATTTCGAGCGCGCCGCGATCTACCGCGACCGACTGGCGGCGCTGTCGGCGATCACCTCGCATCAAGGCATCAACCCGCGCACGGTCGAGGAGGCCGACGTATTCGCCGTGCATCAGGACGGCGGCTATTCCTGCGTCGAAGTGTTCTTCTTTCGCACCGGCCAGAACTGGGGCAACCGCGCTTATTTCCCGAGGGCCGACCGCGTGCTCGGTGCGGGGGAGGTGCTCGGCGCGTTCATGGCGCAATTCTACGACGACAAGCCGGCGCCGCGGTTGGTGCTGGTGTCGGACGATTTCGAGGAACGCGCGCTGCTGGCCGAGGCGCTCACCGCCAAGAGCGGGCGCAAGGTCGAGATCGGCGTGCCGCAACGCGGCGAACGCAAAGAGCTGGTGATGCATGCGCTCGCCAATGCGCGCGAAGCCTTGGCGCGCAAACTCGCCGACACCGCCTCGCAGCAACGACTATTGAAGGGGCTGACCGAGACTTTCGCGCTGCCGCGCGATCCGCGCCGGATCGAGGTCTACGACAACAGCCATATCTCCGGCAGTAACGCGGTCGGCGGCATGATCGTGGCCGGTCCGGACGGCTTTCGCAAAAATCAGTACCGCAAGTTCAATATTCGCTCGACCGACATCACGCCTGGCGACGACTACGGCATGATGCGCGAGGTGTTGCAGCGGCGGTTCAAGCGCTTGCTGGACGAAAACCCGCGCACCGCGAGCGCGGCATCCCTCCCGGCGGGAGAGGGTGGAGAGCCAGGGGAGGCAATCGATCACGACGAGCGCGCCGACTCGCCATGGCCCGATCTGGTGTTGATCGACGGCGGCCAGGGCCAGCTTAAGGCGGCGGCCGATACGTTGACCGAACTGGGCGTTACCGACGTGCCGCTGGTCGCGATCGCCAAGGGGCTCGACCGCGAGGCCGGCCGCGAAACTTTTTTCATGGCTGGTCGCAAGCCGTTCAAGCTGCCGCCGCGCGATCCGTTGTTGTATTTCATCGAACGCTTGCGCGACGAGGCCCACCGCTTCGCCATCGGCTCGCACCGCGCCCGCCGCAAGAAAGATATCCGCGAAGCCGGCTTGCAGGAAATCGCCGGCATCGGCCCCACCCGCAAGCGGGCGCTGCTGCATCATTTCGGCACGGTGAAAGCGATCGAACGGGCGAGCCTGTCGGATCTGTCGCATGTGCCCGGAATTAATGCGGAGACAGCGCGAAAGATATATGAGTTCTTCCACGAAAAAGCGGCGCGCTAGCCGACTAATTCGTCATGGCCGGGCTTGTCCCGGCCATCCACGCTTTCTTTTTGATTAAGAAGACGTGGATGCCCGGATAAAGCCGGGCATGACGGCTGACCGAGGCATGGAGAGCCAACATGATCATCAAGAGCCAACAGGACGTCACGCCGGCGGTGCTCGACGCCTACAAAAATATTGACGATCCACGCTTGCGCGAAATCGTCGCGTCGCTGGTCAAGCATCTGCACGCTTTCGCGCGCGATGTGCATCTGACCGAGGAAGAGTTTCAGAAGGGCACGCAGATTGTCGCCAAACTAGGCCAGATGACCAATGCGACCCACAATGAAGTCGTGCTGATGGCCGGCTCGCTCGGTTTCTCGGCGCTGGTCTGCCTGTTGAACAACGGCAATAACGGCCAGACCGAGACCACCGCCAATCTGCTCGGGCCGTTCTGGCGGCTGAATTCGCCGCGCACCGAAAATGGCGGTTCGATCGTGCGGTCGCCGACGCCGGGGCCGGAACTGTTCGTTAACGCCACCGTCAAGGACCAGAACGGCAACCCGATCGCCGGCGCCGAAGTCGATGTCTGGCACTCGTCGCCGGAAGGCTTTTACGAGCAGCAGGACCCCAACCAGGCCGACATGAATCTGCGCGGCAAGTTCACGACCGACTCACAGGGACATTTTGGTTTTCGCAGCGTCAAACCGGCCGGCTATCCGATCCCGGTCGACGGCCCGGTCGGCGATCTGTTGCGCGCCGGCAAGCGGCACAATTTCCGCCCGGCGCATCTGCATTTCCTGATTCTGAAGGACGGCTTCAAGACGTTGATCTCGCAGATTTACGATCCGACCGACGACAAACTGGAAACCGATGTGCAGTTCGGCGTCACCCGCGCTTTGATCGGGGAGTATGTCCGGCACGACGAACCCAGCCCGGCGCCGGACGTCATGGGCGCGTGGTATTCGCTCGACCAGACCTTCGTCATGGAGCCCGGCGAGAGCCGCCTGCCGAAGCCGCCGATCGAATAAGCGGCCGGTTCCGCCGGCCGCGGCCAGAAAGATCGGGCAATTTTGGGATCGGCCGGCACCAGCGGTTGACCTTCATGCGGCCCCGGTGTTCCTTGTGCCGCATGAACGCAACGCCCCCTAAGCGGTTGCCGGCGCATCCGCTGGCGCTGCCCAATATCCTGACTTACGCCCGTATCGCCGCCGTGCCGGTGGTGGTCGGCCTGCTGTTCTGGCAAAGCCTGCTCGGCGGCGACCTGCGGCTGCGCTGGGTGGCGCTGGCGGTGTTCGCTGCCGCCGCCGTGACCGATTTTTTCGACGGCTATCTCGCCCGCATCTGGGGCCAGCAATCCTCGCTCGGCCGGATGCTCGATCCGATCGCCGACAAGCTGCTGGTCGCGTCCAGTCTGTTGATTCTGGCGGCCGGCACCACAATTCACGGCTGGGCGCTGTTGGCTGCCGTCATCATTCTGTGCCGCGAAATCCTGGTGTCGGGCTTGCGCGAATTTCTGGCCGACCTGCGGGTCAGCGTGCCGGTGTCGCAACTCGCCAAATGGAAGACCACCGGCCAACTGGTCGCGATCGGCTTTTTGATCGCGGGTGAGGCCGGAGAAAAGGTGCTGCCGGCCACCATCGAGATCGGCATCACGCTGTTGTGGCTGTCGGCGATTTTGACGCTCTATACCGGCTGGGACTATATGCGCGCCGGCTTACGCTTTATGATCGACGAATGAGTGGGCGCATGATCCCGAAAAGTGGGAACCGGTTTTCGGACAAGATCATGCGCGAGGAAAAATGACCATCAAGCTCCGCTATTTCGCCTGGGTGCGCGAGCGCGTCGGCAAGCCGGAAGAGGATGTCGAGGTTCCCGCCGATATCGCCACCGTCGGCGAGTTGATGACGTGGCTGGCCTCGCGCGGCGAGGAATACGCTTATGCCTTCGAAAACCCGAAGGTGATCCGCGCGGCCATCGACCGGGCCCATGTCAAACCGCAGGCCGCGATCAGCGGGGCGCAGGAAATCGCCTTCTTCCCGCCGATGACGGGCGGATAGCCTCTGCCGCGCCGGCGGAGTAGATTATCGGCCATGACCACGACCCAAACCGTCCGCATTCAGCGCGAACCGTTCGATGTCGGCGCGGAAGCCGCGAAACTAACGCGCGGCCGCACCGATGCCGGCGCGGTCGTGACCTTCACCGGCATTTGCCGGGGCGCGGAAAACGGCGAGCCGATCGCCGCCCTGACGCTGGAACATTTCCCCGGCATGGCCGAAGCCGAGATCGAACGCCACGTCGCCGAGGCCGCGACGCGCTGGCCGCTGATCGGCGTTACGGTCATTCATCGCTATGGCCGGATCGAGCCGGGCGAGGACATCATGATGGTGGTGACGGTGTCGTCGCATCGTCAGGCTGCTTTCGAGTCGGCCGACTTTCTGATGGATTATCTCAAGACGCGCGCGCCGTTCTGGAAACAAGTCGACAAGGCCGACGGCAAAATCTGGGTCGAAGCCAAAGCGGAAGACGACGCGGCCGCCGAACGTTGGACGCAAAACGGCGGCAAGCCGGCGGCGGCGGAATGAGGGGGCGCTGATATGGTTCCCATCGTCGTCGCGGCGATTGCGGTGATCGCGCTCGGGGTCAACGCGGCGCCGGCCGCGCAAGTTACGTTATTACGAAGTGACGCGCGGCGCGCATCCGCACGATGTTGCACCGGCGCCGGACGGCACCGTCTGGTACACCGCGCAAGGCCAAGGCGCGCTCGGCATTCTCGATCCAAAAACCGGCAAGGTGACGCAAATTCCGCTCGGCCCCGACGCCGCGCCGCATGGCGTTATCGTCGGGCCGGACCGCGCTGCCTGGATCACCGAAGGCGGCCAGAACGCCATCGCGCGTTTCGATCCGGCGACCAAGGCGGTGAAGTTGTTTCCGCTGCCGAAGGAATTTCCCGACGCCAACCTGAACACGGCGACCTTCGATCGCAAAGGCATTCTCTGGTTCACCGGTCAGAACGGCGTCTATGGCCGGGTCGACCCGGCGACCGGCAAGGTCCAGGCCTTCAAAGCACCCAAGGGCGTCGGACCTTACGGCATTACGACGACACCGAACGGCGAGGTCTGGTATGCGTCGCTCGCCGGCGACCACATCGCCAAGATCGACACCGTCAGCGGCGACGCGATGATGGTCCAGCCGCCAAAAGCCGGCGTCGGGCCGCGCCGGATCTGGTCGGACTCCAAAGGCCTGCTTTGGGTGAGCTTCTGGAACTCGGGCGAGGTCGGTCGCTACGATCCGCTCAACAAGGTCTGGAAAGTCTGGTCGCTGCCCAACAGCACCAGCGGCGCTTACGCGGTGTTCGTCGACGACAAGGACAAAGTCTGGCTGTCCGACTGGACGAATAACGCGATCGTGCGTTTCGACCCAGTGACGGAAAAGTTTGAAAGCTTCCCGAGCAATAAACGCCGCGCCGACGTGCGCCAGATGCTCGGCCGTCCCGGCGAAATGTGGGCGGCGGAATCCGGTACCGACCGGCTGGTCGTGGTGCGGGAGTGACGACCGGCGCGACCATCAGCCGCCGCAGGGCACTGCAATTCATCGCGGGCGGCGCGTTGTTTGCCGCAAGCGGCGCACCGGCACTGGCGGAGGATCTTCGTCACAAAGACGCCCGCATCGCGCGCCTGATCGGGCAGGCGCAGGTCTTGCCGGCGGTCGCGCAACGCATCGATTTCATATCACGCGCGCTGATCGGTTCGCCTTATCGCGGCTACACGTTGATCGGCGGGCCGCGCCGGCCTGAGCAATTTGTCGTGCGCGATGACGTGTTCGACTGCGTCACATATTGCGAAACCGTGCTGGCGGCGGCCCTGGCGCGCGCGCCGGACGACTTCACCGCGGCCTTGCGGCAAATCCGCTACCACGATGGCGCCGTCACCTGGCGCGCGCGCAATCATTATTTTGCGCAGTGGAGCGAGAACAATATCGCCAATCGGATTTGCCGGGCGGTGGCCTTGCCAGGCTGCGAGATCGTCGAAAAGAAGGTGAGCTATATGCGGGCCTTGGGCGCGCGCCGCCTGTCGATGCCGGCAATTCCGCGCGCCAGTCTGTTGGCCAATAAAGAATTGCTCGCCACCGGCGATATTATCGGCTTTTTATCGCGCCGCCCGACACTCGATTATTTTCATGTCGGTTTTGTTGTTGTCGATGACGACGGCGGGCTGTGGCTGCGCCATGCCGCAAAGAGCCGGCACCGCGTGCTCGATCAGCCGCTGAGGCGGTTTTTGTCATATAACCGCGTGCAGGCGGTGACGGTGCTGCGGGCGCGCGAGCGCGACGATACGATTGTGTAGCGACGTCATCACGGGGCAAAGCCGTCCCAACAACGCCGTCGTTTCGCTCGCCGATGTCGCGGCGATCCCGCTGACAATGGCGCTATGCGTTCCTAAACGAAATGGCCGGGACATAAGGGCGCTCACGCCCGTCTTAGACGGGCTATGCCCGGCCATGACAGCATAAATTGCGCGGAACGTTATCTTTAGTGCCTCACGCCGCCGCGGCTTTGCCGAGCGCGTTCACTTCCGCGGTGTAGTCTTCCATCAGCGTCTTGGTGATGGCGCCGGGCGTGAATGTCCAATCCTTGATTTCCGACACCGCGGTGACTTCCGCCGCCGAACCGGTGATGAAGCATTCCGACATGCTGGCCAGTTCGTCCGGCATGATGCGGCGCTCGATCACCTCGAAGCCACGCTTCTTGGCCAGTCCGATCACGGTCGCGCGGGTGATGCCAGACAGGAAGCAGTCGGCGGTCGGCGTGTGGATCTGACCGTCCTTGACGAAGAAAATATTGGCGCCGGTGCATTCGGCGACGCGGCCTTGCCAATCCAGCATCATGGCGTCGGCATAACCTTTGCGCTCGGCCGCGTGCTTGGAGATGGTGCAGATCATGTAGAGGCCAGCGGCCTTGGCCAGGCAGGGCGCGGTCTTCGGATCGGGCCGGCGATAGTCGGCGAGATCGAGCCGGATGCCCTTGAGGCGCTGCTCGGGGTCGAAATAGCTCGGCCATTCCCAGCTGGCGATGGCGAGATGGATTTTATTGTTCTGCGCCGACACGCCCATCATTTCCGAGCCGCGCCAGGCGATCGGACGGACGTAAGCCTCTTTGCGGCCGTTCTTGTCGACGACCAACTTCTTGGCAGCGTCGATCTCGGCGACTGTGAAGGGGATCTCGAAGTCGAGAATATTGGCCGAGCGCTTCAGCCGTTCGGAGTGCTCTGTGGTCTTGAAGATGTGACCGCCATAGGCGCGCTCGCCTTCGAACACCGCGCTGGCGTAATGCAGGCCATGGCTGAGAACGTGCAGGTTGGCGTCGGCCCAAGGCACCAGCTTGCCGTCGTACCAGATGACGCCTTCGAGCCGGTCGTATGATTGCGCAGCCATGATCTTCTCCTTGAACCTACAAACTCAGCCGCTTGACGCCGCGGTGATGGCGCATTTTCCGTGCGTATTCAAACACTTTGCGTCGCCACGCAACACCCGGTATGACTGACAATCGTCCGCCGGGGGCCCTCGGGATCGGTTCTGAGCGGCTGAAATAGGGCCGCTTTGGTACGATCCTTTCGTCCTTGGGCGATTTTTTGTAACATAAAACCAAAATATGTCAACATGGCTGACATAAATAGTGACGCCAAAAACGGTGGCCCCGGCACAGGCGCTACCGTGCCGACCGGCGGCGCGGCCGGGCTGGCCGCCGGTGGCGCAGCTCCGATCTGGGACATCATCGAACTGTTGTTTTTCGCCTATCGCGATTTCGTCGGCGATCCGGACGAGGTGCTGGCAAAGTTCGCCTTCGGCCGCGCCCATCACCGCGTGCTGCATTTCGTCAAACGCAATCCGGGCATGAAGGTCGCCGACCTGCTTGAGATCCTCAACATCACCAAGCAGTCGCTCGGCCGTGTGCTCAAGCAACTGGTCGACCAGGGCTACATCGTCCAGAAGGAAGGCGCGCAGGACCGCCGTCAACGGCTGTTGTATGTGACGCCGAAGGGCGAGGCGCTGTCGCTGCAATTGGCGCAGTTGCAGACCGAGCGCATTCAGCGTGCTTTCGGCGAACTCGGGCCGGGCGCGCACGAGGCGGCGCGGCGCTTTCTTACCGCGATGATCGACGACGACAATCGCGAGAGCGTGCTGCGGCAGATCGCGCGTGCCGACCGCGCCAAGACACGAGGGTAGGGGACGCCCACCCGATGATAGCGAAACCGATTCATCTGCCCGATGACGCGCCGCATCTGCTGGTGGTCGATGACGACCGCCGCATTCGCGATCTGCTGTCGCGCTTTCTGGCCGGCGAAGGTTATCGCGTCACCACCGCCGAAACCGCGGCCGATGCCCGCGCCAAGCTCGGCGGCTTGAGTTTCGATCTATTGGTGCTCGACGTCATGATGCCGGGCGAGACCGGCTTCGAACTGGCCAAATCGATCCGCACAACCTCGACGGTTCCGATCTTGATGCTGACGGCGCGCGATGGCGCCGAAAGCCGCATTGAAGGGCTAACGCTCGGCGCCGACGATTATCTGTCGAAGCCGTTTGAGCCGCGCGAATTGTCGCTGCGCATCGCCAGCATCTTGAAGCGCGCGCGTCCGGCGGCGGCGCCGCCGGTCGAGTTGGTGCGGTTTGGACCTTTCGTCTATCATCTGGCGCGCGGCGAATTGCAAAAAGGCGAAGAGGTCATTCGCCTGACCGACCGCGAACGCGAAATGCTACGAATTCTGGCGGCGACGCCGGGCGAAACCGTGCCGCGGCTGGCGCTGGCTGGCAACGGCGGCACGGTCAGCGAGCGCGCTGTCGATGTGCAGGTCAACCGGTTGCGCCGCAAGATCGAGCGCGATCCGGCCAATCCGTTGTTCGTGCAAACCGTGCGCGGTATCGGCTACCGGCTGGTGAGCACGACATGAGCCGACCATGAGGCAGCCATGACCAGCCTCGACATCAATAACGGCGTTCGTGTCGCGGTCGCGCGGCTGCGTCAGGCCTGGGCCTGGTACGACGCCATTCCGCCGATCCGCAAGATCCACCGCGGCCTCGGCCACATCCGCGACGGTTGGCGGCGCATGAGCCGCTGGCTCAGCAGCGTCATGCCGAAAGGCCTCTATGCCCGCGCGCTGTTGATCATCATTCTGCCGATGGTAATCCTGCAATCGGTGGTCGCCTTCGTGTTCGTGGAGCGGACCTGGAACGTCGTTACCCAGCGCCTGTCGGCCGGCGTGGTGCAGGACATTGCGGCGCTGATCGACGTTTACAACGGCAATCCGCAAGACAAGGATCAAGCGCTGACCCGCAAGATCGCGCAGGACCGGCTTGGGCTGGTGGTCGACTTCCTGCCGAGCAGCGAAATGCCGCCGCCGGGACCGAAACCATTTTTCTCCCTGCTCGACTCCACCTTGTCGGAGGAATTGCGCAAGCAGATCGGGCGGCCGTTCTGGATCGACACCGTCGGAAAATCGTCGCTGGTCGAAATCCGCATTCAGCTCGACAAGAACGTGATGCGGATCTTCGCACGCCGCAGCGCGGCCTATCCGTCAAATTCGTTGATGTTCCTCATCTGGATGGTCGCCACATCGACGGTGCTGCTGATCGTCGCGATCATTTTCCTGCGCAACCAGATCAAGCCGATTTTGAAACTGGCTGACGCCGCCGAAAGCTTCGGCAAGGGCCGCGATGTGCCGAACTTCCGTCCACGCGGCGCGCGCGAGGTGCGCCGGGCGGCGCAGGCCTTCATCGAGATGAAGACCCGCGTCGAACGTGCCATCGAACAGCGCACCACCATGCTGGCCGGCGTGTCGCACGATCTGCGCACGGTGCTGACGCGCTTCAAGCTCGAACTGGCGCTGCTCGACGACAGCCCGGAAAACGAGGCGATGAAAAAAGACGTCGACGAGATGGCGCGGATGCTGGAGGCCTATCTCGCCTTCGCGCGCGGCGATCTCGGCGAAAGCGCAGCGCCGACCGACATGGCGGCTTTTCTCGAAGAGCTCAAGGACGATGCCGAGCGCCATGGCCATCGTGCGACCGTGGTGTTTCATGGCCCGCCGACCGTTACGGTGCGGCCGGCGGCGTTCAAGCGGTGCCTTGGGAACTTGGTGTCGAACGCGGCGCGCTATGCCTCGACGATTGCGATCACCGGTCATCGCGATCACCGCTATCTGACGATCACGGTCGACGACGACGGGCCGGGCATTCCGCTCGAGCAGCGCGAAGACGTGTTCAAACCGTTCTTGCGGCTCGACGACGCGCGCAATCAGGACGAGGGCGGCACCGGCTTGGGGCTTGCGATTGCGCGCGATATCGCGCGCTCGCATGGCGGCGACATCGCGCTCGGCGATAGCCCGCTCGGCGGCCTGCGGGCGACGGTGCGGGTGCCGGTCTAAGCCGCTTCCATGTCCTCGTCTTCGTAGCGCGCGCGCCGGCGGCGGCGCGGCCGGCGCCGGATCAGGCAACCCGGCAGCGAACAAATATCGCCGACGAAACCGTCCCAGCGTTCGGCGCTGGCGAGACCCCGGTTGAGCGCGGCCATCGCAAGATCGAGGCTGTCTTCGTCGTCCTCGCCGCCGAGCCAGGCGTCGACGACGCGGGCGAACATCAAGGCGCCGCCTTGTGCACGCAAGGCACCGCGTGGACCGGATGAACCGATGCCGGCAGCTTCCAGCATCCAGGCCTGCGAGCGCACCGCCATGGCGTTGAGCGCCAGCGCCAGGCTGGGATGACGCCGCGCCGAGCGCATCATCGAACGCACCGCGTCCTTGTACGGTGTCATCAGTTCCAGCCGCCGCATCAGCACGTCGAACAGCCGTTCGCGCGCCGGCTCTTCGGCCATGTCGTCGTCGCCGCCGTCGAGCACGGCGCGGTCGATGTCCTTGATGTGGGCGGCGAAGATCGCCAGCGTCGAGCCAAATTCGGCGCGCAGGGCGGACAATTTGATGCCGGCGCGGCCGGCGACTTCGGCGAGACCGATCCGTTCGAAGGAATGTTCGGTCAACAGCGCCATCAGCGCGTCGATCGCCTTGTCGCGGTTGGAGGTGCCGCGTGGCGGCGGTGCGGTGGGCGCCTTGGGGGGCGTGGATTTCTTTCGGGTCGCTTTGCGGGCCATGATGTGGCTCCTTCGGGCTGTTCCTGAACCTTTAATGTAGGCCCGCAAAGGCGACGGTTCTAGGGCGACGCATCTTTTCCCGGACGCCGCACATCACGCCGCTTTGCTTCGTGCTGCGCCGCGTCCGGGGCAAGACGTCTCGCTAACCCGCCAGTTCCTTGGACCGCTTGGTGGCGGCGGCAATCGCCTTGGTCAGCAGCGCGTCGAAACCGTCCGGACCCATCAGCACGTTCAGCGCCGCGGCGGTGGTGCCGCCGGGCGAGGTGACGTTCTGCCGCAGCACGGCAGCCTCGAGCGGCGAGCGATGCAGCAACTCGCCGGAACCGGCGACGGTTTCACGCGCCAGCCGGGTGGCAAGGGCAGCCGGCAGCCCGGCGGCGATGCCGGCCTGGGCCATCGCCTCGGCCAGCAGGAAGATATAGGCCGGACCGGAGCCCGACACCGCCGTGACCGCGTCCATCAGCGCTTCGTCCTTGACCCATTCGACCGAGCCGATGGCGGACAGCAGATCGGTGGCGAGCTTGCGCTGGCGGGCGCGAGACATTGTCGTTGGCGACGGCGACGGTGATGCCGCGCGAAATCGCGGCCGGCGTATTCGGCATCGCGCGCACGATCGAGGTGCCGGGCGGCAGGGCGTTTTCCAGGAACGACAACGTGCGGCCGGCCATGATCGATACAACAAGCGTCGACTTGCCGACATAAAGCCCGAGCGGCGGCACCGCGTCGGGCGCCGTCTGCGGCTTGACCGCGATCACGATCGCGGTGGCGTCAGCCTTGGCCTTCGGGCCGGCTTTCGGATTGAGCACCAGCCCGCGCCGCGTCACCGCCTTGATGTCCTTGTCGGGCTTGGGCTCGATCGCGATCACCTTCTTCGGCGAAAGGCCGCGCGTCAGCCAGCCGTCGAGCATGGCCTGGCCCATCTTGCCGGCGCCGAGCAGCACCAGGCGGCCGGTGAATTTGCCGAGGGTCTTTGGGGTCTTGGATTTGGTCGCGGGTTTTTTCATGGCGACAGCATAGCGCCAATCTCAGCGTCATGCCCGGCCTTGTGCCGGGCATCCACGTCTTTTGAAATCACAGGAAATAAGCCGTGGTTGGCCGGGACATAGGCAAGCGAAGCGACGCCGCCCTTAGGACGGCTATGCCCGGCCGTGACGGAGCAAAGCTCACGCCTCGCCGGAGGTCTCGAACATCGCGGCATCGAGCGCTTCCTTGGCGGTCTTGCCGGCCCAGACCACGAATTGGAAGGCGGTGAAATAGCGCTCGCAGGTATCGAGCGCGGTGCCGAGCAGCGCCTCGCACTGTTTGTTCGACGGTTCGATGCCGGCCGGCAGCTGCAAGGCATGGCGATACATCACGATGCCTTCGTTCGGCCACAGGTCGAAATGGCCGACCCACAGCCGCTCATTGATCAGCGCGATCAACATCTGCACTTCGGCGCAGCGGCGGTTGGGAACCTTGAGGTCGAAGGCGCAAGCCAGATGCAGCGCCTCGATATCGACCATCCAGGTATAGGACAGCTGATATTCGGCCCAACGGCCGGTCACCAGAATGGTGATCTCGTCCTCGCTGGCGCGTTCGAACGACCAGTCATTGCCGGACGCCAAGCGCTCGACCACGTCGAGGGGATTGAAGCGGTGGTCGTCACCGTAGATCGAAAGGGACATAACGTCTCCGCTTTGCCGAAGGGAGCGAGTGGAAACGCACGGCTCCGCACATAGTCGGGCGAACGGCCCGGACTGAGCACGAACTACAAGATGACGCTGAGGTACGGGACGCCTTGACGGCGAGCACGAATCACGGGGCGACTTGACTATAACCTTCTCGATTCAGCCCGCCAAAGGCATCATCGAGGTCTAATGAGCAGTGATTTGGCCCTGTGAGGCAACCGGCCTTGTATCGACTCTCCACAGCCAATCCGGCGTCATATTGAATCGGCAGGGGATAAGTCGAGCCGGGAGAGTCCGGCCGGCCTCGAGGGCCGCGCCGAAAGATCGCCTGCGTTTAGTCGAACAGGCTCGACACCGACTCTTCATGCGCGGTGCGCGCGACCGCTTCGCCGATCAAGGACGCGATCGGCAAGACGCGGATATTGCCGGCGGCGCGTACTTCGGCGGTCGGCTGAATCGAGTCGGTGATGACCAATTCCTTGAGCCGTGATTTCGATACGCGCGCGACCGCGCCACCCGACAACACGCCGTGGGTGATGTAGGCGTAGACCTCCTTGGCGCCGTTCGCGAGCAGCGCGTCGGCGGCGTTCACCAGCGTGCCGCCGGAGTCGACGATGTCGTCGACCAGAATGCAGGTATAACCGTCGACTTCGCCGATCACGTTCATGACTTCGGATTCACCGGCGCGCTCGCGCCGTTTGTCGATGATGGCCAGCGGCGCGTTGATGCGCTTGGCAAGTCCGCGCGCGCGCACCACGCCGCCGACGTCGGGCGACACCACCATGACGTTGTCGAGTTTGAAGCGGTCCTTGATGTCGCGGACCATGACCGGCGAGGCATAAAGGTTGTCGGTCGGAATATCGAAGAAGCCCTGGATCTGACCGGCGTGCAGGTCGAGCGTCATGACGCGGTCGGCGCCGGCGCGGGTGACCAAATTGGCGACCAGTTTGGCCGAGATCGGTGTGCGTGGACCGGGTTTGCGGTCCTGTCTGGCGTAGCCGAAATAGGGGACGACGGCGGTGATGCGGCGCGCGGACGAGCGGCGCAGCGCATCCATGATGATCAGCAATTCCATCAGATGGTCGTTGGCCGGCGCGGACGTCGATTGAATCACAAATACGTCGGCGCCGCGTACGTTCTCTTGGATCTCGACGAAGACCTCGCCGTCAGCGAAACGCCGGACCACCGCCTTGGTCAGCGGGGTCTTGAGATATTCACCGATTTGCTGAGCCAGGGCTGGGTTGGAATTGCCGGCGACCAGTTTGATCGCACCGTTTTTTCCAGACATCCCGATACCCTCACTTGCCCGCCGCTTGAGCGTGACCTCGTCCGAAAAATCGGCAGCGGTTTCGCAGGGTCACCCTTGGGCGGCGTGGTCATAACAAGGTGAGGCGGACCCGGCAATACGGCATGAATTTATTGTCCCGCGCTTTTCCCGGCAGGGTGAACGCAAGCGTAAGGCTCGATGGGACGGGCTAGCGGTTGATGGCGGCCAGCGTGATGGTATCGCCCGCCGACAGGGCGGTGCGGGCGCCCGGCCGGCGCCGCGGCAGCGGCACCGGGCCGGCGATATTGCTCGGCGCGATCGCAGCCGCGGTGCCGTTCGGCAGGTCCGGATCGGTCTTCAGGGCCGGGTCGGCATCAGCGTGGAAAATGCGGAAAATGCCGAAGGCCTCGGGCGAGGTGTCGGGCTGTCCGATGACCGGGCCGGTGAGGGCGACCTCGGCCGCGCCGTCGGCCGGGTCCGGCGCGACGCCGGGCGAGGTCAGAAAGGCGGCAAGCCGGTCCATGCTGGCGCGGGCAATCCGGCCCAGCATGGCATCGTCGGCGACGCTCCAGGCATTGCCGGCATCTGTGACCGCGTCTTTGCCGGTTTCCTCGCCGTCGATACGCAAAGCGCGATGCTGGTCGCGGTCGAAGACGTCCCACACCCATGAGATGGTGGAGTGACCTTTCACAACCTTGGCGGCCAGGTAGCCGCGCACACGATAGGCGGATGGGCTTTCGCGCGAGATGACCGCCAGCCGTCGGGTCTGGGCCTCGTCATTGAGGTCGCGCACCAGCGTCTCGAATTGCGCCGGCGGCGGCCCGTCGATCGAGTCAAAGGCGACGGTGGCGCCGCGCGGCTGTAAGGCCGCCGTGTTCGGCGGGCCAGCGTGGCTGCAAGCCGCCAGCGCCCCGGCCAGGACAATGGTCAAGGTGGCAACCGCCAGCAGACGTAAAATGGGAGACACCGAAACGCGATCAGCGCCGCGGCGGAGACCCGACTTCATCAACACGCGTGCGACACCCCTGCGGCTTTGTTATTTGATTTTGCACCCCTGCCGCTGAACCGAGCGTAGCGGCTCGACGGCGCCCGTGTCCAGCCTGGAGGTAAGCGGAAACCACCAGCGGTTCGCGCGCCCTAATCGGCCAAGGCGATGGCGCTGATATGCCGGCCGTAATCCGGCTCGCTCAGATGGGTCGAGCGGCGGAAACTGTAGAAGCGCTCGGGCTCGGCATAGGTGCATAGACCGAGGTCTTCGAATTTTACAACGCCGGCGCTTTGAACGCGGGCGGCGATATAACCGGTGAGGTCGAACATGGCGTGGTCGGCCCGTGCGCCGTCAGCGAAGAAGCGGGAATTTTCAGCATCGGCTTCGACAAAGCGCCTAACGAATTCCGGCCCGACTTCGTAATTGTCCTGCCGGATGGTAGGGCCAAGCGCGACGCTGATATTGGTACGATCCGCGCCGAGTTTTTCCATCGCCGCCAAGGTCGCTTCGATCACGCCGGTGAAAGCGCCGCGCCAGCCGGCGTGGGCCGCGGCAATAACGCCGGCGCTCTCGTCGGCAAACAGCAACGGCCCGCAATCGGCAGTCGAGACGCCAATCGCCAGCTTAGGCGTTCGCGTTACGACGGCATCGGCGCGCGGCCGATTGTCGCTGGTCCATGGCGCGTCGACAGTCGCGACGTCAGGCGAATGAATCTGATAGGGCGTCAGCAGCCGGTCCGGCGCGACGCCGAGCGCCAGCGCCATACGGGCGCGGTTTTCCGCAACGCTTTCAGGCACATCATTCGATCCGACGCCGCCATTCAACGACGTATAGATGCCATGCGACACGCCGCCCGAGCGCGTGAAGAAGGCGTGGCGGATATCGGGCAAGGTGGCGAGCAATGTGGCTTGAAGCACGTGATTTCCATCCGGCGGTGCGGTCGACGATCGAAATCGTCTAGGTCGACGTGACCTAAATCAATGTTCGGCAGTGTACTTTAGTTTCTACTTAAAAAAATATTGTTACATCATGAAGGAGTTTACACCATGCGGTTATCTCTGTCCGCTACCGGAGCCTTGATCGGCGCTGGCCTGCTGATTCTGGCGGTTCCGGCGACCGCCGCGCCGATCAGCGGCGCCATGTCGAACAGCGTGACGCCGCAGGCGCAATCCGGCGCCAATTCGATGGTCATTCAGGTGCAGCGCCGGCGCGACTACCGCGGCGGTCGCCGTGATAATCGTCGCGGCCGGCGCGACGATGGTGGCGCAGTTGCCGCTGGCATTCTCGGCGGCCTGTTTCTCGGCGCCGTCATCGCCAACCAGGCGCAGCAGAATCGCAGCGTTGAATACTGCGTGCGGCGCTATCGTAGCTACGATCCGCGCAGCGGGACCTATCTCGGCTACGACGGCTATCGTCATCGCTGCCCGTAGCGGTCGACGTCGCTAACGATCAAACGTAGGTGGCACGCCGACTGACGGATGCGTCAGGGCGGCCACCTTGAACAGTTCGCCCATGCTGGTGCGGCCGTGGCCGATCAGGCGGGCGAGGGCGGCGTCGATTTCGGCGCTGCCGGCACGCGTGGCTTTGCTCTTGAGCATGCTGGCGCGGGTCTCGATGCCAAGCCGGCGCAGGAACTGCGCCTGCTCGATCGGCCCGTAGCCGTTGGCGCCCATCGCTTCGGCGGCGCGCAGCAATGGCTGAAAATCGACGTGCGCGGTCAGATCGATTGTGCCAGGCGCGGTCAAGGGATCGGCATAGGAATGCTGGCCGACCGCCTGCAAGGTTTCCCCGACTGCGCTGGTGTTATGGCCATAGTCGATCACCAGCGCGGCGCCGCCGCTATCGGCGATGCGCTTACCCAGATTCATCGCGGCGGTTTCGTTGCGCCATTCGAAGATCGAATCCAGCGGCGCGTCGCGCACGTCCTTCGGCAGCAGCGACTCGAAATGCGGGATCGGCTCGCGCGCCAAAGTGAAGACCAGATTGTCATTGTCGTCGATGCCGACGCAGCGTTCGAACCAGCCGCCTTGCGACTTGACCGCCTGGCTGACCGGCAGTGCATCGAAGAACTCGTTGGCGATGATGATGGCCGGACCGTCCGGCACGTCGTCGAGTGCGGGATGCCAGACCATCGGCATGGTCAGCGGTTCGAGCGTGCGCTCCTGCTGTTCTTCCAGCACCGGACTGATCTCGATCAGATGCAAGCGGGCGGCGGCGCGGAAGTCGGGCACGACCTGGGCGGCCCGCATCGCATCCTTCATCAGCGTGCCGCGGCCGGGGCCGAGTTCAACGATGCGGATCTTGGCCGGCGATCCCATCTGTTTCCAGACGGCGGTCATCCACAGCCCGATCAACTCGCCGAACATCTGGCTGATTTCGGGCGCGGTGATGAAATCGCCGCGCGCGCCGAGCGGATCGCGCGTGATGTAATAGCCGTAATCCGGGTCGGCCAGGCAGAGCGCCATATATTTGTCGACCGGCATCGGGCCGGCCGCGACGATGCGCCGGCGGATTTCGGTTTCGAGCGGGCCGGTCGTGCTCATTCTGAAACTCGTTTTCTATTGCGCATGATCTGATCCGAACACCGGTATTCCTTTTCGGGATCAAGCGCCCCGTTGGACGGGATGCTTCAGCGCATAGACGATGAAGCCAATACCGGCGAGAAACAACGGAATTGACAACAACTGACCCATGGTCGCGCCGCCCCAGAGAAAGCCGAGCTGCGCATCGGGTTCACGGAAGAATTCGCAGAATGTGCGGGCGAGCGCGTAACAAGACGCGAAGCTGCCGACGATCAGGCCGGGCCGCTGCAAAGCGCCGGCGCGGATCAGCAGCCACAGAATGATGAACAGCACCAGACCTTCCATCGTCGCCTCATAAAGCTGGCTCGGATGGCGCGGCAGTGGGCCGCCATAAGGGAACACCATGGCCCACGGCACGTCGGTGGGCCGGCCCCACAATTCGCCGTTGATGAAATTGGCGATGCGGCCGAAGAACAGGCCGATCGGACCGGCGGCGCAGGTGAGATCGCCGACCGACAGGATCGGCCGGCCGCGCGACCGCGCGAACAGGATCACCGCGACGACGCAGCCGGTGAAGCCGCCGTGGAACGACATGCCGCCGTTCCAGAGCTGGAAGATTTCCAGCGGGTGCGCTGTGAAATACGGCAGGTTGTAGAACAGCACATAGCCGGTGCGGCCGCCCAGGATGATGCCGAGCGTCACCCACAGCACGAAATCGTCGAAGTCGATGAGGTTGACCGGCGCGGGGCCGCCCCACAGCCGCTCATTGCGGATCAGCGCGCGGCAATAGGCCCAGCCGAGCAGAATGCCGCCGATATAGGCCAACGCGTACCAGCGGATCGCAAACGGTCCGAGATGGATCAGGACCGGATCGATGGCGGGGTAGGGGATGACGATTAGAGGCATTTCGAATTCCGCTCAAACATGTGACGCCGCCCGATGCGAACAGGTCCTAGCACAGCGGGCCTTGCAGCGGGATGATCCGAACGCCATTGTTGTGGTCAGATCGTCCAGAGGCTAAGGCTGAGCCTACGGGAGATGAACCATGACGCAGACCAGCAACCGGATATTCGACGAAATGGCACGTTTGATGAACGACGCCGCGGGTGTGGCGCAGGGCGTGCGGCGTGAATTCGACACCTTGTTCCGTGCCCAGGCCGAACGCATCCTGCGCGATCTCGATATGGTCCAGCGCGAGGAATTCGAGGCGGTCAAGGACATGGCCCGTCTGGCGCGCGAGGAAAACGAGGCCCTGAAGGCTCGGATCGAGGCGCTTGAGGGCAAGGCCCCGGCCAAATCGGCGAAAAAGAGCAAAGACGCGTCCGAGGAATAAGGCCGTAGCGCCGCGCCGACCCGGCCGGCGGTGCGAAAATGACGATTTTCCGCTTTCCTTGCCCTTTTAAGCCCCTGCCGCTATAACCCCGCCCGAACGCAGCCCCCGGCACCCCTGGAGGCTTGCTGTGTTCGTGGGCGGCCCTGAAAGCCGCCTTTTTCCATTGGCTTAACAAGGATTTGATGATGGCAAGCGTGCAAGAGATGACTGCCGCTGTGCGTCCGAAAGGTGGCAAGGGGGCCTCCCGGGCAGCACGGAAATCCGGTCGCGTACCGGGTGTGATCTATGGCGACAACAAACCCCCGATGCTGGTCTCGTTCGACCATGCCGATTTGCGCAAGCGTATTTACGCCGGGCGCTTCCTCACCACTTTGTTCCACCTTGATATCGACGGCACCAAGCATCGCGTGATTCCGCGCGACTTCCAGCTCGACGCCATCAAGGACCTGCCGTTGCACGTCGACTTCCTGCGCGTCGCCGAAGGCGCCGAAGTCCGCGTCAAGGTCGCGATCCATGTGCTCAATGCCGAAACTTCGCCCGGCGTGAAGCGCGGTGGTGCGGTCAACATCGTGACCCATACCGTCGATGTGATGTGCCCGGCCGAGCTGATTCCGGAATCGATCGACGTCGATATCGGTGACGTCGAAATCAACCATTCCAAGCACCTCAGCGACGTTCAGTTGCCGCCGGGCGTGCGCGTGATCGCCCATGGCGACATCACGCTGGTCACGGTTGTGCCGCCGTCGGGTTATCAGGAAGAAATCAAGGCCGCCGCTGCCGCCGCTGCTCAGGCGACCGCTACCGCTGCCGCCGCTGCTGCCGCGCCGGCCGCACCGACCGGTGCTCCGGGTGCTGCGCCCGCAGCTGCCGCTCCGGCCGCCAAGAAGTAACCGACAGCCGTTCTTACGGCTGTCTGCATGATCGCGAAAATGCCCGTCCCGGATTTCGTCCGGGGCGGGTTTTTCCGACCGGATCGAACACACTGAGGCGGCAAAGCCATGCTGCTCTTCGTCGGCCTCGGCAATCCCGGCCCAAGCTACATCGGCAACCGCCACAATATCGGTTTCATGGCGGTGCAGGCGATTGCGCGCTGCTATGGCATGTCGCCCTGGCGCCGCCGTTTCCAAGGCGTGTCGGTCGAAGGCAATATCGGCCGCGACAAGACTTTGTTGCTGCTGCCCGGCACTTACATGAACGAGTC
This sequence comes from uncultured Alphaproteobacteria bacterium, assembly GCA_963830125.1. GTDB lineage: Bacteria > Pseudomonadota > Alphaproteobacteria > Rhizobiales > Xanthobacteraceae > Pseudolabrys. Next base: position 187,916 of record CAWHKU010000009.1, on the reverse strand, counting down.
CGGACGCGCGGTCGCCGAAGCGGTGACCTTCTATAAGCTCGATGTGTCCGACGTCGTTGTGTTTCACGACGAACTTGAACTGCCGCCTTGCAAGGTGCGGGTGAAAAAAGGCGGCGGCAATGCCGGCCATAATGGCTTGCGTTCGATCACGGCACATGTCGGCAACGACTACCGCCGCGTTCGTCTTGGCATCGGTCACCCCGGCGACAAGAAGCTGGTCGAGCGTTACGTGCTGCAGGATTTCGCCAAGAGCGAATGGCCCGCGGTCGAGGAATTGTGCGACATCGTCGCCGACAATGCCGGGCTCTTGATCGAGGGCAAGGATTCGACGTTTCAGAATAAGGTGCATCTCGCCATGTCGGCGAAAGGCTTCGACAAGGACGATGACCTTTAAGACAGGCCTCCAATACAGATTTGCCGCCAAATAATGGCTTAACCGGATAACGACGCGGATCAATTCAATGGGTTTCAAATGCGGTATCGTCGGCCTGCCGAATGTCGGCAAATCGACGCTGTTTAACGCGCTGACGCAGACGGCGGCGGCACAGGCGGCCAATTATCCGTTCTGCACGATCGAGCCGAATGTCGGTGAAATCGCGGTGCCGGACCCGCGCATGGAAAAGCTGTGCGCGATCGCCAAGTCGCAGGAGATCATTCCGACCCGCATCACCTTCGTCGATATCGCCGGCCTGGTGCGCGGCGCGTCGAAAGGCGAGGGGCTGGGCAACAAGTTCCTCGCCACGATCCGCGAGGTCGACGCCGTCGTGCATGTCGTGCGTTGCTTCGAAGACAGCGACATCACCCATGTCGAAGGCAAGATCGATCCGATCGCCGACATCGAGATCATCGAGACCGAGTTGATGCTGGCCGATCTCGACAGTCTGGAAAAGCGCGTCGACAATCTCGAGAAGAAAGCCAAGGGCCAGGGCGAAGACGCCAAGCTGGCCAAGGAAACGCTCGATCTGGTCAAGCGCGCGCTGGCGCTTTTGCAGGACGGCAAGCCGGCGCGCCTGCTTGAACGCAAGCCGGAAGAAGAGAAGCTGTTCCACTCGCTTGGCCTGCTGACCTCGGCGCCGGTGCTGTATGCCTGCAATGTCGAAGAAGGTTCCGCCGCCACCGGCAACGATTTCTCGAAGCTGGTCGAAGAACGCGCCAAGGCGGAAGGCGCGGTCGCGGTGGTGATCTCGGCCAAGATCGAATCGGAAATCGCCGCGTTGCCGCAGGAAGAACGCGCCGATTATCTCGAAGCGGTCGGTCTGAAAGAGACCGGTCTCGACCGGCTGGTGCAGGCCGGTTACGCGCTCTTGCATCTGGTGACGTATTTCACCGTCGGCCCGAAAGAGACCCGGGCCTGGACCATCACCCAGGGCACCAAGGCGCCGGCCGCCGCCGGTGTCATTCATTCCGATTTCGAGCATGGCTTCATCCGGGCCGAAACCATCGCCTATGACGACTATATCAAGTACGAGGGCGAAGCCGGCGCCCGTGACGCCGGCAAGATGCGGCTGGAAGGCAAGGAATATGTCGTCGCCGACGGCGACGTGCTGCATTTCCGGTTTGCCAACTAAACGCGGTTCGGCCGGCGCATGGCCGGAATGACCGGGGCGGGGAGACAAGCCCCGCCTTGACGGGGTAAAAGGCCGCCATGCCGAAACTCCATTGGGAAGACTTTCAGTCTGGCGCGGTCGCGGTTTATGGACCGCGGCTGGTGACGCGCGAGGAAATCGTCGCCTTTGCCGCCGAATTCGATCCGCAGCCGATGCATCTCGACGAAGCCGCCGCCGCCAATACCTTGCTCGGCGGGCTGGGCGCGTCCGGCTGGCATTCCTGCTGCCTGCTGATGCGCATGATTGCCGACGGCTTTTTGCTCGATTCCAGCTCGATGGGCGGCCCCGGCATCGAGGAAGTGAACTGGCTGAAACCATTGCGGCCGGGCACGCAATATCCGCATCCGCTCGATCGTGCTGGAGACCCGCGCCTCCAACAGCCGCCCCGACATGGGGCTGGTCAAGTTCATGTTCGAGGTGCTTGACGACGCCGGCACCACCATCACCTCGATGCGCACGACGCTGATGCTGGGCCGCCGTGAGCCGGGGGCGCAACCGTGAAATATTTCGACGAACTGCGCCTTGGCGATGTCCTGATGACCGGCCGGCACACTTTCAACGCCGACGAGATCAAGGCTTTCGCAACTCGCTTCGACCCGCAGCTGTTTCATCTCGATGAGGACGCGGCGGAGAAGTCGCATTTCGGCGCGCTGTGCGCCTCGGGCTGGCAGACGGCGTCGGTCTGGATGCGGCTCTTTATCGACCATCGTCGCGTCGAAACCGACGCGATGCGCGCGCGCGGCGAACCGGTCGCCGGCAGCGGGCCGGCACTCGGCATCCGCGATTTGAAATGGATGAAGCCAGTCTACGTTGGCGACGTCATCGATTACAAAAGTGAAATCACCGAATTGCGCGTGTCCAACAGCCGGCCCGGTTTCGGCCTGATGACGATCCTGACCACCGGCGTCAATCAGAACGGCGTGCCGGTGATTTCGTTTTCCAGCACCACCTTTGTCGAGCGCCGTCCGGAATAGGCATGACGACCATCGCCGACAGTGCGAATGATCCGGCGCCGCATAAGGCGCAAGAACATCGCGCACTCGGCACCGCTTGCGGCGCGCACGCGTTGCATGACGGCTATACCGACCTGATCTACGTCATGCTGCCGATCTGGCAGCAGGAATTCGGCCTCGGCTTTGCCGCGCTCGGCCTGATGAAGACGGTGTTTTCCGGCACGCTTGCCGGCTTTCAGATTCCCGCTGGCTTTCTCGCCGAACGCTTCGGCACCGCTTTGGTGCTGGCGCTCGGCACGGCGCTTGCCGGTTGCGGCTATATCCTCGCCGGTTTCAGTCACGGCGTGCCGCTGCTGATCGGTGCCTTGTTCGTGGCCGGGCTCGGCGCCAGCACTCAACATCCTTTGGCGTCGTCGCTGATCGCGCAGGCCTTTGCCGGCAAGCGGTCGTTGAAAGCTCTCGGCACGTATAACTTTGCCGGCGACATCGGCAAGATGACGATGCCGGCGGCGGCTTCGTTGATGTTTATCGTCTTGCCATGGCGCCAGGCGGTCGGACTTCTCGGCGGCATCGGCATGTTGGCGGCAATTGCGATTTATTTCGTGATCCCGCGCTTGCGCGAGGAAGTGGCGGCGCCGGTCAAGCCCACGGTCGCGGCCAACGGCAAACGCCCATTGCGTAGCTACGGCTTTCCGCTGTTGCTGTCGATCGGTGTGATCGATAGCGCAACCCGCATGGCCTTCCTTACGTTTCTGCCATTCGTGCTGACCGCCAAGGGCGCGAGCCTGCCGACTATCGGCTTGTCGTTGACGCTGGTGTTCGCCGGTGGGGCGGCCGGCAAGCTGGTCTGCGCCTTGATCGGCGCGCGTATTGGCACGATTGCCACCGTCTGGCTAACCGAGATCGTGACCGCGCTCGGCATTGTCGCGTTGCTGCCGCTATCGCTCGAACCGGCTTTGGTTCTTTTGCCGGTGGTCGGGATTGCGCTTAATGGCACCTCGTCGGTGCTATACGGTTCGGTGCCGGAACTGGTCGATCCGGCCAAGCGTCAGCGTGCCTTCGGTATTTTTTACACCGGCACGATTGGCGCCGGCGCGGTGTCGCCGGCGCTTTATGGTTTGCTCGGCGATGCGCTCGGCGTGCCGCAAGCTTTGATGGTGGTTGCCGCCGTGGTGCTGTTGACGCTGCCGGTGACGCTGATGTTGCGGCCGGCGCTCAAAACGATAACTACTTAATCTTGACTTTCACTTGCTTGATGACCGCGGCCGGTAGCACGTCGAGGTACGGCCCGAGCAGGAAGGCTTCGCCCGAGCCGTCTCCATAGAGCTGGTCGTGCGCGTCGATCATCGCGCGCACCGGCTTCATGCAGGCCTCGATCGAATCGATAATCACATCGTTGAGTTCATCGGCGCCGATATCGCGGCGGTAGCGCGGATCGGCCGAGGCTTTGCGCAGAATGCAACCGGTGGCGCGCCGGACCAGCGGCAGCAGTGCGGCCTGCTTGTGCCCCATCGACATCTGAGTCTGAACCGGCGGCCTCGGCGGCAGCGTCGCCTGACTGTCGAGCGAGACCGGTAACACGAGCGACAATCCCAAGAGGGCTTCGACGATCATTCGGTTGGCCCCGCGAATCAGCGATACCATCTTTGGTAACGCAGCCCGAGTCGCGTCGCAGCAAAAAACGCCGCTTGATGCACGGCTTCATGCCGGTGACAAAGTTGGCGTTGCTTCCGAAACTTCAATTGCAGTTGCATCGACATGATGCCGCCACGGGCAATCAAACCGCCACCACGCACGCTAAAAGATTCAGATGAATCGGGTTCCGCTGAATTAATCTGCCAGAATTCGTGAAGCGGGAGTTCCGCCGCGCCATGTGCAATGAGGAACGCTTTAGACCTCGGCAACGTTTCCTGTCGGCGAAATGTCATCCAATGCAGACAATGGCAGGAGGAAAGCATGATTGATTGTCGCAAGATGTCGGGGTTGACTGCGGCTTCGCTGATGCTGATCGCGGGGTTAAGCGTGGCGCAGGCTCAAACCACCGTAATAACGCGCGAGCCGGTCGTGACAGGAACCGCAGTGGCCACGGTGCCGTTACGGCTGACGCCCGCACAAAGGCACAGGATTTACCGCACCATCGTGCGCGAGCGCATGCCGGCGGCCTCTGTCGAATATCGTGTTGGCGCCCGTATCCCGCCGGACGCGGCGCTATATGCTTTGCCGCGACAGGTTGCGATCGCGGTGCCGGTGATCGAGCCCTACAAATACATGGTCGTGAATGATCGGGTTCTTTTGGTCGACCCTGCGACCAGCCAAGTCGTGGCTGAATTAGCGGATTAATCCGAGGCGGTATTGGGACAGCCCAGCGGTATTCCGCTTGGCTGTCCTGGCGTCTGTTTACCAACCGGAGGTTTAGCATGTCGGACGGGAGGCCGGTCGATACGGTCCGCTAAAGCTGGATTTTCCGCGCTCCAGGGGGCATATTACGGGCTGAGGAGTTTCTCGTTATGGCGATGATCAATTACCGGGCCCCGTCCGAACTGTTTCCCAGCCGCAGCCGCAAGTCGCGTCGACCGATTGGCTACAAACGGTTTCCGACCGCCGCGGAAGCGATTCAGTTCGCCATGGAGGAATTGCCGCCCGAATTGCTGCTGGGCGCTTATCTTGAGGTCGAAGAGAAGCGTTTCGACGGCAACGGCATCCGCCAATTGTACGAAAGCGCCGATTACCCCTTGCCGCGCAAGACCGCAAAGCCCGACAAGGCGGTTGCCGCCAACTAATCACAGCCAATGATGTGCATTTAGCCCGTGCCGCCCAGCGGTGCGAAAGGCATGGAACCGCCACGCTTTGGCCGCGTTTATCTGGCGATACATTCGGCCCGCGCGACACATTACCCCCACCCCCCGCGAATAAATCGAATGAGTTTGGAGCCGGCGATGGCCGACAGGAATGCCCTTGGAAGGATCGGTCTGCTGCTGGGTGCCGCGACGTTGTTCGTGATGATGGCCGGCGCCGTCGTGGTCGGCGACCATCTGACCGGCCGGCTGCACCTTGACGATGGTTTGACCGCCGTGGCGATGCCGCTGACCGCCCGCTGAGATCCGGCTTGATCGGAGGCGGTGGGGGTGAACCAAAAAACCCCCCGCCGGTGCGGGGGTTAAGTTTGGTGGGAGGAGTGTCCGGCGCCGAATACGCTTTCGCAGCATTCGCGCAGCGAGACAGTCACAGCCAAAAAACTCACAGGAAGGCCGAGACGAATCGGCAACTCCCGGACATCTGCACATTAGAACGGCAGACCTCCCGCCGGTGGTGGCCGGATAAGCATACCCCCATAATCCACAGGTCATCGCCGCGTGCGGCCGGCTTATGCACCGCGACGGCGAACCGGCGCCGGGGCAAGTCCGGCACCGGCGCGATCGGGCGAGGCGGTCAGACCGCCGGGCGCGGCGCGGGCTTGGCCGGCTGCGGCATGGTTTGTTGCGGTTTGCCGGGCTGCAGGCTGGGCGGCTCGCCCTTCCATTGCGTCAGGCTGTCGCCGATCACCGACATCGCGGTCATCGCGGCGTGGCTCAGGCTGGCATAGCCGGCGACCTCGCGGCTGACCCGCTCGCCTTCCTGGCGCAGCATGTCGCGCACGCTTTGCAGTTCGAGAATGACGCGGTCGATTTCTTCCATCGAGGCGCCGGACACCCGCCGGATCAGGTTATTGAGATTTTCGGCGACCACGGTGTTGCCGGGGATCGGTTCCGGCTCTCGGTTCGGTCCTTGGCCCAACCCTTGGCCCGACTCCTCACGTTGCCGCCGGGCGGCGTTGACGTCGCGCCGGACGAATTCGCGGATTTCGCCTTCGAAGGCATTGGCCACGGCTTGATCGATATCGCCCAATTTCGCCGGGCTTCGTTTGTCAGGCATGCGCCGATCCGGAGCATATTGTTCCGGGCCAGATGTGTCCGCAGCGGGCTTGCCGGCGACGGTTTTGTCGGTGGCAGGCCGTTCGGGTCTCATGGCGTTCATGCTCTACTCCTAATCAGGCGCAACGCGGTTGCGCTTTCGCTCCCCAAACCGATTGCCGCATGGGAGTGGGGCAATGATGGGGCGGAGCAGAGGCAGGATCGCGGCGGGAGTTCCGGCGGGTGTCCGGATTTGGCACGCCGCCCGCGGCTCATGGTTCCCGAAACGAAAAGCAAAAAGAAAGTCACCAGGTCAGCTTGATGCGCGCGCTGATGCTTTTGCTTTCGTTTTCCTGGCCGATATCGGTGACCGCGGTGGTGACGTTGAGCGCGCCATAGAGTTTTTGTTCGGCGCTCAACGTGTTGTGCATGACCGGGTCGGTGCTGGTCGACGACAGGTTGGCGGCCAGCGTGGTGCCGGTTGTTAGAATGGCGAACTTGGCGGTGTTGACGTTGCCCCAGACATGCGGCTCGGGGTCGGACGGCGTGGTGGCCGGCGCGACCGCCAGCGGAATGTCCGGCGTTGCCGGCTGCGGCTGGCCATAGGTTTCGGTCAGCGAGGCCTGGCTTTGCAGCGTGACGGAAAATTCCTGCCCGAGCGGCAGCGAGCGTGTGAACGTGGTGCCGAGCCGGCCTTGATCGTTGGTCGGGTCGAGCCGGGCATCGATGGTGGCCAGACGCGGCACATTCAACGAGGCCCAGGCGGCGCCGGAACCGGCGTCGTCGCGCACAATGTGAAACGGATTGTCGGGCGTAAAGCCGTTCGACGGGTTGGCGGCGAGCCCGAGATCGGCGCCGACTTTGGCATCCCATTCGGTCGCCAGCGGTTGTTTGACGATGACGGTGCTGCCGCCGTCCGGCCGGTCGCTGCGGGTGACGTCGAGCGCCTTCGGCGACAGCAGGTCGCGGTAATGCAAGCGCGCCGCCGGCCCGTTGGGATCGAAGCGGAAGACGTCGTCGGCCAACATCTTGTCGAGCAGGGCGCGATCTTCCGGGCTGAGCGATGCCGCCGGCATGTCCTCCGGCGCCGCTTCGCGGCCGGTGTCGCCGGCAATCGGCGCCGACACGGGCGGTAACGAGGCGACCTTGAATTCGCCTGGCCGGGCGGCGGTATTTTGCGCCTGAGCCATTGTCGAGGCACCGGCGACCATCAACGCGATCGTCAGCGCGATCCGCCGTCCGTTCTGGTGCAGCCCCGTCCGCATGTCCGAAAAACCCGCCCCCAAAGCCCACGCCCAAAAACCCAGCGCCCAAAAACCAGAGCCTTTGCGCCGCCGGCCCTTCACTTCACCGCGAACCGGTTAAGCAAGGGTTGCGCTTTTGCGATGGAACTTTCGCCTGGACCTTTGTCGCAGACGATTTGGGCAAAGGTGTGAGCGACAAAAAACAGCCTGCCGATGGTGAGACCGGCAGGCTTGGGGTCGATCGCTGTGGCGCCTGCGCGAAAAGACTTATTTCTTGCCAGCCACCGTTGCGGTCGATGACGATTGCGACGCCTTGTAGGCGGACTGCTGCTTCGGCTTGTCCTTATCGGCCTTGGGCTTTTTCTTTTCCTTCGGCACGCGCATTTGACCTTTTGCCATGACGGCCTCCTGGAGGTGAGCGGCGCCTTGCCGTTGCCGGTTGCCGGAACGGAATCAGGCGCACGGTGACGGCGCGATGGTGATACGGCGCATTGTGTTCGGCAAGGGGAAACAAGCGGAAACAAGCGACGTCAAACGGATTAGCGCCGCCGCGCCGGCCGTCAGCTTTTCGGCGCCGGCGCGGCTTTGGCGGCCTTCATTTTTTCGGCGATGCACTTGGTGACGAAATCGGCGCGCTTGTCGAGATTGGAGTCGATCGCCTTGCCTTCCGTCGACATCCAGCATTGCTCGGCGGCGCGGGTGTGGGTCATTTCCGGCTCGGCCGGTTTGTCCGGCGCGGTCGTCTTGGCGCTGTAGTTGGCCAGTTCGCTGATGGGATTGGACGGTGCGCCGTCGGTCTGGCAGCCGGACAGCAGGCCGGCGACCGCCGCCAGCAGCACCAAAGCGCCGATTTTACGGGATGTCCCGATCGAACGGGCGGAAGAGGGAAACGGTGTCATCGCGTTATTTCCAAATGTGGTCCGCCGCCCCCGAGGCGCGAACTGATTCGGGCGCACGCCACGATATATGCTGAAAGTCGGCTGCTTCGGCAATGCTTGTGTGCGCCGCGCCGGCTGAGCGTTTTATCGATCCGGTTGTCAAACAGCGGGTTCAAGCGGGCATGCGTCAGCGCCCGGTTTGTTGATCGGCGCCGGGTGCGCCGTTCCTTGCCGTCCGTCCCGCGAGAAGAAAAGGGGAGCGGAGCGCCGGGAAACGCGGAGGTTTGCGACACCTCCTGAGCGGCTGGCGCAGCCGCCCGACACGCTCAGCGAGACGTGTCCTCTCCGTTGCGGGCGGAGAGGCGCCTCCCGGCGCTCCACTTGGCGGCGTTTTGTGTCCCCGTAGACCGTGCTTCCGCGCGGGACACCGGAAAAGCCGCTCGGACCTTTCCATCCGGGCAGCTCCCGCCGCCCTTCGTGTCCCGCTCGTCCAGCCATTGAAGGCAGCCCCTCATAGTGGAGGCGGACGGCTGGCCGGGGCCTCCCGAGCGCGGGGCTACGAACCCCGCCCGCAGGCGCCGCGTCCCACCCCGCCCTCGTTTGCGTCTCGCGAGAACGCCCCTTCGAGTAGGTGGGATAGGGGAAGGTATATAGTCTTATAGGATAATAGTCAAGAGGGGGTGTAGAGGCGCCGAAAACGGTTGAATAGATGAGAAGGATGGATCATCAGTAGCATTCATGTTTTGTTCAATTCGGCAAAAGGAGTGGCCATGCCTGCTTATCCTTATGTAATGAGCCCCGAAAAGATTGGACCGCTATTTAAAAAAATTGGTGAAATTGGCGTTCCATCAAAGTTTTCCAACCAGACACTGAAATCGCTTGGCTTCACGAGCAGCAACGATGCTCGTCTCGCGCATCGTTTAGTTGAAGTTCTTGGGTTTAACGGATCAGTCTGGAACACCTACGCTTCTATGGAAGGAACTTAGAACAAATTCCCGAGCTGCGATGGCGAAAGCAATTCGTTCAGCTTACTCTGATTTATTTCGACACTACACAGATCCGAATTGAAGGGATGATGAGGCGCTTCGTACATATTTTTCTGCGAACAGTAGCTTGGGCGCGAATGCTGTCACTAAGATGGTGAGTACATTTAAGGCTGCCTGCGCCCTAGGCGACTCTTCTGGAACGTATGACGAAATAGCAGAGGAGGTCGATGAAGTCGAAGAAGATACTTTGGTGCGACGACGTAGAGGTTCCCTATACGTCCACGCACGCGCACAGCTTCGGCGACGGACGGCTTGACGGTGAACATTAATATTCAACTGCAGCTGCCTTCAGATAGCGACTCCGGAAACTTATGATCGCTTTTTTGAGGCAATGCGCAAACACCTTTTGACGCCCGCCGAGTAATGCTTAGCGATCTGGTTAAGCGCGCTGTACGGTTCGAAGCGGGAAGCCCATAAGCTTCTGGGTGCGCATGAAAATTCTGTATCCCGTATCATTGACGCTCGAAAGTCACGGACCGCGTTTCGAGCTTTCCGTAAAACAAGGCGACATGCTCGCCCAGGCCGTCCGATGCGTGGAAGTTCAGGTTTTTCGAGCGGCTCACGTGCTCGCATTTGCTGCATTTATTGATTACTTACATGAGGTCGCGGGACGCGATAATTTCGTTGTTCTAAATGCTGCGCGAATGGAATATAACTTCGGTCGAAGAGCTTCGAGAATACCACGCCGACTATAATTTTATCGAAGCCCTTGAGGCGGCTAGCCTAATTAGCAAAGCAGAACGAAAAGTATTTCACGGACTTCTTGCCGCCGAAACGAGTGCGCGCACCCTTCTGACGTCTATCCGGATATGAATCAATTCGCTTGGCTACATTTCAGAAATCATTGGGCGTGTTGAAGTTTTAAGAAACGGTATCCATAATCTGACCAGCCTCACACCGCCGCGTCGCTTGTCACGCGCACGATCTTGGCGAGGTCCTTGCCGATGGCGCGTTCCGCCGTCTCGACATCGTAGAGGTTTTGCAGATTGAGCCAGAGTTGCGCCGAGGCGCCGAGCGCCTTGGCCAGACGCAACGCGGTGTCAGCGGAAACGCCGCTGGTCTCCGCCGCAATGCTCATCACGCGCGCGCGCCGCAGTTCGTATCGATTGCGCGCCGTCCGGCGCGCTCGGCTAATGACGCGCTACGCATTTGCCGTAGGGACCGTGATACATGCCTGGCGGGCACTTGCCCTCGGTTGGCGGACGACGATCGAAGCGACAACGCCCATCAGCGGTCGGATGCGTTCCTTTGGGACAGGCGCGCACGGCCTGAATGAGGTTCGATGACATCGCCGGCATTTTCGCGATGGGCGTTGCTTGAGCCAGCCCCCCGAAACACAGCGCGAGTCCCGCCAACAGCAGCCGTGACATCATTTTGCATTCTCCCTCGATTCGAATCTGCCACTGCGGCAAGCATAGGTAGCAGGACATGAAATGTACATGACGGCGGCGTGAGGCAGATGTTCGGCTTATCTCAATCGCTGAATATGTGCAGGCCGCAATAGCGGTGCGTACGGCCTTACGCCGCCGCGTCGCTCGTCACGCGCACGATCTTGGCGAGGTCCTTGCCGATGGCGCGCTCCGCCGTCTCGACGTCAAAGCGGTTTTGCAGATTGAGCGCAGAGTTGCGCCGAGGTGCCGAGCGCCTTGGCCAGGCGCAGCGCGGTTGCGGCGTGGGAGAGCGTCCATGGGCCGGAACATGGGCCGGAAGCCGCATCATGCAACGCAGCAAAATTGACGCCAATCAAGGTGCTGTCATTGTCGGCCTGACCTAATCACAACAATTCATTGGGGGGCAGGCCATGACGTCAATCTCCGGCAAGAAAGACCCCGTCGTGCGCGCGGTGACGGTGGCCGATGTAGTCGAGGCCCTCGGCAAGGGCCTGCGCGATTTCCAGGCGCTGCCGTTCTTCGGCCTGTTGTTCGGCGCGCTCTACGCCGCCGGCGGCCTTGTCATCATCCTGAGCATCACGGCGCTCGGCATGATTTATCTGGCCTTTCCGCTGGCCGCCGGTTTTGCCCTGCTGGGTCCCTTCGTCGCCGCCGGCCTCTATGAGGTCAGCCGCCAACGCGAGCGCGGGCAGGTGCCAACCGTGCGTGGCATCTGGTCGGCGATCAGAAGCCGTGGCGAAATGGGCTGGATGGCCTTCGTGACCATCTTTTTCTTCATCATATGGATTTACCAGGCGCGCCTTTTGATGGCGCTGTTTCTCGGCCTGCACGCGTCATTTGCGTCGCTGCGGCAATTCATGGTCGTCGTCCTGACGACGAACGAGGGCCTGTTGTTCTTTGTCGTCGGCAATGTCATCGGCGCCGCCTTGTCGATCATTCTTTTCTCGCTGACCGTGGTGTCGTTCCCGCTGCTGCTCGACCGCGACGACGTCGACTTCGTGACCGCCATGATCACCAGCGTGCGCGCGGTGACGACCAGCCCGGTCGCGATGTTCGGTTGGGCGTTCATCATCGTCATCTTGTTGATCATCTCGGCGCTGCCGTTTTTTCTCGGACTGCTGGTCACGCTGCCGGTGATCGGTCACGCGACCTGGCATCTCTACCGGCGCATCGTTGAGGTCGAGGCACCGGCGACGCCGTAGGTCGGGCGACGTGCCTGCTGCGTTGACGGTCGAAGGCGACATTTAACCGGCAAGAATGAAGCGCAACCGTCAAGAATGAAGCGCATCGCGGCTGTCGCACCCGCCGCCGCCAGGTCGTGTGCCTCGTGTCCTGTGCCCTGTGTTCTACGATCGGGATGGCCGGTCCTGGCCGGCCATGATCTCACCATGCATTTAGTATTTTTTTCCAAACCGACTCGGTAAAATCCTCGTGCGCGGGAAGAGTTGGCCGGTAACCGGGGCAAAGCGGCCGGGCTGTCCCGTGACAAAATGGAAAGGTCGTTCTTGCCCATGCAGACCGTCAAGGTTCGCCTCGTAAACCCGGCCTTGCGGCCGCGACAGACCAAACTGGAAATGCCCGGGTGGGGCGGCAGCCCCGAGCCGCGCGCCGACGGTTCGCACGAACAAGTCTGGCATTGCACGCCGTTCACCGAAGGCGCCCAGTACGGCATCGAGGTGTTCTATCCGTACGACAATGAACTGCGTGTCACCCGGACGAATGGCAGCCTGGTCTTCGATGGCGACTTCGGGCCGAAGCCGCACGACGACCTGCAATGGCCGCCGTTCCGCGCCTTCGGCGAAAATTTCTATACCTATCAGTTGTTGCTCGATCTCAATCCCGGGCCCGGCTGGGCGGTGCGCACCGAGCCGCACCCGCGATTCTACACCGATACATCCGGCACGGTTCCGATCGCGGTCCCGGCGCTGTTGCGCACCGAATGGTGGCCGATGATTTCATTTGTTGTCTTCAAGGCGCCGTCCGAAGGCCAGACTCACATTTTTCGGCCCGGGGAACCGATGCTGCAGCTCCTGGTTATTCCGGCGGAGGCATCGCTTGAGTTGGTGGAGATGACGCCCGATGAGATGGCGGAACGTGAAATGCGCGGACGCCGCATTCATGCCAGCCGCGCAACGCTGGGCGCCGACAGCGCCTGGATCTCGAATTCGGACATCGCGTTCGACGGCACCTACCGCTATTTGTCACGCGCGGCGAAAGCCAAAGAGCGGCAAACCTAACGGGCGGCGTAAAAACCGCAAAAAGCTGATTGACTTAAGCGGCCTCATCGTCCGACTAAAAGTTTCGTTCAGTCAACATTCAGAAATGCCGACGATAATGGGACCAAGCTAAACGGTTTTCACTGAGGGCCTGGGGGCGACACCATCCAGGAGCATTCAAATGAGGAAGAACCTCGCGTTTCTTTTGGGAAGCGTCGCAAGTGTCATGGCGGTCAGCGTTGTGCATGCGGCGCCTTTATCGCCGGTGCCCGACACCGGCGCGCAATCCTACGCCGAATTGCTGGAGCCGGTGCCGAATGCAACGGCTCAGTTGATGGCCGACGATATGGCGCGGGCGCAGCAGCCCAAGCCGTTGCTCAATCTCGTCCAATATCATCACCATCATCATCACCACTACCATCATCATCACCACGGATTCTTTTCTGGCTTCGGCTTCCAGTTTGGCCCGCCCGCTTACACCTATGACGATTGTCATTGGGAGCTCGGCCGGCCGCACTGGAATGGACGGTACTGGGTCCGGCGCCGGATCCGGGTCTGCGATTGATCCGGTCAACGCGATGACGCCGTGCGATGACGCCGCGCGGCGACGGTGTCGCGGCGGCCTATCCCTTGTTATGGCCGCGCCTTCGCCAGCAAGACGGAAATGCCCGGCATAAAGCCGGGCATGACGGCTTCGGGTTTGCCCCACGCCGCGCGCCACCGCTTCGACAAAGAACAGCCGCGATTGTGGAACTTTACGCCGTGTCGATAGTTGTCATTTCACACATCAGCAGGCGCGCCGGCGACTTTCGAGCCGAATGATTGGCTTTGCCGCCCCCCATCAGGCCGCCCGCATCAAACTGTGACGATCAGGAGCGTCCGGCGTGTGTTTAAGCCATAGACGCACTATGTCCGCAGTCGTACACTAACATATTAGCCGCGTCGGTCGATGCCAGGTGAATTTGGCCGCAAGACATGTGTGCTTCCGGCTGAATGAAAAGGAGCGCCCGATGTCTCGCGAACCGAAACCGGTTTCCATAAAACATAGCAAGGCCAAAAAGCCGCTTGCGAAAGCGCCGTTTAGCCCGGCGGCGTTTCTTGAGACGGCGGCGGAGGGGCGCGTGATTTCCGTGCTCAAGAAGAAGGACATTTTATTTGAGCAAGGCGATCCGGCCGATTCGGTGATCTATATAAAATCCGGCAAGGTCAAAGTGACCGTCTTGTCGCACGAAGGCAACGAAGCCGTCGTCGCCATTCTGGGGGCGAACGAGTTTCTCGGGCAGGGCTGCCTGATCGGGCAGCCGAAGCGTTTAGCAACGGCGTCTGCGTTGACCGACTGCACCGTCATGCGTGTCGACAAAAGCGAGATCGAGAGCGTTCTTAAAAACGAACCGACATTTTCCAAAATGTTCGTCACCCATATTCTGGAACGCAACGCCCGGGTTGAAGAAGACCTGGTCGACCAGCTTTTCAATTCGACCGAGAAGCGGCTGGCCCGCGTGCTGCTGTTGATGGCCAATTTCGGCAAAAGCGGTAAGCCGGAACCCATCATCGCCAAAATAAGCCAGGAGACGCTCGCCGAGATGATCGGGACGACCCGGTCACGCGTCAGTCATTTCATGAACAAGTTTCGCAAGCTCGGTTTCATCGACTACAACGGCCATCTCCAAGTTCACAGCTCGTTGCTGACCGTCATTCTCAGCGAGCAGTCGCGTTCGGTCGAGCCTGCGAAATCACAGTGAATCGCGCTTGAATCGTTTTGGCGCAATTTGTCGTACACCGGATTGATGCGCCCTGGCGCCGGTAACGGCTGTTATTATTGGGCTTTTTCGTCGAGTTCGCGATTAGGCGGCGTTTGTTAATCTTTTGCGAAGTGAGCGGTCTTGCACACTTTGCGCCGTGGCCGCGTGCCATTATTTACCTATGACGATGTCTCAGACGGATACGATGGTTCGAGCACCTGCGCGACGTTCGCTCGGGACCCGCGGGCGTGAGCAGCAGCAGATCGATGCCTTAACCGCCGATTTGCAGGCCGCGTTGGCGCGCGAACAAACGCTGTTGATCGACAAACAGGAGCTGTCGCAACGTCAGGTCCTGCTGGCGCAGGAATTCGAACATCGGCTGGTGAACGGCCTGCAAATGGTCGTCAGTCTGCTGTCGATGCAGAGCCGGATCGCGACAACGCCGGAAGTCACCGCGCAATTGACGATTGCCGCGCAACGCGTTTCCGCGTTGGGGCGCGTGCATCATCGGCTGCATCTGCTCGATCACCAGCAACAAGTGGCGTTCAAGCCTTATCTCGAACAATTGTGCGGCGATCTTTCGGGTCTGCTGTTTGACGAGAACTCCGGTCACTTCATCAAGGTCGAAGGCGAGGATCTGGAGATCCCGACGGCGTCGGCGATGCCGCTCGGCTTTGTCGTCAATGAGCTGATCACCAACGCGGTGAAATACGGCAAGGGAAAAATCGTCGTTCGCATTGGGGCTTCCTTGGCAACTTCCTTGGGAACTTCTTTGCCCTTCAGCCGTTCAATTTCAGTGCTGGACGATGGGCCGGGCTTGCCGGCGGATTTCGATCCCGCCAATAGCCGCGGGCTCGGCATGAAGATCATCCAGGCGCTGGTCAAACAGATCGGCGGCACACTTGAATTCCGGCCCGGCGACAACGGCCGTGGTGTTTGCTCGATGGTTACATTCTGATCCGCATAAACCGGGCGCCCGCACACCCCCCCGTGCCCCAAATCGCCCGGTTTGAGGCCCCGGCTGACGAAAGTCAGCCGGGGTCCTCTCCTTCTGGTCCGATACGCGAAGGTAAGCCATGGCCGCCACCGACCCCGTCGTGATTTTCGTCTTGATCGTCGTCATCGGCATTGCCGCCGGCTTCCTGTTTGACCGGCTGGCCGGACCATCGTGGCTCACCCGCCAGTTCTCCGGATCGACCCGCGGCATTGTCACAAGCTCACTGATCGGTATCGCCGGCGCTTTCGGCGGCTATCACATCGCCATGCTGCTGGCGCGCGGCGGCGGGCTCGTGATGTTGCTTGTCGCGGCGGCGGCCGGCGCCGCGCTGGTGTTGTTCGCCTGGCGGATGGTCAAATGACAACGCATGATTGATGCCGCTGTGGGCGCTTTTGAAAGTGTTCGGTTTTGAACAGACAGCTGTGCCCGGCGAACTTACTTTTTGGGGGCGACGTTGTTCGGTCGCCGTTTTTGACCGTCAAAGAAATTTGGGTCGAGCGCCATGAGTGAGACACATCTCAGCGCCGTCAATGGGAGTCGTGCCACGGAATGGGGGCAGCCGGACCGAGCCCCCCGTTGCGCGGCTGAGGTCATCGCGGAGAAGACAATGGAGATATTTGTTCACCAGCGAAATCTCATGTTTTTTCGAAAGCAACTGGCCGAACCGCAAGACGACGAACGGCGGCGGCGGCTGACCAAGCTGCTGGCCGAGGAAGAAGCCAAGGGCCTGAACTCGTCAGCTGAGCGAGAAGCCTGCTGAAGAATAATCGCTGCTGGCCATGGAAAAGGAACATGGCAAAGGAACGCGAACAAACCGCGCCATGAGCGAAGGACTAGCGTCCGCGCTTCTTGAACCCACCCCGCTGCCCCGGCCGTCCCATCGTTGAGCGCGGGCCTTCGCCTTTGCCGGGCGCTGTGGCGAGGCACTGCGCGGTCGGCTTGTCCGTCATCGGCCAGAACATGCTGGGACCGGCGCAGCGGGGGCCGCCCGGAGTTTTAAGATGGGTTGGCGCCATTATTTAAGGCGTATTAAAGTCTGTCAGTTATAAATCTTTCAGTATTGAAGTCGCCAAACACAAAGAAATTGTGCACGGCGCGAGGCTGTCAAGACACAGAAAGTGTATATGAAGCACCTTGTCCGGCGTTTCTCGGAGGGTAATTCGGGCGCGACGGCCATGGAATACGGCCTTATCGCCGGAGGCATCGCTCTCGCAATTATCGCAATCGTTAACGCCCTCGGCGGCCAGCTCGGCGACAGTTTCCATTCGGCGACGGCCGCGCTCGAAGGCGGAGATCTCCAGACCGTCGGTTTGGTAAAAGATAAGTAGACTGGTCCGGGACCGGCCGCGCTGTTTCACATCTATCGGGTGTTAAAGCGACCATGCGTTCGGCCGGACGCCTCACCGCCCGCGCTTCTTGAACCCGCCGCGTTGCCCCGGCCGTCCCATCGTCGATCTCGGCCCTTCGCCCTTGCGCGCCGGCACGCTTTCGACGCCCGGGCCCATTTCATCGAGGTTCGGCTTGCGCGGGCGGCCGTCGCCGGGCCGCGACGGCTTGAATTCGTGCCAGGTGGCGATGCCCATTTCGTCGAGCACCGGCTTGTGCGGGCGCGACAACGGGTCGGCGCGCCTTGCCGCCGCCTTTGCCTTCGCTTGAAGCGCGCTTCGCCCGTTTGTCGCCGCGCGGCGCAGTTTCGGATCCTGCGCCGAGCATCACATTGCGCACGGTCGGGTTGTCGACCACCGCCAGCTCGGTCTGGCGCAGGCGCTTGATCTCGTCGCGCAGGCGCGCGGCTTCCTCGAAGTCGAGATCGGCGGCGGCCTCGCGCATGCGCGTTTCGTAGATCGGCCAGCACGCTTTCGAAGTTGTGGCCGATGGTTGCGGCGTCGCCGAATTCGCCGTCGCTCGCCGCCGCCGGTCGCGATCAGCACATGGTCGCGCTCATAGACCGAGTCCATGATGTCGCCGATGCCCTTGCGGATGCTCTCGGGCGTGATGCCGTGTTCGGTGTTGTATTCGACCTGCTTTTCGCGGCGGCGGTTGGTTTCCTCGATCGCGCGCTGCATCGAGCCGGTGATCTGGTCGGCATAGAGCACGACCTTGCCGTCGACGTTGCGCGCGGCGCGGCCGATGGTCTGGATCAGCGAGGTCTCGCTGCGCAGGAAGCCTTCCTTGTCGGCGTCGAGAATGGCGACCAGCGCGCATTCCGGAATGTCGAGGCCCTCGCGCAACAGATTGATGCCGATCAGCGCGTCGAAGGCGCCGAGCCGCAAGTCGCGAATGATCTCGATGCGCTCGAGCGTGTCGATGTCCGAATGCATGTAGCGCACGCGGATGCCCTGTTCGTGCAGATATTCGGTGAGGTCTTCCGCCATGCGCTTGGTCAGCACCGTGACCAGCGAGCGATAACCGGCCTGCGCCACCTGCGCGCACTTCGCCGACCAGATCGTCGACCTGGGTGCGGGCCGAACGGATTTCGACCGGCGGGTCGATCAGGCCGGTCGGGCGGATGACCTGCTCGACGAACACGCCGCCGCTTTCGTTCAACTCCCAGCCGCCGGGCGTCGCCGAGACCGCGACGGTCTGCGGCCGCATCGCGTCCCATTCCTCGAAGCGCAGCGGCCGGTTGTCCATGCAGGAGGGCAGGCGGAAGCCGTATTCGGCCAAGCGTCGCCTTGCGCCGGAAGTCGCCGCGGAACATGCCGCCGAGCTGCGGCACGGTGACGTGCCACTCGTCGGCGAACACCAGCGCGTTGTCGGGCACGTATTCGAACAGAGTCGGCGGCGGCTCGCCGGGCGGCGGCCGGTGAGATAGCGCGAATAGTTTTCGATGCCGGCGCAGGCGCCGGTCGCTTCCATCATTTCGAGATCGTAGCGCGTGCGCTGTTCGAGGCGCTGGGCTTCGAGCAGGCGGCCGGCGTCGTTGAGCTGGTTGAGGCGGACGCGCAGCTCTTCCTTGATCGAGTTCATCGCCTGGATCAACGTCGGGCGCGGCGTGACGTAATGCGAATTGGCGTAGACCTTGACGAATTCCAGTTCGTCGGTCTTCTGGCCGGTGAGCGGATCGAATTCGAAGATGCTCTCGATCTCGTCGCCGAACAGCGAGACGCGCCAGGCGCGGTCTTCATAATGCGCCGGGAAGATTTCGATGACGTCGCCGCGCACCCGGAACGAGCCGCGGAAGAAGTCGGCCTGCGTGCGCTTGTATTGCAGCGCGACCAGATCGGCCATCAGCTGGCGCTGGCCGATGGTGGCGCCCTGTTTCAGCGTGAAGGTCATGGCCGAATAAGTTTCGACCGAGCCGATGCCGTAAATGCACGACACCGAGGCGACGATGATGACGTCGTCGCGTTCCGAGCAGCGCGCGCGTCGCCGAATGGCGCATGCGGTCGATCTGTTCGTTGATCGAGGATTCCTTCTCGATGTAGGTGTCGGTGCGCGGGACGTAGGCTTCCGGCTGGTAGTAGTCGTAATAGGAAACGAAATACTCGACCGCGTTGTCGGGGAAGAACGACTTGAACTCGCCATAGAGCTGCGCGGCCAAAGTCTTGTTCGGCGCCAGGATGATCGCCGGGCGCTGCGTCGCCTCGATCACCTTCGCCATGGTGAAGGTCTTGCCGGAGCCGGTGACGCCGAGCAGCACCTGCGTGCGGTCGTGGCGCTTGACGCCTTCGACCAGTTCCTTGATCGCGACCGGCTGATCGCCCTTCGGCTCGAAGTCGGACTTGATGATGAATTTCTGGCCGCCTTCGGATTTCTCCGGGCGCGGCGGCCGATGCGGCGTCCAGACCTTGCCGGCCTCGGCTTCCTGGCGGAATTCGGCGCGGCCCTCGCGCAGCAGTCTTTCGAGCGCGTCGGCGGTGGCTTCGACGCCCATCGACGCCAGCCCGCCGGGGCCGTGTCGGCAGATCGGCGCGCGGCAGGCGGTATTTCGGATCGCCGCCGGCGCGCGCGATCATGGCGTCCTTGATCGCTTTCTCTCGGTCGTCTCGGCCGGCGTCGGAGGCGTCGTTGTCCGTCGCCGAGCCCCAGTTCTTGCGCCAGCGCCGGATCGAGCCCGGTCACCGGCGCGCCGGTGTAGTCGGCTTTGCCGCGCTTCCTCGAAGCCGATCTTTTGAAAGATTTTGGGCCGATTTCGCGCGCCTTGTGGGCGGCGGAAAAATCCTGCCGGCGATCCCAGGAATTATCGACGGCGGTTGAAGTCCGGTGCCGGAGCCCATGCCGGCGGTGCCCTTGTTGATGGCCGGATTGAGCAGATCGGCGAGCGAATCGTCGATCGGCGCGTCGGCCGGCCGCGCGGCCTTGGCGCGCGTCGGGGCGGGCGGGATTTTTCGGCTTTTTGGGAGGAGAATTGGCCATGGCCCGAATATGGGTCGAGTCCGCCGGCGAGGGAAGGCCGGGCGCCGATTCCCGCCTGCATCACTGCCATTTTTTGGCAGCCAAAAAGGACAACAATGGCCGTGCGTAAGTAATTGCTCATATTCCTTGTGTCAGATAGGGCCTGTCCTGCAAAACGAGTCTGCTCAGAATTCGCTAATCCGATACGTGAAATGCCATGACCGACCTGTCTGCCGATCCCTCCGCCGCTAAACCGACCATCGACGCCAGCGGCGGCATTTTCGACCTGGCGCCGGTGTCGCTGTGGCTTGAGGATTACAGTGGCGTCAAGGCGCTGTTCGACGGCTGGCGGCGGGCCGGCGTGACCTCGCTGCGCGATCACCTGAACGGCCAGCCCGCCCGGGTCAAGGAATGCGCCAGCCGCATCCGCTTGCTGCAGGTCAACCGCAAGACGCTCGAGCTGTTCGCGGCCACCGATTTCGACCATCTGGCCGGCAATCTCGACCGGGTGTTCCGCGACGACATGCTGACCACTCATATCGAGGAACTGGTGCAGCTCTGGGAGGGCAAGACCGAGTTTTCCAGCAACGCGGTCAACTATACGCTCGACGGCGACCGGCTCGACATCCAGCTCAAGGCGACGATCCTGCCGGGCCACGAGGACACGTGGGAACGCGTGCTGCTCGCCACCGAGGACGTCACCGACCGCGAGACCGCGCGGCGTCAATTGGTCGGCAGCGAGAACTATGCCCGCGGCCTGTTCGCGCATTCGCCGGTGTCGCTGTGGGTCGAGGATTTCTCCGGCGTCAAGGAACTGATCGACGAGGTGCGGGCGCAGGGCATCACCGACCTGCGCGTCTTCACCGAGGTGCACGAGGAATTCGTGCAGCGCTGCATCAGCGAAATCCGCATCATCGACGTCAACCAGCATACGCTTGAACTGTTCGGCGCGCCTAACAAGGCGACCCTGCTGCGCGAGCTGTCATCGGTCATGCGCGACGAGATGGAGCCGTGCTTCCGCGAGCAGTTGATCGACCTGTGGGACGGCAAGCTGTTCCAGCAGCGTGAGGTCGTCAACTACGCGCTCGACGGCACCAAGCTGAACCTGCTGTTGCAGTTCTCGGTGTTCCCGGACTGCGAGCACGACTGGTCGTTGGTGCAGGTCGGGCTTACCGACATCACCGCGCGCAAGAAGGCCGAGGCCTATCTCGAATATCTCGGCAGCCACGACGCATTGACCAAGCTATCCAACCGGTCGTTCTTCATGGACGAACTGAACCGGCTCGAGCGCAAGGGGCCGTGGCCGGTCACCATCATCATGATCGACCTCAACGGGCTCAAGGCCGCCAACGACGAACTCGGCCACGCCGCCGGTGACGCGCTGCTGCGCCGCGCCGGCGAGGTGCTCAATTCGATCGTCGAAAAGCCGGCGCGGGCGGCGCGGATCGGCGGCGACGAGTTCGCCGTGATCCTGCCGAACGTCGGGCAGCCCGAGGGCGAGGCGATGATGAGGGTGATCGACGATCTCGTCGTCATCAACAACGAGTTCTACACCGACCTGCCGCTCAGCCTGTCGATGGGTCTGGCGACCAGCGAGCCGGGCGAGCGGCTGGAAGCTGCGGTCAAGCGCGCCGACCTCGCCATGCTGGCCGCCAAACGCGAGCACTACGTGCAAGCCGAGTACGACCGGCGGGTGCTGACGAAGGCGTAAGGCGCGCGTTTCGCGACAAGCGAAGAGTTCCCGTCGCGAACGACGTTACCGAAATGTAATCTGTCTCGGTCATCCGGCGTTCAGATTGCCGGCCGCAATATTGGCGGAGTTCGGGTGACACTGCGGGCGCGGGCGGCGAGCTGGCGAGATTCGCAAATGGCTCTCGATGACAAGATGCAGGCGGCGGTTGCGCTGCATCGCTTCGGCTTTGCGCCCAGGCCCGGCGGCCTCGCGGCCTTTTCCAAAGACCCGCGCGAAGCGCTGATCGCCGAACTCGACAAACCGGGCGCCGGCCAGATCGTCGATGACCGATCTGCTGACCTCGGGCGAAGCCGCGCGCGCCACCTTCCATTTCCAGCAGGAGCGCAAAGCCGAACGGCTGGCGCGCCGCGCCGCGCATCGATCCGCAGGCCGCCGCCGCAAACAACGACATGGCCGGCGGCAATATGGCCAAGCCCGATATGGCCGCCCCGCAAATGACGCAGGCGGCCGCTAAGCCGAAGCGACCGCCGGGCGTGCCGCAGCAGATCTATCTCGACGAGGCGCGCGCGCGGTTCGACAGCGCGATCAATGCCGACATCGGATTCGTCGAGCGGCTGGTCTGGTTCTGGTCGAACCATTTCTGCGTCTCGGCCGACAAGGGCCCGGTGCGTTCGCTGTGCGGCGCCTTCGAACGCGAAGCGATCCGGCCGCACGTTACCGGCAAATTTGCCGACATGCTGCTGGCCGTCGAACCGCATCCGGCGATGCTGCTCTATCTCGACAATGTGCGCTCGATCGGTCCCGGACTCCATCGCCGGCCGCCGTCGCAACAAGGGGCTGAACGAAAACCTGGCGCGCGAAATCATCGAACTGCATACGCTCGGCGTGCGCACCGGTTACACGCCAAACCGACGTGACCAATTTCGCCAAAGTCATCACCGGCTGGACCATCGTGCCGCCGCGGCAGAATCCCGAGCACGGCGGCGAGTTCACGTTCAATCCGCGCATGCATGAGCCGGGCCGCAACATGTCATCGACCGCGATTACGCGCAGGAGGCGTCGAGCAAGGCCGCGCGGTGCTGATGCGGCTGGCCGCGCATCCGGCGACCGCCAGGCACATCGCCACCAAACTCGCGCGCCATTTCGTGGCCGACGATCCGCCGGCCTCGCTGGTCGACGCGGCTCGCCAAACGCTTTCACGACACCGGCGGCGATCTCAAGGAAGTCTCGAAGACGCTGATCACGTCGCCGGAAGCGTGGAACGCGCCGCGGCAGAAATTGCGCAAGCCCGGACGATTGGCTGGTCAGCGCGCTGCGCGCCGTCGGCATCACGCCATCCGACGTACGGCCGCTGGTCTACGCCGCAGAACATGCTGGGCGAACCGCTGTGGCGGCCGCCGGCGCCGAACGGTTTCTCCGACAACAACGCCGCCTGGATGGACGGGCTCGCGCAACGCCTCGACATCGCCAACCAGTTTGGACGCCGCAGCGGCGATCTGATCGACCCGGCCTTCGTCGCCGAATGCCAGTTTCGGTCCGCTGCTGTCGCGCGACACCACGCGAAACCGTCGCGCGTGCCGAAAGCCGCCCGCAGGCGGTCGCGCTGTTGCTGATGTCGCCCGAATTTCAACGCAGGTAGTGCCATGAGCTTTACTCCGCATCTGTCGACCCGCCGCGAATTGCTGCTCGGCTCCGGCGCGCTGTTTGCCTGGGCCTACATGCCGAAGCTGGCGCAGGCCGAAGGCCGCGATCCGCGTCTCCTGGTCATCGTGCTGCGCGGCGCGCTCGATGGGCTTGGCGACCGTCGCGCCGGTCGGCGATCCGGATTGGCTGCGGTTGCGCGGCGACGATGCGCTGCGCCTCGACGGCGATAATGCCGCGCTGCCGCTCGGCGATTTCTTCGCGCTCAATCCGGCGATGCCGAATTTCTATCGCATGTATCGGGCCAAGCAGGCGGCGGTGGTGCACGCGGTGGCGACCGCCTATCGCGAGCGTTCGCATTTCGACGGTCAGGACGTGCTGGAGAGCGGTGTGATGAAGCCGGGCGCCAGCGAGACCGGCTGGCTCAACCGCGCCTGGCAGGCGCTGGCGCCGGCCGATCATGTTGGCGGCAAGCAGGCTTTCGCGGTTGGGCCGATCACGCCGCTGGTTGCGCGCGGGCCGGCGCCGGTGATGACCTGGACGCCGAGCAAGCTGCAGCCGGCCAGCAACGACACCATGAGCCGGCTGCTCGATCTCTATCGCCACACCGATCCGGCGCTTGGCCGCGCGCTCGAAGAGCGCGGCGCGCTGGCGGCGATCGCGCGCGGCAACGAGATGGGACTGTCGCCGAAAAAGATCGCGGCGACGCCCGGCCTTCCGGGCGCGGCGGTGCGCGCCTATTTCGCGGAGGCGGCCGGCGCGGCGGCGAAATTCATGGCGCGGCCGAACGGTCCGCGCGTCGGCGCCTTGGCGTTTGACGGCTGGGATACGCATGCCAACGAAGGCGCGGCGCATGGCCGTCTGTCTGCGTTGCTCGGCGCGCTCGACGGCGCGTTCGGCGCGATCGAAAACGGCATGGGCGCCGCCTGGAAGGAAACCGCGGTCGTCGTCGTCACCGAATTCGGCCGCACCGCGCGCATCAATGGCACCGAAGGCACCGATCACGGCACCGCGACGGTGGCGCTGCTGGCCGGCGGCGCGTTGAACGGCGGCCGCGTCATCGCGGACTGGCCGGGCGTCGGTGAAAGTGCGCTCTATCAGGACCGCGATCTGAAGCCGACCACCGATTTGCGCGCGGTGTTCAAAGGCCTGCTCAAGGATCACTTGCGCGCCGACGAACGCGCGCTGGCCAATGTCGTGTTTCCTGGCAGCGCGAACGTGAAGCCGATGGCGGGGTTGATGGCGTAGCCGGGCGCGCCCGGCCGCCTAAAATCCCTTCACCACTTCCTTGACGTGCTCGACATGCGGCGGCGTCGCGAAGCAATGGCCGACCAGTTTGCGCCAGGCCTGGAAGTCTTCCGAACTCGCGAAAATCGACGATGTGGTTTTCCAGCGTCTGCCATTGCACGAACAGCCGGAAACGCTCCGGCATTTCGTGCGAGTGCCACAGGCTCATGCCGAGGCAGCCTTTGGCGCGTTTGAACAAGGGCGCGGCCATTTGCACGCCGTTTTTGAATTCGGCTTCCATGCCGGGCTTGACGTCGATCTGGGCGATTTCGAGGATCATGCTGTGTTTCCTGAAAATTGTTTTGGCGTGGGTTGAGCGCAAAGCCGCCGCATTATGAGTGACACGGCGCGACGCCTTGCGCGGCGGCCAGCTGGCGCAGGCAGGCCGGGCACAGGCAATCCTGCGCGGCCTCGGTCGGAACCGGCAAACGATAAGGCTCGGCGTCGCACCAGCAGCCGCCGGACAGGCAGCATTCAAACGCCGCGCCGCAGCGGGCGCAGGTGAGTTTTCGGGCAGTGGGTTGGGTTGGATTGTCGGTTGTTGCTGGCATTGCATGGCATTATGCGCCACCGCCGGGCGCGGGCGCAACGTCTTGCGGATTTGTGGACAGTCCACGGCCGTCCTGATACCAGCGGCCAGAACCCATGAGCCCTGTCCGTTCCATGCCCGATCTCAACACCACGATCGCGGTTGCGATCTTTGCCGCGACCTACGTCATCCTGACGCTCGGCAAGATTCCGGTCTATCGCATCGACCGGGCCGGCGCCGCCTTGCTCGGCGGCAGCCTGATGGTCGGCACCGGGGTGATGTCGATGGACGAGGCCTACAAGGCCATCGATTTCAGCACGATTACGCTGCTGATCGGCATGATGATCGTGGTGGCGAATTTACGGGTGTCGGGCTTTTTCAGGCTAATCAATGGCTGGATCGCGTCCCACGTCCGCCACCCGCTTGGCCTGCTGGCCGCGGTGGTGCTGGCGTCGGGTTTGCTGTCGGCCATTCTGGTCAACGACGCGATTTGCCTGGTGATGACGCCCTTGGTGCTCGATGTCGTGGAGCGGCTCAAGCGCAATCCGATTCCTTATCTGCTCGCCATCGCCATGGCCTCGAATATCGGCAGTGTCGCGACCATCACCGGCAATCCGCAGAACATCATCATCGGCAGCCTGTCGGATATTCCCTATGCGCAGTTCACCGCCGCCCTGGCGCCGGTCGCGGCGTTCGGGCTGGTCGTGACATTGGCGCTGATCGTGCTGGTTTACCGGCGGGAATTCCTGACGCGCGAGGTGATGACGGTCGAGCATCTCGAACTGAGCTATCACGCGCCGCTCGTGATCAAGTCGGTGCTGGTGGTCGCGGCGATGGTGGTGTTGTTTTTTCTCGGCCAGCCGGTCGCCAAAGTCGCGATTGTCGGCGGCGCCTTTCTGCTGCTGACGCGGCGCGTCAGTCCGACCAAGATTTACCGGGAAATCGATCTGCCGTTGTTGATCATGTTTTGCGGTCTGTTCGTCGTGGTGGCCGGATTTGAAAAGACCGTCATCACGCCGAACCTGCCGGCCTTGCTGGGCGGTTTGCATCTCGACAACATGGTCTGGCTTGGAGGCGCGACCGCGGTGTTGTCGAATATCGTCAGCAATGTGCCGGCGGTGCTGGTGCTCAAGCCGTTCGTCACGCAATTGCACGATCCGCAACGCGCCTGGCTGATTGTCGCCATGGCCTCGACGCTGGCCGGCAATTTCACGCTGGTCGGTTCGGTCGCCAATTTGATCGTGGCGCAGCGCGCCAAGGCGCGCGGCGTCGAGGTGGCGTTCTGGCCATATTTCGCGATCGGAGCGCCGCTGACGATCGTCACTATCCTGGCCGGGCTGTTGTGGCTCGGCGCTATGCCGTGACGGCGGCGGGTTTGGCCTAGTGGCGCTGGCGGCGACGGCCGTGCGGCAGGATGCTCAGGCCGCCAATCGCGATAAAGACCAGGCCGAGGCCGAGCGCGACCGCGAACAGACTGCCCTCATTGCCGATCACGCCGTCGACGACGCTGGCATGCGCGATGCCGACCGTGACCACGGTGGCGGCGACGACGGTGCACAGCGCCAGACCGGTGACGGCGGCCAGTTCCGCGACCATGGCGGTGCGGCGTTCGCGGCCAAGGGCGCGTCCGGTCGGGGCCGAAAATCCCGTGCTTTTGATGTTGCTTCGCATGATGAACTCGATGGGCGAACCCGTTGGGTTGGTATTTCGTGCCGTCGAATCAGTCATTCATAACGCGCGAAGCCGGCATTGGTTCGGCCCGATTAAGGCGCAGCCGGTCGGGAACCACGGCAATTTCATGACCGGTGGGTTAACTAGCCGTAAACACGGGGAAAAATGGTGACGAGGTGAGGCCCGTTATAGGCTGATTTCACCGGCCAGATTGGCCGTCATCAAGGCTTCGATCTCCGGCACCGACGCATCCGGGTGGCGCGCCCACTGCACGACCAGCTTGGTGAAGGCGGCAATCGGCGTCATGTCGCGGCCGCTGATGACGCCGCAGTCCTTCAGCCAGGTTCCGGAGGCATAAATCTCGGTGTCGACGCCGCCGGCCAGCACCTGAGTGCAGTCGACCAGCACCTTGCCGCTGTCGCGCAGGCTTCTCATCATGTCCTTCATGCCGCCGGCTTGCGGTATGTTGCCGGCGCCATAGGCTTCGAACACGATGCCGCGCAAGGACGGGATGGTGTCGCTGAGCGCGCCGAGCATGGTCGTCAGCAGCGACCGGCCGCCGCTATAGGATGGCGGAAACATTTTGAACTGAATGACGGCCTTGTCGTTGATGGTGGCGGCGATTGCGGCCAAATCCTTTTGGGTTTGGGCGACGATGTCGCCGAGCGGCTTGTCCGGCTTCGGCAAGATGAGATTGTCGTTGAGCGACGGCGCGACGCCATGGACACCGAGCGCGGGATAGTTCGGCGACGAAAAACCGGAAAACTGCATCGAGTGACTCTTGATCACACGATTGCCGCGATACAGGTGGTCGGCGAAATAACAGCAGACTTCCGGCACTTTGAAGCTCAGGAATCGGACCGCGCCGAGCACATTGCGGATGGCGTCGGTGTTGGCGCGTAGGCTGCAGGCGCCGCCTTCGAGCGGACGATAGAACATCGGCAATTGCGCGCCGGTCAAGACGATCGGCTTCAGGCCGCGCGGCAGCAGAAACGACAAGGCCGACGCTGTCCAGGCCATGGTGTCGGTGCCGTGCAAAACGACGAAGCCGTCATAGTCGTTATAGTTCGCCAGGATCTTTTGCGCGATCGTCAGCCAATCGGACGGTTGGATATCCGAACTGTTGAGCGGCCGGTCGAGAAAATCGTATTTGCCGATCGTGACGTTTGCCATCTGGGCGGCGATTGTCGGCTCGACCCATTGCTGGAACGCGGCGGTAAAGGATTGGCTATCCATCGGCGCCAGCGGCTTGCCGACGCAGCCGATCGTGCCGCCGGTGTAAAGCAGGTAGACTTTCATACGACGACGCCGATCTATTCCGCCGCGATTTGCGGCTGCCAATCCATCGGCACATAGCCCGGTTCGGTGGCTATGCGCTCAAGCCAAGCGCGCACCGCCGGATAACGGCCGAGGTCGAAGTCGCATTGGTGCGCGACATGGGTGTAGGCGTAGAGGGCGATGTCGGCAATGGTCAGGTGGCCGTCGACGAAAAAATCATGTTTCGACAAATGCATCTCCATCACGCCGAGGGCGTGATAGCCGTTTTCCATCCAGTCTTCGAGCGCGTGGCTTTGCAGATCCCGGCCGCCTTTGACCAGCGACAGCCAGAAATAGGCCGAGCCAATATTCGGCTCCAGGCTGTGCTGCTCGAAGAACATCCATTGCAACGCCTCGGCGCGCTCGATCGGGTCTTCCGGCGCCAAGGTGGTGCCGCGTGCGACATACCACAGGATCGCGTTTGACTCGGCGAGATGGCGGCCGGGCGCGACCTCGAGCAACGGCACCTGGCCGTTCGGATTTTTGGCGAGGAATTCCGGCGTGCGGCTTTCGCCTTGCAGGATATCGACTTCGACCAGCTTATAAGGAATGCCGAGCCGGGCCAGCGCCAGGCGGACCTTGTAGCTATTGCCGGATCGTTGCATCGAATAAAGCGTATACATTCCAAATTCCTCGCATCCGATTCCACGAATGCTGCCGCGCCGGAATAGGGCAGGCAAGTCCGGCAAATACAAGGCCGTCACACGACAGTTTTTTGAGACAAATTCTCATTTATGGCGCCGCGGTAACGGCACGCACCACGCAACGCAACCAAACGCAAGTTTTATTCCGCGGCCTGGCGATGGGCGCGGGCATATTCGACCAGCGCGTCGTCCGCGACGGGCACGATCGGCGTGAAATCGCGATGCGCGATCCATTCGGCGCGCGTGAACTTGGTGATGTGATTGGAGACCGCGCACAGCGTCAAATACACGATCTTACGCGGGTAGGGCGTGATATTGGGCGGCGAGGCGTGCACCAGATTACCGTGAAACATCAGCACCGAGCCGGCCTTGCCGGTCGGCGCCACAATGCCGACGCCATCGGCATCTTCGGCTTCGGCGCACAATCGCGTCACGGTTTCCTTGTCGAGCGTCCATAACGGATAAGACGTGGTGGTCGTATCGTGGCCGGCTTCGAACACGCCCTGCTTGTGACTCTTCGGAATGATCATCAGCGCGCCGTTGATCGGCAAGACGTCGTCGAGAAAAATCGCGATGTTCATCGCGCGCGGCTCGGGCATGCCGTCGTCGCGTTGCCAGGTGCCGTAGTCTTGATGCCATTGCCAGACGTCGCCTTCGAAGGCGGCTTTGGCGTTGAGCTTGAATTGGTGAACGTAGACGCTTTCGCCGAACAACTGCATCAGCGGCTCAACCAGCCGAGGATGCCGCGACATGACCTCGAACACCGGGTTGAATTGGTGCGCGGCAAAGGCGGTGCGCGGCGCGCCGCTTTTCTCGCGCCAGACTTCCGGCCGGTCGAGTTTCAGAATGTTGTCGGATTCGGTGCGCAACAGCGCGATCTCTTCTTCGGAGAAGCAGTCGGGGAAGAAGACATAGCCTTGCTCGTCGAAGGCCTTGAGCTGCTCGGCGGACAATTTCATAGCGCGCTCCCTTGCGTCGAGAATACGGCCGTTATTCCGGCTCTTGCGGCTATTTTAGGGAGCTGATCGCAAAACCGCCACTGGCATTCGTGGTTTTTGCATCCGTCATGGCGCGGTGCAGCAAATAGCCAAAGGCAATCAGCATTGCCGGTACCGCCAGCGGTATTAATGTCGCCTCGGCGACTGAACGCGTCACCAGCGGCACGATCCACAAAATAGCCAGCAGGGTTTTCTGCCACGGCGCGAAGCCGTGCGTCATGCCGTCGACGGCGAGAAAGCAGATCGCTGGCGCCAGCAGCATCAAGTCGTAGTCGAGGCTGTAGGGCGTCGCCAGCACCGTGCCGATCAACAGCGCGGCGGCTTGCAGCGCGAACGAGACACGCTGGCGCCACAGCCAGGCGAGCGCACCGGCGACGGCAAGCGTGGCGGCGCCCTGCACCGCGTAAGCCAGCGGCACCGAGCCGTGCCACATCCGCACCCAGGAGAACACGCTTTGAATTTTGTACCAGCCGGTGTCGCCTTGTTCGAGCACGACCGTGCGGGTGAAGCCGGTCGAGGCGAGGAAGGCGGTCCAGACGTCAACGCCGAAGGCGAGTGTGACCGCGAGCGCCAGCACGACGACGGTCGCGGCGGCTGCAAAGAACACGCGCCAGCGGCCTGACACCATCAGCACCAGCGGGATCAGCAGACCGAATTGCGGCTTGTAGGCCAGCAGGCCGATCAGAATGCCGGCGATGATCGGCCGACGGTCGAGCGTGACGAGCGCGCCGGCGATCAGCGCGGCGGTGAGGAAGCCGTTGTGGCCGTGGCCGATATTGATGAAGACGGCGGGGAAGGCGATCGCAAGCAGGGGCCACAACTTCGTCGCCTCCCCCTGGAGGGGGGAGGGTGAAGACGACAACACGCCCCGCATCGCCCACAGATAGAACCCGAGCGTAACGCCCTGCCACATCAGCAGCGCCAGCCAATAAGGCATGGTCGCCAGCAGCGCGGCGAGGCCGAGAAAGAACGGCGGGTAATGCCAGCCGTAAAACGGCGTCGCCTGGCCGAAAATCGCCTGCTCGCGGGCATATTGCCGGGCCGGGTCGAACGGCGTCGCCGGCTGGCCATCCAGCACATAGCTGCCAGCCGCGTAGACATTGGAGAAATCGGTGCCGAGCGGGCGGCCGAACCGGTCATTCAGCCCGTTCGAGGTCGCGACCAGAAAGATCAGGCCGATCGCCGAGGCGGCCAGAACGGCCAGCGCCACCAGCCGCGTCCGCTCGCGGGTCAACCAGGCGCCGGAGCGCAAAAGGTCAATGAAACCGGCCATGGCGCCGGTTTAGCAAGCCGGCCTTAAGGGAGGGTTGCGAAAAAAGCCGGCCGCTCCGGGCCGCGCTTTCGGTGCGTCCTGAAATGACGCAACCGGGGCGCACGCGGCATGAGGTAAAGGCCCATCAACAGACTTGATCAATGCATCAGTTTTTGCGACTTGCTGTTGCCCAACCGGGCCTATACGACACTCAAATCCAGCCTTTTGACGCCATTTTGGAGCTACCCCATGGCCTTGCTCGCGGACCACCTCAAGCGCATTAAGCCGTCGCCGACGATCGCCGTCACCGACAAGGCGCGCGCGCTCAAAGCGGCAGGCCGCAATGTCATCGGCCTGGGTGCCGGCGAGCCGGATTTCGACACCCCCGACAACATCAAGGAAGCCGCGATCAAGGCGATCCGCGAGGGCCGGGCCTCGAAGTACACCGCGGTCGACGGTCTCGCCGAGCTGAAGGACGCGGTTGCCAAGAAGTTCAAGCGCGACAACGACCTGACCTA
Source organism: uncultured Alphaproteobacteria bacterium (assembly GCA_963830125.1). GTDB lineage: Bacteria > Pseudomonadota > Alphaproteobacteria > Rhizobiales > Xanthobacteraceae > Pseudolabrys. Next base: position 156,064 of record CAWHKU010000009.1, on the reverse strand, counting down.
CAAGCCGTCGCAGATCACGGTCTCGGCCGGCGGCAAGCAGGTTTTGTACAACGCCTTCATGGCGACGCATGAACCCCGGCGACGAGGTCATCATCCCGGCGCCTTATTGGGTCAGCTATCCCGACATGGTGCTGTTGGCCGGCGGCACGCCGGTCGAGGTCGTCTGCACCATGGAAAACGGCTTCAAGCTGACGGCCGAGCAGCTCGAGATGGCGATCACGCCGAAGACCAAGTGGTTCCTGCTCAACTCGCCGTCGAACCCGACCGGCGCCGCCTATACCCGCGCCGAATTGAAGGCCCTGACCGACGTGCTGGTCCGTCACCCGCATGTCTATGTCATGACCGACGACATGTACGAGAAGCTGACCTATGGCGACTTCGTGTTTACGACGCCGGCCCAGGTCGAGCCGTCGCTTTACGACCGCACGCTGACCATCAACGGCACCTCGAAGGCCTATTGCATGACCGGCTGGCGCATCGGCTTTGCCGGCGGCCCGGAGCCGTTGATCAAGGCGATGGCGATGATCCAGTCGCAGTCGACCACCAACCCGGCGGCGGTCTCGCAATGGGCGGCGGTCGAAGCGCTCAACGGACCGCAGGACTTCATCGCCGCGCACAACAAGATCTTCCAGGAGCGGCGCGACGTCGTGGTGTCGATGCTCAACCAGGCCAGCGGCATCAAGTGCCCGATGCCGGAAGGCGCGTTCTACGTCTATCCGTCGGTCGCGGGCTGCATCGGCAAGACAACAACCTCCGGCAAGAAGCTGGCACCGACGAGGACTTCGTCACCGAGTTGCTGGAAACCGAAGGCGTCGCGGTGGTGCATGGCACCGCCTTCGGTCTCGGCCCGGCGTTCCGCATTTCCTATGCGACCAAGCAGGAAGACCTGGAAGAAGCCTGCCGCCGCATCCAGCGGTTCTGCGGCAATTTGAAGTAGAATTCCAGCTCTCGTCCCCGCCGTCCGCGGGGACGAGAGCGTTTAAGCGAATTCGAAATCATTTTCGCTATTGTAAACGGCATGATTCGCCGTTCCGTCGTCGTTTTCTCCATCATCGCCAGCTTGCTGCTGCCGGCCGCCAAAGGTGCCGCCGCTGCCGGGCCTGTGCACGTAACAATTGGCACCATGCGCACCGTGCGCAACAGCGTGCTGTTCCTGGCGGCGGAGCGCGGCTATTTCAAAGCCGAAGGTCTCGATGTCGAGATGACGGCTTATAAGTCCGACAGCGATGTGGTCCAGGCGCTGGCCGGCGGCGGCACCGATTTCGCGCTCGCCGGCTTCACCACTGCGGCGTTCAAATATGCCGGCGAGGGGCTGATCAAGGCGATCGCGGTGCAGGCGCGCGAGAAACAGGATTATGAAGGCAACCAGATCGTCGTCTCGAACGCGGTCTATTCGCGCGGCCTGCGCAAGCCGGAACAGCTGGCCGGCATCTCGGCGGCGATCGGCCAGATCGGCTCAGTCTATCACTATCAGTTCGCCCAGCTCGCGCGGGTCAAGGGCTTCGGCATCGACAAGATCACGCTGAAGCCGCAAGCTTCGCTCGATGCCATCGCCGACGCCGTTTCCACCGGCAGCGTCGATGCCGCCATTCTGCCGAGCAACTATGCGCGCGGTCTGTTGACCTCCAACCAGGCCAAGCTGGTCTCCTGGTATTCCGAAATCGACGAGCAGGAACTGGGCGCGCTGTTTGTTTCGGCCAAGCTGCTCAAAGACAAGGCCAAGCGCGCCACGGTCGAGAAATTTCTGCGCGCCTATCGCAAGGGCGCCGCCGAATATCACGACGCGCTGATGCATCACGACAATTACGGCAAGCGCGTTTCCGACACCAGAGCGCATGAAGCGGCCAGCGAGATCGCGCGTTATGTCTTTCCGCTGCGCGCCGGTGGCAGCGCGTTGGTCGAGAACAATTCCTATTATCTGGATCCGAATGCGCAGATCGACATGGTCGATCTGACGCGCCAGGTCGAATGGTACAAGGCGCAAGGCTTGATCGACAAAAAGATCGACGCGCGCGAAATCGTTGATTTAAATTTGGATTAGTTGGCCGGGCCGGGTCATTTTCGCCCCTGTCGCTGCCGTCGCGCCCTGATACCGCCAAATCACAGCTTGCCAGTTCCGCCATTGCCTGAGACGATACCGTCAAGGGCCGGGGTACTTGGTCCAACTCCCGGCCGGCAAGGGAGGCATCAAAATGGGACAAAACGGCAAGAGTCCCAAGGCCGCTGGTTCGGCGGTAATAAGTTCCAAGGGTCCCCGGTGCATCGCGCTGGTGGGCCCGTTCCAGAGCGGCAAGACAACGCTGCTCGAGGCGATCCTGGCCCGCACCGGCGCGATCGCGCGCCAGGGCACGGTTGACGCGGGCACCACGGTTGGCGACGCCAGCAAGGAAGCCCGCCATCACAAGATGAGCGTCGAGGCGTCGTTCGCCACGACCGAATTCATGGGCGACAGCTACACTTTTGTCGACTGCCCGGGCTCGATCGAATTCATTCAAGACATGCGCAGCGTGCTGCCGGCGGTCGATGCCGCGGTGGTGGTCTGCGAGGCCGACGAGAAAAAAGTCCCGCAGCTGCAATTGATCCTGCGCGAACTCGAAGACCAGAACATTCCGCATTTCCTGTTTCTCAACAAGATCGACAAGGCCGACAAGCGCGTGCGCGAAACCATCGCGCTGCTGCAGCCGGCCTCGCGCGTGCCGTTGCTGTTGCGCCAGATCCCGATCTGGAACGGCGATCTGATCGCCGGCTTCGTCGATCTCGCGCTCGAACGCGCGCATGTCTACAAAGAGGGCGCGGCCTCGGAAGTGATCGACCTGAAAGGCGACGATCTCGACCGCGAGAAGGAAGCGCGCTTCACCATGCTGGAGACGCTGGCCGACCATGACGACGAGTTGATGGAGCAGTTGCTCGAAGACATTCAGCCGCCGCGCGATAAGGTGTTCGACGATCTGGCCAAGGAATTGCGCGAAGGCTTGGTTTGCCCGGTGCTGCTCGGTGTCGCCACCCGCTCGAACGGCGTGTTGCGGCTGTTGAAGGCGCTGCGTCACGAAGCGCCGGGCATTGCCGAGACCACCAAACGCCTCGGCATTCAGTCTGGTTATGACGCGGTGGCGCTGGTGCTCAAGACGTTCCACACCACCCACGGCGGCAAGATGTCGGTGGTTCGCCTGATGGCCGGCGAGGCCGGCGACGGCACCACCTTCGCAACCTCTGAGCAGGAGGTCGGACGCGTGTCCGGCGTGTTCAATGTGATGGGCGCGACCTTCGCCAAGCGCGGCCCGGCCACCGCCGGCGAGACAGTTGCTTTCGGCAAGCTCGAACTCGCCAAGACCGGCGACACCTTGTCGTCCGGCAAACAGGCGCGCGGCGCGATCGTGACGATCGCGCCTTATGAGCCGGTGCTGGCCTTGGCGGTGCAAGCCAAGGAGCGCAAGGACGATGTCAAGCTCGGCCAGGCTTTCGCCAAGCTGACCGACGAAGACCCGTCGCTGGCGATTGTTCATGATGCTGCCAATCATGAGATCGTGATTTGGGGCCAGGGCGAAATGCATTTGCGGGTGGCGGCCGAACGGCTCAACGACCGCTTCTCCGTGCCGGTGCTGACGCGGCCGCCGACCGTCGGTTACCGCGAAACCATCCGCAAGCCGATCACGGTGCGCGGCCGGCACAAGAAGCAGTCCGGCGGCCACGGCCAGTTCGGCGACGTGGTGGTCGAGATCAAGCCGTTGCCGCGCTCGTCCGGGTTCAAGTTTGAGGACAAGATCACCGGCGGCGTGGTGCCGCGCAATTACATTCCGTCGGTCGAGGAGGGCATCCGCGATGCCCTCCAGCATGGACCGCTCGGCTTTCCGGTGGTCGATCTCGATGTCGCGCTGATCGACGGCTCCTATCACACCGTCGATTCCTCCGACATGGCGTTCCGCACCGCCGGCCGCATCGCCATCCATGACGGTCTGCCGGATTGTCAGCCGGTGTTGCTGGAGCCGATTCATCTGGTCGAGATCGTCTGTCCGAGCGAGGCGACCGCCCGCATGAACGCGATCCTGTCGGGACGGCGCGGGCAAATCCTCGGCTTCGACACCCGCGAGGGCTGGGACGGTTGGGACACCGTGCGCGCGCAGATGCCGGAAGCCGAGATCGGCGACCTGATCATCGAGGTGCGTTCGGCGACCGCCGGCGTCGGCTCGTTCACCTATCAGTTCGACCACATGGCCGAACTGGTCGGCCGGACCGCCGAACAGATCGTGGCAGCGAAAAAGGTGGCGGCGGAGTAAACGTGAGCGTCGAATTCCTACTCACGTCGCTGATCATCATTGTCTCGCCCGGGACCGGCGTACTCTATACGCTGGCGATTGGGATCTCGCGCGGGTCGCGCGCCAGCGTTGTGGCGGCGTTTGGCTGTACGCTCGGCATTGTGCCGCATATGGCGGCCGCCATTGCCGGGCTGGCAGCGCTTCTGCATGCCAGCGCGGTCGCTTTCCAAATATTCAAATATACCGGCGTCGCCTATCTTCTCTATATGGCTTGGCATGCATTGCGTGAGCGGGGCGCGCTCGAGATTGAGAAGGAAATTGGCCGACGTTCGGCCACGCAGGTGATCGTGACTGCAATTCTGGTCAACCTTCTTAACCCGAAACTATCGATATTCTTTTTGGCCTTCCTGCCGCAATTCGTCAGCGGGCAGGAGTCACACCCGCTGGCACGCATGCTGGAACTGAGTGCGATGTTCATGCTGATGACGTTCTTGGTTTTCGTCGTCTATGGGCTGTTTGCCGCTCGGGTCCGCGATCGCATCATCTCGCGACCGCGCGTGCTGGCGTGGATGCGGCGGACCTTCGCAGGTGCTTTCGTCGCGCTTGGCATCAAATTGGCCTTTGCCGAGCGCTGAACCCTCAAATCGGGGGGCCAGGCGCGATGTCCGCTGCCGTGGTCTCTCGCAACCGTGATTTGCCTGTGACCGGGCGGCGTCCTAACCCTTGGGCGATATTTTCGGGCGACGATTCGAAGAGGGACTGCCGATGAACATCATTCGCCGCCGCGGCTGGGAAATTCCCGAACGTCTCGCCACCCCGGAACATCTGGTGTTTGACCGGCGCAAGCTTCTGATCGGCGGCGCCAGCGCGCTGGCGCTGGCCTCCGGCACCGCTCACGCGCAACGCGTCGAGGACGCCGCCGCGCTGCCGGATCCGAGCGCCAGCCTGTATCCGGCCAAGCGCAACGAGACCTACAAGCTCGACCGGCCGATCACCGACGAGAAGATCAACGCTAATTACAACAATTTCTACGAATTCAATTCGACCAAGAACGTCGCGGCCCAGGCCCAGCATCTGCCGATCCGGCCCTGGATGGTGAAGATCGATGGGCTGGTCGAAAAGCCGTTCGAGATCGGCGTCGATGAATTGCTGCGCAAGATGACACTGGAAGAGCGCACCTACCGGCACCGCTGCGTCGAAGCCTGGAGCATGGCGATCGCCTGGACCGGTTTCCCGCTCGCCAAGTTGGTCGCCTTCGCCAAGCCGACCAGCGGCGCCAAGTATCTTCACATGGAAACCTTCATGAATCCCAAGGTTGCGCCCGGTCAGCGCCAGAGCTGGTTTCCCTGGCCCTATGTCGAAGGCCTGACGATTGCCGAGGCGACCAACGATCTCGCCTTCATCGCCACCGGCGCCTACGGCCATCCGATGGCCAAGCAGCACGGCGCACCGCTGCGGCTGGCGGTGCCGTGGAAATACGGCTTCAAGTCGATCAAGTCGATCGTGCGCTTTTCGTTCACCGACAAACGGCCGAAGGGGATGTGGGAATCCCTGCAGGCGTCGGAATACGGCTTCTGGGCCAACGTCAACCCGAAGGTGCCGCATCCGCGCTGGAGCCAGGCGACCGAGGAGGTGATCGGCACCGGCGAGCGCAAGCCAACTTTGCTGTTCAACGGCTACGGCGAATTCGTCGCCGACATCTATAAGGGCTTGGAAAAAGAACGCCTGTGGGCGTGACGGCGGCGCCGGAACTTAATCCAAAAGTCTAAGCCGACCGCCCGCACTGGATACCTGCGGCGTAATTAGTTATACAAATTTTATGAGACCGATCCTGCTGACCCGCTATCGTCGGGTGAGAAACCGGCGGGCGTAGACGCCCCTCACAACCGGTTCCACGAAGAGGCGCCGATTACGATCGGCCGATCAGGAAACGTCCAGGACCCATCCCATGAAGAAAGCAATTGCGCTTATCGGCGCGGCTGTTGCCGTGCTCGCGATGTCGGCTGTCTCGGCCAGTGCCCAGTCGCCAATCGTCATCAAGTTCAGTCACGTCGTCGCCAACGACACGCCGAAAGGCAAAGGCGCGCTCAAGTTCAAGGAACTCGCCGAGAAGTACACCAACGGCAAGGTGAAGGTTGAGGTCTACCCGAACTCGCAATTGTTCAAAGACAAGGAAGAGATGGACGCGCTCCAGCTTGGTTCGGTGCAGATGCTGGCGCCCTCGACCGCGAAATTCGCCCCGCTCGGCGTCAAGGAATTCGAGGCGCTCGATCTGCCGTGGCTGTTCAAGGACGACGCCACCTATGCCAAAGCCATGAAGGGCGCGGTCGGCAAATATCTTTTCAAGAAACTCGAGGCCAAAGGCATCACCGGCCTGGCCTATTGGGACAACGGCTTCCACATGGTCTCGGCCAACCGGCCGCTGTTGATGCCGGCCGATTTCCAAGGCCTCAAGGTTCGCATCTCGGGCTCCAAGATCGCCGATCAATATTTCCGGCGGATGGGCGCGATCCCGCAGATCATGGCGTTCTCGGAAGTCTATCAGGCGCTTCAGACCGGCGTCGTCGATAGCTGCGAAAACACGCCGTCGAACTATCTGACGCAGAAATTCGACGAAGTGCAAAAGGACATCACCGTCTCAAACCATGCGCATCTGCAATATGCGGTGATCGTCAACTCGAAGTTCTGGAACGGCTTGCCGGCCGACATTCGCGGCCAGCTCGAAAAGGCGATGGACGAAGCCACCGACTACACCAACGGCATCGCGCACACCGAGAACGTCGACGCGCTTGCGGCGATCAAGGCCAAAGGCAAGGCCACGCTGCATTATCTGACCCCCGATCAGGTCAAGGCCTGGAAGACGGCGATGGCGCCGACCTATACGTGGGCCAAGGGCCGTGTTGGCGGCGAAGTGCTCGACATTCTGTCGAAAGAACTCGACATCAAAATGAACTGACGTTTGACGTCAGACAAAGCAGGACGGCCGGGAATGAAGAATTCCCGGCCGAATTTGCTTGAGCCGAATCTGGGGGGTTCTCGTGGTGCTACGCGTCCTTGACCGTCTTGAAGAATGGATTATTGCCACGCTGATCGCCGCGGCGACCGTGCTGATATTCCTGGCTGTGCTGCATCGCTACAGCACCGGCCTTTCGATCGATACCGCCAAATGGCTGATTGCCCACGGCATGCCGGCGCTGGCGGTGCCGTTCAGCGGCATTTTCAAACTCCTTGCCGCGCAGGATGTGTCCTGGGCCCAGGAACTTTGCATCTACATGTTCGTCTGGATGGCCAAGTTCGGCGCCGCCTATGGCGTGCGGACAGGCATCCATGTCGGCGTCGATGTTTTCGTCAATTTGCTGGCGCCGACGTCGCGCAAGCGCGTCATCCTGTTCGGTCTGCTCGCCGGCGCGCTGTTCACCGCGACGGTTGCCGTGTTTGGCGGGGCTTTCGTCTGGAAGGTCTACCATACCGGCATTCGCTCGAACGATCTTGAAGTCAGAATGTGGATCGTCTTTTCGGCGATACCGCTCGGCTCCGGTCTGATGTGTTTCCGCTTCCTGCAGGTCGCGTGGTGGTTCTATTGGACCGGGACGCTTCCGGAACATGACGCCAGCCATGTCGAGGGCGTCGAGGAAGACAATCTTCATCCCGAGCCGGTTGCGGATGAAACCCGCCAAGGCGGTTCGAGCGTGCTCGGCCTGATCATCATTCTTATTCCGCTGCTGATCGTCGCCGTCTGCTTCGCGCATGAAGCGCACCTCGTCGCGTTGCCGCAAGGCGTGCGGGCCTTGATCCTGTTCGCGTTGCTGCTTTCGCTGATGTTCACCGGCATGCCGGTCTCGATTGCGCTCGGCCTGACCGTCCTGACTTTCATGTTCACGCTGACCGAGGTGCCGACCGAATCGGTGGCGCTCAAGCTGTTTACCGGCCTTGAGAGCTTCGAGATCATGGCGATCCCGTTCTTCATCCTGGCCGGCACCTTTCTCACCCACGGCGGCGTCGCCCGGCGCATGATCAATTTCGCCACCTCCATGGTGGGGCATTGGCACGGCGGGCTGGGGCTGGCGGCCGTCATCGCCTGCGCGCTGTTTGCCGCGGTGTCCGGTTCGTCGCCGGCGACAGTGGTCGCGATCGGCTCGGTGATCATGCCGGCGATGGTGGCGCAGGGCTTCCCGAAGCGGTTCGGCGCGGGCGTCATCGCCACCTCGGGCGCGCTCGGCATTCTCATCCCGCCGTCGATCGTGATGGTGCTGTACGCCGTCGCGACCAATTCCTCGATTGGAAAATTGTTCGTCGCCGGCATCATTCCCGGCATCGTGCTCGCCACCATGCTCGGCGCCACCACCTGGTACCGGGCCTGGCGAAACGGCTATCCCCGCATGGCGCGCGCGACCTTCAAGCAGCGCCTGACCGCATTTCGCGAATCGGCCTGGGGTCTGTTGCTGATCGTGATCGTGATGGGTGGCATCTACAGCGGTCTGTTCACACCGACCGAGGCCGCCGCCATGAGCGCGGTCTATGCCTTCGTCATCGCGGTGTTCGTCTACAAGGATCTGAAATTAAGCGACGTCCCGCGCGTGCTGCTCTCGTCGGCGAATTTGAGCGCGATGCTGCTCTACATCATCACCAATGCGATTCTGTTCTCGTTCCTGCTGACTTACGAGAATATCCCGCAGCAACTGGCGCAATGGATCATCTCGATGGGCTTGGGCTGGATCACCTTCCTTTTGGTGGTCAACATCATGCTGCTGCTCGCCGGCAATGTGATGGAGCCGTCATCGATCATGCTGATCATGGCGCCGATCCTGTTCCCGGTGGCGGTCAAACTCGGCATCGACCCGATCCATTTCGGTATTCTGATGGTGGTCAACATGGAGGTCGGTCTGTGCCACCCGCCTGTCGGGCTCAATCTCTACGTGACGTCCGGCATCGCGAAGATGGGCATCACCGAACTGACGGTGGCAGTCTGGCCCTGGCTTTTGACCATGCTGGTGTTCCTCGGCGTCGTCACCTATTGGCCCGGCCTGTCGTTGTGGCTGCCAAGCGTGCTCGGGATGCGCTAACCGGCGATAAGAAGAAGGCCGGGCGATTGTGCCCGGCCCTTTACGTTTCCATGAGCGGCGGCCGTCAGGCGGCCCGCCGCTGCGCTCGGCCTCGGCCTGGATTGTGGAGTGCGGCCGCCGGGACGGCCTTGCCGGCGGCTTGGCGTTCCAGCTTGAACACCGCTAGTGCTTCCATCAATTTATTGCCACGTTGTTCCAGCGCTTCGGTGGCATGCGAGGCCTGTTCGACCAGTGCGGCGTTTTGCTGGGTGACTTCGTCCATTTGCGTGACCGCGTCATTAACCTGGCTGATACCGGTGCTCTGTTCGCCGGAGGCCGACGAGATGTCGGCCATCAGCCCGGTGACCTGATTTACCGAGGCGAGGATTTCTTCCATCACCTTGCCGGCGCTATTGGCCAGCGTCGTGCCAGCACTGACCTTTTCGACCGAGGCTTCGATCAACTGTCGAATGTCCTGCGCCGCCGTTGCCGAACGCTGGGCGAGTTCGCGCACTTCGGTTGCAACCACGGCAAAGCCACGGCCGGCTTCGCCGGCGCGCGCGGCCTCGACCGCGGCGTTGAGCGCCAGCAGGTTGGTCTGCGAGGCGATGCCGTTGATGATGCCGACGATGTCGGAAATCTTCTGCGACGACTCGCTGATGTCGGCGATGGTGGTGACCACGTTATTGACGATATCACTACCTCGTTGCACGGTCGATTGCGCGGAGGAGGCCAAGTCGTCGCCGTTCCTGGAATTGTCGGCGTTCTGCTTCACCGCCGAAGTCAACTCTTCCATGCTGGCGGCTGTTTCTTCCAGCGCGGCGGCCTGCGAGTCGGTGCGGGCCGACAAGTCGCGGTTACCGCCGGCGAGCTGACGCGTCGAGGACAGCATATCGTTGAAGTTGTTGCGGATGTCGCCGACGATGCTGTGCAAGTTCGTGTTCAACTGGTTGAGCGCGCGCAACATCTGACCGATGTCGTCGGTGCGCGTGGTTTCGATGACGCCGGTCAGATCGCCGCCGGCCATCAATTTGGAAACGCGTAGCGCCGTCTTGATCGGGCCGATGATCGCGGTGCTCAGATAGAACCAGAACGCCACCGTCATGAGCGCGGCGGATGCGGCGATGCCGGCGGCCCAGACATGCAGGCCATCTTGCGTAACGACATCCGATGTCCAGGCGCCCCAGCCGAGGGCGCCAACGGCCGCGAGCAGGAATCCAAAGGCGATCCGCGCGCGATTGGTCATCGAGATCTTGTCGAGGAAAGGGATCTTGAATCGGCTTCCTATGACAGGCTGCCCTTGACACAGCTTGACGCTGCCGGGGTTGGCGCGTTCCTGCGCATAAAGTTTTGTCGCCATGTCGATCTGGGCGCGGGTCGGCTTGGTGCGGACCGATATGTAGCCGATGGCTTGGCCGTTTTCGATCACGGGCGTAACGTTGGCCATCACCCAATAGTAATCGCCGTTCTTGCGTCGGTTTTTCACCAGGCCGCGCCAAGGCAACCCCGCTTTGATGGTGTCCCACAGGTCCTGAAAGGCTGTCGCGGGCATGTCGGGATGGCGCAAAATATTTTGTGGCGCGCCGATCAGCTCTTCTTCCGAGTAGCCGCTGGCTTCGATGAAGTAGGTGTTGGCGTATTCGATCTTGCCGAAGAGGTTCGTTGTCGAGACGATGGTCTTGCCTTCGGCCATCGGAAATTCGACGTCGGTGACTGGCATGTTGAGGCGCATGATATTCCTCCCTGGACCGAAGTCTCGACCGGAGGCGTTCGGGCGTTTAGGCTCGAGAGCCATTGCCCAAATATATAGTCAATAAATTATGACATGATTTATATAACACTAATTCTACGTTATATAATAAACGACATTTTAGATTGCGTTCTAGTTACACAATCTAGATTAAGATTTAAAATCCGTAATGATCGCTTGAGCTTAAGGGGCGCCTATGAGTCATCGTACTGACAGTCGCGTCATCTTGCTGACCGGCGCCGCCGGCGGTCTCGGCACCGTGATGGCGACCGCGCTGATCGAAGCCGGGCACACAGTGGCGGCGCTCGACCGCAACACCGCGGCGCTCGACCGGCTGGCCGATAAACTGAAAGACGCGCGCGAACGTCTATTGTTGTTGACCGCCGACGTCTCGATCGAAGCCGAATGCCACACTGCGGTCGAAAAGACCGTGACGCATTGCGGCCGCATCGATGGGCTGATCAACAATGCCGGCATTGGCGTGAGTTCGATTCGGCCTGATGGCGAAACCCGGCCGCCCGGCATCGCGGAATTGTCGACCGAATTGTGGGATCGCTTTTTCGCCATCAATGTGCGCGGGCCGATGATCCTGACGCGGGCGGCGCTGCCGCATATGCGTCAGCAAGGTTGGGGCCGGATCGTCAACAACACCACCAGCTATCGCACCATGCTGCGGGTGCTGCCTTATGGCGCGACCAAGTCGGCGCTCGAGTCGATGTCGGCGGTGTGGGCGGCGGAACTCGACGGCAGCGGCATTACCGTCAATGTGCTGATCCCGGGCGGGCCGACCGACACGCCGTTTATTTCCGACGGCGCCGGCTGGCCGCGCGACAAGATGCTGCGGCCGGCGATCATGGCGCAGCCGGCCTGCTGGCTGATGTCGGAGGCGTCGAACGGCGTCACTGGGCGGCGGATCGACGCCAGCCTGTGGGACCCGGGGCTCAAGCCCGACGCCGCCGCCGCTTTGGCCGGCACGCCCGATCGGATGGCCGGAACTGGCGCCCGACAGAACCTGGTGGTGATGGGAACTTACTTTACGCCTCGGGCATTCCTATCTGACAGGTAGCGCCTGTCGCGCCGTCGGGAGAATTGCCTGTGCCTTCATTCACGATGCGTCCACTGATTGCCGGTCTTGTTGCCGTGCTGGTTACTTTATGCGTGTTGCCGGCGCAGGCGGCGGATCAGCCGGACCTGATCTTCAAGAAATCGACGGTGTTCAAATGGCTGACGCCGAACGACAAGCTCGCCACCTATGGCATCGACGATCCACAGGTCGAGGGCGTGGCTTGCCACTTCACGGTGCCGGAGCGCGGCGGCTTCAAGGGCTGGATCGGCGTCGCCGAGGAAGTCTCCGACATTTCGCTGGCTTGCCGGCAGATCGGTCCGATCAAATTCAAGGCCAAGTTCGAGCAGGGTGAGGACGTGTTCCGCGTTCGCCGCTCGATGTTCTTCAAGAAGATGCAGATCGTGCGTGGCTGCGATACCAAGCGCAACGTATTGGTCTATATGGTTTATAGTGATCGCCTGATCGAAGGTTCGCCGAAGAACTCGACCTCGACGGTGCCGATCATGCCCTGGGGCGGGCAGGGCGACGTGGCCAAATGCGCCGACTGGGTCGAGAAATAGCCGTCGCGATGACAGCGGGGATTTTCCCGGGTGCGATTGTTATGCGCGTGAATGTGCTATGATGTTTCAAAGGCTGGAGGATTGCCAACATGCCGACCGACTTACCCACCCATCAACAACCCGACATCGAAAAATTGCAGCGCGCGGTCGCCGGCGCGCTGCATAAGCACTGGAAGCTTTATATCGCCGAAGGCGTGCTGCTGCTTGCGCTCGGTGTTATCGCCATCATCATTCCGCCGCTTGCAACCTTGGCGGTGACGATTTTGTTCGGCTGGCTGTTTCTGATCAGCGGCATCATGGGCCTGGTCACGAGTTTCTGGATGCGGGCGGCGCCCGGTTTCTGGTGGTCGTTGATCTCGGCGGCGCTCGGCGTTCTGGTCGGCGGCATGTTGCTGGCGCAGCCGGTGACCGGCGCGCTTTCCTTGACGGTGTTGCTGATCGCCTTCTTCGCGGTCGAAGGCGTTGTGTCGATCATGTTCGCGCTCGATCACAAACGCGAATTGTCCGGCCACTGGGGCTGGATGCTGGTGAGCGGTATCGTCGATCTGGTGTTGAGTGTGATGCTGTTGGCCGGTTTGCCGAGCACGGCGGCCTGGGCGCTCGGGCTCTTGGTCGGCATCAATATGGTGTTCGGCGGTATGGCCTTGATCGCGATGGCGCTGCACGCGCGCAACGCGGCCTAGACGTCACGCTAGGTGACCATCCGGCCGGGGTGGGAAGAGGGGGGAGCCATGCCGACTGATATGCAGACTGACACGGCCGACGCCGACGATTTTGAGAGCGAGATCGTCCCGGCGCTGCACGAGCACTGGCGGCTTTATCTGGCCGAGGGTGCAGGCTTGCTGGTCTTAGGCTTGATCGCCGTTGCCGTGCCGTCGTTGGCTAAACCATTGGCCGTGACGCATTCGTTTGGCTGGTTGTTCATGGTCAGCGGCATCTTCGGACTGTTTACGACATTCTGGATGCGCGGCGTGCCCGGCTTCTGGTGGTCGGTGGTTTCGGCCATCCTCGCCATTCTGGCCGCGATCTGGCTTCTGGCCCAGCCGATCGCCGGTCCGCTGACGCTGACCGCCGTCCTCGTCATATTCTTCCTGATCGAAGGCATCGCTTCCGTCATGTTCGCCATCGACCACCGGCGCGAGCTGTCGGGCCAATGGGAGTTCATGCTGTTGAGCGGCCTCGTCGATCTGGTGCTGTGCGTGATGCTGGCCACCGGGCTGCCGAGCACGGCGATTTGGGCGCTCGGGCTTTTGGTCGGCGTCAATATGGTGTTCGGCGGTATCGCGCTGGTTGCGATGGCGCTACATGCGAGAGGCGAGGCGGTCGCCGCGGCCTGTCAGACGGTTACGGCAGCCCGCCCTGCAGGGCGCCGCCGAGCAGCGTCAGGCCGAGAAACAGCACGAGCAGTGCGCCGCCGATTTCGACGACGTGCATGATGCGCTCGGTCGCCTTCGACTCGAGCCCGGCGACGCGCAGCGCGACATCCTTGGCCGACACCGCCAGCACCGCCAGCGACGACACGGTGATGAAGGTGCCGAGCGACATCGCCAGCACCGAGCCGATGCCGGCCAGCAGCAATTGCTGCGACAGCGCGAACACCAGCACGATGATGGCGCCGGAGCAGGGCCGGATGCCGACCGCAAGGGTGGCGGCCCAGGCCCGCGACGTCGTCAGCGGCCGCGACAACAGCTTGGGGTCGGGCGCATGTGAGTGTCCGCAGGCACCGGCATCGTGGGCATGATCGTGCGCGCGCATGGTGATGGTCGTGGCTATGATCGTGATGCGCATGACCGCCGTGGTCGTGGTCGTGGCCTATGGCTGGCCGCCGGTCCGTCATGATGGTGATGGCCGCGGCCGGTGAGTTTGGTCCAGAGCAGCCAGGCGCCGACCGCCGCGACCAGACCGTAGCTCATGATTTCGAACCAGTCGGTCGCCTGCGTCATGCCGACGGCGGTGGTGTGCAGGATCGCGGCGGCGACCAGAACGACGCCGATGGCGACCAGGCCCTGCATCAAGGCCGCGAAGAAGGCGATGACAATGCCGCGTTTGACGGTCTGGCGCGACACCAGAAGATAAGAGGTAATCACCGCTTTGCCGTGACCCGGGCCGACGGCGTGGAAAATGCCGTAAAGAAAGCTGATGCCCGCGAGCCAAAAGAACGCGTGGCCGCTATCCTTGACGTGGTCGAGTGCGCCGGTCAGCGCCTTGTAAAATTCCGACTGCCATAACGCGACCCAGACGAAGAAGCTGCCGAGCGGGCCGGTGAAGGCCGGTCCGGTGCTGTCCGGCGTCGCGATGCCGAACGGGCTTTGCACCGCCCAGGCGGCGGTCTGCAGTCGTCAGCCATGTCGCCGCGGCCGCCGGCAGGACGATGGCGCGTAAGCGGCGAGTTCATGACGGGCAATCCATCGTAAAGATATTGGCAAGACCGAGGGCCGCGTCGCGCAGCGCCGGCGGCAGGTCGTGCTGGTCGGCCGGCACAGCGGCGAGTTTGGCCATGATGCTGGCATTGAGCGCATGGGGCGGATGATAGGTCGCGGCGCAACGCGGCGGCGCGTCATAGAGTGTGATCGGTTTGGTCTTGTCAAAGGTGAAGGCAACGAAATATTCGGGGTCGTAAACTTCGAGGGTGGTTGACGGGCCGGGCGCGGTCGGTGTGACCAATGGCAATTCAAAAAACAACGTCAGCCGGCCGCCCTGGCTGCGCAGAAAGTAGCGGTCGGGAAATTTCAGTTTGAGATGTTTTTGCCCAACCGACAGGATGGTAAAAAAGCCATAGACCTTCAAGGACGTGACGTTGGTCTTGGCCAGCGGCGCAAGCTCCTTGGCGCTCAGCTTGCCGTCGCCGTTCTTGTCGAGCCCCTGGCTGGCAAACGCGGAAAAGGCGCGGTCGAATTCCCAGACGTTGCGGACGGCGGTCATGCGGCCCTGGCGCATCGAAAATGATTTCGGCCCGGCCATCGACGAAGACATGAGGGTGCGCCGAGGCGGCGCCGGCAGAGGCCACCATCATGATCGCGACGACGCCGATCAGACCGAACGATCGCTGGAAATCAAGCATGCCTCTGGGAGCAATCTATACGCAGGACGTCGCCCGTTCGATTGGCTCACCCTAACGTGGCCAGAATGTGATTCCGGCGCCGTTCAGCTCACTTTTCACCATGGCGTTCGGCGAGCCGCCGGTCGTAATCGAGCACGGCCTGCAACAGCACCTGGGCGCCGGCGGCGCATTGCTCTTTGCTCGAATATTCGGCTTCGTTGTGGCTGATGCCGTCCTTGCAGGGCACGAAGATCATCGACGACGGCGCGACCCGCGCGACGTAGGCGGCGTCGTGGCCGGCGCCCGACATGATATCGCGGGTCGAAAGCCCTGCGGCCTTGGCCGCTTCGCGCACGGCGGCGATGCAGTCGGGGTCGAAAGGCTGCGGCGGCTGGTTGAAGATATTCTTGATCGCGATGTCGAGCCCAAGTTCGGCGCGGACCTTGTCGATGGCGGCGGCGATGTCGCTTTCCATGCGGTCGAGCACGCTCATTTCGGGATCGCGCATGTCGATGGTGAAGAAGACTTCGCCGGGGATGACATTGGTCGAGCCCGGTTTGACCTCGAGAATGCCGACGGTACCGACCGCGACCGAATGGGCGCGGGCGGCGGCATTGACGGCTTCGACCAGGCGGGCGGCACCGAGCAAAGCGTCGTGGCGGCGCGGCATCGGCGTGGTGCCGGCATGGCTGTCCTGGCCGATGACGGTGACTTCGAACCAGCGGATCGCCTGCACGCCGGTGACGACGCCGATGTCCTTGCCCTCGGCTTCGAGATAGGGGCCTTGCTCGATGTGAACCTCGAAGAACGCCGACAGCGGGTGATCGCCGCAACGCTCCGGCCCGCGATAACCAATGGCGTCGAGCGCGTCGCCGAAGGTCTCGCCGTCGCGGTCGGCGCGCGCGACCGCCCAGTCGCGCGTGAACGCGCCGGCGAAAACGCCCGACGCGATCATCGCCGGGGCGAAACGCGCGCCTTCCTCGTTGGTCCAGTTCACCACTTCGATCGGGGCGAAGGTCTCGTAGCCGGCCAGATGCAACGTACGCAACGCTTCGAGCGCCGACAGCACGCCCAGCGTGCCGTCGAATTTGCCGCCGGTTGGCTGGGTGTCGAGATGGCTACCCATGGCAATCGGCGCGATGTCGTTCCGCTGGCCTGGCTTGCGCGCGAACATCGCGCCCATGTCGTCAATGGTGACGGTACAGCCGAGCTTTTCGCAGGTCGTCTTGAACCAGTCGCGAACCTGGCGATCGAGATCAGTCAGCGTCAGCCGGCAAATGCCGCCTTTCGCGGTCGCCCCGATCTGGGCAGTGTCCATCAGGTCTGCCCACAGGCGTTCGGGGTCGATTGTCAGGTTTGTCATATAGCGAAATGTAGCCAATCAGCGATCAAGCATCAATGATCGCCACCGCCCGCGTCCAACCGGCCGAGCCGCCTTGCACTTTCACCGGGAAGCAACTGACGGTGAAGCCGGCCGGCGGCAGGCTTTCGAGATTGTGCAGCTTTTCGATGTGGCAATAGCCGATGTCGCGGCCGGCACGATGACCTTCCCAGATGATCGACGGGTCGTGGGTCTCGGCGTAGCGCTGCATGGTGTAGAGGAACGGTGCGTCCCAACTCCAGCCATCGGTGCCGGTGACACGTACGCCGCGCTCGAGCAGATACATCGTGGCTTCGCGGCCCATGCCGCAACCTTTGGCGACATATTCGGGGCGACCATAGGCGGCACCCGCCGCCGTGTTCACCACCACGATTTCAAGGGGCGAAAGCGTGTGGCCGATACGCTTGAGTTCGGCTTCGACATCGGCGGCGGTCGCGACATAGCCGTCGGCGAAATGCCGGAAGTCGAGTTTCACGCCGGGCTGCAGGCACCAATCGAGTGGCACTTCGTCAATCGTGAGCGCGCGCTTGCCGCCATCCATGGTGGAAGCGAAGTGGTAAGGCGCGTCGAGGTGGGTGGTGCAGTGTGTCGATAGCCGAACCCATTCGAAGCCCCAGCCTTCGCCGTCAGGCAGGTCTTCCTTTTTCAAGCCTGGAAAGAATTTCAGGACATCGGCGGCGGTCGCCTGATGATCGAGATATTCGATGGTTGGGCCATAGCCCGGCGGATCGGCGTAAACCGTATTTTCCAGCGGCACAGAAATGTCGATCACCTGACGCGGCATAATTCAAATTCTCCTTCGTCATTTCGCCTTCGCCATGACCGGGCTTGTGGCCACCGCCCACGACTTTGCTGTGCCAGCATATTGAAGATGTCGCGGCTTGGCACAAGAGCCTGTACCTCTGCCTGTGCCGACGCGGCTGCTCCGACGTTCCCGGCATTAGCGCGAAATGCGGCGGCGAGTTTCAGATTATGGAAGGACCCGAAAAATTTTCTCGCTTCATCGTGATCGCGTTACCGAGCTTGGCGCAGAGCGCCGCCTGTTTCCCATCACCGGATTACGACGCGGCCGTTCATTTCGCACTGCAACAAACACGTCCAAAGCCGCGGAAGGTTGGCGCTCCCACCTTTAGCCCACGGGGCGGGACAGACGACGGGAAAACAGGCATGATCGGCTTTAACGAAACACTGCGGCAATTGCGCTAATCGTCGGGTGGCGGCTAGACCATTGCTTCCGGCGCTGGCATTATTGGCCATCGAAAAAAACGAAAATTCACTTGGGAGGAGACACGATGATGCAAAGCTTTAAATCTAGGGCATTGGCGCGGACCGCGGGGGCCGGCTTGGCCCTTCTGGCCGGCGCGATGTTCGCCGTGACCGGCGCGCAAGCGCAGGGCAAGGGACCGATCAAGATCGGTTTCAGCCAGTCGCTCACCGGCTTCCTGTCGCCGAACGGCAAGCAAGCGTTGCTCGGCGCCGAAATCTGGCGCGACCAGATCAACAAGTCGGGCGGTCTGCTCGGCCGCCAGGTCGAGCTGAAATATTACGACGACAAGAGCTCGCCGTCGGAAGTGCCCGGCATCTACACCAAGCTGCTCGACGTTGATCATGTCGATCTCGTGGTCTCGGGTTACGCTACTAACGAAGTCGCGCCGGCGATGCCGGTCGTGATCCGCAAGGGCAAGACCTTCATCAGTCTGTTCGGTCTCGACGTGAACGCTAAGTTCAAATACCCGAAATACTTCTCGATTCTGCCAACCGGTCAGGACACCAAGGGAGCCTTCACCAAGGGCTTCTTCGATATCGCCGCGAAGCAAAGCCCGAAGCCGAAGACCGTGGCGCTGACTTACGCTGACGCCGACTTCTCGCAGAACGCCTGCGACGGCGCCCGCGCCAACGCCAAGAAGCACGGCTTCAAGATCGTCTACGACAAGGCGTATCCGCCGCCGCCGAAGACCACCGACTTCTCGCCGATCGTGCGCGCGATCAAAGCGATCAACCCCGACTTGGTCGTGGTCTGCGCCTATCCGCTAGATTCGGTCGGCATGGTATTGGCGGCCAACGAAATCGGTCTGCAGCCGAAAATGTTCGGCGGCGCGCTGGTTGGTCTGCAGGCGACGTTCTTCAAGAACAAGCTGAAGTCCAAGCTCAATGGCATCGTCAACTACGAGACCTGGGTGCCGGATAAGAAGCAGATGTATGACGGCACTGAAGCCTTCTTTAAGGAATACCAGGCGCGTGCCACGAAGGCCGGCGTCGATCCGCTCGGCTATTATCTGGGCGGCTGGGGTTATGCTCAGTTCCAGGTTCTCGGCGACGCGATCAAAGGCGCCAAGAGCATCAACGACGACAAGATCGCCGCTTACATGAAGAAAGCGACCTTCAAAACCGTGATGGGTCCGATCAAGTTCGGCAAAAAGGGTGAATGGGCCGAAAGTCGGATGATGACCGTGCAGTATCACGACATCAAGGATGACGCGAACCTCGATACCTGGCGCGGCATGAGCTACCAGACGGTGCTCGAGCCGAAGAATATCGAGACCGGCAAGGTCATCTATCCTTACGAAAAGGCGCACAAGTAAGCGCACACGCATAGGCGGACGGACCGGAGCGGACGAACCGCTCCGGTTCATTTAACGAAAAGAACGGCGCCGCGGGAAACCGGGGCGCCGTTTTTTATATGTTTGTGCGTGTCTCGGGCGCGGCGCGCTTGCTTCACCTCCCCCTGGAGGGGGAGGGTGAAGAGATGCCTCACATCCCCAGATAAAACTGGCGGATCAGGTCGTTATTGTTGAGCTCGTCGGCCGAGTTGCCTTCGAATTCAATTTTGCCGTGGACGATGACATAGCCACGGTCGGCAATGCGCAGAGCCTGGGTGAAGTTCTGCTCGGCCATCAGCACCGTCAGGTTGAAGTGCTCTTTGAGCTGCGCGATGGCGTCGATGGTGCGGCTGACCAGCAGCGGCGCCAGGCCGACCGACGGCTCGTCGACCAGCAGGATGCGCGGATTGAGCATCAAGGCGCGCGCCAGCGCCAGCATCTGCTGTTCGCCGCCAGACATCGAGCCGGCCAGCTGGTTTTTGCGCTCGGCCAGACGCGGAAAGATCTCTAAGCAGAAATCAAGATTGGTCTTGATGTGCGGGCGCGCCTTCGGTCGGCTGGCGCCGAGCAGCAGGTTTTCTTCGACGGTTTGGCGCGGAAACAGGCGGCGGCCTTCCGGCACCAGCGCGATGCCGAGATCGACGATCTGCTCGGTGGTCAGTCCGGCCAGGTCGTGCTTCTCGCCGTCGATTTCGGCGACGATCCGGCCCTTGCTCGGCCGCACCCAGCCCATGATGCATTTCATCAAGGTGCTTTTGCCGTTGCCGTTGGTGCCGAGCAGCACGACGGTCTCGCCGCTGCCGACGCGCAGCGACACGTCGTCGAGCACCCGCACCGCGCCGTAGCCGGCATCGATCCCTTCGATGGTGATGCTGTTGGTATTAAGTGCCAAGATAGGCTCCCACGACTTGCTCGTCCTGGATGACGTCTTCCGGCTTGCCGTCGGCGATCTTGTGGCCGGAGACCAGCACCACCAGGCGCTGGGAGAAGGTCATCACGGCTCGCATGATGTGCTCGATCATGATGATGGTGACGCCGCGTTCGTTCATGCGGATCAGCAAAGCGACGATATCTTCGACCTCGGAATGCGACAGGCCGGCCATCGATTCGTCGGCGATCAGCAATTTCGGTTCGGCCGCCATGGCGCGCGCCAGTTCGAGCTTGCGCATTTCGACCTGGGTCAGGTCGCTGGGATTCTGCGACGCTTTTTCGTGCAGCGTCACCATGGTCAGCAATTCCATGCAGCGGTCGTTGAGTTCGCCGTGCGACAGATGGGTGCCGGGCCGGGCGTTGACGGTATAGAGCAGCGGCACCCGCATATTCTCGGCGACGGTCATGCTCATGAACGGGCGCGGCAGCTGGAAGCTGCGGGCCAGACCCAGGCGGGTGCGCTGATGCGCGACCATACCGTCGACCTTTTGGCCGTCGAAGGTGATGCTGCCGGTTTCGTTCTGCAGCGCGCCGCAAATACAATTGACCAAGGTGCTCTTGCCGGAGCCGTTCGGGCCGATCAGCCCGACGCGCTGGCCTTGCGGGATCGCCAGCTCGACGCCGTCGAGCGCGACGAAGCCGCCGAAGCGTTTGCCGAGTTGATCGATGTGCAGCAGCGGCGCTGCGTCCTGCGTGGTCATGACGTTGACCTCTTGCTAACCCACTTTTGCCACAGCCCGACGATGCCCTTCGGCGCCAGGATCACGAAGCCGATCAGCAGCAGCCCGACGATCAGCAGGTTGACCGCCGAGGAGATCGTCACGGTGGCGACCTGTTGCAGCGTGCCGAGCAGCAGCGCGCCGATCAATGGC
Source organism: uncultured Alphaproteobacteria bacterium (assembly GCA_963830125.1). Taxonomy (GTDB): domain Bacteria; phylum Pseudomonadota; class Alphaproteobacteria; order Rhizobiales; family Xanthobacteraceae; genus Pseudolabrys. The sequence continues at coordinate 134,570 of CAWHKU010000009.1, read as the reverse complement.
CCGGCCCAGAAGGTGGTGCCGCCGATCATCGGCATGGCGATCGAGTTGACCGCGTAAGACAGGTTGAAAACCGAGCCCGGCTCGACATAGCCGATGTAATAGGGGAATGGCGCGCCGGCCATGCCGAACAACGCGCCGGAGACGACGGTCGCGATCAGCTTCAGGCGCAAGGTCGGCACGCCCGAGGCTTCCGCCGCCAGTTCGTCGTCGCGGATGGTGGCAAAGCCGACGCCCAGCTTCGAACGCTCGATCAGGCGCGCTGTCACCAGCGCCACCACCACCAAGATCAACATCAAGACGAACAGGAACTGGATATAAGGCCCGAAGAACGGCACGTCATTCGGCGGAATGACATAAGCGCCGCGCGAACCGCCGACAAACGACCAGTTGACGATGAAGGTTTCCAGCACCACCGCCAACGCCAAGGTCGCGATGGCGAAAAACACGCCGCGCAGCCGCAACGTCAGATAGCCCATGCCGAGACCGACCAGGCCGGCGACGGCGCCGCCGACGATCACCATGAGCGGCAACGGCAGCGGAAAGATCAAGTGCATCGGCGCCTGCAGGAAGCTCGGCACGACGTCGTCGATCGAGTCGCCGAGCGTGTGCAGGAACACCGAGGAATAGGCGCCGATCGCGAAAAAGCCGGCGCTGCCGAAGTTCACATAGCCGCAATAGCCGCCGAGAATGTTCCAGGCGGTCGCCATGACGACATATTGCAGCACGGTGTAGCCGGCGAAGAACAGGTAATCGTTGCCGATATACCGGAACGCGAAGTACAGCGCCGCGCTGATGAGGGTCAGAATGGAAATAAAGGCAGGTGTGCGCATCTAGCGTCCCAGCAATCCGGAAGGCCGCACGGCCAGGGTGAGCAACAGCAGGCCGAAGGAGACGGCCGGCGCCCAGGATGGGCCATAGAAGGTCGAGGTGATGCTTTCGATCACGCCGATCAGCAGGGCGGCGATCAGCGTTCCCGGCAGACTGCCGAGGCCGCCGAGCACGCAGATGGCGAAGACCCGGCCGATATATTCGCGTCCGGACGACGGAATGACCGGCTGAATGATGATCAGGAAGGCGCCGGCCATCGAGGCGGTTGCCATCGAAATCGAGAATGCGATGCGTTTGATGCGGATCGGATCGACCGCCATCAATTGCAGTGCCTGCGGGTCCTGCGACACCGCCATCACCGCGCGGCCGATGAAGGTTCGCGACAAATAGAGTTGCAGGCCGCCGAACATCAGCAGCGACACCAAAGCCGGCACCAGCATGCGGACCGGAAATTCCATTGCGCCGAGGGTGAGGCTGCCGCCGATATAGGGCACGTTGACCGAGCGGTAGTCGACCCCGAACACCAAGTTTAGTCCCACTTCGGTGACGAACAGCAGGCCGAAGAAAAAGGCGAGGCCGCGTAACGAATCCTGGCCGTGCTTTTCGAATGAGCGGTAGTAGATCTGATAAATGAACGAGCCGAGCACGTAAAAGGCCGGCAGCGCCATGATGGCGATCAAGATCGGATCGACGCCGAAGTGCGAATTCACGATATAGGCGATGTAGGAGCCGAGGATGATGAAGCCCGGATGCGCGATATTGACGATATCGAGCATGCCGAACGAAATCGAGATGCCGGCGGTGACCGCGGCATAGAAGCCGCCGAGCATCAGCCCGGCGATGATCGCGTTGATCAGGAGATCGAATTCCATGGGCGCCTCAACCGGACCGTGCGTTGCGTGAAAGGGCTTGCAACGGCGTCACGCCAGCCGCGCATCGAAAAGCGCGCTGCTATGCAGCATTTGCTGCGGGTGACGTTGACCAATGGCCGGCATTTCCCCTCCGAAGCGCATTTATTATTTCTCCCGGCATCGAGGCCGGTGGCTTCCGCCGATTACCGCCTGGGAGGCGGTAAGAGACGAGATTTGAGCCGCACTTTGCAGGAAGGACGGCATCTTGGCTAGTCTGTTGATCGCATGGGAGATGCTTTCCCGCGCGACAAAATGAAACGCCCGCGACCCGGTCGTCCCGGATCGCGGGCGTTTCATCAATATGAAAGTTTAGGCGGCTTCAAGCTCAGGCGGCTTCGGCCTGTGGGCGCACGCCCGCCGGCAAATCCATCGGCTTGTTGGCGCTGTCTTTGAACTCGACGGTCATGAACACCATTTCCTTGTCGCCGAGGTTTTGCAGGTCGTGGACCTTGAACTCATCCTTGCCGTAGGATTCGTGGCGGGTCTCGCCCGGCTGATAGGTGTATTCAACCGTGGTGCCGTCGTGGACATGCTGCTTGCCGCGGCCGCCCGATACCGACGTCCAGAAATAATCCAGCACGTGGCGGTGAAAACCGATGCGCTCGCCGGGCGCGAGCCGGATGATCCAGACGCGCGAGCGGTCGTTCTCGGACAACAAAGTCGAACCGACGCACGGGTTGGGATTTTTAGCTTCGGCGGCGAACTCGGCGGCGATGTCGGCGGGCCACTGCGAGGTATTCTTTTTCTCAGCGGCCTTGTCGTGCATGGTCATGGCCATGGCAATTCCTCCATTGCTATTGAGACGTCTTATATAGCAAATTGGGAAAAACGGAAAGATTGAGGAACATCAATTGACCGGGTCAGGGACGAAGCGCGCCATTGTCATTGGCGGCTCGATGAGTGGCTTGTTAAGTGCGCATTTGCTGCGGCGCGCCGGCTGGGACGTTCATATTTACGAACGGGTCGAGGGCGAACTGTCCGGCCGCGGCGCCGGAATTGTGGCGCAGCCGGAACTGATCGCACGTCTGCAGACCTTGGGTTTCGCGACTGAAAACCTTGGCGTTCATATCGCCAGCCGCAAAATTCTCAATCGCGAAGGCCAGTTGACCCGCAGTCTCGACTGTCCGCAGGTGGCGACCGCCTGGGAGCGTTTGTTCCGGCTGATGCGCGACGCCTTTCCGGCCGAGCGCTATCATCGCGGCAAAGGCCTGGCCAAGCTCACGCAAGATGACCACGCGGTGACCGCGTATTTTTCCGATGGTGAAACGGTGAGCGCCGATCTGCTGGTCGGCGCCGACGGTATTCGCTCGACGGTGCGCCACCAATGCGCGCCCGAGATCGCACCGCAATACGCCGGCTATACCGCATGGCGATCCTTGATCGCGGAAGATGCGATTCCGGCCGACACGCGCCACGAAATTTTTGAGTTCATGGCCTTCGGTCTGCCGCCGGGCGAACAGTTTCTAAGCTATCCGGTGGCCGGCCCCGACGACGATCTGCGCGTCGGTCACCGCCGCACCAACGTGATCTGGTACCGGCCGGCCGACGAACGAACCAAACTGAAGTCGTTGCTGACCGACGCGCAGGGCAAGACCCATGACCTGTCGATTCCGCCGCCGTTGATCCGCGCCGAGGCGATCGCGGAAATGCATGACGCCGCCGAACGGCTGCTGGCGCCGCAATTCCGCGCGCTGGTGCGGCTGATGGATGAGCCGATCCTGCAGCCGATTTACGATCTGGTGTCGTCGCGGATTGCGTTCGGCCGGGTGGCGATCGTCGGCGACGCCGCTTTCGTGGCACGGCCGCATGTCGGCGCCGGCGTGTCGAAGGCGGCCGATGACGCCGGCGCGCTGGTCGAGGCCTTACAAAAACATGACGCTGTCGTCGACGCGCTCAAGGCCTTCGAGGCGGCGCGCTTGAGCGAAAACGTGCGCATCATCGAATGGGCGCGCCATCTCGGCGCCTTTTTGCAGGCCTCGCAAACCCAGGAAGAACAAGAGCGCGCCGGCAAGCATTCCACCGACGCCGCGGTGATCGAAGAAACCGCGACGCTGGACTTTTTGTACGGGTGATATCCCTCCCCCGAAGGGGGAGGGATTAGACAATTAAAGCCCCAACAACTTCTTCGCATTACCCCCGGCGATCGCCGCGCGGGTAGCGTCGTCGAGACCGGCGGCCGAATTGACGTGACCGATCGGATCGTATTCCAGCATGTCGAACGGGTAGTCGGTGCCCATGACGATGTGGTCGGCGCCGAAGGTCTTGATCAAGGCTTCGAGTTGGTCGGGCGTGAACACGACATTGTCGAAGAATACTTTCTTCAGGTAGTGGCTTGGCGGCTTCGGCAGGCCGGCGTTGCAATCCGAGCGCGCGCCCCAGGCGTGATCGATGCGGCCGGAATAGGCGCCGAGATAGCCGCCGCCATGCATGGCGTAGATCTTCAGGTTGGGATGGCGTTCCAGTACGCCGTCGAAGATCAAATAGTGCAGGGCAAGCGTGGTCTCGAACGGGTTGCCGATGATGTTGTTGAAGTAGAACCGCGACAGCCGCTGGCCTTCGGTGAAGCCGTTCGGGTGGATGACGACCACGATGCCGAGTTCCTCGGCCTTTTTCCAGAACGGCGCGAAGGCCGGATCGGACAATTCCTTACCGGCGACGTTGGTCAGGATTTCGACCGCCTTGAACTTCAGCGTCTTGGCGACGTATTCCAGCTCCTTGGCGGCTTCATTGCCGTCCTGCATCGGCACCGTGCCGCAGGGGATGAAGCGGTCGGGATGCTTGGACACGAATTCCGCGACGCCGTCGTTGATCATGCGGGCGGCGGGCACGGCGTATTCGAGCGCGACGGTGTGATAGAGCTGCGGCGGCGGCGGCATGGTCATCTGCATGTCGATGCCCATTTCGTCCATCATCTTGAAGCGCTGGTCGTAGCTCGTCATGCACTCGCGGATGTCGCCTTCCTGCTTGGCGTTGATCGCCTTGGTTTCGTCATTGGAAAAATGGCCGAGCGGAATGGTCGAGACATCGAGATAGGGCTTGATGTAGGCGCCGGCCGCCGGAATGGCGATGTGGGTATGGGCGTCGATGGTCGTCGACGCCGGGCGCCGTTCGCGGCCCGGCTTGCCGTGTTGGCGAGCCGCGGTATTGGCGTATTTGTTCCAGATGTCAGCCATTGCCAGTTCCCTCAATTGTCATCGTCCGCGAAGACGGACGATCCAGTAACCTGTGAGTTTGCTATTTTCAATTGAACGTCAGCGAATACTGGGTGCCCGTTTTCGCGGGAACGACAGCCTGCGCTAAAACACCCCAAGATGCTGGCGTAGCAGCTCGTCGTCTTTCTGCAACGCGGCCGGCGTCGAGACGACCGCGACCCGGCCGGTATTGAGAATGACGATGTCGTCGGCGACGTCAAACACCAGATTGGGGTTCTGTTCGACCAGTACGATTGACAGCCCGCTCTCTTTCAACTTGCGGATGGTCGCCATCACCTCGGCGACGATCTGAGGCGCCAAGCCTTCCGACGGCTCGTCCATCAAGAGCACGCGCGGATTGCCCATCAGCGCCCGGCCGATCGCCAGCATCTGCTGTTCGCCGCCCGACAGATGTGCTGCCATCTGGCCGGTGCGTTCCTGCAGGCGCGGGAACATTTGGAAAATGGTCTCGATCGTCCATTCGGCGTGCTTACCGTCGGTCGGTTTGCGGGCGGCGACGATCAGGTTTTCGCGCACGCTCAAGCTTTTGAAGATCCGGCGGCCCTGCGGCACCAGCGCGACGCCGTGGGCCGAGATCTGCTCCGGCGGCAGCTTGGTCACCGGCTTGCCGAACACCCGGACCGTGCCATGGCGCGCGGCCAACAGGCCCATGCTGACACTCATGCAGGTCGACTTGCCGGCGCCGTTGCGGCCCAAGAGGCCGAGCATGCGCGCCTCGCCGAGCTCGAACGAGACGTCCTGCAGCACGTGGCTGTCGCCGTAATAGGCGTCGACGTGCTCAAGGCTGAGTGCGCTAGTGGCCAAGATAAACCTCCCGCGTGCGCGGATCTTCGACCACTTCGGCGCGGTTTCCCTCGACGATGACTTCGCCGAAATGCAACAGCGTGATGCGTTCGGCGAATTCCAGCGCCACGTCCATATTGTGTTCGATCATGATCATGGTGACGTCGCGCGGAATCGCCATCAGGCATTGATGGACGTCGCGCCGCTCGTCGATCGACAGGCCGGCGAAGGGTTCGTCGAGCAGCAGCACCTTGGGTTTCTGCGCCAGCGCCATCGCGATTTCAACCCGGCGGCGTTCGCCATAGGAGGTCTCGGCCAGCGGCCGGTCGGCGATATGACCCAGCCCGACCATGTCCAGCGCCTTGCGGCCTTCGTCGGTGAAGCCGACCAGCCGTTTCAAATTAAGGAACGGGTTCCAGCGCTGCGGTGACAGGCCAAGCAACGCCAGCCGGACATTGTGGATGAGGGTGTCCTGCCCGAACAAGGTGATGATCTGGTAGGTGCGGGCCATGCCGAGATGGGCGCGGTTGCGGCTCGGCGACCTTGTGACGTCCTTGCCGTGCAACTTGATCGAACCACTGTCCGGCATGAACTCGCCGGTGATCAGGTTGAACAAGGTGGTCTTGCCGGCGCCGTTCGGGCCGATGATCAGACGGCGCTCGCCCGGCTCGATGTTGAGGTTGACGCCGCGGGTGACATGCAGGCCGCCGAACGATTTGTTGAGATTGCTGACGGTCAGCGCGCTCATGGTGCTTCCTCCGTCGCTTTGGCGGCCGGCGCGGTTTTCGTTTGGCAAAGGCCAGCCGCCACAGCCGTGCGCTGCCGGGGACCAGGCCTTCCGGCATCAGAATGACAATCGCGACGAAGATCGCGCCCAGCAGGAAGTTCCAGCGTTCGATGAAACCCGACACCACGCTCTTGACCACCACCACCAAGGTCGCGCCGACGATCGGTCCGAACAAGGTGCCGGCGCCGCCGGAAATCACCATCAGCAACACCTCGGCCGAGGCGGTGAGATCGAGCGCCTGCGGGCTGATGAACTGATTATAATAGACGAACAGAATGCCGGACACCGAGGTCAGCAGGCCGGAGAACAGACAGGCGTAAAACCGGATCAGCCAGACGTGGTAACCGAGCGCATTCATGCGGCGCGGCTGATCCCGCGTGCCCATCAACGCGGCGCCGAGCGGCGAACGCACGAACACCGTCATCGCCAGGAAGGCGATCACGAATATCACCAGGGTCGCATAGTAGAAGGCATAAGGCGAACTCAGCGATATGCCGAACGGCTCGGGCCGTCCGTGCATGTTGATGCCGTTGTCGCCGCCGGTGATGCTGATCCAGCGATAGGCCAGGCCCCAGATGATCTGGCCGACCGCCAGTGTGATCATGATGAAGCCGATGCCGGTCGCGCGCAGCGACAGAACCGCGAAAATGGCCATCGACACCATGCCGAGAGCAAGAGCGGTGATGACGGCCGTGGTGTGGCTGAATCCGTGGGCCAGCATATAGGCTGTGGTATAGGCGGCGATGCCGAACAGGCCGGCATGGCCGAGCGATACCAGTCCGCCATAGCCGGCGATCACATTCAGGCCGAGCGCGAACACGGCATAGAACAGGATCTGGCTGGCGACGTTGACGTAATACACGCCGTGCATCCATTGCGGCAGCGTGATCAGCAGCATGAAAGCGATGACGAAGGCGGCGATGCGTGCGGTCATGATTGAGTCCTCATGGCACGAACTTGCCGAACAGGCCTTGCGGCCGCACCAGTAGCACCAGCAGCATCGGCAGGAACAGCACGAAATAGGCCAGTTCCGGCACCAGCGCTTGGCCGAAATTATAGATGAAGCCGATCACCAGGCTGCCGACGACCGAGCCGAGCAGGCTGCCGGAGCCGCCGAGGATGACGACCACCAGCGCCAGCGGCAGCATGTATTGGTCGATGCCGGGATAGACCGTCAGGATCGGGCCGCCGATGATGCCGGCAAAGGCGGCCAGTCCGGCGCCGAGCGCGAACACGATCGTGAACAATCCCGAGACGCGGATGCCGACCACCCGCGCCATGTCGGGGTCGTCGACGCCAGCGCGGATCATGGCGCCGATGCGGGTCTTGTCGAGCAATAGCCACAGCAACACGCCGACGATAGCGGCAATGCCGATGACGGCGATGCGATAAAGCGGAAAGATCAATGGTCCGACACGCACGATGCCGACCAGGCTTTCTGGCGTCGCCACCGCGATAGGGTCACCGCCCCAGGCCATCAGGCAGACATCGGCAACCATGAAGGAAATACCGAGCGTCACCAGCACCTGCGCCAGCGGTTGCCCCGGCACTTGGCGCAGCAACAGCCGTTCGATGATCGCGCCGAATATTGCGACCAGCGCCGCCGCCATCAGCGCCGCCACCCAGAAATTGAAATAGGCGCCGAGCATGCCGTTGACGAAGGTCGCACCGAAATAAGCCCCGAGCATGAACAGCGAACCATGCGTCAGGTTCGGGATGCGCATCAGCCCGAAGATCAGGGTGAAGCCCGCTGCCAACAGAAATAGGAGGGCGCCGAAGGTAACGCTGTTTACCGACAGCAGCAGCCAAAACGTCATTGTCGCCGACTTTCCGCTTCTTCTTGGAAAAAGCCGTGCCGGGGGCGCCGTCGCGATGGCACCCCCGGCGATGGGCCTTTCAGATCAGCACTTCTTCAGCGCGGGATAGTTGCGCGAATAGACCGGGTGGGCCAGGTACTCCTTTTCCGGCCAGGTCCAGAACTGGCTGACGTTGTCGTAGGTCTTCAATGTCTTGTTCCAGAGCTTGAGACCGTAGGCATTCTTGGCCTTCTCGATGCGACGGACATAGAACGAGCCGACAACATTGCCGAGATGGTCAAAGCTGATCGGACCGCGCGGCGTGTCCTTCAGTTTCACGGCTTTAAGCGCGGCCATGAACTTCTCCTTGTCGTCGGTCTTGCCGTTGGTCGTTTCCAAACCGGCGTTGACCACGTCACAGGTGACATAAAGACCCGCGGCATAGAAGCCGGGCACTGTGTTGAAGTTCTTCACCATCTCCTGGGCAAACTTCTTATTGGTGTCGGTTTCGAGATCGAGCGTATAGGGCGCGCAGTTTATCATGCCGACGGCTTCGTCACCGAAAGCGTGCAACAGCGCGTCGTCGCCGCCGGTCTCGCCGCTCACGACCTGGGCTTTGAGACCGAAATTGGCGTATTGCTTCATGAAGGCGAGCGGGCCGGAGCCGGCAAAGCCTTGGCAGAGCACGTCGTTGCCGGTCATCTGTGCGAGGTAGGGCGTGTAGTCGGGGGTGCCAAGCGGCGCCCACAATTTGTTCAAGACGCAGCCACCGTCTTTTTCGAACGCCGCCTGGAAGCCGCCTTCCTGCTCGTAACCGAAGGCGAAGTCGAAATCGATGGTGATCGCCTTCTTCTTGCCCATTTCGGTCGCGGCGTAGTGGCCCATCGGTTGCATCGCTTGCGATGAACTCGCCGACGCGCGCAAGAAATAGGGGTTGGGTCGGCGCTGGGTCAGATCGTCGGCGCCGGCCAGACTCAGCGTCGGCGTCTTATGCTCGCGGATGTAGTCGGTAATGGCGAGCAGTTCGAACGCCGCCAACGGCCCGAGGATGACATCGACCTTGTCGCGCTCGACCAGTTCCTGGGCCTTGGTCTTGGTGCCTGCCGGCTTGCCGCCGGTGTCGGCGGAGATGAACTCGACCTTGCGGCCGGCCATCTTGTAGTCGTGGGCCTTCAACCAAGTGATGACGCCCTGTTCCATCTGGATGCCGCCCTGCGCAAGCGGGCCGGTTTTGACGGTGAGCAGGCCGAGCTTGAACGGTGCCGCTTGCGCGAGCGCCGGCGTCGGAAACTTGAACGCCGCCGCCGCGGCGCCAACCGCGGTCGCGGCCATAAATTTACGGCGCGTGACATTGCCGGATTTGAATTCTTTGCGAGACATCGTTGTCCTCCCTTTTCCACCCTTTGTCAGGGCCGATATTTGAACGGCCTTATTCGGTCGTCTCAATTTTTATCTGCGTGATCGTATTCGATCGCCGCCGACATTCAATGTCGATTATGACAAGCCGCCAAGACATACCACTAAGACATTCCGCGGCTCGTCACCCCGCAAGCATCATCAGCCAATGCCGTTGTCGATGTAAAGCCCGTATGTATTAACAACGACGCGGCGCACCATAGATTTGTGCGCGAGTGGTGTTGGGTTTGCGTCACCGGCGAGAAGATTTTGGCCATGCGAAATAATTGAACCATAAGCAATTGCGCCGACGGAATAAACGCCGTTGCCGTCGCGCCGACCGAACAGGCGAGTGTCACGCACGCGGCCGCCGCACCTATCGCCGCGAAGCCCGGCGCGTTAATCTGACGTCCGCCAGGTTGTGGCGCGAGGGTCGTAGACAGGCGGGGCATGGGTAAAGATGGCTGACGCAATCGCGGCACGTGGCATGATCGCGGTCGACAAAATGGGCTGTCAGGTCCTGTTTCTCAATCCGGTTACGTTTGAGACCGAAGTTGTCATCGGCGGCTTTCCGCGCACCGTGCACGAACTGCTGACCGTGCCGGAAACCGGATTGGCTTATGTACCGATTTTCGGCGACGGCATTCATGGCCGCAATCCCAATCCGGGACATCTGCTGTCGATCATCGACCTGAACAAACGCGCTCATGTCGGCGACATCGATCTGCGGCCTTACATCGCGCCGCACACGCTTAAGCTCGGACCGGACGGCCTGATCTATATCACTTGCGAGAACAGCGCGGTGATCGCGGTGATTGATCGCGCCACGCATACCGTCATCGACGCCATCAAGTCCGGCTCGACCAATGCTCACCGGCTTATCGTGTCATCCGACGGCCGGCGGATCTATACCGACAACGAAGAAGACGCCGACGTCTCGGTGATCGACCTGCCGAACCGCAAGCTCATTGGCAAAATCAAGACGCCGCAGGCGCTGGCCGGCATCGCGCTGTCGCAGGACAACCGCACCGTCGTCGCGGTCAGCGACGAGGCGCCGGTGATTTTTCTGATCGACACGGATAAGGGCGAAGTCGTGCGCACGGTACCGCTCGATGGTGTGCCGAAGGCGGCGCAGATCGCGCGCTACAGTCCGAATTTTTCCCGGCTCGCCATCACCAGCCTGAACAGCGATACCGTCAGTCTGATCGATCCGTCTTTTACCGACCAAGTCGCGATCAAAGTAGGCATTCAGCCGATGGACATGGCGTTTCAGGGCGACGAGCTATTCGTGGCCTGCCAGGGCGACGGCACGGTCCACGTCGTCGATATGCCGGCGCGCAAGGTCAGTCGGGTATTTCAGGCCGGTGTCGGCTGCAAGTCGCTCGGGTTCTTTTAAAGCGCCGAACCCGGGCGACCCGCGACCCGGCGATCAGTTCATGTACCAGCCATGGCTGGCGACAACCGATTGCCCGGTCAGGGCATTGGTCGGGAACGCGGCGAACAGCAGCGCCAGTTCGGCGACGTCCTCGACGGTCGTGAAGGTGTGATCGACGGTTTCGCCGAGCATGATCTTGTTGACGACCTCCTCTTCCGAAATGCCAAGATCGGCGGCCTGTTCCGGGATCTGCTTTTCGACCAGTGGCGTCTTAACGAAGCCGGGACATATGACGTTTGCGCGCACACCATGAGCGGCGCCTTCCTTGGCGATAACGCGGGCGAGCCCGAGCAGGCCGTGCTTGGCGGTCACATAGGCCGATTTGAGCGGCGAGGCCTCCTTGGAATGGACCGAGCCCATATAGATGATCGAACCCGAGCCCTGCTTGTACATATGGGGGATGACCGCCTTGGTGGTCAAAAATGCGCCGTCGAGATGGATCGCGAGCAACTTCTTCCAATCGGCGAATGGAAACTTCTCGATCGGGTGGACGATCTGAATGCCGGCATTCGACACCAAAGTGTCGATGGTGCCGAAGGCCTTGACGGCTTCGGCAACGCCGGCATTGACCTCGTCCTCGCTGGTGACGTTCATCTTGATGCCGATGGCGCGATCTTTGCCGCCCAAGGTGGCCGGCGACTCCGACGCGGTCTTGGCATCGAGGTCGGCGATGACGACACGGCCGCCGGCTTCGACGTAGCGTTTGGCGATGGCATAGCCGATGCCGCGCGCCGCACCGGTAATCAACGCGACTTTATTATCGAGTTTCATGGCAGTTCTCCTGTGGTCGATGAAAGTGGAAAGCGCCGGCGGCGCGTCAGTCGGCGAGGTAATCGTGGACGACGCGGCCGAGACCGAGCGTCAGGTCGGCGCGGATGTGGATGGCCGATACGACCTCGAGCACCGGCAGGCTGGCGACCGGCGCCAGCGCGTGAGCGTGCAGGTCAAGCGCCGCTGGCCCGCTCCACGCACCTTTGAGTGTCACGTCCTGCAATTCGTATTGCACCAGCTCGCAAATGCGCGGCTGCCATCGACATGCGGAATGATCTTCAGCAGGAAATTTGGCGCGAGCAACGACTTGAGAACGGCGGCGTGATCGGCGGCGACGTATTTGAATCCCATGGTGCCAGTGGCGATCCGAACCGGGCCGTAATCGAGCGTCCCGACGAGCGTGTCGCGCGCGACCGCCAATGATGGCTGGGCATATTTTTTCGGGAAGCCCCACAATTCGCGGCCGCCGAAGATCGGCGGGCCGTCATTGAGATACATCGCGTGGGAATAGCCGCCCTTGACCTTGCCGAGCCGCACCGGGATGACCTGTCCGGCCTCGGTATAGTCGCCGAAGCCGGTCGAATCCGGCATGCGGATGAATTCGAACTTGACCAGGGGCTCGTCGATTTCAAGCGGTTCGGGCACCACCGCGCGCAATTTGTCGGGATCGGTGCGGTAGGTGATGACCAGGAATTCGCGGTCGACGAAGCGGTACGGACCTTTCGGATAGGCCGGGCTGGTCAGTGGCATTGAATAGGCGTTTAGTCGAACGTCGCGGGCTTTCATGCTTTTTGGCTTTCGTATGGGGTGGCCGGGGCTGGCGCCCGTGCTTCGGCGGAGCCGCGCGTCAGATCGTAAACCCGCACGCCGCCATCGCCGTCCCAGGGCTCCAGCCATTGCGGGCGCGTCAGGGTCAGGCGGGCGTCGTCGAGACCGGCCTGCCAATGGTCGATCATCGAGGCGCGTGAGAATTCGTAGTCGCAGGCTTGGCCTTCATACTTGGCGCGGCGATAAATCAGATGGACGATAGCCACGGCATGGGTGTCGCCGAGTTCGCGTAGCTTGCGGATTTCGACGTCCTGCTTGACGTCGTCCGGCAGCCGGTCGAACATTTTGGCAATGGCGTTGCGAAGTTGATATCTTTCGCGAAAACTATCGGTGTTCAGCCGCGTGCGGCTGGAATAGGTGATGTGCTTCTTGCGTTCCTCGGCTTCCAGCAAGGTGGCGGGGACCTCGCCGCGCGCGCTGAACAGGTCGACCTGAAAAACCAGCGTATCGTTGGACAGGCCGCCATTGAGTACATGCACCAATGGCGTATTGGAGACGACGCCGCCATCCCAATAATACTCGCCGTCGATTTCTATCGGCGGAAAGCCGGGGGCAGGGCGCCACTGGCCATCACATGGTCGGCGGTAATTTTGGTTTCGGTGGTGTCGAAATAGACGAAGTTGCCGAGCCGGATGTTGACGGCACCGAGCGACAGCCGGGTTTTGCCGGCGTTGATGCGGTCGAAGTCGACCAGTTCGTTCAGCGTTTTGCGCAGCGGGCTGGTGTCGTAAACCGCGAGCGCACCGGGGGCACCGTGCGGCTGCATATTCGGCGGGATCAGTTGCGGCTTGAAGAAGCCGGGTTGGCCGCCCATCATCGTCGATATTGCGCTGGATTGATTGAACAACCGGCGCATCGGGGCGCCGAGCGTCAGCGCCGGCCATGGAAAGGTCCCGGTGACCGTTTCCCAGAACCGGCGTAGTTGTGGCAGCCGCCTCTCAGGCTCGTTGCCGGCGACGATCGCAGCGTTGATGGCGCCGATGGAAATGCCGGCCAGCCAGTCAGGTTCGCAACCGGCTTCGGTCAGGGCTTGGTAGACCCCGGCCTGATAGGCGCCGAGCGCGCCGCCGCCCTGAAACACCAGCGCGGTCTGGCTATACGGTCCTCTGAAGGGGTGGGCGGGTTTGGTGGCAACTGAGGCTGACATGAAGGGGGGCCCGTTCTCGATTGCCGCCCCTTTATTGAAATGGTGTTGCGCTGCGCAATTACACCGGGCACCCGACAGATTTTAGGTTCCGGTAATGTTTGAATGCTGGCGTGCGGCTGACATGGTGTAAAAAAGCAAGATGGGCCGGGATGACACGGCGCGATTGCGACAGGGATATGACCTGTTGCCGATTCGGCGGATGCGTCTAGCGCGTCAAGGCCGCGGCGCTGACCGGCGCGGCCACCGATGTGCCGGCGTGCCCGACCGACGGTTAGGTCGGCTTTCGCCTCGCTGTCGACGTCTTTGACTTCTTCGGCGGAATGACCGGCAGCAGCAGATACGGCGCCTTGGCCCGACTGATGTGCAAAGTGGTGGTGCCGTTGAACAGCTTCGACGGCCGATCCTCCGGCTTGTTGTGCAGGAACGGGCCGCAGCCGGTCAGTTCGTTCTTGAAGTTCGACAGCTTGCCGCCGCTGGCGCCGCCATATTCATAGTCCTTGCCGCGGATGGTCAGACCGATGCGATAGCCGGCCGGGACATGGATCGACGTTGGCCAGATCTCGACATCGAGTTCGACCGGCTTGCCGGGCGTCAGTGGCTGGACCTCATCGTGGCTGTGATAGGGCCGGTACGGCTTCGACAGCTTCTTGTCGAGCTTGCGGTGCGAGGCGCGCAGCCAGCCCTGCGCGATCGGTGTATGCGGATCAATCGCGCCCTGGAACACCACTTCCTTTAGGTCGCCGGTGAACACCCGCACGATGACGAAGATGTCGGCATCCTTGGTCGTCGACGACACGAACAGCTTGAGCGCCGACGGCCCGGTGATTTCGGTGTCGTGCTTGAGTGCCGGCGTGAGGAAGGTGATTCCATCGCCCATCGCCGCGAAGTCGAGCTTGGCCGAACCGGCCGGGGCTTTAAGCGACAACGTGGTGTCGGCCGGGTCGAGATAGAACTTGGTCCACTTGGTGCGTGCGATCGGCCATTCGTTTTCGGCGCGGCCGACGAATTTCTCGCCGGGGTGCCGCACTTGCAGCAGCACCTTGGGTTGCTTGCTCCATTTCGCCTTCTTGCCGTGCAGGAAGTAGTCAAAGAACGCGAGCTGCTGTTCGCGGCCGTAATCGGTATAGAAATGGGTCCAGTGCTCGATGCCGTGCGCTTCCAGCCATTTGTCCTTGGACGCGGCGCGCACGAAGCCTTCGAAATTGCCGCGCGGGTGCAGGCCCTGGCCGCCCCAATTGGCGGCGGAGAACAACGGCGTCTTCACCTTTTCCCAGTTCGGCGAGCGGTCGCGGTGATACTGGTCGTCGAGCGGATGTTTGAGGATGTTGCCGCCGAAGTCGACGCGGTTATTGGCGAGTTCTTCGTCGGACAACGTTTCCGGTCCGCAGACCAGTTCGTTATGCACACGGCTGCGGCCGCCGCGTTCGCCGGCGCCGTATTGCACGGTTTTGACCTGCATATCGAACCAGTTTTCCCAGAAGGTCGACAGCATGCCGCCGTGATGGGTCATGTCGCGATACCAGTCGGCCGAGCCTTCCCAGATGCACATCGCGGCGAGATGCGGCGGCTGCAACGAGGCGACGTGCCACTGGTTCATCGCGAGATAGGAAATGCCGTTGAGGCCGACTTTGCCGGTCGACCACGGCTGAACGCCGGCCCATTCGATGCAATCGTAAAAGTCTTTAGTTTCGCGCGGCGAAAAATGGTCGATGACGCCTGGCGAACAGCCGCAGCCGCGCGAATCGACGCGCACGATGGCGTAATCGTGCGGCACCCATTTCTCCGGATCGACCACTTCCCAGTTCTGGTACTTGTTGGTCGAGCCGGCGGTCACGTCGGGATGTTTTTCCGCCATGATGTTCCAGGCGCTCGGATAGCCGTCCTGGAATGCGAGGTTCTTGGCGTAGGGGCCGTAGGTGATGAGAACCGGATAGCGGCCTTCTTTCACCGGACGAAAGACATCGGCGCGCAGCACAAGGCCGTCATCCATTTCGATCGGAACATTCCAATCGATCTGCATGCCGTCACGGACTTCTGAACGTTCGTTAAGCGCGGCCATCGACTTCTCCCAACAAATTTATTTATCGTTGGGGGGAGGCTAACGAAGCGTGCGGGTGCTGTGCAAGGGAGAAGCGACGAGCGGCGTGAACTATCTCGTCATCGCCGGGCTTGTTCCGTTGATCTCGCTTAGGAAGGCAAAGCCGTGCGTCATGAGTCGAAATGGCCGGGACTAGCCCGGCCATAACAATCGATAGGACGAAAACGAATAATGGCTATTTGCCCTTGCGCGCCTTGCCGCGCTTGACCTTGGCCATCTTCTCCAACACGGCGCAGACGGCGGCGGTGTCTTTGCCGCCGAGTCCGGCTTTCATCGCCTTGATGTAAATTGGTTTCGAGGCGTCGAACATCGGCACCGGCACTTTGATCTTCTTGGCGTAGTCGCCAATGACCTGCATGTCCTTGTCCCAGACGTCGATCTTCATGGTGACGTCGTTGTAGTTATTCTTCACCATCATCGGCGCGCGCAATTCGAACACTCGCGAATTGCCGGCGCCGGCCTGGATCAGGTCGAAAATTGCCTGCGGCGCCAAGCCAGCCTTCATGCCGAGCACCATGGCTTCGGCGGTGGCGACGTTGTTGATCGCGACCAGCAAATTGGCGACATATTTCATCTTGCTGCCATTGCCGAAGGCGCCGACGTCGTAAACGGTGCGGCCGAAGGCGGCGAACATCGGCTTGAGTTTCTTGACCACGGCCGAGTTCCCACTGGCGTAGAACACCAGATCGCCGACGCGGGCCTGTGAACCGGTGCCGCTGACCGGCGTATCGAGCATAATGTGGCCGGCCTTGCTCAAAATGCGCTCGGCCTTTTCCTTATCTGAAATTGTGAAGGTGCTCATCTCGACGATGATCTTGCCCTTCAGTTTCTTGCCTTTGACTTTGGCGCCGGCGATTTCTTTCGCCACGGCCATCAGTGCCTGCGGCTTAGGCAGGCTGGTCAGTACCACCGGCACGGCGGCCGCGACGTCAGCGGCGCTTTTCACGATCTCAACACCGGCGGCTTGCGCTTGGCGGCGCGCCGCCGCGCTCAAGTCGAAGCCGACCACGCGCCAGCCGTTTTTCACCAGATTCTTGGCGAATGAGCCGCCCATGATGCCGAGGCCGACGATGCCGACGGTGCCTTTGCTCTTTTTCGCCTTAGCCATAATTCTAAATCTCCCCGGTGCCGGCACTGCGCATGCCAATGCGGCGTTATTAGTTTCGTTTCTCTCTTAATCACTCGAACCCTTGCCTGTCGAGTGGGACGCGTCGGTCAAGCGGCATTCATATGTCTTTCATGCCGGGCTGCGATCGCTTATCGTGCCGGCAAACAACCAGCGGGCGACGCTTGGAAAAGGGACGGGGAGAAAACATGCATATCGGAGTAGCGGGTCTCGGTGCGATGGGCGCCAATATCGCGGCGCGGCTGATCGAGGTCGGCCATCAGGTGACCGTTTGGAATCGCAGTCTGGACAAGTGCAAGCCGCTGGCCGAGGCCGGCGCGAAAGTCGCCAAGACGCCGGCGGAGCTCGCCAGCGCGGTCGACATTGCGCTCACCATTCTCACCGACGGCGCGGCGATCGACGCGGTCTATAATGGGCCGGATGGCCTGTTGTCGGGCGACGTCAAAGGCAAGCTGCTGATCGAAATGAGCACGGTGCCGCCCAAGGTCGAGCTTGCGCTGGCGCCCAAGGTCAAGGCGAAAGGCGCGTCACTGGTCGAATGTCCGGTCGGTGGCTCAACCGGCCCGGCGCGTCAGGGCAAATTGCTCGGGCTGATGGGCGGCGAAGCCGGCCGACGCCGAGCGTGCCCGTGCCGGTGCTCGAACAATTGTGCCGCAAGGTCGAACATTGCGGGCCGATCGGCGCCGGCTCGGCGATGAAGCTGGCGATCAATCTGCCGCTGATGGTGGCCTGGCAGGCCTATGGCGAAGCTTTCGCGATCGCGCGCAGCGTCGGTTGGGAGCCGAAGCGGCTGCTCGATCTGTTCGTCGAGAGCAACGGCGCCAACAACGCGCTCAAGACCCGCGCCGAGATGATCGTCGCCATGCTCGACGGCCGCGACCCCGGGCCGACGACGTTCAGCATCGCCAATGGCATGAAGGACCTGCGCACCATGGTCGAGGCCGGCACCGCACTCGGCGCCGATATGCTGGCGACCAAGGCCGCGCTGGCTGGCTTTGAAGACGCGGTCAAACACGGCCAGGGTGGCGGCGACGGCGTCAAGCCAGGCGGTCTACTGGTCCGGCCGCAAGCAGTCTTAGATCAACGTCAAGAAAGATTTGGAGTTACTGATGACAGTTACACTCGCCCAAGCTTCCACCATCGTCGATGCCGCGCTCAAGACCGCGCGCGACAAGAACCAGATGTCGCAAACCGTCGTGGTGCTCGATCCCGGCGGTCATGTCGTCTGCGCCAAGCGCGAGGATGGCTCCGGCATTGTCCGTTATCGAGATTGCCTTCGGCAAAGCCTATGGCGCGCTCGGCATGGGCTGGGGCTCGCGCACCATGATGGAACGCGCGGCGCAGAACCCGAACTTTCTCTCCTCGATCGTCGGCGCCAGCGACGGCCGGCTGGTGCCGAACCCCGGTGGCGTGCTGATCCGCGATGCCGCGAATGCGATCATCGGCGCGGTCGGCATTTCCGGCGACACCGGTGACAATGACGAGATTATCGCGATTGCCGGCATCGAAGCGGCCGGCTTGAAGGCCGATCCGGGCGGTACGAAGAAGTAGAGCAAGTAAGAATGTCGTCATGCCCGGCCTCGTGCCGGGCATGCCGGACCAAACAGGGATGCGACGCATGAAACTGTTCTCGTTCTGGCGGTCGCTGGCGACCTATCGCGTGCGGATCGCGCTCAATCTCAAGGGCCTGTCGCCCGAGGTGATCGACGTCAATCTGATGCAGGGCCAGCAACGCGACGCTGCGTTCCGCGCCGTCAATCCGATGATGGCGCTGCCGGCTTTGGTCGACGGCGACGGCCCGGCCTTGTTCGAGTCGCTGGCGATTATCGAATATCTCGACGAGGCCTATCCGGATCCGCCGCTGTTACCGAAAGATCTGAAGGCGCGCGCCCGCGTGCGCGGCCTTTCACAGATCATCGCCGCCGATTCGCATCCGCTGATCGTGCCGCGGGTGCGCGACTATCTCACGCGCGAATTCAAGGCCGACGAGGCCGGCGTCAACGCCTGGTGCCAGAACTGGCACAAGGCGGCGTTGGCGGGCCTGGAGCAACATCTGGCGACCGAATCCGACACCGGCACTTATTGCCAAGGCAATCAGGTCACGATCGCCGACATTTGTCTGGCGAGCCAGATCGCCGGCGCCAATTTCTACAAGGTCGACCTCGCGCCTTATCCGACGGTCAGGCGCATCGGCGACGCGCTCGCTAAGATCGACGCCTTCGCGCGCGCCCATCCGCTCAAGCAGCCGGGCGCGCCAGGCGGCGGCTTAAGCGGCGTTGCGCGGCAGCAGGCCGAAGTCGGTCAGGATACGTTCGCCTGATTTTTGCAACGCGGCCTTTTTCGCGGCGAGATCGTCAACCAGCAGCGTACCGCCGCGCTTCACGACCTTGCCGGCGACCAGCACGGTGTCGACCTGTGCGACGCCGCCTTGCATGACGGTCGAGGCGACCGGATCGGTGACCGGGAACATCGCCAGGTCGTCGGCGCGTAGCATGATGATGTCGGCCTGCTTGCCGGGCGTCAGCGATCCAACCTTGTCCTCGAGCCCGGCCATCTTGGCGCCGTTGATGGTCGCCCATTCCAGCGCCTGCCGGCAGGTGACCGGCATTTCCATCGGCCGCTCGCCGGTCTCGGCCAGGATTTCCAGCGTGCGGCGGTGGCGTTCGTGCTGCAAGGTCGTGCGCATGGCGCTGAACATGTCGCCGCGCGAGGCTGGCTCGACGTCGGAGCCGATCGACAGCGGCGCGCCGCAGGCGGCCAGCACGCCGGTCAGCGGGTCGCCATAGCCCATCTGCAATTCGATTTCGGCGGTGGCGGTGAATTGCGCGCCTTTGGCCGCCAGCGCCTTGACCAGATCGGGCGCCATATCGTTGCCGTGCACGATGTTGAAGTTGGCGCCGACCAGGCCTTCGGCCAGCAGCACCTCGAAGCCATCCGGCTGCATCCTAATGCCGCCGCCGACATGCATGCTGGCGATCAGATCGAATTCGCGCGCCAGCAGGGCGTCGGAGCGCGTGACCTCGCGCACCGAATAACTGGGGCCGAGGATGGCGAGGCCGAGCGTGACCAGTTGGTCGCGGCTGGCGAAGGCGCCTTTGCGCAGCCGTTCGATTTCGCTGTGCGGCATCGGAATTTCGCTGAAGTGCTTTTGGCCCGGTTTGGCGTTAGGTTTGGGCGAGCCGTGCAGAAACAAGGCACGCGCGCCGGACTCGGTCAGGCCGGCGATCGCCGCATCGGTGATCTCTGGCGTGCGGTTGCAGTGACACCAATCGACCAAGGTGGTGGTGCCGCTGTTGAGCGCGTTGAGCGCGCCCATCAGATTGGCGATGTAGACGTCGTCGGGCTCGAAATAACCGGCCAGCCCGCCATGCATCGCCTGCATGTATTTGCCGACGGTCCAGTCGCCGGCAATGCCGCGCAACCCGCTTTGCCAAGTGTGGACATGAGCGTTGATCAAGCCGGGCAGCACGATCATGCCGGCCGCGTCGATGGTCTCGGCGTCGTCGGCCTGCAGGCGCGGCGCGATCGCGGCGATGCGGCCATTCTCGATCAGGACGTCGCCTTGCGGCAGATCCTTGACTGCCGGGTCCATCGAGACGATCGAACCGCCCTTAATCAGTAAACGCTGCAACGCGCCCTCCCGAATTCTTCTTTATTGATCGATGGCGACAAGGCCTAGCTTGCCACGCTGATGAAATCCAGTGCGGCCGCGTGCGTTATTGCCGCATGGCGCCGTCACGACGCGCGGGCGCGGCCCATTGCTTTCTGGCGCGCCAATGCCGTTGGGGTCTTGCCCGCGATGGCGTCGTCCCACACCTGGTGAATATGCGCGAGCTCGGCCTCGAAGCGTTCGAGGAACAGCCGGGCCTGGGTCGACAGCGTGCGCCGCGCCGGTTGGATCACCACGAATTCGGCGTGCAGCTCCGGCGAGACAATCGGATTGACGGTCAACTCGCCGCGGCCGATGTCGTTGACGGAAATCATGCTCGGCAGCACCGCGACCCAATCCGACCGCGCGACGAATTCGAGCGTCGCAATCATCGCGTCCATTTCCAGCATCGCCTCGATCTCGACGCCATGGCTCTGGAAATAGGTGTCGAGGTTGCGCCGCCGGATATTGCACCGTCCCGGCACCACGATCTTGAGCGGCCGGCAGTCGGCCAGCCGCACCGGCTGCAATGGCGACAATTCGCGGTCGCGGCCGGAGATCAGGATTTCGCGGTCGCGAACCAGATGGCGGGCCTTCAATCCAACCGTGCCTTCGAAGGCCGGCACGACCGCGAAGTCGAGCTGGCCATCGCGCACCATGTCGGTCAGCAGGCCGCTATAGCCTTCGACGATATGCAGCCGGACATCGGGGTAGCGCGGCACGAAATCGTCGAGCACCGGCGCCAGCACCGCGCGGGTGAAGGTCGGCATCAGTCCGATGCGCAAGTCGCCAGTGACCTGGCCGGCCAGCGCGCGCGCTTCCTCGGCGGCGTCATCGAGCGCACCGACGGCGGCGACGCAGCGCCGGTAATAACGCAGGCCGGCCGGCGTCGGCGTCACGCTGCCGCTGCTGCGCTCGAACAGCTTGACATTAAGCGTGCGCTCGGCCGTCGCGACGTGCTGGGAGATGCCGGACTGGGTGGCGTTTTCGCGCAATGCGGCGCGGGTGAACGAACCTTCCTCGCAGACCGCGATAATGGCGCGGACCTGCCGCAACGGAATATTGGCCATCGGCCCCCACAATTTCGCTATTAGAAAGCATAATGCCTGTAAGCAGAATATATTATTTCATGCCAAGGGGCGATGGCTCTAATGTGCTGACAGAAAATGCGAGCCGGCGGCACGAAGCCGGCTCGAAAAATTTAGGCCCAGGGAGTTCGCTCGATGCATCTCGGCTTTTTCACCATGCCGATTCACCCGCTCGACAAGGATTGGCGGCAGACGCTGCGCGAGGACCGCGAGGCGTTTATCCTGGCCGATGAACTGGGTTTTACCGAGGGCCTGTGCGGCGAGCACGTCACCGACCGCGCCGAGAACATCACCTCCTGCGCGATTTTCATCGCGACGCTTGGCCGACGCCACCAAGAACATCAAACTGGGCACCGGCACCATCAATATGCCGAACACCCATCCGGCGGCGGTCGCGTCGCAGATAGCGATGCTCGATCATCTGCTCGACGGCCGCTTCCTGTTCGGTATCAGTCCGGGCGGCCTGCTGTCGGACGCCGAAGTTTTCGGCAATCTCGACGCCAACCGCAACGAGATGTTCCTCGAGGGCATCAACCAGGTGCTGGCAATCTGGGCCAACGATCCGCCCTATAACCTCAAGGGCAAATACTGGAACATCAGCGTCGAGCGTCAATTCATTCCCGATCTCGGTCAGGGCTACATCCCCAAGCCGTTGCAGCGGCCGCATCCGCCGATCGTCGTCACCGCGGTGGCGCCGTTCTCAAAGGGCGTGACTGAAGCGGCGGCGCGCGGCTGGGACCCGATCTCGGCCAACTTCCTGATGCCGCAATGGGTGAAAAGCCACTGGCCGAAATATGTCGAAGGCTGCGAGCGGGTCGGCCGGAAGGCTGAGCCGGCAAACTGGCGGGTGGCGCGCTCGATCTTCGTCGCCGACGACGAAAAGACCGCCAAGGCCTACGCCACCGATCCGAGCGGGCCGTACCATTATTATTACAAGCAGCTGTTCACCAAGCTGAAGATGAACGGCCGCATCGAGCTGTTCAAGACCCGCCGCGACCAGCCGGACGACGAGGTGACGCTTGAGAATGTCTGCGACGCGCTTATCACCTATGGCACGCCCGACAAGGTCGCCGACGAATTGCTGAAATATCGCGAGACCGTCGGTGACTTCGGCACGCTGCTTTATGCCGGCAAGGACTGGAAGGATCGCGAGCTCGGTCGCCGCTCGATGATCTTGCTGGCGGAAAAGGTTCTGCCGAAGGTCAACGCCGCGATCAAAGCATGAGTCGTCCGCGCGTTTTCGTTACGCAGCCGATTGCCGAGAGTGCGCTCGCGCGCCTGCGCGCGGTCGCCGAAGTTGAGGTCAATCCGGATTCGAGCCGGGTGTTGCCGAAAGATAAGCTGATCGAAGGCGTCAAGCGCGCCGATATTCTGCTCAGCCTTCTGCATGACACCGTCGACCGCGACGTTCTGGCCGCCAATCCGAATCTCAAGGCGGTGTCGTCGATGAACATCACCCAGGACCGGATCGATCTTCAGGCTGCGACTGAACTCGGCATTCCGGTGACCAATATTCCGGCGATCGTCACCGACGCGACCGCCGACATCGCGTTCGGCCTGCTGCTGGCTGCCGCGCGCAACATCGCGCTCGGCGACCGATTGTTCCGGCAGGGCGTCTATCCGGGCTCGCAGTCGAACCATCTCGCCGGCTATGCGGTGAGCGGCAAGACGCTCGGCCTGGTCGGCTTCGGCCGCATCGGCCAGGCGGTGGCGCGGCGCGGGCTCGGATTCGGCATGACGATCATCTATTCCGATCCGCACCCCCTGCCGGAAGCGGAGGAACAGAAGTCCGGCGCGAAATACCGCAGCTTCGACGATCTGTTGCGCGAGGCCGACTTCGTGTCGCTGCATCCGCAATTGTCGCCGGAGACGCGGCACCTGATGAGCGACGCCGCAGTTCGCGCTGATGAAGCCGACGGCTTTTGTGATCAACACCGCGCGCGGGCCGGTGATCGACGAGGCGGCTTTGGTGCGCGCGCTGAAGGCCAAGCAAATCGCCGGCGCCGGGCTCGACGTCTATGAGCACGAGCCGCAGGTGTCGCCCGATCTGGTGGCGATGCCGAACGTCGTGCTGACGCCGCATCTCGGCAGTGCCGTGCTGGAACTGCGCGAGGGCATGGCGCATGTCGTGGTCGACAACACCATTGCGCTGATCGAAGGCAAGCCGCCGGTCAGCTGTCTCAATCCGCAGGTGCTGAAGAAGCTGTTTTAGCGGCTGTCCTTTAATATTCGATCTTATCGCCGTCGCTCGAGCGCGGGTGCTTGCGCCGTTGCTCGTGCGCCTCGCCGGCGTGCTTGCCGAGCGTCCAGCCGACGCCTTTGAGTTGGTCCTGCGCCCAGTCGACGGATTCCTGATCCGTCACCGTGGCGATCGAGTTGTTCCAGCGATTGAACCAGCCGGAGAGGCTGATGACCGCCAGCATCTCGACAATTTGCCGGTCTGAATAATGGCGACGAAGGTCGTCGAAATGGCCCGGTTCGACAAGGTTCGGGACGCTCGCACCGTCGCGGGCAAGCCGTAGCGCTGCCTTTTCGGCTGGGCTGAATTCCGCGGAATCCTCGAACGACCATATGTCGCGAATGCGCTCAGCATCGACACCCATCAGGTGCAAGGTATAGGCGCCATGCGCCTGGCAGTGCTGGCAGCCGCCGGCGACGCTTGCCATCGTGAATAATTCACTGCGCAACTGCCGCGTCAGGTTGTTGGCAGACACCATGACGAGTTCGGCAATATCCTGGAACTGCTTTGACAGTTCCGGCCACTGGAAGAATTCAAGATTTCTGGCGGTTCTTGTATTTATCGTTTTCATGGTTCATGGGCTTGTCACTCCGCGGTCCAGCCGCCATCCAGTACCAGCGCCGAGCCGGTCATCAGTGAAGAGGCGTTGCTGGCGAGAAACACAATCGCACCGGTGAGTTCTTCGAGTTGTCCGAGCCGGCCGAGCTTGATTTTCGACAGCACTTCGTCGCGAAATGCCTTGTTTTCGAAGAATGGCTTGGTCATCGGCGTTTCGAGAAAAGTCGGCCCGAGCGAATTGACCCGGATATTGTGCGGGGCGAGTTCGATCGCCATTGCCTTGGTGAAGCCTTCCATCGCGTGTTTGCTGGCGCAATAGACGGTGCGCCGCGCGGCGCCGACATGGCCCATTTGCGATGAGATGTTGATGATCGAGCCGGGCAGCTTCTCGTCGAGCAGGCGCCTGGCCACGGTCTGGGCCATGAAGAAGGCGGCGCGCACGTTCAGGCCCATGATGGCGTCGAAGTCCTCGATCCTGACGTCGGTCAGCAACGCCGGCCGGTTCATGCCGGCATTGTTGACCAGCACCTGATAAGGCGCCTGCGCGGCGAGCGCTTTGCGGACGCCTTCGATGTCGGTGACGTCGAGCGTCAGCGCATCGGCCGATTGCCCGCGCGCGCGGATCGCGCCTGCCGCTTCCTCGATCTCGGACGATGTGCGCGCGGCCAAGCGTGACATGCGCGCCGGCATCGGCCAGCGCCGCAGCGGCGGTCAGCCCAATGCCGCGTCCGGCGCCGGTCACCAGCGCGCGTTTGCCGTCGAGGCGGAACGACGGCGTCGGTGTCAGGTCGACCGTCATTCCGCCGCCTGGCCGTAAGGCACGTTCTTCCGGCCGTAGCGGCGGACGCGGATATTGGCCTGTTCGGCGTGGGCGACGAAGCCTTCCAGCATGCACAGCCGCGAGCAATATTCGCCGATCATGGCGGAAGCCTCGTCGGTCGTAACCCTCTGATAGGTGCAGGTCTTCAGGAACTTGCCGACCCACAGGCCGCCGGTGAAGCGGGCGTTCTTTTTGGTCGGCAGCGTGTGGTTGGTGCCGATCACCTTGTCGCCATAGGCGACATTGGTGCGCGGGCCTAAGAACAGCGCGCCGTAATTCGTCATGTTGTTGAGGAAGTAATCCGGGTCCTTGGTCATGACCTGGACGTGTTCGGAGGCGACGCGGTCGGCCTCGCTGACCATCTCCTCATAGCTGTCGCAGACGATCACTTCACCGTAGTCGTTCCAAGCCTGACGCGCGACCTCCGCGGTCGGCAGGATGGTCAGCAGTCGCTCGATCTCGCTCATCGTGTCTTTGGCGAGCTTTTCCGAATTGGTGATCATCACCGCCGGGGTGTTCGGCCCATGTTCGGCTTGGCCGAGCAGATCGGTGGCGCAGATTTCGCCGTCAACCGAGTTCGTCGGCGATGATCAGCGTTTCGGTCGGGCCGGCCAAGAGGTCGATGCCGACGCGGCCGAACAATTGCCGCTTGGCTTCGGCGACATAGGCGTTGCCGGGTCCGACGATCATGTCGACCGGTTCAATCGTCTCGGTACCGAGCGCCATCGCGGCGATGGCCTGGACGCCGCCGAGCACGTAGATCTCGTCGGCGCCGCCGAAATGCATCGCCGCCACGATCGCCGGGTGCGGTCCGCCCTTGAATGGCGGCGCGCAGGCAATGATGCGCTTCACGCCGGCGACCTTGGCGGTGACGATCGACATATGCGCCGACGCCACCATCGGGTAACGCCCGCCCGGCACGTAACAGCCGATGGCGTTGACCGGGATGTGCTTGTGGCCAAGCACGACGCCGGGCAGGGTCTCGACCTCGATGTCCTGCATGCTGTCGCGCTGTTTCTGCGCGAAGTTGCGGACCTGGGCTTGCGCGAATTTAATGTCTTCGAGATCGCGCTTTGAGACTTGCGCGATTGCGGCTTCGATTTCGGCCGGCGTCAGCCGGAAATCCTCCGGCTCCCACTTGTCGAATTGCTTCGACAGGTCGCGAATGGCCTGGTCGCCGTTGGCCTTGACCTCGCCGAGAATGCTCTCGACTGTCTCGCGCACTTTGGTGTCGGCATCTTCGATCGCGCCGGCGTCCATTCCGCGCTTGAGGTAACGGGCCATATTTTTCTCCCAGTATGAAACGTGTCATGGCCGGGCTCGACCCGGCCATCCATGATGGCTAGCAACGATTTGAACCGCTTTATGGCCCCCCGGGGCAAGCCCGGGGGTGACGGTTCAATATGTTGCGCCGTTGGCGCTTACTTGATCGCCTGCGGATTGAGCGGGGAGCCGGTCGCGCCGGTGATGATCAGCGGCGGGCCGGAGAAGAAGAACTCGTAGACGCCGTCCTCGGCGCAATCTTCCGCCAGTTCCTTGAGATAGAAAATCTCGCCCATGCACAGGCCCATGGCCGGGATCACCACCCAGTGCCAGGGCTGGTTGGCTTCTTTGGTTTCGTTCGGCCGCACTTCGCAGCCCCAGGTGTCCATGCAGAGCGCGGCGATTTCCTTTTCCTGGCACCAGTAGCAATTCTCGAACTTGACGCCGGGCGCGTCGCCGCCGGCATAGCCGCCCCATTCGCCTTCGGCGAGGCAGCGTTCCATCTGGCCGGTGCGCACGATGCACGAAGTCGCCGCGCCGATGGTGACGTTCTGCGCCTTGGCGCATTTGTCGAGTTCGTCGTTCGAAATGCCTTCGCCGTCCTTCATCCACGGCACGCCGCGAAAGCGCGCGATGTCGAGCAGCACGCCGCGGCCGACCATCTTGCTCTTGGAATGCTCGATGCCGAGCACCGACAGGCCGCGCGAGTTGATCAGCTTGGCGTCGTGGCCGTTATAGGCCTTGTCCTCGTAGAAGATGTGGCCGAGCGCGTCCCAATGCGTCGCGCCTTGCACGCACAGCATCAGCGTGTCGTCGGCGTAGCGGATCTTGTTCCAGTCCTGCTGGCCGGCGACGGCGTCGGTGCCGGTGGCGAGCATCTGGTGGATCGGGTTGAAGCGGCCGCCGAACAGGCCGGTCTGCGGGCCGTCGTGGTCGAGCGGAATGCCGAGCGCGAACACCTTGCCGGTTTTCACCAGCTTGGCGGCTTCGACGATGTGCTCGGGCGTGATGTGATTGAGCGTGCCGATCTGGTCGTCCTTGCCCCAGCGGCCCCAGTTCGACAGTTTCTTGGAAGCCTCGGCGATGGCCCTTTGCCGACCTTGATGTTCATCTCGCGTTTCCTTTTTTTTGTTTCTTTTCGTCTTGCGCGCGACCGTGCCGACGCGCAATCAGGCATCTCATCATGCGACGGATCGCGTGACTTCAAGCGGGATGACGCTATCCAGCTATGCGGCCGATGCGCCTAGACCTTGCCCAACGCCGCAAGAATCTTTCCAGGCGTGAAAGGCATGTCGGTCAACGGCTGTGCGCCCAAGGGCCGCAAGCGCGTCGTTGATCGCGTTCATCACGCAGGCCGGCGCGCCGGCGGTGCCGGCTTCGCCCGCGCCCTTGGCGCCGAGTTCGCTAGTCGGCGGTGGGCGAGACGAACTGGCCGCATTCGATGTCCGGCATTTCCGCCGCCATCGGCACCAGATAATCGGCCATGTTGCCGTTCAACATCTGCCCGCGCTCGTCATAGAGGCATTGCTCGAACAAAGCCGCGCCGATGCCTTGCACAACGCCGCCGCGAATTTGTTCGTCGACCAACTGCGGATTGATGATGGTGCCGCAATCCTCCACGCACCAGTGCTTCAGCAGCTTGACGAAGCCGGTGTCGGTATCGACTTCGAGATAGCTCGCCTGAATGCCGTTGGTGAAGGCGAAGGGCTAAGCGCGCGGCACGTAATGGCGCGTCGCCACCAGCTCGGCCTGGAAGCCGGGCGGCAGCGTGTCGGGCCGGAAATAGGCGACGCGCGCCAGTTCGTCGAGCGGCAGCCGTTCGGTGCCGGTTGCCTTGTCGACGACAATGCCGTCGCGAATGTCGAGCGTGTCCGGCTTCGCCTGCAGCATCGCGCCGGCGACCGCCAGCACATTCTCGCGCAACGCCTTGCCGGCCTGCCAGGCCGCTTCGCCGCCGATGCCGGCGGCGCGCGAGGCCCAGGTGCCGCCGCCATAGGGCGTGTTGTCGGTGTCGCCGAGCACGATGCGCACCTTGTCGATCGAAACGCCGAACGATGCTGGCGACGACCTGCGCCAGCACCGACTTCGGTGCCCTGGCCCTGTTCGGTGACGCCGCTTTGCAGCATCGATGCGTGCCCTGTGCGTCGAGCTTCACGGTGGCGCCGTCCTGCGAGGTGATCTTGGCGCCGCCGACGCCATAGAAGGCCGCCGACGGATTGGTCACTTCGATGAAACTGGCAAAGCCGATACCGCGATAAATGCCCTTCTTGCGCAACTCCGCCTGTTCGGCGCGCAGGCCGGCATAGTTCATCATCGCTGTCGAGATGCGCCAGCGCCTCGTGATGCGACAGCGTCTCGAATTTCAGGCCGGCGGCGGATTGCGCCGGATAGCCATCGTCGGGAAACAGATTGCGCCGGCGGATTTCCAGCGGGTCCATGCCGATCTTGGCGGCGGCGAGTTCGACCAGACCTTCGGTCACCGCGACCGCGATCGGATGGCCGACCGCGCGGTACTGGCACATGACGTCTTTATTCTGGAACACGACTGCGCGCCTGCGCGCGGTAATTGCCGCAGGTGTAGGGCCCGCCGACCAGGTTGACGACCTGGTTGGCCTCGATGCCGGAGGTGCGCGGATAGACCGAGTAGGGGCCGATGCCGGTCAGGTCGTCGATCTCGAAGGCGGTGATAGTGCCGTCGTTCTTGACGCCGATCTTGGCCTTGATGCGATGGTCGCGGGCGTGAATGTCGGTGACGAAACTTTCGATCCGGTCGGCGACGAATTTCACCGGTCGCTTGAGCAGCTTCGCGAGCGCCACCGTCGCCATCTCGTCGGCGTAGCAATGCACCTTGATGCCGAACGAGCCGCCGACGTCCTTGGTCAGCACGCGCACCTGCTGCTTCGGCGAGATCGAGATGCTTGGCGAACAGGTTCTGCATCATGTGCGGCGCCTGAGTGCCCTGATAGACGGTCAGGCGCTGCTCGCCTTCGTTCCAGTCGGCGACGATGGCGCGCGCTTCGGTGGTGACGCCGGTGTGGCGGCCGAACATGAAGGTGGTCTCGACCACTTCGTCGGATGCGGCAAAGGCCTTGTCGACGTCGCCGACCTCGAAGCTTGCGTTCGAAGCAGAGATTGTCGCCGAGATCGGGCTGGATCACCGGCGTTTGCGAATCGAGCGCGGTTTCCGGGTCGGTGACCGGCGGGCAGGGGCTCATAAGTCATGTCGACCAGTTCGCAGGCGTCCTCGGCCTGCGCGCGCGTCTTCGCCACCACGGCGCAGACCGCTTCGCCCTGCCAGCAGGCGCGGTCGACCGCGATGGCGTGTTGCGGCGCGGATTTCAGACCTTTCAGATGCGTGAGCACGCCGACCCAGGGCGTCATCACCTTGGCGAGTTCCGCGCCGGTGACGACCGCGATCACGCCCGGCGATTGTTTCGCCGCCGTCGGTGTCGATCGACGACGATGCGCGCATGGGCATGCGGCGAACGCACGAAGGCGACATGCGCCATGCGCGGCAGCGTGACGTCGCTGACATATTGGCCGCGCCCTTGCGTCAGGCGGTGCAGGTTCGGCCGCGGCACCGAGCGGCCGATATAGGAGTTCGGCCGGTCGAGCGCGGTCAGCACGGGCGGGGAGTCGGCGGTGATTTTCATTTATTTCGCTCCCGCGCGCGCTTTGCGCCACCGCTTCCACCGCGTCGACGATGGCGTGATAGCCGGTGCAGCGGCAGTAATTGCCGGAGATGTGTTCGCGGATTTCGTCGCGGCTCGGCACGCTCTTGCTCTTGGCCTCGCAGCAGAATGTCCTGCGCCGCGGTCAGCATGCCGGGCGTGCAATAGCCGCATTGCAGCGCGTTGCGCTGCTCGAACGCCGCCTGCAGATCGGCGAGTTCGCCACTGATCCGACAGGCCTTCGATGGTCTCGACGGTGGCGCCGTCGCATTGCACCGCCAGCATCAGACAGCCGCGCACGATCTCGCCATTGACGCGCATGGTGCAGGCGCCGCAGACGCCATGTTCGCAGCCGACATGGCTGCCGGTCAGCGCCAAGATCGTCGCGCACGAAATCGACCAGCGTCTTGCGCGCCTCGACGCGCTCGCTGACGCGCTCGCCGTTGACGGTCAGGGTGATGTCCACGACAGGTCGAAGTAGTCGGCCATCACCGGGCCTCCATCAATTGCTTCGGCCACCCGCCGCAACAGCACGCCGGCGAGATGCTTCTTCACGGCGCCGGTCGCCTGAATATCGTCATGCGGGTCGAGATCGAGCGCGGCGACTGCCGCCTCGATATCGCCGCCGGCCAGCGCGGCTTCGGACTTCTTCGCGCGCAGCGGCGTATCGCCGACGCCGAAATAAGCTCAGCCGCACGTCTTTAACGCCCTTGCCGTCGGCGCGCGCGCAGGCCGCCAGCCCGACAATGGCGTAGTCGCCGTGGCGGCGCGCCAGTTCGGCAAAGCCGATGCGGGTATTCTTGGTCGCCGCCGGCACGCGGAACGCGGTCAGGATGTCCTGCGGCCCGAGCGCGGTTTCGTACAGTCCCTTGAAATAATCCCGCGCCTTGATGGTGCGCTTGCCGTTCGGGCCAACCGCGTCGACTTCGCCGTCGAGCGCCAGCAGACAGGCCGGCATTTCGGCCGCCGGATCGGCGAAGGCGATGGAGCCGCCCAGGGTGCCGCGGTTGCGGATCGCGGGATGGGCGATGAAAGGCATGGCGCGCGCGATCAGCGGCGCGTGTTGGGCGATCAGGTCGGAGCGTTCGGCCTGGACGTGGCGCACCAAGGCGCCGATCTCGACCACGCCGTCTTTGCAGCGCGATGCCGTCGAGCCCGGCGATGCCGTTGATGTCGATCAGCAAGGTCGGCGCCGACAGCCGCATGTTGAGCGTGGCGATCAGGCTCTGCCCACCGGCGAGCAGGCGGGCGTCGCCATGCGCGCCCAACAGCGCGACCGCTTCGTCGAGCGACTTCGCCTTTTTGTATGCAAACGGCGCTGGCTTCACGCAACATTCCTCCCGACCTTTTTTATTAGTCTTATTGTGACCGGGAATGGCCTTGCGTCAATGCGGTTGGCCGGAGCGCACCCCGCAATGCGGGCAATTGCCACGTTTTAAGTCGGCTTTTCCTTTCTTTCGTCTGGCGGACGCCTTCGGCAGGTTTTGACTGCGTGAAAGCAGCTCTGGCACATCGCGTCCGCCAGTGGCAATTAAATGACGCTCTTCACAATATCCACCGCGCGCCGCAGCAGCGTCATCGACGCCTCCAGCGTGCGGAAGCCGGCGTGGGCCGTCAGCGTGACGTTGGGCAATTGCGCCAGCGGATTGTCGGCTTTCAGGGTTCGGCGTGAAACACGTCGAGCCCGGCGTGGCGGATGTGGCCGGATTTCAGCGCGGCGATCAACGCCGCTTCGTCGGCGAGCGCGCCGCGCGCGGTGTTGACGAAAATCGCGCCCGGCTTCATGCGCCCGATGCGTTCGGCCGACAGAAAGCCGCGGGTCTCGTCGCCGAGCGTCAGGTTCATCGACACCACATCGGCGCGCTGAAGCAGCGTGTCGATGTCGACCAGCGGCACCTTGATCTCGGCATGCGGCGTCCGGTTCCAGCCGATCACCTCCATGCCGAGGCCGGCGCCCATGCGCGCCACCTCGCGGCCGATGCCGCCCATGCCGATCACGCCGAGCGTCTTGCCGTAAAGTTGCATGCCTTCCTGCGGCGTCCAGATGCCGGCGCGGATCTCGCGGTCCATGCGCGCGACGTCACGGGCCGCCGCCATCATCAGCGCAATCGAATGCTCGGCGACCGCGGTGTCGCCATAGCCCTTGATGATGTGGACCTTGATGCCGCGCGCCTCGATCTCAGCCACATTCATGTAGCTCGCAGGGCCCGTGCCAAGGAACACGATATGTTTGAGGTGAGGGGCCTGCGCCACCAGTTCGGTCGGCATATAAGAGTGATCGTCGATCGCGATCGCATAGTCGCCGAGCACACGCGGCAAGTCCTCGCGCGCAAACGGCGTCATATTGACGTCGATTTTCGGATCGTCCGGCTTGATGATTTTTTGCCAGACCGGGGCAAGTTGGTCGTTGCAGTCGAGGAAAATTGTTTTCATGGCGGCAGTGTAGCCTCAGCCGCCGCTTCGGCAAAGCCGATCTAGAGTTGTCGAACGCTGCCCAGGTCGAAACTGACGCCTTTCGGGTTTTCGCCGATGCGCAGCGTGGTGTCGTTTTCATAGCGATAGGGCGGCACCGGCAGATTGTACGGCGCCGGCACGCCCTTGAAGACACGGCCGGCGAGATCGTATTTCGAGCCGTGGCAGGGGCAGAAATAGCCGCCGAGCCAGTCGGCCGCCGGCGTGGACGGATCGGGTGTCGGAAAGAATTTCGGAATGCAGCCGAGATGGGTGCAGATGCCGACCAGCACGGCGTATTCCGGCTTGGTCGAGCGATGCCAGTTTTTCGCGTAAGGCGGTTGCTGGAGCGCGTCGGAGTTCGGGTCGCTCAGGCGATCGAGCAGCTTGGCGTCTCGCAGCATCTTCAGCGCCGCCGGCGGACGGTTGACGATCAGGATCGGCTTGGAACGCCAGAACACCTGGATCTGCTGGCCGGGCGACACCCGGCTGAGATCGACCGTAATGGGCGCGCCGGCGGCAATAGTCGCCTTGTCGGGCTCCATCTGGCTGATCAGCGGGACCAGCGTCGCCAGCGCGCCGACGGTGCCGACGGCGGCGGTGGCGACATAAAGAAAGTCGCGGCGGGTGGGTTCGGTGGCGGGATTTGAGACGGACATGGGCTTGCCTCGATTGCAGGCGTCGCCCCTTGCTGCGTCAACCGCGGGCGCTGCCCGCGGTTCCGTCATGACAGGAAATTCACATTCTGGCGTTATCGCGCGACGATCGGCTGTGCTTCCAGCGCTGGTTCGCGCAACGGCACGCCGACAAAGTTCGAGCCTTCCTCGAACCACGACTTCGGCGCCGGGTGGCCCCACAGTGTTTGACGCTGCGGATCGTGCAGCGACCAGCGCAACGGTTCGAAATCGGGATCGGCGGTGAGATAGTCGGAGGTGAACAATTCGACGCGGTGGCCGTCGGGATCGCGGATATAGAGAAAGAACGCGTTGGAAATGCCGTGCCGGCCCGGGCCGCGCTCCATATTGGCAAGGAAGCCGGACGAGGCCATCACGTCGCAAATGTGCAGAATGTCGAGCGGGCCGGCGGTCCAGACGCCGATGTGATGCAGCCGCGGGCCGCGGCCATTGGTGAAGGCAAGGTCGTGGACATTGCCCTTGCGGTGCATCCACACCGCCCACAGCTTGGCGTCGTCGCCGTCGGTCTCGGTATATTCGGTCAGGCGGAAACCGATGTCGGTGTAAAAGTCGTAGGACGCCTGCACGTCGGGTGTGAAGCAATTGATGTGGTCGATGCGCTGAATGCGCGCGCCTCTATATTCGGCGTATTTGCGCAACATGCTCTCGGACTGATCCATGCGGGCGTAGAAGTCGATCGGCATGCCGACGGCATCGACCGTGCGCAAGGTGCGGCCTTGATACGGCACTTCGGGAAACGAGGTCGGCAGACCCTTGCGCGCGAAATAAAACGCGGCGCGGTCGAGGTCTTCCTCGCTCGCCAGCTTGAACCCGATGGCGTCGACGTGCGGCGTTTCGGATCGGTTCAGCACGATCGAATGGTGATTGCGCTCCTCGACGCCGCGCAAATAAAGCGCGTGCTTGTCCTCATCGCTGACGATATAGCCCAGACAGTCGACATAGAAAGCGCGCGATTTGGCGAGATCGCGCACGCCGAATTCGACATGGCTGGCGCGCACGACGTTAAATGGCGGATTGAGATTGGGCGGGCGGATCGGCATGTCTTAAGTCCTCACGCGGCTGACGGGGCGCGTTCGCGCAGCGTGTTGCGGCGGAACGTCATCTCTTCAATCTCGTAGATCTCGACCGTCAGTCCGATCGGGTGGCTCGGATAAACATTGGCGAGTCGCTTGTCGGCGGCAGCGAGCAGCGCTTCGCCGAGCGCTTTGCGGACTTCTTCCGCGCGGCCAATGCGCAACCGGGCGACGATGTGGACAAAGCCGTTGGCCGGATTGCCGTCGGCGACGCGAAAATGTTCCCGGCGCGCGGCGCGGCTGCGAATACCAGCGATGTCGGCGATTTTGCTGTCGATCGGCGGCTTGATGTAGATCATCGACGAGGCCCTGCACATCGAGACAATCTTCCAGATTGGCTGAATATTCGGCAATGATGTGTGGCATGAGCTTCTCGACGTTAAGTCTCTTCCCGGCGTTGACGGCCCGCCGGGCGCGGAATACATGCTGCGGGCGCGGCCGGCCGCAGCATAGCCTCGAACCGCCGGCGGTACCATGCCGGTCATCGTCCCGATGGGCCCGTCTTCAAAAATAGTCCGATCAACGAGAATCCAGGTAATCCATGAAACTCGCGAGTTACAAGGTGCGCGGCCGGGACAGCTTCGGCGCTGTCGTCGGCGAGGGTGCGCATTTGGGCGTCGTCGATCTGAAAACCCGGCTTTCTCCGCGCTTTAACAGCGTGATGGATCTGTTGCGTGACGGTGGGCTCGATCTGGCCCGCGATACAGTGCGTGGCGTGCGGGCGGATTTCCCGGCCTCCGAGGTGGAATGGCTGGCGCCGGTGGTGGCGCCTGAGAAAATTCTTTGCATTGGCATCAATTATGCAAACCGGAATGCCGACTATGGCGATCAGGACGTTCCGAAATATCCCAGCATGTTTTACCGTGTCCCCAATTCGCTAGCGCCGCATAATGGCGCGTTGTTGCTGCCGCATGAATCCGAGCAGCTCGACTATGAAGGCGAGATCGCGCTGGTGATCGGGCGGACCGGCCGGCGCATCGCGCATGCGCAGGCGCTCGACCACGTCGCTGGCGTGACGTTGTGCAACGAAGGCACCATTCGCGACTGGATTAGGCACGGCAAATTCAACGTCACACAGGGCAAGAACTGGGATGCGACCGGCGGCATCGGTCCGTGGATGGTGACGGCCGACGAGATCGATCTGACCAAGCCGTTGCATATCACCGTCAAGGTCAATGGCGAAGTCACCCAGGACGACACCACCGCCAGCATGATCAAATCGTTTTCCGATCTGATTGCCTATGTCAGCACTTTTATGACACTAAAGCCCGGCGACATCATCGTCACCGGCACGCCGGTCAAGCTGACGCCGCGCACCGATCCGCCAACCTGGCTGAAAGCCGGCGACACGGTTGAAATTACCGTTCCGGAAATCGGTACGTTGCATAATACGGTGGTGGCTGAGTCATGAGTGGTGAACGTAAAGCGGCCTGTGTGATCGGCTGGCCGGCCGGCCATTCGCGCTCGCCGCTGATTCATAATTATTGGATCAAGCAACATAATCTCGATGCCGAATATCGGATCGAGGCGATGCCGCCGAACCAGTTCGGCGATTTCGTCACGCATCTGCGCGATCACGGTTATGTCGGCTGCAACGTCACGGTGCCGTACAAGCAGGCGGCGATGGACCTGTCGAGCCCGGACGAGCGCGCCAAGGCGGTCGGCGCCGCCAACACCTTGTGGCTGGACGGCGATAAGCTTGCGTGCGACCAATACCGACGTCGAGGGCTTTCTCGATAATCTCGACGCGTCGACGCCGGGCTGGGAGCGCGGGCTCGAAAGCGCGATGGTGCTCGGCGCCGGCGGCGCGCGCGCGCCGTGGTGTTCGCGCTGATCCAGCGCGACGTGCAGCGCATTTATGTCATCAACCGCACGCCGGAGCGGGCCGAGGAACTGCGCAAGCAATTCGGCTCGCGCGTCTATGTCGCCAAGTGGGACGAAATTACCGGGCCTGCTCGGCGGCTGCGGTCTGCTGGTCAACACCACGGTGCTCGGCATGGCCGATCAACCGCCGCTTGAGATCAATCTGCGCTGTCCGGATTCGCTGGTGGTCGCCGATCTGGTCTATGTGCCTTTGAAGACCGGTCTGCTGGCGGCGGCGCGCGACCGCGGCCTGCGGACCGCCGACGGGCTCGGCATGTTGCTGCACCAGGCGGTGCGCGGGTTCGAGTTGTGGTTCGGCGTCAAACCGGAGGTAACGCCGGAACTGCGGGCGCTGATCGAGGCCGACCTAGAGCCAGAGGGCAGCGCGTCCGAAGGCGAAGAAGCGCAAGATGCCAAATCCGGCGCTAAGCTTGGCACCAAGCGCGGGCGTCAAGCCCGAGGACAAGGCGATCGCCAAGGCGATCGCCCGCAAGTCGCCGAAAGCGCCGCGCAAGCCCGGCGGCAAAGCACGCGACAAAAAAGGCGGCGAGGGATCTTCGGTCTGATCTTACGATTATGAGCGTGCCCGGCGGCCCGGCGCATGTGCCGAACCGGGCGCCGAGACGCCGAGATCGGCGGCGAGTTCCGGCATATCGCGCATCAGCGCCACCAGCCGCCGGTGCCGGCCGCCGAGCGCAAGGGCTTCGCGGTGATCCTCGGTCGGGCGGCGCACTTCGTCGGCGCGCGCCAAAACTTGGATATCACTGCCGTCGATGTCGGCGCCATGCTCGGCGAGCTTGGCCAGCCAGACCGTGAGGTCTTCCAGTTGATCGGCCACGACATGAATGACGCCGGATTCCGACTGCAGCCGGCCGGTCACCGACACGTAGCGTGCGCCCAGCACGATCGGGCGCACGCGTTCGAACACTTTCGGCCAGACGATGATATTGGCAACCGCGCTTTCGTCCTCGAGGGTGATGAACACCACGCCGTTGGCCGAGCCCGGCCGTTGCCGGCAGGTGACGAGCCCGGACACGGTGACGCGCGCACCGGTGGCAAGCGGGCGCAAGTCTTCGTTGCGCATGATGTTGCGGGCGGTGAGGTCGGCGCGCAGGAATTGCGCCGGATGCGCGCGTAAAGACAGGCGCAGGAAACGGTAATCGTTGACGACCTCCTCGCCGAGCGGCATCGGCGGCAGTGCGACGTCGGGTTCGCGCAATGTCATGCGCGCGGGCGCCATGTTGGCATTGCCGACGAATAACGGCAAATCGTCGTTGCTGTCGCCGACGCGGCCGAGCGCTTTCGCCGCCCACAACGCGTCGCGCCGGGAAAGCCCGAACGAGCCAAAGGCGTCGGCGTCGGCCAGCCGCTCCAGCACGCGCGGACTTAAATGCGTGCGCAGCCAGAGATCGCGCACGGAGTCGTACTGGCCGGTGCGCTGCGCCACGATCAACGCCGCATCCTCCTCGCTCATGCCTTTGATCTCGCGCAGGCCGAGCCGGATCGCGTGGGTGGCGCGAATATCCTCGCGCATGTCGCGATGCTGGCCGTGCAGGTGATCGGCGGCGGACGCGCCCGGCTCAAGCGTCGAATCCCAATCCGAATGATTGACGTCGGGCGGACGGACCTCGACGCCGTGATCACGCGCGTCGCGCACGATCTGCGCCGGCGCATAGAAGCCCATCGGCTGCGCGTTCAACAGCGCGGCCGCGAACACGTCCGGGTAGCGGCACTTCAGCCACGCCGAGGCATAGACCAGAATGGCGAAACTCGCCGCGTGGCTTTCCGGAAAGCCGTATTCGCCGAAGCCCTCGATCTGTCCGAAGCAGCGTTCGGCGAAATCTTTCGGATAGCCGCGCTCCAGCATGCCTTTGACCATCTTGTCCCGGAAGGTGCCGATGGTGCCGGTGCGCTTGAAGGTTGCCATCGCGCGCCGCAATTTGTCGGCTTCGCCCGGTGTGAAGCCGCCGGCGACGATGGCGATTTTCATCGCCTGTTCCTGGAACAGCGGCACGCCGAGAGTCTTCGACAGCACCGCTTCCAGTTCCTTCGACGGATAGGAAACCCGTTCCAGATTCTGCCGGCGGCGCAAATAAGGATGCACCATGTCGCCCTGGATCGGGCCGGGCCGCACGATCGCGACTTCGATGACGAGGTCGTAGAAGGTTTTCGGCTTCAGGCGCGGCAGCATGGTCATTTGCGCGCGGCTTTCGACCTGAAACACGCCGAGCGAGTTGGCGCGGCTGAGCATGCGGTAAATGGCGGGTTCTTCCGGCGGGATGGAGGCGAGACTGAGGCGTTGTGTCGGTGCCGCGGAATAGTGCTTCGCCATCAAATCGAGCGCCTTGCGGATGCACGACAGCATGCCAAGCCCCAGCACGTCGATCTTGAGAATGCCGAGCGCGTCGAGATCGTCCTTGTCCCATTCGACGAAGGTGCGGTCCGGCATCGCGCCGTTGCCGATCGGCATCACCTCGTCGAGTCGGCTGCGGGTGATGACGAAGCCGCCGACATGCTGCGACAGATGGCGGGGAAAGCCGGTGATCTCCTGGGCTAGCGCCAGGATCTGCCGCATGCGCGGGCTTGCCGGATCGAGCCCGGTGCGGGTGACGGCATCGGGCGAGACCGCGCCGCCGCCACCGCCCCAGATCGACGACGACAGCGCGCCGATTGCGTCTTCGGAAAGCCCGAAAACCTTGCCGACCTCGCGGATTGCCGAACGGCCGCGATAGGAAATGACGGTGGC
Source organism: uncultured Alphaproteobacteria bacterium (assembly GCA_963830125.1). Taxonomy (GTDB): domain Bacteria; phylum Pseudomonadota; class Alphaproteobacteria; order Rhizobiales; family Xanthobacteraceae; genus Pseudolabrys. Next base: position 95,337 of record CAWHKU010000009.1, on the reverse strand, counting down.
GGCGATACCGGCGCGTTCGCGGCCGTATTTTTCATAAATGTATTGGATGACTTCCTCGCGCCGCTCGTGCTCGAAGTCGACGTCGATATCGGGCGGTTCGTCGCGCTCGGTCGAGATGAAGCGCTCGAACAGCAGCCCGCCGCGCACCGGATCGACCTCGGTAATGCCGAGGCAATAACAAACCGTCGAATTGGCCGCCGAGCCGCGGCCCTGGCACAGGATGCCTTTAGCGCGCGCGTAGTGGACGATGTCATGGACGGTGAGGAAATAGGGCGCGTAGTTGCGCTGGGCGATCAGCGCGAATTCATGGGCGATGATGCGGCGGGTGTCGTCATCAAGGCCGTCCGGGTAGCGCTTGGCGGCGCCCGCCCAGGTGAGATGCTCGAGCGCCTCCTGCGCCGTGGCAAAGCCGGCGACGGTCTCGTCGGGGTATTCGTATTTCAATTCGTCGAGCGAGAAGCTGAGTTGCTCGCTTAAATGCAGCGTTTCCTCGATTGCTTCCGGTGCGTCGCGGAACAGCCGCGCCATTTCGTCCGGCGGTTTCAAGAAAACGTTCGGCATTGGCGGCAAGCTTGCGGCCGGCGCGGTCGATGGTGGTCTTTTCGCGGATGCAGGTCAGCACGTCGGCGAGCGGCCGGCGGTCGGGATGATGAAAGTGAGCGTCGTTGATCGCGATCAGCGGCACCTGCGTCTCGCGCGCCAGTTCTTTGCAGCCGCGCGAGCCGGGCGCGGTCCTGGCCGCGATAGAGCATGGAGGCTGCCAGACGGACGCGGCCGGGCGCGATGGTGCGGAGGTTCAGTGAGAGGAGCAGGGGCGCTTCACCTACCCATCACCACCAGCTCCAATCCGAAAGCATGCGCGATGAGATCGTCGAGATACAGAATGCATTCGCCCTTTTTGCCGCGCAGATTGCCGAGCGTCAGCAGACGCGTTAGCCGGCCCCAGCCGGCGCGGTCGCGCGGGTAGGCCAGAATGTCGGGCGTGCCGTCGGCGAACACCAGCCGTGCGCCCGGATGATATTTGAGCGGCAGACTTTGCTCGCGCTTGGCCAGATGGGCACGCACCACGCCGGCGACCGAATTGCGGTCGCATAAGCCAATGCCGGTCAGGCCGAGCAAAGCGGCCTGTACCATCAGTTCTTCCGGATGCGACGCTCCGCGCAGGAAAGAGAAGTTCGAGCAGCAAGCGAATTCGATGTAACGCATAGCCTCAACGCGGGCGCTGTCTAACCCTCTCCCCTGGTGGGAGAGGGTGGCGCGCGAAGCGCGCCGGGTGAGGGGGATGGCACGAGTGTTTCTATGATCCGCTCCAGAACGCCATTCGGATATTTAAGAATGTCATTGTTCCAGAACCGCAGAATGCGAAAGCCGCGTTTGACGAGATTGGTATCGCGAACTTGATCGTGCTTGTTCTCGGTGTGCTGGCTGCCATCGGCTTCGACAATGAGCTTGTGCTCGAAGGAAACGAAATCGGCGATCCAGGGCCCGATAGGCACTTGCCGGCGGAATTTGACGGCTTCCAACTGCCGAGAGCGAAGCAGCCACCAGAGCTTTTGTTCGGCATCGGTCGGTGCGTGGCGAAGACGTTGCGCCTGACGCCGTTTGAATAAGCTAACTTGGTGTTTTGGCATCTCCCCCTCACCCGCCTCGCTTCGCTCGGCACCCTCTCCCACCAGGGGAGAGGGTTAAGAGAGTTTGCCGCGCGGTCTTACGCAAACGTTCCGTGCACAAACCAACCCGGGGCGCGGCCACGTGCCAGATCGTCCGGCGTGACGTCGCGATAAAGTCCGGCGCGGAACAGCCAGAAACGATGACCGGATTTGTCCTCGACGCGGAAATAATCGCGCGCCAGGTTGCCCGATGGTGCGTCGCTGCGTTCGTTCCACCAAGCGCCCTCGATGCGCTCGGGGCCTTCGGCCGCGATCACGTCGTGCTGGGCGCGCCGCCACTTGAAGCGCAAAGGCGGGCCGTCCGGCACTTCCGCCAGGGCTTCGATCGGTTCGGGTTGCTTGAACAGCCGCAGCGGCCGTGGGGCCAGCTCGGCTTCGGCGCGATGGCGGCGGAAGGCGTCCCAGCCCTTATCGCGCGCGGCCGCTTGCGCCGGCACGGCGGCGGCGGCCAATTCAGGCATATGGCTGTCCTGCGCCACCGTCTGGCGCACGCGGGTAGCGCCCAGCCGCGCGCTCAGGCGGTCGACCAGCCGCACCAGTTCGCCGGCGTCTTCCTCGGCGCCGATGCCGATCTGCTCGGGTGGACAAGGTTCGGCGACCGCCACCGACAAGCGCGCCATATCGAAGCCGAAACCGGGGTCGAGTTCATCGGAAAGCGCGGCCAGCCGCTCGGCAAACAGCGCGCGGATATCCTGCGCGTTGCGCAAAGGCCGGGCGCAGCCTGCGGCGATGCGGCGCAGCGCTCCGTCGGTGCGGAACAAGGTGAGTTCGAGGCGGCGGGCGCCGTCGCCGCGCCGTTCCAGCGCGATCGCCAAGTTGCGCCGCCAATTTCTCGACCGTGCCGAGCACGTCCTCTTCGCGCGCAATCGGATCGTGAAAGCGCTGCTCGGCGACATAGGGCGCGACCGGCAGGCGCGGACTGAGCGGTTCGTGTTCGCGGCCCAACGCGCGGTCGAGCTGGCGCATGAGTTCCGGACCGAAACGGGCGGTCAGCGGGCTGCGCGGCAGATCGATGATGTCGCCGACGTGCTTGAGGCCGACACGGGCGAGCGAGGCGGCAACCGCCGGTGCGATCCGCAGCGCGGACAGCGGCAGCGGTTCGAGCAGCGCGCGCTCCTCGCCATGGGCATAAGCGGCCGGCGTGCCGTCGTGCGCGGCGGCATAGGCCGCGCCGATGGTGCCGGCGATGGCGACGCGATAGGCAAAGCCGGCGCGGGCGATGCGTTGACCGAGATCGGCGACCAGTTCGCACTCGCCGCCATATAAATGAGCGCAGCCGCCGATATCGAGCAGCAAACCGTCGGGCGCGTCGGTCGCGACCAGCGGCGTATAGCGCAGGCACCAGTCGGCGATGTTGTCGAGCAAGCGCGCTTGTCGGCCTCAATGTCTTCTTCGATCGCTTCCAGCGCCGGATGCATGGCGCGCGCCTGCGCCAGCGCCAGACCGGCATGCAGCCCAAGGCCTTCGGCCGTTTCGTCGACGGCGGTCAGCACATCGGCATTGCCGCGCTTGCCGTAAACGACGAGCGGCGCGGAAACCTCACGCAACCTTTTGACGCGGTCGGTCGCCAGCCGGGGCAGCCACAGGCACAGCATGCGTTGCGAGGATGAAGCGCTCATCATTGTCTCTCCATTCGAAAATCCAGGACCCGGTCGGGCCACGGCGATTGCGGACGAGTTGCGCGGCAAAGCGCGGCGCACCGAATTCAAAGCTGTTGGATGGCGCCGACGGTGCGGCGCCGACGATCCAGCGGGTGGCGGCGGTCGACGCGTCGCGTGTCGGGCTGGCGCGCAGCATGAGCGCCAGCGCGCCGCTTTGGGTCGCCGCCAGCGACAGCCGCCGCACGCCGACGGCATCGAGCGCACCGTGGCGCACTTCGCCGATCACCGCGCCGATGGCGCGGCAGCGCAGCGCTTCCTCCATCGTCCACATCAGGTCGCGGCGGTGGCCGACGGCGACGGTCAGCAGGCGCTCGGGGCGAAGGGTGAAGGTGTCGAGGCCGGGGCCGTAAGGCGCGCCGCTCTCAGTCAGCGCCATGTCCTCGGCGATCCAGAGCCAATGCCGCGCCGGTGCCGCCAACCCCAAGGCAAAGCCGGTGGCGGCCGCCAGATGGGCCTCGCCGGCGGCCGCAATCTCATGCAGCGCGCCGCGCGCCAGCCCGCCGCCGAGCGCGTCGTCGACCTCGGCGATGCCGAACGGCAAAGCGCCCGGGGCCGGTCGATCCCGGTCCGTCTTCTGCAAAGCCTGCAAGCGCTGGCGCAGCTCGTCGATCATAGTTAAGCCTTTGGCAGAATCATATAAATCCGCCTTGCCCGACGCTGCGCCGGGCTCGTTGTTCCTGATTTGTTCTAGTGTGCCCAAGGACTCGGAGACCGTCAAGCCGCAAGGGGTAGGGGTTTGAGGCCGGGTGGAGCGGCAGCGCTGGCGGTTGGCGATCTCGTCACCACCGACTCAACCGCTGACGACTGGCCTAGCCGGCCTGCTTCAACAGCGTCCGGCCGCGCGGCGTCAGCACCAGCCGCGACTGCCGCATGCTGCTGCCGTTCTCGAACCGGATCAGGCCGTCGGCAATGGCGTCTTCCCAAATGGCGAAGTGCGGGCAACTGCGACGCCAGGCTTCGCCGTCGGCATAGCTGCGCTCGCCCTCGTCGACCCAGGCGAGGAATTGCTGCGTCAGCAATTGCGCGGCAGTTGGCATGGCGGAGCCATTTTATACGATTACATTAAATCCGTCATCCTTCGAGGCTCGCCGCTCACGCGGCTCGCACCTCAGGAAGACGGAGTTGCCCGCTCCACCGTATGAATGTCGATCTTCGACTCCAGCGTCTTGTGCACCGGACACTTGTCGGCGATTTCCATCAGCTTCTGGCGTTGGCTCGGCGTCGAGCGGGCCTTCCAGCGTGATGACACGCTCGATGTGGTCGACCGTGCTGACCTTGGTGTCGCAGTCCTCGCAATCCTTGACGTGGATCTTGCCGTGGGATGAGCCGCACCGAGACATTCTCGAGCGGGATTTTCTTGAACTCGGCATACAGCCGGATCGTCATCGAGGTGCAAGCGCCGAGGCCCGCCAGCAGAAAGTCGTAAGGCCCCGGCCCGGAGTTCAAACCGCCGAGGCTTGACAGGCTCGTCGGCGAGCATCCGGTGCGGACCGGTCAAGATCTCCTGCTGGAATTTGCCGCCGTGGGTTTCGCGCACCAGCACCAGCCCGGTCTCGACTTCTTCCTCCGTCATCACCTCGGGCTGATCGAGATAGCGCCCGGCCGCGGCGGCGATGACATTCGCCACATAGACCGCGTCGGCCTTCTTGCTCAACAGATGATCGGCACCGGCGAGCGAGACGAAGCTCTTCGGATGCTTGGCAGCCTGAAAAATATGCGAAGCATTGTCGATGCCGACCAGATCGTCGGTCGGCGAATGAAACACCAAAAGCGACTTGCGCAAATTAGCGATCGCTTCGTCGAGTTTTTTCCCGGCGACGTCGTCGAGAAATTCTCGTTTGATCGTGAACGGCCGGCCGCCGAGTTTGACTTCGACTTCGCCCTGTTCGCGGATGGTGTCGATGTGATCCTTGAACAGGCCGGTGACGTGGCCCGGATCGTAAGGCGCGGCGATCGTCACCACCGCGCGCGCTTCCGGTATGCGATGCGGCGGCCGCCAGCACCGCCGCGCCGCCGAGCGAGTGCCCGATCAGGATCGCCGGCGCGCTGTGCATGGCGCGCAAATGATCGGCGGCGGCGACCAGGTCGTCGATGTTCGATGAAAAATGCGTATTGGCGAATTCGCCTTCGCTCGAGCCCAGCCCGGTGAAATCGAACCGCAGTACGGCGATGCCGTGAATGGTCAGCCGTTCGGCGATGCGCTTGGCGGCGAGGTGGTTTTGGCCGCAGGTGAAGCAATGCGCAAGCAGCGCGAAGGCGGTCGGCTTGCCGAGCGGCCAGTCGAGCGTGGCGGCGAGCTGCTCGCCCTTGGCGTTGGGAAACATGAATTTTTCGCTGCGCATCGGGGGCCTCGTATGTCGGCGCTGTCGGTCAGGTCTATGTATAGATCGCGCGGCCTTTGTGCGCCGTGGCAAGCGCCGGCATGACGCAAAAGTGACCGACTTTTGTTCGGCTTGCAAAAACGCCCGAGACGTGACCAATTTATCGTGTTCGCTGATCGTTTGGAGTCCACCATGAGCCTTGCCGCCGACCGTTTCGACCAGATGTTTCCGATTCTCGACGCATCGCAGATCGAGATCGCCAAGCGTTTTGCCAGCGGTCCGGCGCAAAAGTTTGCTCCCGGCGATGTGATCTACGAACTCGGCACGCGCAATGCGCCGGCCTGGCTGGTGCTGGAAGGCGACCTCGAAGTGGTGCGGCGCGACGGGCTGCACCGGCAGGCGTCGGTCGTATCGCACGGCGCCGGGCAGTTTTCCGGCGAGGTCAGCCAGTTGAGCGGGCGCGGCAGCATTGCCGCGGGCCATGCCGGTCCACACGGCTGCACCGCGCTGCCGTTCGACGCGCCCCATATCCGCGCGCTGATGGTCGGCTCCGCCGAACTCGGCGAGATCATGATGCGCGCTTTCATCCTGCGCCGGGTGGCGTTGATCCAGGAGGGCGGCTCTGGCTCAATCCTGATCGGCCATCGCAACTCACCCGACCTTGTGCGTATCCAGGGGTTCCTCGCGCGCAACGGCTATCCCTATTCGGTGCTTGACGTTGAAACCGATGAGGACGCCCGCGCCACGGTCGAACGCTTCGGCGTGGCGGAGAGCGAACTGCCGCTGATGATCTGCCCGAACGGCGATTTGCTGAAACGGCCGACCGACGCGGAAGCTGGCGCCTGTCTCGGCATCACGCCGGAACTGGATCCGGATAAAATCTATGACGTCGCGGTGGTCGGCGCCGGTCCCGCGGGTCTGGCGGCGGCGGTCTATGGCGCGTCGGAAGGCCTGTCGATGATCGTGCTCGACAGCCGCGCCTTCGGCGGTCAGGCCGGCGCCTCGGCACGCATCGAGAATTATCTCGGTTTCCCGACCGGCATTTCCGGCATGGCGCTGGCCGGACGCGCCTTCAATCAGGCGCAGAAGTTCGGCGCCGAAATCGCCATTCCGCTGCAAGTCGCCAAGCTCGATTGCAGCGACGCCGATTGCGCTCGACGAGCGCCGTTCCGGCTGGAGATCGATGGTAACGGCACGGCCGTTCAGGCGCGCACCGTCATCGTCGCCTCGGGCGCGCGCTACCGGCGTCCGGCGATTTCCAATCTCGCCGACTTCGACAATAACGGCGTGTCCTATTGGGCTTCGCCGATCGAAGCCAAATTATGCGAAGGCGAGGAAGTGGCCCTGATCGGCGGCGGCAATTCGGCGGGGCAGGCGGTGGTGTACCTCGCGCCCAAGGTCAAGCATCTGCATCTGAGCGTGCGCACGGCCGCTTGATGCGACGATGTCGCGATATCTGATCGATCGGATCAAGGCGCTGCCGAACGTCACGCTGCATGTCGGCAGCGAAGTCGTCGCGCTTGGTGGCGATAGTTCGGGGCTTGCCTCGGCGACTTTCCGCGACCGCGCCAGCGGCGAACGACATTACCTATCCGCTGCGCCACCTGTTTCTGTTCATCGGCGCCGATCCGAATGCCGAATGGCTGGAAGGCTGCGTCGACCACCGACGACAAGGGCTTCGTTGTCACCGGCGATGAATTCGCCGACGGCGATGCGTCGCGCGCGCGCCGCATATGCTGGAGACCAGCATGCCGGGCGTCTTCGCCATCGGCGATGTGCGCGCCGGCTCGACCAAGCGGGTCGGCGCGGCGATCGGCGAGGGCGCGGCCGTGGTGGCGCAGATTCATCAGGTGCTGGCGCTGGCGCAGCAGCCGGTGGCTTGATCGCCGGCCTTATTCCCCGCCGATATGCTTCTTCCGGATCCGGCGCACCAGAAACCAGATGCCGAGCATGGCCACCGGCACGAACACGCGCGGTGGCGAGCTTGATGTTGACCGGCACGCCTTTGTCGTGCAGGCCTTCCATCAGATAGTGGAACAGCCCGACGACATAATAGCTGACCGCGGCGACCGACAGACCTTCGACCGTGGTCTGCAGGCGCAATTGCAGCCGGGTGCGTTCGTTCATTGATTTCAGCAAGTCGCGGTTCTGACGTTCCAGTTCGACGTCGACCCGCGTGCGCAACAGATTGGCGGCGCGCGACAGCCTCGCCGACAAGGTCGCCTGCCGCTCCTCGATGGTGATGCAGGTGCGCATCGCCGGCTGCATCCGCCTTGTCAGGAACGACGACCAGGTCGGATAGATATCGACCTTGCGCTCGCCGATGGTTTGCAGGCGGGCATGAACGATGTCGTTATAGGCGCGGCTGGCGCCGAACCGGAAATGGCTGGCGCCGGCGCCGGCTTCCAGTTCGGCGGCGAGTTCGGTCAGTTCGTCGAGCAGGCGCTGATTGTCGCTGCAATTGATGCGCGCTGCGCATTTCCTCGGTCAGTTCGGCCAGCCGCAATTCGATCCGGTTGATCGATGGCGACAGCCGTTGCGCTTCCGGCAAGCCGAGCAGCGCCAATGTGCGGTAGGTTTCGGTCTCGATGATGCGCTGCACGATCGCGCCGGCGCGTTCCGGCCCCAGACCGCGGTCGAGCAGCAGAACGCGCACGAAGCCCGATGGGTCGGCCTGGAAATCGGTGGCGAACAAAACAGCTGCCGTCGGAATTCTCGGCGACCGCGAGACTGGCGTGATCGAACAGATGGCCGACCACGATCGGCTTGTCCTTGTTGTCGGGCAACAGGTGCAGATCGAGCGCGACCAGCAGTGGCCCCGGCTGCGGCACGTTGGCCATTGGACCGGCGAGCGACGAGGCGGCCGGATAAAACGGCGTGCGCGGCTCGGACGGCAGTTCCCAGGTATAGGTGGTGAATTCGGAATGCTGTTCCCAGCGCAACGTCGCGCCGCCGAGCGTGACGCGGTGATGCTTGGCCGAGGCTTTGAGCGGCTCGAGTTCGCGGCGCGCGCAGAAGTTCGTCAGCGCCGCGCGGTCGGCCTTGGCGGCTTCACCGGCGGTGTCGAAGGCGAAATGCAGGATCCGGCGTGGCGTCGCGATCGGCGTGAACGGCCGGGCATGAATCTCGCCCAGAATGGCCGCGCGCAACGGATGCGGCGCCAACTGGGTGCCTTCCTTGATGGTGACGTCGGCCGTCATGCAACCTCCAACTTCGCCAGCGCCCGCTTCAGCGCCTCGGGCAGCGGCACCGGCCGGCCGCTTTGGCGATCGACATAGACATGGACAAAATGGCCCTGCGCCGAAGCCTCTGTCTCGTCGCCGCTGAATATACCGACTTCATAACGGACGCTTGACGTACCCTGATGGGTCACGCGGATACCGGCCCGCACCCGGTCGGGAAAGGCGATCGGCTTAAAGTAATTGCATTGCGTCTCGACCACCAGCCCGATCACCGCGCCCTCGGCGATATCGAGCGCGCCTTGCGCCACCAGGTAACCGTTCACCGCCGTATCGAAGAACGAATAATAGACCACATTGTTGATGTGGCCGTAGACGTCATTGTCCATCCACCGGGTCGAGATGTCTGAAAACTGCGCGAAGGCCGAAGCCGGCTGCGGCGTGGGCCGTGTCATTGTCCCGACTAAGCCTTCGGCTTCTGTTTAGGCCCGCCGTCGTCGATGACGCGGCCGTCGATATCGGCGACCTTGCCAACGCCGGTCAGCGCCATGGTGACGCTGAGTTCTTTTTCGAGAATGTCGATCGCCTTGGCGACGCCGGCCTGGCCGTAGGCGCCGAGCCCATAAATATAGGAGCGGCCGATCAGGCAGGCGCGCGCGCCCAGCGCCAGCGCGCGCATGACGTCGGCGCCGGTGCGTATGCCGCCGTCGAACAGGATTTCGGTGCCGTCGCCGATCGCGTCGACGATGCGCGGCAGCATCGCGATCGACGACGAGGCGCCGTCGAGCTGGCGGCCGCCATGGTTCGACACCACGATGGCGTCGGCGCCGAGATCGACCGCCATTTTGGCGTCATCAGTGTCGAGAATGCCCTTGATGATCAGCTTGCCCGGCCAATGCTTTTTGATCCACTCGACGTCTTTCCAGTTCAACGATGGATCGAATTGATCGTTCGTCCACTTCGACAGCGAGTTGACGTTCTCCATGCCCGGGACGTGACCGGCGATGTTGCCGAAGGTCTTGCTCTTGCCCTTGAGTATGCTCCAGGCCCAGGCCGGCTTGGTGGCGATGTCGATGACGTTCTTGACCCGGTATTGCAGCGGTACCGTCAGGCCGTTCTTGATGTCTTTGTGGCGCTGGCCGAGCACTTGCAAGTCGACGGTCAGCACCAGCGTGTCGACCTTGGCGGCGATGGCGCGATCCATCAGCGCCTTGGAAAATTCTTTGTCGCGGATGACGTAAAGCTGGAACCAGAACGGCTTACCGGTGCCTTGCGCGACCTGCTCGATCGAGCAGACCGACATGGTCGACAGCGTAAAGGGAATGCCGGCTTCGTTGGCGGCGCGGGCGGCCAGGATCTCGCCGTCGCCATGTTGCATGCCGCACAGGCCGATCGGCGCCAGGATCAGGGGCGCGGCAATCTTCTTGCCGAGCACGGTGGTGGTGAGATCGCGTTCCGAGACGTCGACCAGCACGCGCTGGCGCAGCTTGATCGCCTCCAGGTCGGTCCGGTTGGCCCGCAGGGTCTGCTCGCTATAGGAGCCGGAGTCGGCATATTCGAAAAAGGCGCGCGGGACCCGGGATTTCGCTACGGTCCGCAGATCGTCGATGCAGGTAATGTTCTTCATGGTGCAGGCTCTTGCGGCTGGGTTTTGCGGCTTGCGGGTGCGCTCGGTGGATACCTCTTCGGGTAGCATAGGCTGGAGCGGCGCGAAATGGCCGGTTCGGGGTGGGAATTCGGGGCCGGGGCCGGTATTGGCAGACCATTAACCTCAGTTGGTAATGATTACTCACAATATTTGACCTAAATTCATGAGATAGGCCGATTATAAGGACGGCACGGGGCTGGCTTTCGGCAGGTTTTGCGCGCGTGTTGAGCGCGCCGGGCGGACGGCCAAGTCCCGCGCCGATATGGACCGCTACCAAACCGGCATTCTGTCATTTAAGACCTAGTCATAGGTATCGTGGGCGTTGAGGGGATTTCATGGTTCGTCGTTATTTCGGCACCGACGGCATTCGCGGGCTGGCCAATAAAGTCATCACGCCCGAACTGGCGCTCAAGGTCGGGCAGGCCGCCGGCATCGTGTTTCGCAACGGCGAGCACCGCCACCGCGTGCTGATCGGCAAGGACACCCGGCTGTCCGGCTACATGATCGAGAACGCGCTGGTCGCGGGCTTCACCTCGGTCGGCATGGACGTGCTGTTGACCGGCCCGATTCCGACGCCCGGCGTCGGCATGATGGTGCGCTCGATGCGCGCCGATCTCGGCGTGATGATTTCGGCCTCGCATAACCCTTACGGCGACAACGGTATCAAGCTGTTCGGGCCGGACGGTTTCAAACTCTCGGACGAAGTCGAGCGGCAAATCGAAGCGCTGATCGATTCCGAACTCAGCCTGCAACTGGCCAAGAGCGACGACCTCGGCCGCGCCAAGCGCATCGACGGCGTGCAGGACCGCTATATCGAATTCGCCAAGCGCACGCTGCCGCGCGACATCGATCTGTCGGGCCTGCGCGTAGTGATCGATTGCGCCAACGGTGCCGGTTATAAAGTCGCGCCCGGCGCATTGTGGGAACTGGGCGCCGATGTGATCTCGATCGGCGTCGAGCCGAACGGCTTCAACATCAACAAGGATTGCGGCTCGACCGATCTCGGCGCGATCAGCCGCAAGGTGCGCGAGATGCGCGCCGACATCGGCATCGCGCTCGACGGCGACGCCGACCGCGTCATGATCATTGACGAACTCGGCCATGTCATCGACGGCGATCAATTGCTCGCCGTTATCGCCGAAAGCTGGAAGGAAGATGGCCGGCTGACGCGCCCCGGCGTGGTTGCGACCGTAATGTCCAATCTCGGGCTTGAGCGCTATCTCCAGAGCATCGATCTTGAATTGATTCGCACGCCGGTCGGCGACCGCTACGTGCTCGAACAAATGCGCTCGCACGGCTACAATGTCGGCGGCGAACAGTCCGGCCACATCATCCTGTCCGACTATTCGACTACCGGCGACGGCTTGGTGGCCGCGCTGCAGATGCTGGCGGTGGTCAAACGCCACAACAAGCCGGTGTCGGAAATCTGTCATCGCTTTAAGCCGCTGCCGCAGGTGCTCAAGAATGTGCGCTACCGCTCCGGCAAGCCGATGGAGAGCGCGGCGGTGGCGACCGCGATCGCCAGCGCCGAGAAGAAGCTCGGCGGCGGCGGCCGGCTGCTGGTGCGTGCGTCCGGCACCGAGCCGGTGATCCGCGTCATGGGCGAAGGCGACGACAAGCTTCTGGTCGAGGCGGTGGTCAACGACGTCATCGCGGCGCTGACCCAGGTGGCGGCGTAAGTTCCGCCGGTGCCGTGCCGCGGCGTCACGATTGATGCGCGTATTGCGCTAAAATCTCGCCTGTACGAAACTGTCCTCAAGACCAATAATCCGAGGGCGAGAAATGCCAAGGCCGTCAATTCTGCCGAATAAGTCGTTCGGAAAAATTCTTCTCGCTTTCGTGGCGCTGTTAGCCGCCATGCCCGGCCCGGTCGCTGCCGCCGACAAGTGGCCGGCGCGCCCGATTACGATTTTGTTGCCGTTTGCCGGCGGCGGCATGATGGATTTCACGGTTCGCGCGGTCGCCGAGGCTTTGACCAAAACGCTCGGCCAGACCGTGGTGGTCGAACCCAAATCGGGCGGTGCCGGCGTGGTCGCCACCGTCACGATCGCGAACGCCAAGCCGGACGGCTATACGCTGCTGATCTCGGCGAATGGTCCGATGGTGTTTCGCCCGCTGATGACCAAAAGCGCCGGGCCCGATCCGACCAAGGGACTGACGCCGATTATCATGGTCGGCGATACGCCCAACGTCATTCTGGCCAGCCCCAAGCTCGGCGTCAGCAGCATCAAGCAGTTGCGCGCTTATGCCGGCAAGCATCAAAACCGGTTGACCATCGGCCACCCCGGCGTTGGCACCATGGGACAATTCTGCGGCATGCTGTTTGCCGCCAAGACGCATATCGACGGCACCCTGGTCGGTTATCGCGGCGCCGCGCCGATCATTACCGATCTCCTCGGCGGCCAGATCGACGTCGGTACGCCGGCCTATGGCCCCGGCACCGCTGCGGTCAAGATTCTGGCGGTGGCCGGCGCCAAGCGCCTGGCGTCATTGCCGAAGGTGCCGACCTTGAAGGAAACCGGCATTGATATGCAGTGCGCGACCTGGCTGGCGATCTATGGACCGCCCGGCCTTCCGCGGCCGATCGTCGACAAGCTCAATCGCGCGATCAATGGCTTTCTACGAAAGCCGCAAACCCGCGCCCTGTTCGGCAAGGTCGGTTTGTCGCCACTCGGCGGTTCGCCGGAACGGCTGCGCGACCGCACCATTGCCGACACCGCTTTTTGGGGGCCGATCGTCGCGAAAAGCCTGCCCAAGAAATGATGGCGCGGGCGACCGCTCGATGAACAGCAAAGCAGTCGGCATCCAGACCACCGACGGTATCATGGACGGCTATGCCGCCTATCCTGCCGGCGACGGTCCGTTTCCGCTGGTTGTGATGTTCATGGACATCTGGGGCTTGCGCGACGAGTTGTTCGCGCTGGCGCGTCAGGTTGCGTCGCACGGCTATTATTGCATCGTGCCAAACCTGTTCTACCGCAAAGGCAAAATCAATTTCGTGCGCCGCAACGCAGCCGGTAAGATGGTGTCGTTCGACGCCGTGCCGCCCGATGTGCAGGCCGAAATGCAAAAGCTCGGCCGCGGCATCGACCGCGCCATGGTGCGTGTCGATGTCGGCGCGATTCTCGATTTTTGCCGCAACGAGCCGGTCGATCCGGGACCGGCCGGCGCGGTCGGCTTTTGTCTCGGTGGCCGCATCGCGTTTCTGGCGGCCCAGGAATTTCCCGAGCGCTTTCGCGCCACCGCCAGCCTGCACGGAGTGTTCCTGGTTACCGATGCGCCGGACTTCTCCGCACCGGCTGACCGCGCGCATGCACGGCGAAGTTTACTGCGGCCATGCCGAGCACGATAAATTCTCGGCGCCGGAATTGCTGGCCGCGCTCGAGCAGTCATTCCAGGGCCGCGACGACCTGACCTATCGCCAAAACCTGCACGGCGGCGCCGATCACGGCTATTCGCTGCCCGACCGCGATGTGCATGACGCCGCCGCCACCGAGGCTGACTGGTGCGAGATTGTCGCGATGTTCGAACGTCAGCTGAAAACGCCGGCTAAATCCTGAGCGCCCGCGCGCGCGCGCGCATGAAGTCGAGGAATATCCGGGCCGCCGGCGCGGTTTCGTTGCGGCGGTGGACCACGGTGACTTCGGCCATGCGGTCGGTGCCGGTGATCTTGCGGTACACGATGCCGGGAATTTTCATATTGGTCAGCGGTTCTGAGACGACGCTGATGCCGGTGCCGGCCGCGACCGAAGTCAGTACCGAAAAAATATCCGAGGCGCGCTCGATAATATGGGGCGTGGTGCCCGGTAGGCTGATGGCGGCGATGTTGCCGCCGCCGAATCCGACTTCCATTTCCAGCGAGACCGCGATGAACGCCTCGTCGACCAGCATGGCCTGTGTGATGGCCTTGCGCGTGGCGAGCGGATGGCTTTGCGGTATCGCCAGAAAAAACGGTTTCCGGTCGACAACGAAGCCGGTCAAGCCGGACGGAAAACTCTGCGGCGCGGCCGTGAAGCCGACATCGAGCGAATTGTCGACCAGCGCACGGAACTGCGCGAAGGTGACCAGCCGGCGCACCTGCATGGTGATGCCTGGATGGTCCTTGCGAAACGCCAGTATGGTCGACGACAGCAGCCCGCTGCAGCCGACCGAGAATATATAGCCCACCGCAAGCGAGCCGATATCGCCGCGCGCGGCCCGGCGACCGACCAGCTCGGCCTGTGCCGCTTGATTCAGGGTGGCATAGGCCTCGATCAGAAACCGTTTGCCCATTTCGGTCAGAGCGACCGCGCTCTTGGTCCGGCGGGCGAACAATTTGGCGCCCAGCATGCCTTCGAGCGCGCTGATCTGATGGCTCAAGGTCGGCGCCGCGATATTGAGGCGCGCCGCGGCGCGGCCGAAGTGCAACTCTTCAGCGACAGCGGTAAAATATCGAAGGTGGCGGAGTTCCATATGCTGATTATGAGATGAAACCTCATAAAAAGCGATAGCCGGGTTAATGACATTCCGATACTGTCGGGTAATTCTCAACGGTGGGTTGTCGGTCTTTCGTGGTACGATTTCGCCAACGACCCACTGCCGTCAAAATGAGTTACCGGATTTGCCGCCGTCGGACCGCTGCCTTGGTTTGTGCCGCCGGCGATAATTTCGTTAAATTATAGTGCCACGCTTGGCCGCCCAAATTGGCGCCCAGGCGTCGTTGTTGAGTTTAGTTGCCCGTTCAACTTTAAGTTCGGCCGGTCAGGACCGAACGCCAAGGAAAGGCCCGCTAAGGCCCATGAACACATCCCAGCGTGACCCCGGCAACAATGTCCTCCAGATGCCTGCGAAGCTGGGCATGAACCGCAAGGCGACGACGCAGTTCAGCGCCGCTGCCGACAAAGGCGGGCTTGCCGCTGCCGGCAGCCCGGACGATCCACGCATGCAGGAAGCGCTGCGGCTGGCCAAAGCGTTTCTGGCGATCGAAGACCCGGAAGCGCGCGGCGCGCTGGTCGCGTTGGCCGAGAGCCTTGTTAGCCAGGATTGGCCGCTCGGCGCTCAAAGGCTTTAGGCAGGTTATTATTTTCCCGGCGGCTGGGCTCGCGGGCGCGGTTCGGCCGCGCACGTATCGTAAATGATTTCCTAACAGTCAAATCATCGGTCCGCGCCGGCGAAGCCCTCGCCGCGATTCGCAACGGTAAGTCGCGCCGTCCGCCGTCGGGGTGCAGGCCGTTTCGTGGTTCCATTAAAATACGTGGTTAAAAAACACGGTTAAGAGCCACTTAACGAATTGCTGCCATCGTCCCGCTGTCACTCCGTCGCTTCGGCGTTCGGCGGATTCCAGCAAGGGATGCCGGCATGGTTTGGTCGCGTTTGAAAATTCCGTTCTTGTCGGCGTTGCTCGTGATGGCCGCCGGCGCCGCGCAAGCCGCCGACTATTCGCCGCCTTGTTATGACGCCGCGTTGATCGCTGCGGGCCGCGCGCCCTATGGCGCCGTGCCGTGTTACGTGCCGCCGCGGCCGGTGGAGGTCGAGGAATTTTCCGGCTGGTATCTGCGCGGCGACATTGGCTTCAGCAATCAGCAGGTCGACAAGCTGACCAATCCGGCCAGTTCGGCGGTTCGCTACTCGATGAGTCTCGTCGAGCTACGGTTTCGATGCCGCGCCGACCATCGGCCTCGGCGTCGGCTATTATTTCAACGACTGGCTCCGCTTCGATCTGACCGGCGAATATCGCGGCCGTTCGAATTTCCATGGCTCGGAAATTTACAACGCGGGCAGCGGCAACGCGACCGACGAATATACCGGCAGCAAGTCGGAATGGCTGTTTTTGGCCAATGCCTATATCGATCTCGGCACCTGGAATAAGCTGACGCCGTTCATCGGCGCCGGCGTTGGTATCTCGCGCAATACCACTCATAATATCCAGGACGTTTGCCATGGCTGCGGCGGCATTCCCGACTAATAACGGCGTATCGTTCGCCGACGATGTGTCGAAATGGAACTTCGCCTGGGCGCTGCACGCCGGCCTGTCTTACAAAGTGACGAAAAACTTCGCGGTTGAATTATCCTATCGCTATCTTGATATGGGTAACGCGGAAACCGGCTCGTTCGTCTCCTACGACTTCTCGCAGACCTTGCCTGGCTCAACCTTCGATCATCTGACCTCGCAAGACATTCGCATCGGCCTGCGGTTCAACCTCGACGCCCTGGATTCTTATTATGCGGCGCCGCCCCAGTATTACGCGCCGCCGCCGCAACCGGTCTATGCGCCGCCGGTCTATAGCCAGCCGCCGATTTACACGCAGCCGCCGCTGCGCAGCAAAGGCTGACGCGCTTTGCATCGGATAGACGGACGTCACGATCGTAAAAATTCTTGGTGAAAATTCTTGGTTAAGCGCCGCTTAACCTGATTGCGGCATGCTTGTGCCGTCAGTGCGTGAAGGCGTTGCGAGGGAGTATTGTTATGGGTTTGCTGCGGAAGTTGTTCGTCTCCGGTGCGGCATTGGCTTTGTCCGCGCCCGGTCTGATTCCCGGCACCATGCCCAGCGCGTTTGCCGCCGACATGCCCGGCGACTATTCGCCGATCTCGTTGCCGCCGCCATCGCAGGAACGCGCGCCGGACCGGGTGGAGCTGTCGTCCGGCTGGTACTTGCGCGGCGATCTAGCCTATCGCTTCCAACACATCGGCGATTTGTCGTCCTCGAATTTGGCCTCGGTGCCGTCGCCGAGCGGAGCCAAGCTCGATAACGCCTTCGTTCTCGGCCTGGGCGCTGGTATCAGACAGGATTGGCTGCGCCTCGATCTGACCGGTGATTACGGCTGGCGCTCGAAATACACCGCCGATGCCTCAAGCGGCGGGACGATCTCCGGCAAAGTCGAAAGTTTCACCGTGCTGGGCAACGCCTATGCCGACCTCGGCACCTGGTATGGATTTACGCCCTATATCGGCGCCGGTCTTGGCGCCGCCAATCTGAATTTCTCCAGCTACCAATACGCGAACGCCGTGGCGCCGATGGAATTGACCGCGGTGCCGGTACAGCGCTGGAATTTCGCCTGGGCTGCGATGGCCGGCGTCAGCTACAACGTCGCGCATAATGTTCTGATGGACATTGGCTACCGCCATATCGACATGGGTGACATCAGCGGCGGTCCGGCCAGCAACCTGTCGGTCAAGAAATTCACCGGCGACGAAATCCGCATCGGTTTCCGTTATTTGCTCGATTAAGTTGCGACCGCGGCGGCGCAGTCGGGCGCGGACCGGGGCCGCGCCGTTGGCCATTGTCCCGGGCTTCCAGATTCGCTAACGCGACAGGCAAATCTGCTTTCGGCGTTGTGCCGGCAAGTTGCGGAGTTGCCTTTATGACGACCGTCGACACTGAAATCCTGATCGTGGGCGCGGGCCCTTGCGGCCTGATGCTGGCGAACGAACTGGGTCGGCGCGGTATCAATACCAAGGTGTTCGACCAGGAATCCGGCGTGGCGACGGCGCCGCAGGCCAACGCGACGCAAGCCCGCTCGATGGAGCACTATCGCCGGCTTGGTTTTGCCGATGAAATTCGCGCGCTCGGCATGCCCGGCGACTATCCGACCGATGTCGCTTATTTCACAACTTATGCCGGCTACGAACTTGGGCGCGCCGAATTTCCGTCGTCCAACGAGGCGCCGCAGCGCATTCGCGAACTCGAGCACATCTGGAACGGCGCCGAATTGCCGCATCGCGTGCCGCAAAGTCTGGTCGAAGGCGTGCTGTTCAAACACGCCGCGCAGTTGAAATCGGTCGAGATTGCCTTCGACTGGCGCGCCACCGGCTTCGAGGAAGCGGCCGACTCCGTCACCGTGCATCTGGTCCACACCAAGACCGGCGAGAAGAAATCGGTCAGCGCGCGTTATTTGTTCGCTGCCGATGGCGGCGCCAGCGTCACCCGCAAGCAACTCGGCATCGGCTACATGGGCGGCGACGCTGCAGAGCGTGACTTCATGGGCGGGCAGATGTTGTCGGTCTATCTCGATGCGCCGGCTTTCTATGATGTCGTTAAAGCGCCGCGCGCCTGGATGTATTGGACCTTCAACCGCCGCCGCCGCGCACTGCTGGCTTCCACCGACGGCAAGGGCGGCTTCGTGCTGCAAACCCAATTGCGTAAAGGCGAGAACATCGACGAAATGACGGAAGCCGAAGCTGGCCGGCTGTTCCTGCAGGCGGTCGGTTGCGACATTCCGTTCAAGGTGATCGGCATGGCGACCTGGCAGGCCGGCCGCGCGCTGGTGGCCGAACGTTACGGCCAGGGCCGGGTGTTGCTCGGCGGCGACGCCGTCCATCTGTTCACACCGACCGGCGGCATGGGCTACAACACTGCGATCGAAGACGCCGTCAATATCGGCTGGAAGCTCGCCGCGGTCGTGCGCGGCCAGGCCTCGCCGAAACTGCTCGACAGCTATGAGATCGAGCGCCGCCCGATTGCCTTGCGTAACACGCGCTTCGCTGCCGGCTTTGCCGACTCGGTCGGGCTTTATGTGCCGTCGCCGGCGATCGAAGACGACAGTCCGGCGGGCGAGGCGGCGCGCCGCCGCGCCGGCGCTTATCTGGCGCAACACGGCCGCGCCGAGTTCACCATTCCTGGCTTCACCTTTGGCGCCCGCTATGACGGGTCGCCGGTTATTTTTGATGACGGCACGCCGGCGCCGGCCGACATTCCGACCGTCTATGTGCCGACCGGGAAGCCCGGCGGCCGCGCGCCGCATAGCTGGCAACCCGACGGCAGTTCGCTGTTCGACCATCTCGGTTTTGACTGGACGCTGTTGAGCTTTGGCGAGCCGGGTGCGGTGGCCGGCTTGTTTCAGGACGAAGCCAAACGCCGCGGCGTCGATCTCACGCATCTCGATTTGCGCGACGATCCGATCGCCGCCGATCTCTATGAAAAGCCGTTTGCCTTGATCCGGCCCGATCAGATCGTTGCCTGGCGCGGCGATGCGCCGGACGCTGCCGGCGTCAAAGGCGTGTTCGATCGGGTGCTGGGCGGGCCGGTGGGTTAGCCGCGCCGGCGCTGATCCAAGACCGAGCCGCGGTCGTATTAGCTCGGTATGACGACACTTCTCTGGTTCCGGCAAGATTTGCGCCTGCGTGACAATCCCGCGCTTGTGACGGCGGCGGAGCGTGGTCCGGTTGTGCCGGTCTTTATCCTCGATACCTCCGATCCATCATGGGCGCCCGGCGCCGCCGGATTGTGGTGGTTGCATCATAGTCTTGCCGCGTTGCGCGCCAGACTCGGCGCGCTGTCTTTGTTCAAGGGCGATCCTCGCGTACTGCTGCCGGCGATCGCGCGCGAGAGCGGCGCGTCGGCGGTTTATTGGAACAGATGTTACGAACCTCACGCGATTGCCCGCGACACCGACATCAAGGCCTTGCTGAAGCAGCAAGACATCGGCGCGCGAAGTTTCAACGCCGCGCTGTTGCATGAGCCCTGGGAGATCGAAACCGGCGGCGGCGGTCCGTTCAAGGTGTTTACGCCTTATTGGCGCGTCGCCAGCGCCAAGCCATTCGCCGCACCGCTGCCCGCACCGTCGACGATCGATGCGCGCGCTGTTGCGTCAAGCGATTCGCTCGACGATTGGCGTTTGCTACCGCGCAATCCGGATTGGGCAGCCGGCTGGGATCGGTTATGGACGCCGGGCGAGGAGGGCGCGCTGGATCGGTTCGAGACTTTTGTCGCCGGCGATCTTCCCCGCTATGGCGAAGAGCGCGACCGGCCGGACCTGCAACGAACGTCGCGGCTGTCGCCACATCTGCATTGGGGGGAAATTTCGCCGCGGCAGATTTTCGCGCGCCTGAGCCTGGCTGTTGAAGATACAACGACCCGCAATGGCGCGGCTAAGTTCATGAGCGAAATTGGCTGGCGCGAATTCGCCCACCATTTGCTTTATCACTTCCCGTCCTTGCCGGATGAAAACTGGCGGCCGGGCTTTGACTCTTATCCGTGGCGGGACAGTCCGGCCGACCTGAAAGCCTGGCAACAAGGCCAGACCGGCTATCCCTTCGTCGATGCCGGCATGCGCGAGTTATGGCAGACCGGTTTCATGCATAACCGTGTGCGCATGGTAGCGGCCAGTTTTCTGGTCAAGCATTTGCGCATCGATTGGCGGCGTGGCGAAGCCTGGTTCTGGGATACCTTGCTCGACGCCGATCTCGCCAACAACGCCGCAGGCTGGCAATGGGTCGCCGGCAGCGGCGCCGATGCGTCGCCTTATTTTCGGATTTTCAATCCGGTCTTGCAGGGCGAGAAGTTCGATCCCGACGGCGACTATATTCGTCGGTGGTGCCCGGAACTTAAAGATCTCAGCAACGCCGATATCCACGCGCCGTTTAAAGCCAAGGCCGATGTGCTGGCGCGCGCCGGCGTTGAACTGGGCAAGACCTATCCTCGCCCGATCGTCGATCATGACATGGCCCGCCAGGCGGCGCTCGCAGGTTACCGGTTGGTTAAAGATAGCGCCGCCAAGCGGCCGGGGGCGGAGCGCTAGCGGGCTACCCCTGCGCGATCATTCCGCGTCCGCGCCCATAAGTTCGCTTGACCTTTCCCCGATCCTTCCTTATCTCCGCGAGTGGGACACCTCTCCCCAACGAGAGGCTTGCTATCTGGAAGGATAGATAAAATGACAGCGACCAAACCCGGCTTGCGGCCGGCTAATCCGCAATTTTCGTCCGGCCCTTGCGCCAAGCGCCCCGGCTGGACCCTCCAAGCCCTCACCGACGCGGCCCTCGGCCGCTCCCACCGCGCCAAGATCGGCAAGGCCAAGCTCAAGCAGGCCATCGATCTCACCCGTGAAGTGTTGGGCGTTCCCGCCGATTATCGCATTGGCATCGTGCCTGCCTCCGATACCGGCGCCGTTGAAATGGCGCTGTGGTCGATGCTCGGCGCGCGCCCCGTGACCATGCTGACCTGGGAATCCTTCGGCGAAGGCTGGGTCACCGATGTCGAAAAACAGCTCAAGCTCAAAGACGTGACCGTGCTCAAGGCGCCTTATGGCGAATTGCCGGATCTGTCGAAAGTCGATTTCAAGTCCGACGTCGTGTTCACCTGGAACGGCACGACTTCGGGCGTGCGCGTGCCGAACGGCGACTGGATCGCCGCCGACCGCGAGGGTCTGACGATCTGCGACGCCACCTCGGCGGCCTTCGCGCAAAAGCTCGACTGGGCCAAGCTCGATGTCGTCACCTTCTCCTGGCAGAAGGTGCTCGGCGGCGAGGGCGCCCACGGCATGCTGATCTTGTCGCCGCGCGCGGTCGAACGGCTTGAGACCTATAAGCCGGCCTGGCCGTTGCCGAAGATTTTCCGTATGACCAAAGGCGGCAAGCTCAACGAAGGTATTTTCACCGGCGAAACCATCAACACGCCGTCGATGCTATGCGTCGAGGATTATCTCGACACGTTGACCTGGGCCAAATCGGCCGGCGGCTTGAACGCCACCGTCGCGCGCTCCGACGCCAACGCGAAGGCGATCGCGCAGTGGGTCGCTAAGACGCCATGGGTCGATCATCTCGCGGTCGTGCCCGAGACCCGTTCCAACACCTCGGTCTGTCTGAAGGTCGTGGATCCGGCGGTGACCGGTTTGTCGCTCGACGCGCAAGCCGCGTTTGCCAAATCGCTGGCCGGCCTGCTCGACAAGGAAGGCGTCGCTTTCGACATCGCGTATTACCGCGATGCGCCGCCCGGACCTTCGCATCTGGTGCGGCGCGACGATCGAAACCAGTGACGTCGAAGCGCTGACGCCCTGGCTCGATTGGGCCTTCGCGCAAGCCAAGGCTGCGCTGCCGAAGGCGGCGTGAGGGCCTAGTCCTCACCACTCCCAATGACGTCATGCCCGCGAAGGCGGGCATCCAGGCCTTAAAATTGAATTTGGAACAAGCGCTGGATCGTCCGCCTTCGCGGACGATGACGGCGACAGAAACCGAACTGGATTTCATCATGACTGCTCCGCGCGTTCTCATCTCCGATGCTCTCTCCGAAGCCGCCGTCCAGATCTTCAAGGATCGTGGCATCGACGTCGACTTCCAGCCGGCACTCGGCAAGGACAAGGAAAAACTCGCCGAGATCATCGGTAATTACGATGGTCTCGCCATCCGCTCGGCCACCAAGGTGACACCGAAGATTCTGGCCAACGCGAACAGGCTGAAAGTGATCGGCCGCGCTGGCATCGGCGTCGACAATGTCGATATCCCGGCCGCGACCGCCAAGGGCATCATCGTGATGAACACGCCCTTCGGCAATTCGATCACCACCGCCGAACATGCCATCACCTTGATGCTGGCGCTGGCGCGCCAGATCCCGCAGGCCGACGCCTCGACGCAGGCCGGCAAGTGGGAAAAGAACCGCTTCATGGGTGTTGAAATCACCGGCAAGACGCTCGGCGTGATTGGTTGCGGCAATATCGGTTCGATCGCCGCCGAGCGCGGCATCGGCCTGAAGATGAAAGTGATCGCCTTCGACCCGTTCCTGTCGCCGGAGCGTGCGCTCGATCTCGGCGTCGAAAAGGTCGAGCTCGACGAATTGCTCAAGCGCGCGGATTTCATCACGCTGCACACGCCGCTGACCGACAAGACCCGCAACATTCTCGACGCCACCGCGCTCAACAAGACCAAGAAGGGCGTGCGCATTATCAATTGCGCGCGCGGAGGTCTCGTTGACGAAATCGCCTTGCGCGCGGCGCTCGACAGCGGCCACGTTGCCGGCGCCGCCTTCGATGTGTTCGTGACCGAGCCTGCGACTGAAAACCCGCTGTTCGGCCATCCCAATGTCGTGTGCACGCCGCATCTCGGCGCCGCCACCTCGGAAGCCCAAGAGAATGTCGCGCTGCAGGTCGCCGAACAGATGTCGGATTATCTGTTGCGCGGCGCGATTTCCAACGCCGTCAACTTCCCGTCGATCACCGCGGAAGAAGCGCCCAAGCTGAAACCCTTCATCGAACTGGCCGACAAGCTGGGCTCGTTCGCCGGGCAGTTGACCGAAACCGGCATCAGCAAGGTGCAGATTTCGTATGAAGGCGCGGTCTCGCAGATGAACACCAAGGCGCTGACGTCGGCCGCGCTGGCCGGCCTGCTGCGGCCGATGCTGGGCGACGCCAACGTCGTGTCGGCCGGTATTGTCGCCAAGGAACGTGGCATCGTCGTCGAAGAAGTCACCCGGGAAATGGCTGGCGATTACGACAGCTTGATCACGCTGACGCTGGTCACCGAAACCCAGACCCGCTCGGTCTCCGGCACGGTGTTCGCCGACGGTCGTCCGCGTATCGTCAACATCAAGGGCATCCGCATGGACGCCGAGTTTGGCCCGTCGATGATCTACATCACCAATCTCGACAAGCCGGGCTTCATCGGCACCTTCTCCTCGACCATCGGCGAAGCCGGCATCAACATCGCCACCTTCCACGTCGGCCGCGAGGCGCCCGGCGCCAATGCGGTGGCGCTGATCGAGATCGACGGCGACTTGCCCGAGGCCGTGCTGACCAAGGTGCGGGCGCTGCCGCAGGTGCAAAGCGCCAAGGCGCTGCACTTCTAAAGCCGCTGCAATTCCAAAACTTTGGCCTTGCCCTCCCCCGTTCGCGGGGGAGGGCCGCCAAACCTACATGCCCGGTTCGATCGGGTGGTCGATTGAGCCGCCACTTTCGATCCAGTCCTTATAGGCGCCTAGGTTATAGACCTCGCTGTAACCTAGGTCCTTGAGCGTCTTGCCGCTGAGCGCCGAGCGACCGCCGGAGGCGCAATAGACGATCACTGGCTTGTCCTGGGCGAGGGTCTTGTCGTGGTAGGGCGAGGCCGGATCGGCGCGGAATTCCAACATGCCGCGCGAGATGTGCAGCGCGCCGGAGACCTTGCCGGTCTTTTCCACTTCCGGGGCGTCGCGCACGTCGATCACCACCGCGCCCTTGGCCATCATGTCCTGGGCCTGCGCCGGGGTGACTTTCGGCACCACCGCGCTGGCGGCTTCCATCATCTGCTTGACGCTCGTTGCCATTCTTCACTCCTTGATCTGTGGCGGCGCGGTCCGGCCGGGGATTGGTCGAGGCCTAACATAGGCGGGCCGGCGCGTCCCGCCAGGGTCTGGCGGCATTGCCGCATGGACCCGGCGGGCGCCAGGACCGGCGCGGCTGTCACAGTCTGCGGGTCTGATTTGAAAAATACTGCAATATCAATCTGTTGAAGGTTGGACGGAAGGCCCTTTAGGGGATGTTCCGCGCTTGCTTCAGGGCACTGCTTCCTTTATCCGAGGGTGGACCTGACCGGCACCGCCCGGCGTCAGTGTCCTTAGCGCTGACGCGGAGATGAGTTTCTATGGCGAATGTGGTGGTTGTCGGCTCCCAGTGGGGTGACGAAGGTAAAGGCAAGATCGTCGACTGGCTGTCGGAACAGGCCGACGTCGTGGTCCGGTTCCAGGGCGGGCATAACGCCGGCCACACTTTGGTGATCGGCAACGAGGTCTACAAATTGTCGCTGCTGCCGTCCGGCGTGGTGCGCGGCGGCAAGCTGTCGGTGATCGGCAATGGCGTGGTCATCGATCCGCAGGCGCTGCTCGCCGAGATCGGCCAGCTCAAGAAGCAGGGCGTGGCGGTAACGCCCGACAATCTGCGCATCGCCGAAAACGCCATCCTGATCCTGCCGCTGCATCGCGAACTGGAAGCGATCCGCGAAGCTGACGATTCCAAGACCCGCATCGGCACCACCAAGCGCGGTATCGGCCCGGCCTACGAAGACAAAGTCGGCCGCCGCGCCATTCGCTTCATGGATCTTGCCGATCTGCCGGCACTGCCGCCCAAGATTGACCGGCTGCTGGCGCACCACAACGCGCTGCGCCGCGGCAACGGCATGGCCGAAATCGAGTCCGCGACGGTCTACGACCATCTCGCCGCGATCGCGCCGCAGGTGCTGCCTTATATGGATTCGGTGTGGTCGTTGCTCGACGCCAAGCGGCGCGAGGGCAAACGCATTCTGTTCGAGGGCGCGCAGGGCGCGCTGCTCGATATCGACCACGGCACTTATCCTTATGTGACCTCGTCCAACACGGTGGCGGCCCAGGCCGCGACCGGTTCGGGCCTCGGGCCGAACGCCATCGACTATGTGCTCGGCATCACCAAGGCCTACACCACGCGGGTCGGCGAGGGGCCATTCCCGACCGACCAGATGCACAACGAGATCGGCAAGCTCTTGGGCGAACGCGGCCGTGAATTCGGCACCGTCACCGGCCGCGCCCGCCGCTGCGGCTGGTTCGACGCGGTGCTGGTGCGCCAGACCGTGCGGACCTCCGGCATCGACGGTATCGCCTTGACCAAGCTCGATATTCTCGACGGCCTCGACGAGATCAAGGTCTGCATCGGCTATCGCCTGGAAGGCCGCGATATCGACTATCTGCCGGCTGGCGAACATGCTCAGGCCGCGGTCGAGCCGGTCTATGAAACCATTACCGGCTGGAAAGAACCGACCGCCGGCGCTCGTTCCTGGGCGCAATTGCCGGCGCAGGCGATAAAATACGTCCGGCGAATCGAAGAACTGATCGGCTGCCCGGTCACGCTTCTGTCGACCAGCCCCGAGCGTGAGGATACAATTTTGATGAAGAACCCGTTCGAAACCTGAGTGGATAAAAAAGACACGATCCAAAGGTAAGCGGAGTGTGATCCCGAAAAGTGGGGACCGGTTTTCGGATAAGATCATGCGCAAGAAAAAGTTCGATAATGGCTGACTATTATCCCCTGATCGCCCGCGCCGTCGCAGGCCTCGACAAGAATACGGGCGAGAACCGTCGCGCGCTTTATGAGCGCGCGCGTTCGGCGTTGGTCAACCAGTTGCGCGGTGTCGAACCGGCGCTCGACGAATCCGATATCACCCGCGAGCGTTTGGCGCTGGAAGACGCGATCCGCCGGCTGGAAGCGGAAGCCGCCAAGCGCGTGCGCGCCGAGGCGGCACCCGATCAAGACGGGCAAGGAGCTCAAGAGCCGGAATCCGACCGCCATTCGCTGCGCGACCAGGGTTTGCGCAGTTTCCGCGACACGGTGGCCGAAGCCGAAGGCCTGGGCGGCGCGGCGGCGCAAGCCAATCGTTCGGCGCACGCCGCCTACGACGATGTGCAGGAATTCGAAGCCGAAACCGGCGTTGCCCCGGCGCCGCACGATCATGCACATGAGTCATGGTCATGCCGAAGAGCGCGGCCACGAGGCCGAACACGAAGAGCATTATTTCGAACCGCCGGGCGAAGAGCAGGCTGACGAGCAGGGCGAAGCCGGTCACGAGCCGGAGCACGATGGCGACGCCGAATATGCCGAACCCGAACACGCCGCCAAGCACGGCCCGGCCAATGAATTGCCCAAGCCGGACCATCAAGGCGACTGGCCGCCGCCACCGGCCGGTGCGCATGACGACGAAGACTCCTATACCCGTCCGCCGCGCGACTATAGCCGCCTGATCAAGGTGGCCGTGTTGGCGTTGGTGGTGGTCGGCGTCGCCGCCGCCGGTTACTGGAAGCGCGGCGCCATCATGTCGACGGTCAACACGACCATCGCCAGCCTGACGAGCGAGCAGGCGCCACCGCCGCCGCCGAAGCCGGCCGGCGAACCGACGAGCCAGCCGAAGATCGCCGACCGCATCGGCGCCGACAATAATGGGCCGGCCGGTTCCGCGACCGCACCGGCCGCCGCCGTCGCGCAAAAAGTCGTGCTGTACGACGAAGACCCGTCCGACCCGAAGGGCAAGCGTTATGTCGGTTCGGCGGTGTGGCGCACCGAGACGGTGTCACCGGGGCCGGGCCTGGCGCCGGAACTGGCGATCCGCGCCGATGTCGAAATTCCGGAACGGCGCATGCGCATGACCTGGTCGTTGCGGCGCAATACCGACAAGGCGCTGCCGGCCAGCCACACCATCGAAATCATGTTCACGCTGCCGGCCGATTTCGCCGAAGGCGGCATCGCCAATGTGCCGGGCGTGTTGATGAAACAGAACGAGCAGGCGCGCGGCGTGCCGCTCGCTGGTCTCGCGGTCAAGGTCACCAACGGTTATTTCCTGATCGGCCTGTCGGCGGTCGGCGTCGACCTGCAGCGCAATATCCAGTTGCTGAAGGATCGCGACTGGTTCGACATTCCGATTGTCTATACCAGCGGCAAGCGCGCCATTCTGGCGGTCGAAAAGGGCGCGCCCGGCGCCCGCGCCTTCGCGGAAGCCTTCCGCGCTTGGGGCCAATAGCGCCTGGGGCCAGTAGCGCCGCTGGCTGCGGCCCGCCGGTCCCTGTGCGCGTTCATGGTATCGGGCTGACGTGATCTTTATTGTACAGATTGATTTAACCGTGGGCTCTAGTCTCTGCCTTACAGGGCAGGAACACTGCCGCTTTATCGGCGTTGATCCTGCCTGAGTGTTGAGTAAGGAGGTCTTCGATGAATTCCTTTTCTTACGCTGCGGAGGTGAACATCAAGCGGTTCCAGAATTTACTGGAAACCTCCGTCGACGACGCGGAGCGTCAAATCATCAAATGTCTGCTCGCCGAAGAAAAAGCCAAAGTGGTTTTGCAGACATTGGAGCCGCAAAAGAAATAAGCGCCTCGGGCTCTCTGCCGGCCGAATTGTCCGCGACCCGCATCGGCCGCGGCGCGCCATGCGATGGCCCCCGTCGAAAGGTCAGCCGGCTGGTATCAGTCGTGCGACAGATGTTCGCGCGCTTTCGGATCTTCCGTACTGATGCATGATCGGAGCCGCGCGCCGCCCGTGCCTTGATCGACATCAGCCTGACCGAAAAGTTAACGCCGGCTCCGGGGCGCCGAGCGCGGCCGGGCTGTCACGATAAAGCCGTCGAATTGACTTATCGCATGGTGGCGAAAACCACCGCGGCTATTATTTATTGGTCAAAATCGAGGAAAACCATGGCGCTTGAACCGATTGCGGCCCGTCCGCCGGCCGTCACTCCCCAGCCGCCGGCCCCGGTTCACGCCCGGCATAACGAGCCGATGCCTGCGCCGGTGCCCGAGACCGAGCGCGATTCCTACGCCGTGACCGCGCTGTCCGACATTGTCGACCGCTCGGCCCACGCCACCGTCGCCCGCTTCACCGCTGGTCTGTCGCCGGCCGCCTTGGCCGAGGCCTATCTCGACTGGGCGACCCATCTCGCTTACGCCCCCGGCAAGCGCCTGCAGCTCGCCGACAAGGCGACCCGCAAATCGGTGCGGTTGGCCAATTACCTCGCCCGAAATGCGCTGCAGCCGGACGGCTCGTCGTGCTGCATCGAGCCGCTGCCGCAGGATCACCGCTTCGATGCGCCGGAATGGAAGCAGTGGCCGTACAATCTCATTCACCAGTCGTTCCTGCTCAATCAGCAATGGTGGCACAATGCCACCACCGGCATTCGCGGCGTCACCAAGCAGCATGAAAACGTCGTCGAGTTCGCCGCCCGGCAAATGCTCGACATGGTGTCGCCGGCGAATTTCCTGGCGACCAATCCCGAGCTGATGCGCCGGACCCTGGAGACCGGCGGCACGAACCTGGCGCAGGGCATGCGCAACATGGTCGAGGATTGGGAGCGCACGATCAGCGGCCACAAGCCGCAGGGCGCCGAGAATTTCCAGGTCGGCCGCGACGTCGCGGTCACGCCCGGCAAGGTCGTCTACCGCAATCGCTTGATTGAATTGATCCAGTACGAGCCGGCGACCGACAAGGTGCAGCCCGAGCCGATTCTGATCGTGCCGGCCTGGATCATGAAATATTACATTCTCGATCTGTCGCCGCATAACTCGCTGGTGAAGTACCTGACCGAACAGGGCTTCACCGTGTTCATGATCTCGTGGAAGAATCCGACCGAAGCCGACCGCGATCTCGGCATGGAGGATTATCGCGAGCTGGGCATCATGGCCGCGCTCGATGCGATTGGCTCGATCGTGCCGGACCGCAAGGTGCATGCTACCGGCTATTGCATCGGCGGCACCTTGCTGTCGATCGCCGCCGCCACCATGGCGCGGGATCTCGACGACCGGCTGCAATCGTTGACGCTGCTGGCGGCGCAGACCGATTTCACCGAGGCCGGCGAATTGATGCTGTTCATCAATGAGAGCGAATTGGCCTTCCTTGAAGACCTGATGTGGGAGCAGGGCTTCCTCGACACCAAGCAGATGGCCGGCGCGTTCCAATTGCTGCGCTCGAACGATCTGGTCTGGTCGCGGATGGTGCGCAACTACATGATGGGCGAACGCGAGCCGATGACCGACCTGATGGCCTGGAACGCCGACGCCACCCGGCATGCCCTATCGGATGCATTCGGAATACCTGCGCAAGCTGTTTCTCAACAACGATCTGGCGGAA
Source organism: uncultured Alphaproteobacteria bacterium (assembly GCA_963830125.1). Classification (GTDB taxonomy): domain Bacteria; phylum Pseudomonadota; class Alphaproteobacteria; order Rhizobiales; family Xanthobacteraceae; genus Pseudolabrys. Next base: position 65,559 of record CAWHKU010000009.1, on the reverse strand, counting down.
GGCCGCTATCGCAGCGAGGGACGCTCGGTGGCGCTGCGTGACATCACCGCGCCGATCTTCACGGTTGGCACCGTCACCGACCATGTCGCGCCGTGGCGTTCGGTGCACAAGATCCATCTGTTGACCGACACCGACGTCACCTTCGTGCTGACCAGTGGCGGTCACAATGCCGGCATCGTGTCCGAGCCGGGCCATCCGCGCCGGCACTTCCAGGTGCTGACCCGGATCGACGGCCAGCATTATCTCGACCGCCATAGCTGGGAAGAGCAGGCGCCGCGCAAAGAGGGATCGTGGTGGCCGGAATGGACGGCGTGGCTGAGCGAGCGGTCTGGTGCGCCGGTTAAGCCGCCGGCGATGGGCAGTGCGGCTTGTCCGCCATTGGCCGATGCGCCGGGCAGTTACGTCTTGGCGGAATAATTTGGCGGCATAAGGTGAGTTTGCTCGATTTGTTATGGATCAACTGATCGACACGGACCTGACGTACAACCACGTTGGCGACGACCTAACAGAGGAGTTTTCTCCGATGCGCTATTTAACCCGGTTGGCTTTGGCCGCCTTTGCGCTGTCTCTTGCATTCCTCGCGCCGGCCGGCGCCGCCGATCAACAGACGGTAAAGGTTGCGCTGATCGACATGACCGCGATGTTCGGCCCCGGTGGTGGATCCGGCGCCGGTTATGGCCCCGGTATGATGGGGCAGGGTTATGGCCCCGGCCAAGGCCAAGGCCAAGGCCAAGGTTATGGCCAAGGTTACGGCATGATGGGCCCCGGCTACGGCCAAGGTCAGGGTTATGGACCCGGCATGATGGGCCAAGGTTATGGCCAAGGCGGTCAAGGCTACGGTCCTGGCATGATGGGCCCTGGCTATGGCCAAGGTCAGGGTTATGGTCCCGGCATGCGTGGCCAAGGTTACGGCCGTGGCTACGGCATGATGGGCGGTCGCGGCATGATGATGGGCGGCATGTCGCTGCGCACCAATGTCTCGTCGGTCAAAGCCGGTCAGGTCACCTTCGACGTCACCAACCTGTCGCGCAGCATCGTGCACGAAATGATCGTGGTCGCGGTCGAAAACCCCAACGCGCCGTTGCCTTACGATTTCAGCACCGGCCAGATTCCGGAAAAGCAGGTCAAGATGCTGGGCGAGACCGAAGAGATGGACCCGAATTCGGAAAAGACCATCACGCTCGATCTCAAGCCCGGCCATTATCTGCTGATCTGCAACGTGCCCGGCCATTACGCTGCCGGCATGTGGTCGCCGCTGACCGTAACGGAATAACGATAACGCGGCGCTGCCCGACGCGTGTCGAGGGCGGCGCCGCGCTTATGGCTGTGGTCTCGATGGCCGATGGCCCATCGGACATTGCGACCGGAACAAATCCGCAAGGCTGGGGGTTACCAGTCCGAGACCGGAAAAGATTTGACACGGCTGACCTGCCTCAACGTGAGATGCAGTTCATTGGCGCGTGGCTTCTTAGCCCAATCTTGTTGGCCCCAAATCTTGTTAGCCCGATGTCTTGTTCGCCCTCTTGCAGGAGAGTTCCATGCCGTCGAATTCAATGTCTTTTTTTCGTAGCGCTACAGCGCGGCTGCTCACCATATCCACGCTTGCCAGTTTGAGCCTGACGACCATTGCCGCGGCCCAGATGAATGGCCAAGGGGGCGGTCAAGGTCCCGGCCCCGGTCCTGGCACAGGTCAGGGCGGTGGTATGATGGGCGGTGGTTGGGGATGGGGCATGGGTAACGGAGGTTACGGCATGGGCGGCTTCGGCGGGGTCGGCGTGCTGATCCTTGCGCTGGTTGTTTTGGGAATCGCCGTTATGGCGTTCCGTCGCCGCACTCCGTGAGCCGCATTATCCAACCCCGTCGCCAATACCGCTGAGGCCCGATGAAATACTATATTGCCAAGACCGTAACAGGTGGTTTCCCCGCCGTGGTTGATCGTGCCATCGAAGCCCTCAAGGCGGAGGGCTTTGGCGTTCTGACCGACATCGACGTCAAGGCAACGATGAAGAAAAAGCTCGACCTGGATTTTCGCGACTATCGCATTCTCGGCGCCTGCAATCCGCCATTGGCGCACCAGGCGCTGACCGCCGACGACAAGATCGGCACCATGTTGCCGTGCAATGTGATCGTGCAGGATCTCGGCGGGGGCCAGGTCGAAGTCGCCGCCATTGACCCGGCGATATCGATGGCTCAGGTCGGCAATGCAAAGCTTCAAACTATCGCCGATAGCGTCACGGCTAAGCTTACGCGCGTTATCGCCGCGATCTGACAATCGGCGCAAAGAAAAAGGCCGCCAGTGAGGGCGGCCTTTTTTAATTATTACGGTACGCCGTGCCAGACGCCTTTCGGGTCAAGACATATGCTGGCGAAGCAGCGCTACCGTGCCGATAAGAGAGTCACCCGCATCATTTCGCCGCGTGACACGGCGGCGTGGCCGTCATGCGTTTCGCTCGACGCTGCCGGCTCCTACTTTAAAGTCAATTTACTCCGCCCTTAAGTTATTTCGCCCACGGGAACAGCACGGCCGGGAAGTCGGCGGCTGAGCGCCCGCCTTTGTCGTCCGGACGATAGGTCGGACGCGGGCTGTCGTCGGCCACCACCAGCTTGCGATAGAGATGCCAGGTGGCGTGGCCAAGGATCGGCACCACGATCGTCAGGCCGATGAACAGCGGCAGCGAGCCGATGAGCAACAAGGCGGCGACGATCAGGCCCCACAAAGCCATCATCAGCGGGTTCTTGAGCACGGCGCGGATCGAGGTCAGCAGCGCCAGCGCCGCGCCGACGTCACGATCGAGCAGCAGCGGGAACGACACCACGCTGACCGCAAACGCCAACACGGCGAACAGCAAGCCGACGGCGTTGCCGACGACGATCAGGTTCCAGCCGGCGTCGGTGGTCAAGACATCATGCAGGAAGGTCTCCGGCGAGGCCGGCGGCGCATAGCCGAAATCGGCGATGTAGATCGCGTTGGCTGTCGCCATCCACAGCGCGAAAATCAAAGTCAGCAGCAAAGCGAGCGCGACGATGCCGCCGATCGATGACGAGCGCAGCACGTCGAAAGCGTGCGACACCGAATTCTCCAGGCCAGCTTCGCGCCGCCGGCTGAGTTCGTAAAGACCAAGGCCCGCGATCGGTCCGACCAGCGCGAAGCCGGTCGCCAGCGGATACAGCAACGGCAGCACCGAATAACCGAAGGCCAGCCGCGCGATCAGCAGGCCGACGATCGGATAGATCACGCACGAGGAACATCGCGTGCGTCGGCATCGCCTGGAAATCGCGGGCACCCTGACGCAGCGCGTCTTTGAGATCGGCAAAACCGATGCGGCGGATCTGCGGCGGAGCGGTAGCTGGTGCCGGCACCGAGAATGATGTGTGAATGCGCCATGACTGTGCCTCCTGAAGCTAACGTTCAGGCTGCCGCGGCGTCGCCTCCGACCTGTACCGACTTATTATGACTGCGCTCAGGTCATGTCCTGCCACGAGCCTGTCGCAGACTAACACGGAAGGGCAGGGGCCGGTTTCACGTTTTCACGACTGGCCGTGAGGCCGTGTCATTGCGGTCGGTGTCGCCTTGCCACGGGTACTTTCCGCTGGTGTCGGCCCGGCCGGTTGCCGTCACGCGCGCCTGGATGACGGGGCTGCCGCTGCGCAGCCGACTGGCAATGCCGAATTTTTTCTTGACAATAATCCTAATACAGGATTATATGCCGCCCATCCCGCCCCACACGAGGGGTGTCTGTTCAGCGTCTCCAGACGCGGGGCGGGGAGCGGTGGCCGGTCGGGGGCGTCGGAGATGCGGCGCTAAATTCCCCCTTCCGGCGGTCCAAGCCGCGCCGGGTCCACACGCACGCTGCGTGCGGGGCCCTGACGGCCGGTAGGCCGGCGGCCCGTGTCAGACGGGCGCGGCCGAGTGCCTGGCCCCATCGGTGGAGAAGTGCTTGCCGTTCTGGAAACGGCGCGATGTGACGAACAGTTGACCACCGGGAACGGCGCGGAGCAAACCTACAAACACCGCGCGCGGGACGCCAAGGAGATTGGCGGACTTGCGGCTTTAATTCGACTCGACAAGCCTCGATGTCGCGAGGCGTCGAGGTCCGTGGGTCCGCCTGGACCCTTGGCGTTCCGCGCGCCCTCATCTTTTTTGGGGCTGCGCCAATTCAAGCGACGGCGTTCCCCGCGCCGTCAAAGAATAGGGGCGGCGGAGCGTTGTAGGCTGTTTGAAATTGAATCCGGTGATGAACGCGGCGTTCGTCTCATCCCGCCCGCGCAGGCGGACGGGGATAAGCAAGCTGCCAAACAAAAATGGCCGGGATTGCTCCCGGCCATTGGTAACCTTTGATGCTTCGAAAGCTTAGTGCGCGGCGATTGCCGCTGCGGCTTGCGCCTTCGGCTGTTCCAGCGCGGTGATCGAGGTCTTGACCGCCTTCTGCACCTTTTCGAAGGCGCGCACTTCGATCTGGCGCACGCGTTCGCGCGATACGCCGAACTCGCGTGGCGAGTTCCTCGAGCGTGATCGGATCGTCGGCCGAGCCGGCGTGCTTGGAAGATGCGCCGTTCGCGATCGTTGAGCACGTCGAGCGCCGAGATCAGCGCATGGTGGCGGTTATCGCTTTCCTCGCTGTCGGCGAGAACGCGCTCCTGGCTCGGCGCGTCGTCGACCAGCCAATCCATCCACTCGCCGCTTTCGCCGTCATCACGGATCGAGGCGTTGAGCGATGCGTCGCCGCCGAGACGGCGGTTCATATCGACCACGTCCTTCTCGGTGACGCCGAGCCGCGTCGCGATCAGCGCGACCTGATCGGGCCGCAGATCGCCTTCCTCAAGCGCGGAGATCTTGCTCTTGGCCTTGCGCAGGTTGAAGAACAGCTTCTTCTGATTGGCGGTGGTGCCCATCTTCACCAGCGACCACGAACGCAGGATGTATTCCTGGATCGCGGCCTTGATCCACCACATCGCATAGGTGGCGAGCCGGAAACCCTTTTCCGGTTCGAAGCGCTTGACCGCCTGCATCAGGCCGACATTGCCTTCGGACACGACTTCCGAAATCGGCAGGCCATAGCCGCGATAGCCCATGGCGATCTTGGCGACCAGACGGAGATGGCTGGTGACGAGCTGATGCGCGGCTTCACGATCGCCGCTCTCGCGCCATTGCCGCGCTAAATTATATTCCTGCTTGGGTTCCAGCATCGGGAACCGGCGGATTTCTTCGAGGTAGTGAGAGAGACCGGATTCGGCATTGAGTGCCGGCATCGCAGCTGAACGGGCCATGTAGCGCCCTCCTTACATAATGCCCCCGACGGATCGGCGGGCGGTTGTCACCGTCGCTCCCCGAGCCGACGGTGCGCATCCAGATATTGCGACCGCGAAAGCTTGATCGCAGGTGCAGCATACTGGTTCGGGCCGGGCAGTGGAAGATTTCCGCCGTCACGACCGCGTGACCCAGATATGTGCGGTTAAGATGTTGTTTTAGTGCGGTTATTTTTGAGTTACCGGCCCGGCCGACGGGGGAATTAGGCGGCCGAAGTCATCACGATAACGCCGCAATTGGACCGATCGTTCCGGGCGGAACGCGGTTTTTTGGCGGGAATCGCGAGTATGGGAAGCATCACTCAAAGCTAAGTGGGGATGATCGGCCGGTTTTACAAGGCCGGCGCCGCGCCGATCGAAAAAACCGTTGAGTTTCAGGGCATTAGGCTTTAGCCCGCAGCCGCTCGACCAGCGCCTGGATGTCGGGCGGCAGGTCGGCCTCGAATTGCAGGTACTCGCCGGTCGCCGGATGGGTAAAGCCGAGCACCGCGGCGTGCAGCGCCTGACGGCCGAGCGAGGTCAGCGCCGTGCGCGCCAGCGGCCCGAGCTGGCCGGCCTTGCTCTTGAAGCCGGTGGCGTAGGTTTCGTCGCCCATGATCGGGTGGCCGATATGGGCGAGATGGACGCGGATCTGGTGGGTGCGGCCGGTCTCCAGCATACAGGCGAGCAGGCTGGCGATCGCCTTGCCGCCGGGCGCTTCGGCGGATTTCCGGCTGGCGTTGCGGGCGGCGTTCTTGCCGAGCTTGATGTCGTCCGGCGCCAGATAAGTTTCGCGCAATTCCCAATGCGTCACCGCCGGACGGCCGTCTTCGCGGACGGCGCGTTTTTCGCGGGAATGCGGATTGCGGTCGAGCGCGGCGTCGATCACGCCGCTCGAACGCAACGGCGCACCCCAGACCACGGCGAGATAACCGCGCTGCAGCTCGCTTTCCAGCTTGTCGGCGAATTGCTTGGACAGCGCGCGATGGGCGCGGTCGTTCTTGGCCACCACCATCAGGCCGGTGGTGTCCTTGTCGAGCCGGTGCACGATGCCCGGCCGTTTGACGCCGCCGATGCCGGACAGGCTGTCGCCGCAATGGGCGATCAGCGCATTGACCAAGGTGCCGGTGGCGTGGCCGGCGGAAGGGTGCACCACCAGGCCGCTCTGTTTGTCGATCACGATCAGGTCGTCGTCTTCATAGACGATATGGAGCGGGATGGTTTCGGCCTGCGGCTTGGCGTCTTCCGGCGGCGGCAGATTGACGGTAATGGCGTCGCCGGATTTGACCTGGGCCGACGGATCAAGGATCGTGCGCGCCGCGCCGGGGTCTTGAACCGGATCTTGGATCGTCACCTGACCGTCCAGGATCAAGGCCTTCAGGCGCGACCGCGACAGCGTCGGAATCCGCGCCGCCAGCACGCGGTCGAGCCTTGCGCCGGCATCTTCCGGCGCAATCGTGATGGTTTCGCTGGCGCTGTCGTTCATGTCTCTTCTTTAGTCTCTATTTGGGTCAAACCAATGCCCGACGACGCAAAACCGATGACCCCCGACCAGGCCCGCGCGCTCGCCCAGGTGCGCCGGTTCATGTTGATTGCGCTGCTGACGACCGTCGTCGCCATCGGCCTGGTGTTCGCCGTCATTGGCTACAAGATTTACAAGTCCGGCGACAGCGTGGAGGAGGCCGCCGCGCCGCCGGATGTGACCGTCAGCCTGCCGGCCGGCGCCAAGGTGCTGTCGACCGCGATCGGCAACGACCACATCGTGGTCACCATCGAGACCGCCGGCGGCGTCGAATTGCGCACTTTCGACCCGGACACGCTGAAACCGCTCGGCCGGCTGAGGTTGGAAACCAAGCCCTAGCGGGAGGGCCTGGCCCGCGGCCAAACCGGTCTTTTTCACCCATTTCCCAGGCTTCGCGCCGCCGCGCTTGCGCAGCCCCCCGATCAAGGCTATCTCGGGCGCCTTGGTCCAGCTCCCTTCGTCTAGTGGCCCAGGACGTCGCCCTCTCACGGCGAAAACAGGGGTTCGAGTCCCCTAGGGAGCGCCAAAAACATACCGCCGGCCAACCGGCGCCCTATAGCCTCAGGCTATGCAGCGGCCTTTATGCTTGTTATTTTGCATTTTTGGCGTTCGCCAAAATCAATGCATATGCACGCAGGCCGTTACAATGCAGCTTTTCACCACCGCCGAAGCCGCCAGCTATCTCCGCCTCAAGGAGCGCAAGATCTATGAGATGGTGGCCGAAGGCACGGTGCCTTGCACCAAGGTCACCGGCCGCTGGCTGTTTCCCAAGGCCGAACTCGACCATTGGCTCGCCTCCAGCGTAACGCGGCCGAACGGCCTGAACCGGCCGGAGCCGGCGCCGATTGTTGCCGGCAGCCACGACCCGCTGCTGGATTGGGCGCTTGCGTGAAAGCGGCTCGGGCATCGCGACCCTGGCGGTTGGCAGCGAAGGCGGCTTCCAGCGCTTCGTGTCCGGCGAGGTGATGGCGGCCTCGATGCATCTGCACGCGCTGGAAGACATCGCCGCCGATGCCAATGTCGCGACCATGGCGGCGCGCAACGACATGCAGGACGCGGTGCTGGTCGCCTTCTGCCGGCGCGAGCAGGGTTTCCTGGTGGCGCCCGGCAATCCGCTCAATCTTCACACGATTGACGATGTGATCGCCAAGAAGGCCCGCATGACGATGCGGCCGAAGGGCGCCGGCGCGCAATTGCTGCTGCTGGCGCTTGCTGCACAAGGCTGAGCAGCCGATCGAGGCGCTGGTGACCGCCAGTCCGATCTGCCCGACCGGACCCGATATCGCCCAGGCGATCCGCGCCGGCCGCGCCGACATCGGCGTCGCGACGCGCGGCGTTGCCAATTCCGCCGGGCTCGATTTCATCTCGATCGTCTGGGAGCCGTTCGATCTGGTGATGCGCCAGCGCGATTATTTCCGGCCGTCGCTGCAGGCGTTGCTCAAGTTTCTGCATGACGACGATCTCAAGGCCCGCGCCCAGGAAATGGGCGGCTACGACGTCAGCGCCGCCGGCCAGGTTCGTTTCGTCGTCTAAAGCGTTTCCAGGCGAAGTGGGAACCGGTTCGCCGTCCGGAAACGCGATAATACAAAAAACTTAGAGGCATTCGCGGTTAGGGCATTTGTCGTTTCGTACTGGCGCGATAGAACGGCGCCATGAACAACAACAGCAGCACAGAAGTCTGGCCGAGCGAATTGCGCCTGCACAAGGACCGCAAGACGCTGACCGTTTCATTCGACGGTATCGGCAATTTTGATTTGCCGGCGGAATATTTGCGGGTCAAAAGCCCGAGCGCGGAAGTGCAGGGCCATTCGGCCGAGGAACGCAAGACCGTCCCCGGCAAACGCAACGTCGAGATCATCGAAGTGCTGCCGGTCGGCAATTACGCCGTGCGGCTGGTGTTCGACGACATGCATTCGACCGGGATTTACGGCTGGGAATTTCTGCTCGATCTCGGCCGCAATTACGCGAAATACTGGCAGGATTATCTCGACGAACTGGCGGCAAAGAACTTGACCCGCGATCCGCCGGTCGCGCGCGCAAATAGCGCGCGGCGGTCAGCGGCAGGCGGCTGCCGGTTTTTTTCGCCATCGCGTAGCCGAGCATGACCGCTTCGATCAGCATCGCGATTTGCATGTTGCGTGGCGACGCCAGCGGGCTTGCTGCCGCGCTTTGCGCCAGCGACGCAGCAGGCTTGTTGCGCGTCGCCCACAGCACGATCAGCACGATCAGCGCGGCCGCGGCATAAATCGCCGCCATGATCAGGTAGGCGTAGAGCGTGCCGACTTTGATCGCCAGGGCCAGCGTGCCGGCGGCTGGTGGCGTAATAGGCCGCGACCAGAACGAAAGCCGCCAGCAGCGCCGCGCCCAGGGCGCGGCGCAACAGACGGCCGAACAGATAATTCACGGTCAGATCGGCAATGTCGTTCAGCCGCATGGCGCTGGCTTTCCGTTGGTTTCGGTTTATCGCCGGCTCATGCCGAGCAGGAAACCGACGCCGGTCGCGATCTGCCAGCATGGTGAGCGGGCGATGTTCGACTTCGGCGGTAATCTTTTTGATCGCGTCGCCGCTGAGATGGGTCGCCTTGTCGGTGACGGTTTCCGAAATCGACTGGGTACCGTCGCGCACGCGTTCCATGATGCCGGCCAATGCCTCGTTGACGAAATCGGAAATCTCGCTGACGCCGCCGGACACTTCCTTCTTGGTCGTGCCGCCGAGGCGGTGCAGACGCGTCTCAAGATCGGTCATCAGTTCCTGGATAGCGGCGATTTCATCGGCGGTCGAAGCAACTTTACTGCGGGTGGTCATAATTCCCCTCGAGTTAGACATGTTGAAATAGATGCTGTTTTAACAACGCGGCATGCCGCCAATGGTTCCATATGGTGCCGTGCGGACGAGGCGATGAGGAATAGGTGGTCAGCCCGGCAATACGCGTTCTTCCTCCGGAAAGATGTGATGGGTCGACGCCAACGCGACGATCAACAGCGGCACAGCCAAGAAACGCGCCGGTCGGTCCCCACAGCCAGGTCCAGAAAATCAGCGACAAGAACACCGTCAAGCGGGATGAGCGTCAGCCGCCGCCCCATGATGCTCGGCGTGATGAAATGGCCTTCCAGCGTGGTGAAGCCGAAATACAGGATCGGCGCGATCAGCGCATGCGTCAGCGTCGGAAAGGTCACCAGCCCGACCGCGAACAGCACCACTTCCATGATCAAGGCGCCGATATAGGGAATGAAGTTCAGAATAAAGGCGAGGACGCCCCAGGCAGATCGGGTTCGGTAGGCCGACCGAAAAGGCGACCGCACAGGCTGCCAGCCCGACCACAAGATTGATCACCGCCACCACGCTGAGATAGCTGGTGAGCTGGTGCTCGATGTCGTTCATGATTTTCAGCGCGCGCAGGCGGGCGTCGTGGTCGTCGAATTGCGCGACCAGCGCGTGCCGCAGCCGCGAAGCGTCCGAGCAGGAAGAAGAACAGCATGCCGAAAAAGATGAAGACCTGGCCGATCGGCCGGCGTCACGAAACTGATCGCCGGCTGCACGAAGCTGACGATGTCGACGCCGACATCGACTTTTTCGTTCTTCGGCAGGATGGCGTTGCGCAGGTCGCTGCAAGGCCGACAACGGCTGATCGAGAAAGTGGAATTTTTCCTTGATGTTCTGGCGCTGATTTCCGGCGCCTTGCCGATCCATTCGATGCACCGGCGTCGATAGCAGCGCGATCGCCGCCGTAAAAAATACCGATCACCATCAGCCACAGCACGATGGCGGTCAGCAATGGAGGGACGCCGTAGGATTTGGCGCGATTCGACAGCGGTCCGAGCATCATGCCGATGACGAAGGCGCTGGTCGCCGGCAACAGCACCGGCCGCGCCAGATCGAGCGCGGCGATAAATAGGATGAGAAATATGCCGCAGGTCGCGACCTGCGCGGCGGCCGGCCAGCCGGACGGATTGAGCGTGTCCGGCAGCGTATGGCCGAGCGCGCGACGCAAGCCGCGCTCCGTCAAGGCCTCGCGCGCTTCGTCTTGGGAAATTCCACGGACTGTCCACGAACGGCTCCTGGTCAAATCGATGGCCGGCGAACGCGGCTCTTTGTCGAGCTGCGCCGTCGCCGCTTAAATCCATCGAGATAACGGCCGAGGCGTGAATTGGTTGCATGGCACCGGCGCAGGACCGGTCTCAAAAAGAAAAAGCCCGCTATGCGCGGGCTCACATCATGCTGAAATGGTGGGCGGTATAGGGATTGAACCTATGACCCCACCCGTGTGAAGGGTGTGCTCTCCCGCTGAGCTAACCGCCCGGCCATTGCAGTGCGGCGATATAAGGAGTGCGTCGCCGGGGTGTCAAGCGACGCCGCCGTCGTCAGGCCGGGATGCCGATTTGGCGCGCGCAATAAGCGCCTAATTCGGCGTCTTTCGGCTCGTCCTCGTGCGGCAGCGCGCGAGGCATGGGTCTGCAGCGCGCGGATGCGGTCGGCGAGATTGCCGCCGGCCGGCGCCGCGCCGGCTTCGGCCTCGCCGTCGGTCACCAGACTGGCGCGGTCGCGCGCGCTTTCGGCCGCCAGAATGGCGTCGATCGGCGAATTCGGGCCTTCCAGCGCCGAGGCAAGCCGGGCCACTTCGGCCGCGACGTCGTTGATGCGCTCGCGCAGCAGCGAATTCTCGACCCGCTCGGACGCCCAGCTTTCCTCGGCCTCGCGCTTCATGTTGCCGAATTCGCGGCGACACGGTCGCGCTCTTCCTTGGTGTGTGTCAAGCTCGGCCAGCAACTGCGCGTTCTCGCTGCGCAGCTGCTGGGTCGCCGAATCTGGCGCGGCTCGTCGAGTTCGGCGATCGCGGCGCGCAGGTCGGCTTCGGTCTTGTTGGCCTTTTCGAAGTCGGCGCGCAGATGCTTGAGTTCGAATTCGCTTTCGTTGAGCAGACGCGATTGCTCGCCGAGCCGGGTTTCCAGATCGTGGGCGCGGCGGCCGAGAATTTCGGCTTCGGTGGTCTGCGCCACCAGCGCCTGTTCGAGTTCGGAGACGCGGCGGCCGAGGTTTTCGACCTTGCCGCGCTCTTCGCTAAGTTCCTGGGTCGCGGCTTTGAGTTCGACGCGCTCGGCGTCGCGGCGGTCTTCGACCGTCTTGAGTTCGTTGCTGGCGCCGGTCAGGCGTTCTTTGAGCGCATCGACCTGGGTCTTGAGCGCGACGATGTCGACCTTCTGCGATTCCGCGATGCTGGAGCGCTCGTCCAGTTCGCTCATCAGCTTGGCGAGTTCGGCTTCCTTGTCGGACGAGCGCGCGCTGGGCGTCGAGCATCGCGCTGGTCTTGATCGAGAATTCTTCTTCGGTCGTGCGCAGTTGATCGCGCAGCGCCTTGTCGCGCGCTTCGAGCGCGAAAATGGTGGCGGTCTTTTCGCCGAGCTCGATCTTGAGCCGGTTGATGGCGTCGCCCTTCTTGCCGAGTTCGGCGAGCTGGCTGGTGCTCTTGGTGCGCAGGCCTTCGACGCGCGACTTCAAGCCGGCGCGTCGACATCGCGAATTCGGCGCGCAGCTGGTCTTTGTCGGCCTGGATTTCGGCCATCGACAACGGAGTCGCGGCTTCGAGACGGCGCATGGTCAGGCGCACGGCGCGGCCATGGACGAGGGGAATGACGACGAGGCCGACCAAGGCGGCGACCAGAAAGCCGATCCCGAAATACATGATCGGTTCAATCATGAAACCACGCCTCCAACTCGAACTCTCGCCCGCGTTATGCCCCGACTGAAACCATGACATGGGGGCGCGCGGCCGACCAGCGCTACCCCTAGATTAACCTAAACCGGCGCGCGGTAGCGTCCGTTTCAGGCCGGGCGAGCGCCGGCAATACAGCATTCAAATGATTAAAAATTGTCGTTTGTTAAGCGGGGACCCGCCCGCTCAGAACGGGTTCCAGGTCGCCTTCGGCGTGAACTTGAGATAGCCGATATTGGCGCCGAGACGCAAGCCGACGCCGGAGCGGATCGGCACCACCACGATATTGTTGGCGGTGAGCGCGGTCATGCCGAAGCCGCCGATGAAATAGGCCGATCCGTCGATGCCGGCAAAGCGCTGATAGATCGCGTCGGTCTCCGGCAGATTATAGACCAGCATCATGGTGCGGGCGCCTTCGCCGCCGGTGTCGAAGCCGATCGACGGGCCTTCCCAGAACACGCGGCGGTCGCCGGCATTCTTGGTGTAGAGCGTGCCGTCGCCATAGCGCAGGCCGACGACGAAGGCGCCGCTGCCTTCCTGGCCGAGGACATAGCCGTTCGGCTGGCCCCAGCGGCTGACGGCCTTTTCCACCACCTGCGCCAGGCCGCGCGACACCGTGCCGAAGAACTTGTGGCCGGCGCCGACGATTTCCTCGGGCGCGAAGGTGTCGTTGCTCGCGTTGCGCCGGCGGGGCCGGCTGCATGCGGCTGCGGTGGGTCTGGCCTGCGGCGGCTGATCTGTTGGGCGGCGGCGGTCGGTCGGCGCCGAAAGCAGCCGAAGCAGGCAAGCAAGGTCAGGGCTGCAAGGCGCAGGGTGGCGCGCATCGAATGCTCCATCGTGTCGAAGGCCCGTTCCCCGTTTAACCTATGCTCACGGCGGCGACCGTATTGTGGCGGATGCGAAAGCATCCCGAATCGTCACTTATGTCGCTTGGAACTATGACTAGACCACGGCAACAACGAAAGCCGCGCCTGTCCGATCCGGGCCGATTATTGGGCCGAATCGGCCGTCTGGCTAGCCTTTGGCGGCTATCGGCTTTACTATGGCCGGTTTGATGGCACCGCCGGCGGTGCAGGCCTCGCCGCCGGACCGGCTTGGTGATCAATCCCGATACCGGGCTCGCCATCAGTGGTTTCGATCCGGTCGCTTATTTCTCCCAGCACAAGGCGATGCTAGGCGAGCCGCACCTCGAACTGACGCAGAACGGCACGGTCTGGCGCTTTCTCAATGAGGGCAACCGGGCGGCTTTTGCCGACCATCCGGAGGTCTATACCCCGCGCTTTGGCGGCTATGACCCGGTGGCGATCGACCGCGGCGTTTCCGTGCCGGGCAATTCCCTGATCTGGGCGGTCGCGGGCGACCGGCTCTATCTCTTCTATGATGACAAGGCCCGCACCGAATTTCTCGCCAATCCCGGTCGTGATCATCGACGGCGCCGACCGCAAATGGCCCGAGGTCGCGCGCACCATCGCGCGCTGACAGGCGTTCAGACTTTCAGCCGTCTTGGCGGCCATCGCCAGGCCGGATCGCCCCAGGCGATAAATCCCGGCACTAGAAATTTCGCCGCGATGCCGCCGAAGCTCAAAGCGGCCGCCGTCCGGCGCCGTCACCTCGCCGCCGGCCGCGGTCAGAATGGCGCAGCCGGCCGCGATATCCCATTCGCATGGTCGGCGACAGGCGCGGATAGATGTCGGCCGCGCCTTCCGCGATCTGGCAAAATTTCACCGAGGAGCCGCACATATAGCGTTTGGCGATCGGCAGCCGCGCCAGGAATTCTTCCGTCACCTCGTCGAGATGGGTGCGCGACGTCGCCACCGTCAGCCGCTCGGGCGCCGGCCGGGTGCGGATGAAGCTGCGGTCGTAGGCTTCGGCCGGCGCGGCGCCCGAGTTTGAGCCGCAGCCGTTCGGCCTTGCCGCCGACCACGCCGCGCCACAACAAGCCCTTGCGCCGGCGCGGCGATGATGCCGGCGATCGGCACGCCTTGGGTCACGATCGCGACATTGACGGTGAATTCGTCGCGGCCGGCGAGAAATTCCTTGGTGCCGTCGAGCGGATCGACCAGCAGGAAGCTCGGCGCCCAGGGCATCCGGCACCTGCGCCGCCGGCAATGCTTTCTTCCGCCACCACCGGCACCCCCGGCAGCACGCGGGCGAGCCCCTCCAGGATCACGGCCTCCGACGCCTCGTCGGCGGCGGTCACCGGCGACAGGTCGTTCTTGATGCGATGTTGCCACCGATCGAAAACGGGATCGGCGAGGGTCGCCTGCGCCGCGCGCGAGACGATTTCGCTCAAGTGCGTCGAGCACCTGCTCCGCGCGTTGCGGGCTGATTTCCGGTCCTTCTGTCACTGCTCGCCACGTCAGCTGTCCTTGTCCCTTGCCAGTCGTTTGTACCTTGGCGGTCGCGGTGGTGCGGTGTATCACGCCCAAAGTCGAAGCGACAAGCGATTCGCCCGTCTCATTGAACCCTGCACGCCCTGCGGAGGCCAGTCCATGTCCGGATCCCCCATCGAAGCGCTCGATCTCGCCGCGTTGCTGTGCTCGCGCGTTTGCCACGATCTGATCAGCCCGGTCGGCGCCATCGTCAACGGCCTGGAAGTGCTGGCCGAGGAAAAGGACGAGGAAACCCAGCATTCGCGCTCGATCTGATCAAGAAGAGCGCCAATACCGCCTCCGCCAAGCTGCAATTCTGCCGCATCGCCTTCGGCGCCGCCGGCTCCGCCGGTTCGCAGATCGACACCGGCGATGCCGAGAAGATTTCGCGCGGCTTTCTCGAGGACGACAAGACCAAGCTCGCCTGGAACCTGCCGCGCGTGCTGATGGGCAAGAACCGGGTCAAGCTCCTGCTCAATATGCTGCTGATCGCCGGCCAGGCGATCCCGCGCGGCGGCCAGCTCACGGTCGATCCGATCGGCGAGGGCGACAATATGGGTCTGAAGGTCTCGGCCACCGGCACCAACGCCAAGGTGCTGCCGACGGTGCCGCCGCTGCTGGCCGGCGAAGCCGGGCGAAGAGGGCCTCGACGCCCACCGTATCCAGCCATTTTACGCCAGCCTCCTGGCCGGCGCCTGCGGGCTCAAGGCGGCGGTCGCGATGGAAGGCGACGCGGTCGTCGTCAGCGCCCAATAGCGCGCGATTCCGAAAAGACCATCCTCGGCTTGGCCGAGATGGGACGTGGGTTTCGCCGCGGATCATGTGCCAATGATATCGGCGCCGCTGTTTGCGGGCGTGGTTAACGAAACCTTAATGCCGCGCATCCGTTCAGCATTCCGAAACTAAAATTAAACCCTTCATCGACACACTGGCGGCGCTCCCGACGGGGAGTGGCGGACGGGCGCAAGGCCCGTCGATGAAGGCGTTTTTTCCATGGACGACCTGCTGCGGGAATTTGTGACCGAGACCAACGAGAGTCTCGACGTGGTCGACGTCGAGCTCGTGCGTTTCGAGCAGGACCCGAACAACGCCAAGATTCTCGATAATATTTTTCGGCTCGTTCACACCATCAAGGGCACTTGCGGCTTTCTCGAATTGCCGCGGCTGGAAACGCTGGCGCATGCCGCCGAAACCGTGATGGGAAAATTTCGCGACGGCCTGCCGGCGACCCATGAAGCGGTCACCGTCATCCTCGCCACCATCGACCGTATCAAGGCTATTCTGGAATCGCTGGAGCGCGATCAGCGCGAGCCGGATGGCACCGATCATGATCTGATCGCCGACTTGGAGCGCATCGTTGAGCGTGCCGGCGCGGCCGATCCGTCGGTCGCCCGCGGCTGCCGCCGAAGTCGCGCCAGCGCCTGGGCGTGACTTGCGGCCGAGCGAAGCGTCGCTTGCCGAACTTGAACGGGTGTTCCGCGAAACGCCGGTCGATCCGGCCGCCACCAAGCCGGTGCACAGCGCCACCGCTAAAGTCGGCGCCGGTCGCGGCGGGCGACGAGCCGGCGCGTGACGAGGACAGCCAAGGGCAACCAGCAATCGATCCGCGTCGCCGTCGACTCGCTCGAACAACTGATGACGATGGTTTCCGAGCTGGTGCTGACCCGCAACCAGTTGCTCGAAATCGTACGCCGCCACGATGACTCCGAATTCAAGACGCCGCTGCAACGCCTGTCCAACGTCACCGCCGAGCTGCAGGAAGGCGTGATGAAGACGCGCATGCAGCCGATCGGCAATGCCTGGCAGAAATTTCCCGCGCATCGTGCGCGATCTCGCCAATGAACTCGGCAAGGAGATCGAGCTGGAACTGCAGGGCGCCGAGACCGAACTCGACCGCCAGGTGCTCGATCTGATCAAGGACCCGCTCACCCATATGGTGCGCAATTCCGCCGATCACGGCCTGGAGACGCCGGACGAGCGGCGCGCCGCTCGGCAAGCCCGATGCAAGGCCGCATTCGGTTGTCGGCCTATCATGAAGGCGGCCACATCATCATTCAGGTGGCTGACGACGGCCGTGGCCTCAACACCGAGCGCATCAAGGCGAAAGCACTGGCGCAAGGCCTGGTTTCGCAAGCCGAACTCGAGAAGCTGTCGGAAGCCCAGATCCACAAATTCATCTTCGCCGTCGGCTTCTCGACCGCGACATCGGTCACCAGCGTGTCCGGCCGTGGCGTCGGCATGGACGTTGTGCGCAGCAATATCGACAAGATCGGCGGCACCATCGACGTTAAATCGGTCGCCGGCGTCGGCTTGAGCTTCACCATCAAGATTCCGCTGACGCTCGCCATCGTCGCGGCCCTGATCGTCGAATCGGCCGGCGAACGCTTCGCGATCCCGCAGTTGTCCGTGGTCGAATTGGTGCGCGCGCGCAAGGGCGGCGACCATCGCATCGAACGCATCAAGGACACCACGGTGCTGCGCCTGCGCGACAAGCTATTGCCGCTGGCGCGTCTGAGCCGTCTGCTCGGCACCGAGACCGATTCGGGCGCCAATGTCGAGAGCCGGCTTTATCGTGGTCACGCAAGTCGGCAGCCAGACTTTCGGCATTGTCGTCGACAGCGTGTTTCACACCGAGGAAATCGTGGTCAAGCCGATGTCGAGCAAGCTGCGCCACATCGCGATGTTCTCCGGCAACACCATTCTCGGCGACGGCGCGGTGATCATGATCATCGATCCGAATGGCGTTGCCCGCGCGCTCGGTTCGACCGTGACCTCGCAGATGGTGGCGGCCGATGCCGCGCAAAGCGTTGCCGCGCCGACGACCGAGCAGTCGACCTCGCTCCTGGTGTTCCGCGCCGGTTCGACCCAGCCGAAGGCGGTGCCGCTGTCTCTGATCACGCGGCTGGAGGAAATCGACGCCCGCAAAATCGAACTGTCGAATGGCCGCCACATGGTGCAATACCGCGGCCAGTTGATGCCGCTGATCACCATGAATTCAAACGTCGCCGTCAAAGGCGAGGGTGCGCAGCCGCTGCTGGTGTTCTCCGACGGCGCGCGCTCGATGGCGCTGGTGGTCGACGAGATCATCGATATCGTCGAAGACCATCTCGACATTCAGGTCACCGGCGGCACGCCCGGCGTGCTCGGCTCGGCGGTGATCAAAGGCCATGCCACAGAAATCATCGATGTCGGCCACTTCCTGCCGATGGCTTTCGAGGACTGGTTCCGCCGCAAGGACCAGTCGAGCCGCGAGCGCTCGCATAGCGTTCTGCTGGTCGACGACTCGCCGTTCTTCCGCAATATGCTGACCCCGGTGTTGCAGGCCGCCGGTTATGCCGTCACCAGCGCCGGCTCGGCGCGTGAAGCGCTGGCAATGCTGCAAGCCGGCCGGGTTTTCGACGTCGCCGTCACCGATATTGAAATGCCGGACATCGATGGCTTTGGTTTCGCCGAAGCTTTGCGCGCCGATCCGCGCACCGCCGACCTGCCGGTGATTGCGCTGTCGTCGCAGCTGTCGGCCGACGCGGTCGAACGCGGTCGCGAGGCCGGCTTCCATGATTTCGTCGCCAAGTTCGACCGTCAGGGCCTGATCGCAGCGCTGATGGAACAGACCGACGTCGGTCGAGCGGCGTAAGGGTTAAGACATGGGCACCGACAACATCGATCACAATTTGAATGAATACGTCACCGGCATGGTCGGCGGCCAATTGTTCGGCCTGCCGATTCGGCGTGTGCAGGACGTGTTTATTCCGGACCGGCTGACGCGGGTACCGCTGGCGCAGCCGGAGATCGCCGGCGTGCTCAATCTGCGCGGTCGTATTGTGACCTTGATCGATATGCGGCTGCGGCTCGGGCTGGAACGGCGCGACGACAGCGCGCCGCTGATGGCGGTCGGCGTTGAATTGCGCGGTCTGAGTCCTATGGCCTGCTGATCGACAGCGTCGGCGAAGTGCTCAAGTTCGACAAGTCCTTGCACGAGCCCAACCCGATCAACCTCGATCCGCGTCTGGCTAGCGTGTCGTCCGGCATTTTCCGCATGGATGGTCAGTTGCTGATCGTGCTCGACGTCGACCGTGTGCTCGATATTGCCGCGGCGGGAAACGCATCAGGAATTGCAGCATGACGCCTGTGACTTTCAGACAAGCTGAAGCGACCAGCAACCAACGCGAGGCAATGTAATGAAAACCTGTTTGATCGTTGATGACAGCAGCGTCATCCGCAAGGTGGCGCGGCGAATTCTCGAAGGGCTCGAATTCAAGATCGAGGAAGCCGAGGACGGCGAGCAGGCGCTCGATGCCTGCAAGCGGCAATTGCCGGAAGCCATCCTGCTCGACTGGAACATGCCGAAAATGGACGGCTACGAATTCCTGCGTTCGCTGCGCCGGATGCCGGGCGGCGATGGCCCGAAAGTTGTGTTCTGCACCACCGAGAACGATGTCGCTCATATCGCGCGGGCGCTGCACGCCGGTGCCAATGAATACATCATGAAGCCGTTCGACAAGGAAATCGTCGAAGCCAAGTTCCAGGAAGTTGGGTTGATCTGATTGCTGGCGCTTCCATTCGAAGCGCCCGTCAGCACCAAAAAGCAGGCCCAATGACCCTCGCTCTTGAACCAACCGTTGCTACCGCCGCCGGCCGGCGCATCCGCGTCATGGTCGTGGACGACGCCATCGTGGTGCGCGGCCTGCTGTCGCGGTGGGTCGAAGCTGAAACCGACATGGCCCTGGTGGCCTCGTTGCGCACCGGCCGTGAAGCGGTCAACCAGGTCGAACGCACCGATCCCGACATCGTTGTGCTCGACATCGATATGCCGGAACTGGACGGCATTACCGCACTGCCGCTGTTGCTGGCGAAAAAGCCCGACCTGATCGTGGTCATGGCCTCGACGCTGACGCGGCGTAACGCCGAGATCAGCCTGAAGGCGCTGGCGCTGGGTGCCATCGATTACATTCCAAAGCCGCAGGGCAATGGCGAAGTCGCCGGCTCGCCGGAATTCCATCGCGAATTGATCGAGAAAATCCGCGCGCTCGGCCATCTCGCGCTGCGGCTGCGCGACCTCAAGCGCGGCGAGCCGAATAACACGCACACGCATACGCGGCTGGCCGTTCCGCCGGCGCCAGCCGGCAAAGCCGCCGATCTGCCGACGATCAAGGCGACCGTGCCGCTGCAGCCGGGCCAGCACGTTCACGCCGGGCATCCCGGGGCCTATGGCCCGATCGTGCTGCGGCCGATGCCGGCGACAACGCCGCGCGTGCTGGTGATCGGTTCGCTCGACGGGCGGCCCGCCGGCGCTGAACATCCTGATGGCGCAGCTTGGCGGCGTGATCGACCGCGTACCGGTTCTGATTACCCAACATATGCCGCCGACCTTCACCGCAATTCTCGCCGAACATCTGGCGCGAGTCAGCCAGCGGCCGGCGCGCGAAGCACAAGATGGCGAAACCGTCAAAGCCGGCACGATCTATCTGGCGCCAGGCGGCAAACATATGCAGGTCAGCGGCCGCGACGGCGCCGCCACGATTCTCATCACCGACGACGCGCCGGTCAATTTCTGCCGGCCGGCGGTCGACCCGTTGTTTGCTTCGGCGGCGCAAGTTTGGGGCAGCAAGGTGCTCGGCCTGGTGCTGACCGGCATGGGCTCGGACGGTCTGCGTGGCGGCCAAGCGATCGTCGACGCCGGCGGCGCGATTGTCGCGCAGGACGAAGCCTCAAGCGTGGTCTGGGGCATGCCGGGGCAGGTGGCGTTGCACGGCCTGTGCTCGGCAGTGCTGCCGCTCAACGACATCGCGGGCAAGCTGACGAAATTGTTCGCGGGGGATCGTTCATGACCCCGGAAGATTTCGACTATCTGCGCAAGCTGTTGCGTGAACGTTCCGGGCTGATGCTGTCGGCCGAAAAGCAATATCTTGCCGAAAGCCGGCTGCTGCCGGTGGCGCGCCGGCACAATCTGTCGACGCTGGGCGACCTGATCGGCAAACTGAAAGCGAGCCCGGCATCCGCGCTCGGAATTGAAGTGGTCGAGGCGATGACCACCAACGAGACTTTTTTCTTTCGCGACAAGACGCCGTTCGAGCATTTTCGCGACACCATGATGCCGGCGATGATCGCGGCGCGCGCCCGTGAAAAGCGCATCCGGATCTGGTGCGCGGCGGCCTCGACTGGCCAGGAGCCTTATTCGCTGGCGATGGCGCTGCACGAGATGGCCGCCAAGCTGGCCGGCTTTCGCATCGATATCGTCGCCACCGATCTGTGCGGCGAGGTGCTGGAGCGCGCCAAGGCCGGCATCTACAGCCAGTTCGAAGTCCAGCGCGGGCTGCCGATTCAAAACTTGGTGAAGTTCTTCACTCAGGTCGGCGACGCCTGGCAAATCGCGCCCGAGATCCGGGCGATGGTGCAGTTCCGCACGCTCAATCTGCTCAACGATTTTTCGCCGCTAGGCACTTTCGACATCGTGTTCTGCCGCAACGTGCTGATCTATTTCGCCCAGGACACCAAGATCGGCGTGTTCAACCGGATCGCCAAGCAAATGCCCGACGACGGCTATCTGGTGCTGGGCGCCGCCGAAACCACCGTCGGGCTGACCGATGGCTTCAAGCCGGTGCCTGACAGACGCGGCCTGTACGCGCCCAATGTCGGTTTGCGCCAGCTGACGCGCGCGGCCGGGCCCGGCAGCGCCATTCGGCTGGCGAGCTTGAAGGCCTAGGTTCGTCCGTCTTTCGGCCATTTGATTTCTTTGATCGACGAAAAAAGCCCCGGCGTCGGAGCCGGGGCTTTTCGTTTTGTCGCAGTGCGGATTAATCGCAAACCTTGACGCGGCGAACATGCAGCCGGCCGTAGCGATCTTCCCAATCCTGGCGTTCGATGCGGCAGTCGCGGTAATAGGCGCGACGATGACGGCGGCGATAGCCATCGTCGTCGCGATTCAGCTGCGAGCCGACAATGGCGCCAACCGCCAGGCCACCGACGACGCCGGCAGCAATCGCGCCATTTTCAGCCTGCGCCGGCTTCGGCGCCACCGTAATGGCAAGCGCCAATGCGGCAACAGTCGCAAGTGTCATGATTTTCAACATGGTGTGGTCCCTCTCAGGGCAGTAGCGATACGTTTAATCGATGATCTGGACGATCTGACGCGTGCGCGGATCGACGAGAACGGCGTGATCGTTGATGTAGGCATAGCGATAGCCGGTCACGTGATAGTCGGCCGGCACGTCGTAGTAGACGACGCCGGTTTCCGGCAGAATGGCGCCGACGCGGAAATCGCTTTCGTAGCGGTAGGACGGTACGCGCTGCTCGACGACATAAGTGCGAAAGCGCGGGCGATCCTCAACACCGAGAATGCCGCCGACGGTGCCGGCGACCGCACCGAGCGCGCCGCCAACGACCGCGCCGACCGGGCCGGCATCGTGATTGCCTTGCGCGGCGCCGCGTTGAGCGCCTTGGATGGTACCTTGCGCATGGGCCGCGAGCGGGATTGTCAAAGAGGCGAGAAGAATGATCGAACCAAGAAACTTGGTTTGCATGAAAGCTCCATTTGTTTGGGAATCCCAACCGCCTGGGGCTGGTCTCGCGAATATAACGCGCGGTCTACGCGTTCGTTCCATCGTCGGCGACGGTGGCGAAATCAATTGGCGCAAACTAAATGGAACAAACGCCTGCCAGAGGCTTTCGCCGAGGCTACGTCGTTTAAGCCCGGGTCAAATATGGGCGAAATAGACGGCCATCATCGTTATGATGCCGTTTGAAATAATGGGCGGTATTTTCTGGCATTCCTTATTGGCGGCAGCCATGAACGGTGACGGCGGTTTGCGCGACGGTTGATCGGCGATCTGAAGTTCCGGGCGGCGCTACGAGCCTTCTGCCGCCCCCACAATCGTGTAAACGCTCGCCAATTCGAACACGTAGCCGGTGCCTTTGGCGCGATCGGTGAGGCGGAGCGTGCTGCCGTTGCGCTCGGTCAATTCGCGCGCGATCACCAGTCCCAGACCATGGCTGCCGGTTTTTGTTCCGTTGCGGCGTCGAAACATTGCCGCCCGGACCGAGGGCGGCAGACCCGGGCCGTCATCGACAATCAGCACGGCCACCGTCTGTCCAGTGTGGGTGATGTCGATGCCGACATGGGTCATGGCGTCGCCGTTACGCGCGACCGCGATGGCGTTGTGCACGATATTGAAGATGATGCGGTAGACGTCGCCCGGATCGGCCAACACCATACAGCTTGCGACGAGCGGGGTGTGGATCTTGAATCCGGCCGGCGCCATCGGTTGCAGGATGGCGACGATCTCCCTGATGGTTTTGATGAGATCAAAGCCGCGGCGCTGCGCGCCGCGTTCGGGCGCGCCGCGTCGGCAAGCGAAACGGCGCACATCAACGACACGCGATTCATCACCGCCTGGGCGGCGCTCGCCGCCTTGCGGCCCTTCGGGCCCGACAGGCGTTCGAGGGTTTCCAGATGCAAGGCGGAGACGGCGAGCGCGTTGCGGATGTCGTGTGCCCATTGCGGGCTGAGCGGCGAACCGAGCGTGGCGTTGGCCGAGGCAAGCGTGAGCGTAGACATGGGGCACCGGATATCGATGGGCATGGGGGCACCGTAGCGGACCCCGTTCGTCCGGCATTATCGCGTCGGCCGGGCCGCGAAGGCCAATGCCGGCCCGCTATGGTTTCGGTAGACGGTGGGTATCGAAGGGCCGCCCGATTGCACTGCCGCCGGGTCTGTGCACAATCGGAGGTTGGGGACTGGGTCGCGAGTTTTGCGATGGAAATGCATCAGATTCGCTATTTTATCGCGGTCGCGAAGACGCTCAACTTTACCCAGGCCGCCGAGGAGTGCCACGTCGCGCAGCCTTCGCTCAGCCGGGCGATCAAGAATCTCGAGGACGAACTCGGTGGTGCGCTATTCCGGCGCGAGCGCGCGCTTAGTCATCTGACCGATCTCGGCCGGATGATGCTGCCGCTCTTGACCCAATGCTACGACAGCGCGATTGCCGCCAGGGCCCTGGCGACCTCCTACAAGAAAGGCGCGACCGCGCCGCTACGCCTGGCGCTGTCGCATACCGTCAATCTCGCGCTGCTGGTGCCGGTGCTGACCGAACTCGCCAAGGCGTTTCCTGGTCTTGAACTGCAATTTTTTCGCGGCACCGGGCCGACCATCGCCGAACGGCTCAAAAGCGGCAATTCCGAGATCGCGATTGCCGGTCCCCTCGGCGAAGCCTGGGAGCGGCTCGACGCTTGGCCGCTGTTTGAGGAAGGCTATGAGCTGGTCGTGCACAAAGCGCATCCGCTGGCAATGCGCAATCGCGTCGGCTTTGCCGAAGTCGCTGACACGCGGCTGATCTCGCGGGCCTATTGTGAGCAGTTCGACGAACTCGACGCCGTGTTGCGGTCGGCCGGCATAGAGCAAAAGGTCGGCGACAACGTGCTGTCGGATCAAGACATGGTCAGCTTGTTGGAAGCGAATTTCGGCGCCGCCATCATGCCGGCGACGGCGCGCGGCAACAGCAGCCTGCACGGCGTCGCGATCGATGGCATCGCATTGCGGCGGCCGGTGACGCTTTACGCGGTGGCCGGCCGTAGCCGATCGGCGGCGGCAACCGGTCTTATGAAGCTGTTGCGCGCTGCCGACTGGTCGACGCTGCTGCCAGTGACGCGGGCGCAAGCCTGAACGCGTCAGCGCGGTTATAACTGCGCCAAGGCCTCGAGGATGGCGTCGGGCTCCATGCGCAGGCGAAAATCGACATTAACTTGCCGCGCTTTCACGATTCCGTCGCGGCCGACGATGAATTTCGCGGCCATCGGCAGAAAATAATTGCGGTTACCCTGAAAGCGCTCGAGGTCGACGCCGATCTCGGCATAGAGTTGCTTGACTTCGGCACCGATCCAAAAAACGAGGCCGAGCGACAGTGCATAGCTTAGATCGACGTCGCTTAGGATCGGAAATGGAAAGCCGCTGTCGGTGGTGGATTTCTTGGTGAATTTTGCCGTCTCCGGCATAATTGACACCAACTGCGTACCGAGGCGGCGGATGTCGGGTTCGATCTTGGCGAGCGCCCGCATGTCGAGCCGGCAATAAGGGCACCAGTGGCCGCGGTTCATGCTGATGACGGCGGGGCCGGCGTGCAGAAGATCATCGAGCGAGATCAACTGGCCTTGCTGATTTCGGAAGCAGAAAGTTCGGCATTGGTTCGCCGACCGCAGGTCCGACTTTCCCGCCATCGATCGCGGCCAGAAGGGCGACCAGGCGGTCATAAGCCGCGCCGAATTCCGGGTCGCAGCCGCTCGCTGTGCTCGGCGATAGGTCGCCAAACGTTCGCTGAGACTGCCTTGCAGACCGGACGCCAACGTCATGGCTTCCGCCGATGTCTTGGGCCTATTGTCGGGATCGCTCAAGCAAGCCTCATCCATCGCGCATCGCCGCACCTAGAGCGGCACGACGAATTTATAACACGTCGACCGATAAAGGCCGGCTATCGTATTGATAGCATCTCGGCATTATCCCGCCGCCGCCGTGCGCCCTAGGGTCTGCGCGTCATCCAGACCGGACGACATCGCGAACATCCCCTCGCGAGCCCGCTTGAACCCAAAGGAACCCTACCATGTCCATCTTGACCAAGACCCTGATTGCCGCCGGCATGTCGCTGGCGATCGCCGGTGCCGCCCACGCTTCGGATGCGAGCGAATGGACGATCAAGGCCAACCAAGGCTACATCGTCGACATGTCCGGCAACACCATGGTCGTCGACCTGAACGTGCCGACGAAAAAGCTAATGGCGCATGCCAAAGAAGTGCGGCGCGGCACCGTGTTCTTCATGCACGACGGCAAGCTGATGATGGCGTTCGACCACAGCCTGATCGGCATCATGTCGCGCTAGGCGTTAGACGACTTGTTGCCGACTGTCCCCCGGACTCCCCGCCGGGGGACATTTCTTTTCGGGCATTGGTCGCGCTGATTTTATAAGCGACACAGATACTTCTCAGGCCGCATCGCCGCGAAAAATGACTGGAACTTTTCGTCCCGGGGAGTTGATGGAGGAAAGCCCCATGGGCCGGCGTGGCACTAACGACGGCGCCGACCGGGCCGGCCCCGTGATTGCCTTGCGCAGGGGCTGCGAGCGGCAGCGTCAACGGCGCAAGCGGCCATGCGCGCGGTGTTGTTTGCTCGCCGACTCTGCCGGTGACGAAGGCGCGCGAAATCGCCCGCATTCTTTACCGGCCCCGGGCAGGCCGTCTCGCCAGCTTCATTCCTTCGTCGCCCCGATAACGAGGGCGCGCGGAACGCCGGGGTTCCAACAACCCCGCAGCCCTGTGTACGAAAGTGAGTAGAAGTACACAGGCATAGTCACCACGAAGATGCCGGTTACCCGGCGCTCCGCGCGCGGTGTTTGGTAGGTTTGCTCCGCTTGCGTCCACGGTGGTCCACCGTTCGTCGCCAGCCCTTTTCGGACAGGCAACCCTCCACCGTTAGGGCCCTGGCTCTCGAATTGTTGCGTCGACTGACGGGACGCAACGATCCACCGGCCGTCAGTGGGCCTGCGATGCGCGGCAAGGCGCATCGGACAACAAGCGGCTTGGACCGCCGGATGGGTCATTTGCGTCGAATCTCCAACGCCCCAGCCGGCCACCGCTCCCCGCCCCAACGTCTGACGACGCTGATCAAACGCCCCTCGCTAGCCGGGACGGGATAGGAATTTATGTATAAGACGATTGTGGCGGGAATATGGAAAAAATCCTATATGCCTGATGCTCAGACGACCGCCGAGTGTTAGCGATTGACCCGAAGCGGGTTTGGCATTGCGATCAGATCGCGACTTGGGTGCCTATTTCCACCACGCGGCCGGTCGGAATCTTGAAGTAGTCGGTTGCATCACTCGCACCGGCCGCGAGTGCGATGAACAGCCGGTCTTGCCAATCCGGAAGCTCCGATTGGGCGGCGACCCTGAGAGCGCGGCGCGACAGGTAGAAGGATGTCGACATGATGTCGAACTGCCATCCGGCCTTGCGGGCAATAGCGAGGGCCTGCGGAATGTTAGGCACATCCATAAACCCGAACCGCAGCACAACCTGAAGAAAGCTTTCGCCGAGATGCGCGATGCGCACGCGGTCATCCGGTGGGACGTGCGGCGTTTCGGCATACTCTACCGTCAGCATCACGTTGTGTTCGTGAAGCACCTTGTTGTGCTTGAGATTATGGAGGAGCGCCGTGGGAGCGTAATCGGGGTCGCCGGTCAGAAACACGGCCGTCCCGGCGGCGCGATGCGGGGGCGACCGTTCCAACATCGCGACTAACTCGGCCATCGGCGTTTGCAGTTTGCTGGTTTTCGCAGCCAATACCGCGGTCCCGCGCCGCCACGTGTACATGATGACCACCATGCAGGATCCAAGCATCAGGGGCATCCAACCGCCGTCGACGACCTTCAGCATGTTGGCGCCGAGAAACGTCGTATCCAGCACCAAAAGCGGAGCGATCAAGGCTCCAGCGGCAATGGCAGGCCAGTCCCACACTTTCCAGATCACAACGAAGGCCAGCATCGTTGTCACGACCATAGTGCCTGTGACGGCAATGCCGTAGGCCGAGGCCAGTGCATTCGAAGAGCGGAACATGAAGACAAGCACCAGCACGCCGATGAGCAGGAGAGCGTTTACCCGTGGCATGAAAATCTGTCCGACCAGCGACTCGGAGGTGTGACGGATTTCGAGCCTTGGCAGCAGCCCGAGCTGAATCGCCTGCTGGGTCACCGAATACGCGCCGGTGATGACCGCCTGGCTGGCAATGACGGTCGCCGCGGTCGCCAGAAGAACCATCGGGATCAAGGCCCAATGCGGATAGAGCAGGAAGAAAGGGTTTTCGATAGCGGCCGGATTGGCGAGGATAAGAGCGCCTTGGCCCAGATAGTTGATCGTCAATGCCGGCAGGGCCACGAACAGCCACGCCATCCGGATTGGGCCGCGTCCGAAATGGCCGAGATCGGCGTACAAAGCTTCCGAGCCTGTCACCACCAAAAAGACGGCACCCAGCGTAAGTAGGCCAATCATTCCGTGGTGAACGACAAAGCTCACACCATAGATCGGATTGAACGCCAGCAGTACGGTAGCGTTCTGTGAAATATGCCACAACCCGGCAAGCGCCAGGACGATGAACCAGACCAGCGTGATGGGGCCAAAGAACAAAGCCACCCGTGCCGTCCCGCGGTACTGCACTGAAAAGAGCGCCAGCAGTATCACAGCGGTGATCGGGACCACATAAGGCTCGAACGCTGGGGTAATGATCTTGATACCCTCGATGGCGGAGAGAACGGATAGCGAAGGCGTAATGATCGCATCGCCGAAAAACAGCCCGCCGCTGATGATACCGAGCAGGATGATGATAGGGGTGCGTCCGCCCAAAGCCTTATTCGCCAGGGCCATCAACGCGAGCGTTCCACCTTCGCCACTGTTATCGGCGCGCAGCAGGATGACAACGTATTTCAGTGTCACGACCAGCAGCAGTGCCCAGATTATCAACGAGAGGATCCCAAGCACCGCATCGCTGGTTGCCGGGTTGCCGGAGCCGACCGCTGCCAGCACGGACTCGTGAACGGCGTAGAGCGGACTGGTGCCAATATCGCCGTAAACGACACCGATGGCGCCAAGCGTCAGCTTCCAAAAGCCGTCGTAATGTTGTCCACTCGTTACTTGCAATTCGGAAACATCGTTTCCGGCTTGTTCGACATTATTCATCGCCATTGTCTTTTTTGCGCCTCGTGCCGATTTATTTTCGATGCGGTTGAACTGGCTTCATCCGAAATTGTCGCAGCAGAATGGATAGACCGTCGTCGGCCTAACTTGCGCGACCGACGACACCCGGGCCGGTTCCGTCGCAGAGATGAGATTTGTTGCCTCGACGAAGGACAACAGGATCGCGATTGGCCTTGTCCGGTGTCGCCCATCGGCGCCATCGTCAATCTCAATGGGAACTCCTGGGTGGCGCGACAGCGAACACATCCATTCGCCGCCGTCGCAGACCAGGCGACGGAGTTGCCAAAGCGGAAGCTCAAGCTCAATCAAGAATAAGGCGGCCTCGGTCCAGGCCTCGGCCACAACCAATTGGGCGAGCCGTTCGACGTGGCCTGCCCTTGCCGGTGCGGGAAACCGGGTGCAGACATCTGTTAAGACCTTGGAAAACAGAGCAGGCGTAAGCCGTGACGCCATGCCGAGTGCATGGATCACTTGATCCCGACGCTCTCGTTCTTGGTCGCCGAATTCCGACAATGACCGCGCCCTTGAAAGCGGTCGCTATATGCGACCACGGCCACTAGATGGATGCGGATGGCATAGGGAATCCAGAGCGGGCGGAAGGCGTAGATATAGGAATCCTATAGGAATTAGGGACGCGTGGCATAACCGATGGGCCGCGCTTGATCTTACGATTGGGCCGTGCCATCGCATTGACGGTTCGGGCCATGACAGGAGCGTCAGGCCGGACGGGCAGGCCCATGAAAAAGCCGCGTAAATATTCGCCTAACAATACCGAGACGGAACGAAGAACACCTCGCTTCGGCGGTATCGTCGATTCGGTTCTCTCCTGGCGCGCTCAACCGCATGGCCTGCGCGCTCTTGCACTCTCGCTCATTGCTGTCGCCGGCGCGGTCGGAGCCGGGCTGGTGCTCTGGCGATGGATCGGCGCGAATAATATCGGTCTGGTTTTTCTGACAGCGGTTGTCGGGATTGCGGTGCGCTTCGGTCTTTGGCCCTCGCTGGCCGCAAGCGTCGTTTCCTCCTTGTGTTACAACTTCTTTTTCACGGCTCCCTACTACACGTTCACGATTGATGAGCCGGCGAATATCGTGTCGGTCGTCTTCTTCACAATCGTAGCGATCATTGTCTCGAATGTTGCCGCATATGCTCGCGTACAGGCGGTTGCGGCGATCGAGCGGGCGC
The DNA here is from genome assembly GCA_963830125.1 of uncultured Alphaproteobacteria bacterium. Lineage (GTDB taxonomy): Bacteria > Pseudomonadota > Alphaproteobacteria > Rhizobiales > Xanthobacteraceae > Pseudolabrys. The sequence goes on along the minus strand of CAWHKU010000009.1, from coordinate 35,758 downwards.
GGACGACCGAATTGCTCTACACCTTCAGTCGTAAGCTAGCCGGCACCGGCACGCTTGATGACGTCCTCTGGGCGACCGCGTATCAGACTGCTTTGATGCTGAATGTGCGGGTTGTCCTGCTGCTGCCTGAAGGCAACGAGATCGTCGTGAAGGCGGGCTATCCGCCCGAAGACCAATTGGACGATGCCGATCTGGCAGCGGCTCGTTGGGCCTGGCAAAACGACGGCCCTGCCGGACGCGGCTCCGAGATGCGGCCCGAGGCCAGGCGACTTTTCCTCCCAATGCGGACTAGCCGTGGCGTCATTGGCGTGGTGGGGATCGATGGCGACCGGAACGAGCCGTTGCTCTCGCCAGCGGCGCGGAGGTTGCTTGAGGCGCTGATCGATCAAAGCGCGCTTGCGATCGAGCGCGTACATCTCGTCGAAGACATGGAGCGGGTCAAACGCACCGTAGAGACCGAGCGTCTGCGCTCGGCTCTGCTCACGTCGATATCACATGACCTTAAAACGCCGCTTGCTGCGGTGCTTGGCGCGGCAGGAACCCTGCGCGATCTTGCGGATAAGCTGAACAATGAGCAGAAAGCCGACCTTCTGGCGACTGTCATCGATGAATTGGAACGGTTGAATTGCTTTATTGCAAACCTTCTCGATATGACCAAATTGGAAGCCGGCGCGGTCGTTCCGAATACTGCGCGGCACGACCTGCATGAGGTCATCGGCAGCGTGCTACGGCGAGCCAAAGCGATACTCGCATTACATAAGGTCGAGCTCGACCTCGCCGACAATTTGCCTATGCTGGATATAGACGCCGTGCTGTTCGAGCAGGTGCTGTTCAATCTCCTCGACAATGCGGCGAAGTACGCGCCTGCCAGCACGACAATCACGATCCGGAGCGGGCGAGAAGGTGATTCCGTGTTGCTGCAGGTCCTGGATGAGGGAAAAGGCATTCCCGCCCACGATCTCGAACATGTCTTCGACAAGTTCTATCGGGTCCAGAAAGGCGACAGCGTCCGCGCCGGAACCGGACTGGGCCTCGCCATTTCGCGCGGCTTCATTGAGGCGATGCATGGCTCGATTATCGCCGCCAATCGCACCGATTGTGTGGGCGCCGTTTTCTCTATTCGTTTGCCGATCCCGGCAGGATCAGAACACCTGGGCGAGGCGGCATGAGCACTGGCCCCCATACAGTGCTCGTCGTTGACGACGAACCGCCGATCCGAAAGCTACTGCGGATGGGCCTCGCCACCGAGGGCTACAAAGTTCTGGAAGCGCCGAATGGAAAGGCTGCCCTGGAATTGGCGGCGCAACACCCCGATGTGATCATCCTCGACCTGGGCCTGCCTGATTTGCAGGGCCTCGACCTTCTGCGCATGCTCCGCACCCAAAATGAGCGCGCTGCCATCGTTGTGTTGTCGAGTTGGGACGACGAGTCCGGCAAAGTCGAGGCGCTCGACAACGGCGCCGACGACTACGTGACCAAGCCATTCGGGATGAACGAACTTCTTGCCCGAATGCGGGCCGCGCTACGCCATCAGTTGCAAGTCCAGGGCGAGCGCCCGGTTTTCCGGGCCGGTGATCTTTCGGTCGACATCGTTCGACGCATCGTCAAAATCAATAATAGCGAAGTGAAGCTTTCGCCAAAAGAATATGACCTGCTGCGTACTCTGGTTCAGCACGCGGGAAAGGTGCTCACCCACAAGTTCCTGATGGCAGAACTCTGGGACCAGACAACCGATGCGCAGTATCTTCGGGTTTATGTTCGCCAGCTTAGACAGAAGATCGAGCCCGATCCGGAGCGACCCGAATATATCCTGACAGAGACCGGTGTCGGCTACAGGCTCCGGGCCCCCGATTGACAGGAAGCGTGAAGGATCCCGGCTTGCGAGAAACAGATCGCAGGGTAAATGTCTGTGGTCGGCAGCTAGCGGACATTTGATCGCTTCTTCAATAACTCCCCAACGCTTATCCGCGAAACGAAGTCGCGGCGTGAACCCGATGGGGCTTAGTCGCAGCCCGGGCATCTGATAAAAAATATCAACGGTCCAGATAACCGGGCCGCAACAACGTGACGCCATGACTGAACACCTCGACCCCCGCATCGCCAAATTCCGCCCGCGCCTCGAGGCGATGATGGCGGATCTCGTCGCCGAGCGCGACGCGACGGCGGCCGGCCGCGCGGCGGTTCAACGCGATCAGCAGAGCGTCGGCCGGCTGTCGCGCATGGATGCGATGCAGCAGCAGCAAATGGCGCTGGCCGCCGGACGCCAGCGCGACACTCAGATCGCGCGCATTCGCAACGCGCTCGACCGCATGGCCAAAGACGAATTCGGGTTTTGCGTGAAATGCGGCGAGGACATTGCCGCGCCGCGGCTGGAGGCCGATCCGGCGGCGCATCTGTGTATTGCCTGCGCGGCCGGGCAGGCGCGATAGCGGCCCCGGTCTGTGGCTTTTCCAGTGCGCCTGAAGCGCGCCAAGGTCGGTATCCCGCCCGGCGGCGATGGCCTAGAAGAACGGTTAGCCGCCACTGAAGGGGCCGCTTTGGATCAGCCGCCAAGCAAGCCTTCGGCAAACACATCGCGATCTCGATCGCCTTGCCGCCTATTATCGTGACTTGCTCGGTTTGCGCGTGCTCGCGCCATCGCCGGGCGTGCGCGGCGCGATATTGCTGGCATTTTTTAAAGCCGGTCACCGATCAAAGTCAGTCACCGTGCGCAAGTCGAAACCTGCGTCTCGATACGGCGCGAAGGCAACGGTCTGGAACGTTCAACGATGCGTCGCCTGCCGTTTCAAACAATTCTGATTGTTTGGGTATTAACACACCACTCCGGCTTTTAAATTGAAACCAATGCGTTTCATTCCGTCCGTTACGCGTCATGCCTGTCTATTTATATACAGTTGAAGCGCGTAATATGTGCTCTATCAAGGCTCTCCGTCAGAAGGCCTGCGAGTCGGTGTCAAGACCGATCGCGTCGGGGAACGCAAATGAAAGGGTCTTCAAGTTGGCCAATAGAAAATCCATGGACTTCTGCCGCGTCGCCCGTCCCGCGCATGATCGTCATTGATCATGTCAGTTGTGCTTATCGGGATGAGTTTGCTGACAGGTTTGGCGGTTGGATTACACTTTAAAGTGCTGGTGCTGGTCCCGGCGCTTTGCGTTTGCCTCGCGCTCGTCATTGCCATTGAACTCATGCTTGGCGACAGCTTTTGGCTGACCACGCTTTTGGCGGCGATCGCGCTTCAAGCCGGATACGTGATGAGCAGCATTGCGGCGCGCTTTATCGCTTCACGGCGCCGCGGCTCGTATGTCGGGCCGGTCGTGCCTGTGGCATCGAGCTGGTGGGTCAGACCGCAGCCTGTCGCCAAAGCCGTTCCCGCAAAAGCGAGACGTTTGGATCCTCATTTAAACGACTAGAACGGCTGATTGGGCAAACCGGATCTCTCGGAAAAAACCCCGGAGCTTATCGCCCCGGGGAGTCATGGAGGAGAGCCCAACGAGGCTCGGTTCAAGACGAACGCAGACGCAACGGGTGGGTTCCTGGCGATCGAAAGCCGATCGCTGCATCACCGGCTGGTTAAAGCGGGCCCCGGCATGGACCTTGGCTATGGGCCTTGGCTTGGGGAACATGCGCATCGCACGCGAAGGTCGCTGTCACGCGGCACCTGAAAAAAACGCGCCGCCTTAAAAAATCAAATCACTGATATAAATAGCCGCCAAATAAAAAGGGCGTAGGTAATTCTACGCCCTTTTTTTAATTTTCATCTCATTCCCGCCTTCGCCGGAATGAGCGGAGGGTAAAATCTTACGCCGGGATCCGGGCTTCTTCCTCGTTCGGCTCGCGCAGCACATAGCCGCGGCCCCAGACCGTTTCGATGTAGTTCTTGCCGGAAGAAGCGTTGGCCAGCTTCTTGCGCAGCTTACAGATGAACACGTCGATGATCTTGAGTTCCGGTTCGTCCATGCCGCCGTAGAGATGGTTGAGGAACATCTCCTTGGTGAGCGTCGTGCCCTTGCGCAGGGAGAGCAGCTCGAGCATCTGGTATTCTTTGCCGGTCAGGTGGACGCGCTGGCCGGTAACTTCGACAGTCTTGGTGTCGAGGTTGACCACCAGGTCGCCGGTGTTGATGACCGACTGGGCGTGGCCCTTTGACCGACGGACGATGGCGTGGATGCGGGCGATCAGCTCGTCCTTGTGGAACGGCTTGGTCATGTAGTCGTCGGCGCCGAAGCCGAGGCCTTTGACCTTGTCTTCGATGCCGGCCAGACCCGACAGGATCAGGATCGGCGTCTTGACCTTGGAAACCCGCAAGGAGCGCAGAACCTCGAAACCCGACATATCGGGCAGGTTCAGGTCCAAGAGAATGATGTCGTAGTCGTACAGCTTGCCGAGATCGACGCCTTCCTCACCCAAATCGGTGGTGTAGACGTTGAAGCTCTCGCTTTTCAGCATCAGCTCAATCGACTGAGCCGTCGCGCTGTCGTCTTCAATCAATAGAACGCGCATGCCAGTCCCCTATCTCGCCGCAACCGGGCTTAAGGTCAGCGCCGCAAAGGCGGCGAGTGTGAAAAAACGCGGTGGGACAAACCAATTCGACAGTATCGGGACATGGTTAACAAAACCTGATTCTTCAGTGCAAGCATTCGCTGGCGATTGCAAGCCGAATCGCCGTAAAGTGTTGCATATGAGTGGTTTTTTAGCCACGTCTCGCATCATGCCTTGTGTTCCAGGAGCCGGGCCTGACCGGCTCAGGTGATTTGTCCCCGCAGCGTCCCGGCAGGGCGAATCATTACCGCTTAGTCCCACGGACGATGACCCAATGATTAACGACCCGGGTAAACACGGAGTTAATGCCAAGGGTTTGTCGGTAATCCTAAGGGCGAGTTTACGGCGTTTTCGCGGATTCAACGTGGGGGCGCCGGGTTCCTTAATCTTAAGACGGGCGCCTTGAAGGCCCGATCGTGAAGGACCTGTCTTGAAAGCTTTGGCCGAACAGATTGGCGATATCGACGGCGTCGAGGTTTATGGCCGCGTCGTTGGCGTGCGCGGGTTGATGGTCGAGATCGCCGGGCCGATTTACGCCATGTCGGTCGGTTCAAGGCTGACTCTGGACAGCGGCGACGGTGCCGGGATCCCGTGCGAAGTGGTCGGCTTTTCCGGCAAGCTGGCGCTGGCCATGCCCTATGGCGCGCTCGAAGGCGTGCGGCGCGGCTGCCGGGCGATCGTTAACAGTGCCGCCGGTACCATCCGGCCGTCGCCGGCCTGGCTCGGCCGGGTCGTTAACGCCATGGGCCAGCCGATCGACGGCCTCGGGCCGCTGTCGGCCGGGCCGTCGCCTTATACCTACCGCAACATGCCGCCGGCGGCGCATTCGCGCACCCGGGTTGGCCAGCCGCTCGATCTCGGCGTGCGGGCGCTCAATACCTTCCTGACGGTCTGCCGCGGCCAGCGCATGGGCATCTTCGCCGGCTCCGGCGTCGGCAAGTCGGTGCTGCTGTCGATGCTGGCCAAGAACGTCTCGGCCGACGTGTCGGTCATTGGCCTGGTCGGCGAACGTGGCCGTGAGGTCCAGGAGTTCATTCAGGACGATCTCGGCCCCGAAGGCCTCGCTCGCTCGGTGGTGGTGGTGTCGACGTCCGACGAACCGGCGCTGATGCGCCGCCAGGCGGCCTACCTCACGATGGCGATCGCCGAATATTTCCGCGACGAGGCCAAGGACGTGCTGGTGCTGATGGACTCGGTCACCCGCTTTGCGATGGCGCAGCGCGAGATCGGTCTGTCGGCTGGCGAACCGCCGACCGCCAAGGGCTATACGCCAACCGTGTTCACCGAACTGCCGAAGCTCTTGGAGCGGGCAGGACCCGGCACCGCCGACCAGGGCACCATCACCGGCATCTTCACGGTGCTGGTCGACGGCGACGATCATAATGAGCCAGTGGCCGACGCGGTGCGCGGCATTCTCGACGGCCATATCGTGATGGAGCGCGCGATTGCCGAGCGCGGCCGCTATCCGGCGATCAATGTTCTCAAATCGATTTCGCGCACCATGCCGCGCGCTTGCGATCCGCAATATCTGCCGACGATCATGCGGGCCAAGCAGGTGATGGCGACTTATGCCGACATGGAAGAATTGATCCGGCTCGGCGCCTACCGCCCCGGATCATCAGCCGATGTCGACGAGGCGATCGGACTGCACGAGCCGCTCGAGGAATTCCTGAGCCAGGGCAAGAACGAAGCGACCTCGATGACCGAGGGTTATCAACGGCTGGGCGAGATCCTCAAGACGGCCGGTTCGGGCGAAGGCTCCGGCGCGGGCTGATATCCGGCGGTAACGGGTGGCGGAATCAGGGGATTTTCAAGGTTATTTTAAACCGAAAACTAACGATATTGCCCCACAGTCCCAGGCTGAACGGTCCGAGGTGTCCTTGATGGGCGGTCTTTTTATCCGCGCATGGGCGCGATTTCGGGGCTTCGGGGGAGTATTGAGTTGATGAAGTCACGTGAAACCCTCATCCGCCTGAAAAAGTTTCAGGTCGACGAGAAGCGGCGCAAGGTCGCGCAGATCGAGGCTATGATGGCCGAGTTCGACCGCATCGCGGCCGAGCTCGACCGCGAAGTCAAGCTCGAGCAGGACCGCGCCGGTATCCACGATCCCGCCCATTTCGCCTATCCGACCTATGCCAAGGCGGCGATGGTGCGGCGCGAGAATCTCAAACGCTCCAGCGACGAGTTGAAAGCCCAGCTCGACGACGCCAAGGCGGTGCTCGGCGAAGCCTTCGAGGAATTGAAGAAGGTCGAGATGCTCGACGAGCGCGATCAGGCCCGCGAAAAGGCCGAGCAGAATGCGCGTGAGCAGCAGGAACTCGACCGCATCGCGGCACTGCGCTTCAACGCCAACGGTGCGCACGCTTAAACGGCGGCGCGCAAGACATCAAACAAAACGGCGCCCGCGAGGGCGCCGTTTGTCATTTGGGCGCAAGTGCTGCGCTAATCGCTGCCCAAAGTGCCGAATGCGGCAAATCGCGGGCGGAACGTTGACGGCGGCTGGACGTTGAAGCCATTGCGGTGCCGCTTTTTCATGACCAAGTACGATCAGGGATTAACGACAAACCGGCGCATGCCGGAACGAAATGTCGGCGTTCAAGCGGTCGAAAAATTTCGGCGAAGAATTCAGGATGAGTTTGATGAAGCGTTCGTTGTTTATTGCCATCGCGGCCTTGAGTGTCGCGGCCGCTGCGGGTACCGCGCAGGCTGCGGATGTTCAGCCGCGCCCGACGGCAACGCCGGTTTACAAGGCGCTGCCGCCGCAGCTGGAGCAATTCGACTGGAGCGGCTTCTATCTCGGGATCAACGGCGGTTACGGCTTCGGCCGGTCGAGCTGGAGCGATCCGGCGGCCGGCGCCGACTCCGGCAAGTTCGACGTCAAGGGCGGGCTGCTCGGCGGCCAGATCGGTTATAACTGGCAGGTCGGCAAAACCGTCATCGGCGCCGAAAGCGATATCGACTGGGCGCATCTGTCCGGCAGCGCCGCGTCCGGCGGCGTATGCGCCAGCAATGGCGGCGGTCAGTGCCAGACCAAGCAAAGCTGGCTCGGCACCACGCGCGCGCGGCTCGGCTATGCCTTCGATCGCTTCATGCCTTACATCACCGGCGGTCTGGCTTACGGCAATATCAAAGCGGTGCAGCCGAACGGCACCAGCACCGACACCAAGGCCGGCTGGACCGTCGGCGGCGGCGTCGAATATGGCATCACCAAAAACTGGAGCGCCAAGGCCGAGTATCTCCATATCGACCTCGGCACCGCGACTTTCATGGGCGCGGCGTCCGGCACCAATACGTTGTCGTCGCCGATCACCGAAGACCTGGTGCGGGCCGGTATCAATTACCACTGGTAAGCGCGGTTTCCGGCGCGGCAGTTTCTACAGAACACTTTCAGCAAAACTAATTCGTGCAAGCGACGCAGATCAGTTTGGGTGGCCTTTTTTGTCGCCTGGTCATTCGTCCCCGTCGCGTTACAAAACGCATCTAACCACAAACCTGAAATGTGACATGTGTGACCGCGCGTTTGTCGACGAATAGCGCGGAGACTCGACACAGCACCGCTCCTGATTGTCATCGATCTGTCATGGCCGGGATCGTTCCAGTCCTTTCATCTTACCGCAAAGGTTGCGCTGCACAACGCCGATCCGCTATCGTGCCGTGGCACGTGCGCTTCAGCCGTTGCGGATTGCGAGGACAACGTCGTGACGACAGCATCCACCTCCGCTCAGGCGCAGACCGCGCCGCAACCGGCGGCGCTTGATCGCTTTCGCTTGCGGCATTTCGTCGAGCGACTCGAGCACGAAGGCGAACTCGACGCAGTGACGGCGCCGACCGATCTCGCCGATATCGCGGCGCGGCTCGACGGCAATTCGAAAGCGGTGCTGTTTCGCAAAGCCGGACCTGAGCAAACCGAACTCGCCGGCAATATCATGGGCTCGCGCCGGCGGCTGGCGCTCGCCTTCGACACCACCGAGCGCGACTTGCTGGCCGAAGTCCTCAAGCGTGTCGAGCAGCCGATCGCGCCCATCGAAGTCGCCAGCGCGCAAGCGCCAGTGCATCAGGTGGTGTGGACCGGCGCTGACGCCGATTTCACGCGCCTGCCGGTGCATCTGCAACATGGCGACGACGGCGCGCCCTATATCTCGGCCAGCATCGACGTCACCCGCAGTTTCGACGGCAAGCGCCGCAATGTCGGTTATCGCCGGCTGATGCTGCGCGGCCGCCATGAAGCCGGCATGGATCTGGTGGCGCCGAGCGACCTGCGCGCGATGTATGGCGAATTCGTCAAGCACCGCGAACGTATGCCGGTCGCTTTCGCGCTTGGTTCGCATCCCGCCGACGGCGTTGCCGCCGCCTGCACCTGGACCGGCGCGGACGAGATGGCAATCGTCGGCGCATTGCGCGGCGCTGCTGTTCCGATGGTGCGCGCGGTGTCGATCGACGCGTTCGTTCCCGCCGATGCCGAGATCGTGCTGGAAGGTTATCTCGACGAGGCCGGCTGGCACGAGCCGGAAGGGCCTTACGGCGAATTCCTCGGCTACACCGGGCACATGAAGATCAATCCGGTGTTTCATCTCACCGCCATCACCATGCGGCGCGATGCGCTGTTTCAGACCGCGACCATCGGCGGGCGTTTTCTGGCGGCGACCGACACCGCGCAGCTCAATTGCGTGCGCACGGAAGCGGCGGCCTGGACGGCGCTGCGCACCGCCGTTCGCGAACCGGTTGCCGTTTATGCCACGCCGGCAAGCGGCGGCGTCTATAATTTGCGGCTGACATTGCGCCAGCGCGTGCCGGGGGAGGCGCGCAACGCCATCGCCGCGGTGTTCGGCTCGGTCGCCGAGGTCAAGCACGTCTTCGTGGTCGATGACGACATCGACATCTTCTCCGACGCGCAGATGGAATGGGCGCTCGCCACCCGTTTCCAGGCCGACCGCGATCTCGTCGTCATGAGCGGGATGCGCGCGGTGCCGCTCGATCCGTCGCTGCGCGGCAGCCGCACCGGCGCCAAGGCCGGATTCGACCTGACCTTTCCCGTTGGCGGCGACCGGCATGCCGCCCATGTGCCGGAGCCGCCGCGCTTCGGCGCATCGCGCGGACTGACCGTTCGCCAGGCGCTGGACGAAGGCCCGCAAAGTTTCCGCGACCTGATGGAAGCGACCGGCAGCCGCGACGGCCGCGACGTGTTGCTGGCGCTCGACGTCGTGCGCGGCGAGGTTGGTTTGGATCGGTTGCCGGACGGACGCTATCGCTTGAAGGGACAAAATTCGGAATGAATAACGTTCGGCGCTATTTGGTGGCGTGCCTTGCCGTGCTGGCAGTTGCCATCGCTTCCCTGTCTTGCGCGACTGCCGCCGACAAAGTGCGCTTGAGCCTCGGCGACACCTCCGACCCGGCCTATTTGCCGTTTTTCGTCGCCATCGACAAAGGCTATTACCGCGATCTCGGCCTTGACGTCAGCGTGGTCTATGTCGCCGGCGGCGTCGCGACGCCGGCGTTGCTGTCCGGTTCGCTCGAGTTCAGCACCTCGACCGGTTCGGCCATCACCGCCATTCTCAAAGGCGCGCAGATCAAGATCGTGATGAACCTGTCGGAGCGGGTGCCGTGGAAGCTGTGGGCGACCCGGGCCGACATCAAGACGTTGGCCGACCTCAAGGGGAAATCGGTCGGCATCCAGAGCCATGGCGACCTGTTCGAAATGTCGATGCGCACCGCGCTGGCCGACGCCGGCATCGACGGTGACGCGGTACGCTATCAGCAACTCGGCTATGGCAGCTCGGCGCGCATCGCCGCGATCAAGCAGGCCATGTTGCCGGCGGTGATGCTGACCAATCTCGAAGAGCGCATCGTGCGCAAGCGCGGCATTCTCGGCAAGGCCCATGTGTTGGTTGATCTCAGCCATACCATTCGCGCGCCGAATAATGGCTTGGCCGCCAGCGACGCGCTGATCGCCAGCAATCCGGGGCTGGTCGAGCGCATGTTGCGCGGCACGCTGATGGCGGTGCAGTTCATCAAGACCCGGCGCGCCGAGGCTTTACAAATTTTGCAAAACCACGCGCCGAAACTGGCGCACGGCGTATTGAGCGGTGCGCTTGACGAGACCGCCGCCACCTATCTTGACGACGGCATGGCGTCGGTGGCCGCGCGCCAGCGGCAATTGGCCGTGCGCGGCGAAATCCTTGAAATGCCGAAAGACAAGGTGCCGGCGGTCGGCGCGGCATTCGACTATTCGCTGGTGAAACAGGCGTGGCAACGGCTGCGAGACGACCACTGGCGCCCGCAATAGCCGGGAAGGGCCGCCGTCACCGTCCCGTTACAAAACGTCATTACCCCCAATATGACATTTGTGAACAATTCGAGACGCCCCTGAATTCGGGCGTCGCGACGACCGATAGGGATTTCCGTGCAGGCCATGGGTTCGACACTGTCGCGGCAAATTGCGCGCGGCCAATTGCATTTCGGCGCATTCAAACGCAAAACGGCGGTCCGCCCAATGACGATGGACATCGGCATCGACGCGCGCACGCGGGTCAAGCAGGCGGTCGGTTGCGACGGCCAGACCTTGCGCGAGCGCTTTCTCGAAAGCGTGTTCGCGCGCTGCTTCGGCGGCCTGGTCTATGCCCAGATCTGGGAAGACCCGGATGTGGATATGGAAGCGCTGGCGATCACGCCGGACAGCCATGTCGTGGCGATCGCCTCGGGCGGCTGCAACGTCATGTCGTATCTCACCGCCAACCCGGCCAGGATCACCGCCGTCGATCTCAACCCGGCGCATGTCGCGCTCGGCCGGCTCAAGATTGCCGGCGCGCAATATCTCGCCAACTGGGCCGACTTCTACCGCTTCTTCGGCCAGGCCAATGCGGCGGAAAACGACGAGGTTTACGGCGAGCGTCTGCGGCCGCATCTCGACGCCGAGACCAAGGCCTATTGGGACAAGCGCGTGCCGTCGGCGCTCGGCCGCCGCCGCGCCGCTTATTTCAGCGGCAATGTCTATCGCCACGGTCTGCTCGGCCGCTTTATCGGCCTGTCGCATATCATCCTGCGCGCCTATGGCGTCGATCCGCGCGGCTTCTTGCAAACGCGAACGCTTCAAGAGCAGCGGGACTATTTCAACACGACGCTGTCGCCTTTGTTCGACAAGCCGCTGATCCGCTGGCTGACCTCGTTCCGCACCTCGCTGTACGGTCTTGGGCATTCCGCCGGCGCAATATGAATCGCTGGCGTCGGCCGGCGCCGGCGATATCGTCGTCGGTGCTGCGGCAGCGGCTGGAGCGGCTGACCTGCGGCTTTGCCCTTGGCCGACAATTATTTCGCCTGGCAGGCCTTCGGCCGCGCCTATGGCGAAAGCGAGACCGCGCCGCTGCCGCCTTATCTGCAACGCGCGCAGTTCGAGACGGTGCGGACCAATGCGAGCCGCGTCGAAGTGCTCAACCGCTCGGTGACCGAATATCTGCAAAGCTGTCCGGCTGGGTCGCGCGACCGCTATGTGCTGCTCGACGCCCAGGACTGGATGACCGACGCCCAGCTCAACGATCTGTGGTTCGAGATCACGCGCACCGCGCGGCCAGGCGCGCGGGTGATTTTCCGCACCGCCGCCGAGCCGAGCTTGTTGCCGGGCCGTGTCAATGACGCCGTGCTCGGGCGTTGGCGTTATGAAGAAGAAGCATCGCTTAAGTTCACCGAGCAGGACCGCTCGGCGATTTATGGCGGCTTCCATCTTTACGTGTTCGAGGGCTGACGCGGTGACCGCGTCCTCCGCCGCCATCGCGATGGACCGGATGTACCGCCGGCAGCGTCATGTCTACGACCTGACCCGCAAGTTCTATCTGTTGGGCCGCGACCGGTCTGATCGAGGGCCTGAACGCGCGGGCATCGGACGCCATTCTCGAAATCGGCTGCGGCACCGGCCGCAATCTGGTGGCGATCGCCAACCGCTATCCAAAAAGCCGGCTTTATGGTGTCGATGTTTCGGCTCAGATGCTGGTGTCGGCGGCGAGCGCGGTTGAGCGCGCGGACTTGTCCGACCGTGTGACGCTGCAACAGGCCGATGCCGTCACTTTCGATCCGGTGGCCGTGCTGGGGCGCGGTCAGTTCGAGCGCGTCGTCATTTCTTATTGCCTGTCGATGATCCCGGTCTGGCCGTCTGTCATGGCGGCCGCGTTGAAATTGCTGCCGCCGGGCGGGCAATTGCACATTGTCGATTTCGGCGGGCAGGAGCGGCTGCCGCGCTGGTGCCGCGCGGTGTTGCGGGCGTGGCTCAGGCTGTTTCACGTCATTCCGCGCGATGACATGGAAAGCGTGTTGCGCGAACTCGCGATAGACCGCGGCATGACGCTTGAGTTAGAGCGGCCCTATTTCGGCTATAGCCAGCTGGCGGTGGTCAAACGGGCATTTTAGATATGCGCCGCATCACGACACGATAACGGGCGGCACCAGGGCGGCTGCCGGTGCCGAAACCATGAATTGGGCGCGGGCCAGTTCGGCAAAGCGGCCGCCGGCGGCGACCAATTCATCGAAAGTGCCGGCCTCGATGATCTTGCCAGCGTCGAATACGAGGATGCGGCTCGCGTTACGCACCGTCGATAGCCGATGCGCGATGACGAAGGTGGTTCGGTCCTTCATCACCTCGTCGAGCGCCTGCATGACCTTGCCCTCGGTGGAGGCGTCGAGTGCGCTGGTCGCCTCGTCGAGGATCAGGATCGGCGGATCTTTCAACAGCGCGCGCGCGATCGACAACCGTTGACGCTCGCCGCCCGACAGCGAACGGCCGCGTTCGCCGACGCGGTTGGACAGACCGTCAAATTTCCGGTCGATAAACTCCAAAGCTTGCGCGCGCCGGGCCGCCTCACGCATTTCCTCGTCGGTGGCGTCGGCTTTGCCGACCCGCAGGTTGTCGGCAATCGTCCGGTTGAACAACAGCGCTTCCTGAAACACGACGCCGATATTGCGCCGGAGCGCCGACAGTTTGAACTTGCGGATGTCGACGCCGTCGATTTCGATCACGCCGGTCTGCGGATCGAAAGCGCGGTGCAACAAAGCGATTGCCGTCGACTTGCCGGCGCCGGTGGCGCCGACCAGCGCGATCGTTTCGCCCGGCTTGGCCGTGAAATTGAGATCGACCGCCGCCATCTGCTCGCCGTCATAGGAAAACGACACGTTCTTGAATTCGACCAGGCCCTTGAGGTGGCCGGGATCGTAGGCATCCGGTTCATTACGGATGGCCGGTACGGTGTCCCAGACCTGAAAGAATTCGCGCAGGCGCGGCGCTTCCGACACCACCCGATTGATGAAGGATACCGACTGTTCCAGCCGGCTGATGATCAAAGTGGAGAAGTTCATAAAGGTGACCATCTCGCCGATGGTCGCCTGGCCGTTGATGTTCAGGAAGGTGCCGACAATGATGATCAAAAGCACCGTCAACGTCGTCGATGTTCGCGTCAGAACCACTGCCAACGCCCACCACGACAGCACCGGCATTTGCGCTTTCAATAGCCGGTCGACGATCTGGCGCAGTTCGATGACTTCGGCCTCCAGGCGCGAGAAGCTTTGCACCAGCGCAATGTTGCCGAGGGTATCGGAGGCGCGTTCGGCGAGATCGGAGTAATGCTGCTCGACCGAGCTTTGCAAGGTGCCGGTCTTGCGGACGATGATCGCGGTCAGCACGGCGAAAACCACACACAAACCGATCAGCAAGGTCGCCAGCCGCCAATTGATGAACAGCGAGATCGGCAGCAGCACAAGCAGCGAAATGAACGACGCGAGGTGTTCGCGGAAGAAGCCAACCCATAATCCCCAGAGGGCGTCGGTGCCCTGCAACATCACCTTCATCAGGCGGCCGGAATGGGTGTTGCCGTGATAGGTCAGCGGCAGTTCGAGGACGTGTTCGAAATAGCCGGTGAGCACGACGTGGCGGCGGCGGTGCGACAGCCGGTCGGCGTAAAGCGCGATCAGCGTGCCACAGGCAATGGTGAATAGCCCGAATCCGGCCCAGGCCGAGAGGAGAATGCTGAGCTCTTCCCAGGACGGCGGTACGCCGCGCGTCTGCGCGCCGGTCAGGGTGTCGATGATCCGGCCAAGCAGAACCGGCTCGGCAAATTGCGCCGAGGCCAGTGCCATATTGGCGAGCGCCAGAGCCCAGGCGAGTTGGCTTTCCGACCCAAGCAGAGCAAGAACACGACCGTAAAGGCGAAAGAAACTCATATAGATCTCTTTATGCGGTCAAAGCGCAGGATAGGGGAAGCAATGCCGGATATACATTTCGTATAAACACCGGCGAAAATAGGTATCGGGATAGGTCGCCGGCATTACGAAATCGCGCGCGCCTATCATAAGATTGTACTTTGCTGTATCGTCGGCATAGCGCATAGCACGTATGGTGCGAAGTGGGCGTGTTCATCTTCACAATTTAAAATGGGAGTATCGGCGACAGGCTCGCGTGCATCGCGTCCGGTCGCCACGATAAAACCGCATGACATTGTCGCAATTGGTCGCCGACAAAGAGATCCCCGCCTTTCGGGCCGAAGGCGACAGCGACAACGATTCAGGCAAATGGCGGTCGATCGACGACATGCCGGAAGTCGACCTTGCCATGCAATCGGCGCGGCGGGAGCGCGACGCTTCCGCCGGCGACGAGCAGGAACAGCTTCGCCGCAAATATCTGCTCTATCGGTTCTGGCGTACCGCGGTCGGCTTTTGGAGCCGCACACGCGGCGACCGGCTGGCTTGGGTGCTTTTGGCCGCCCTTTTTGTCCTGATCTTTGCCAATCTGGCCGCGCAATTCGGAATCAACCTGTGGAACCGGAAGATCTTCGACGCGCTCGAGCAACGTGACAGCCCAGCCGTGTTGTTCCTGTCGGGGGTGTTCTTTCCGCTGGCGGCGGCCAGCGTGATGTTCGGCGTGATCAACGTTTGGGCGCGCATGACCACGCAACGGCGCTGGCGTGCCTGGGTTTCGGATTCAGTCATTAGCCGTTGGCTCAAGAATGGCCGCTATTACCAGCTCAATCTTGTCAGCGGCGATCATCAGAACCCGGGCGGCCGTCTAACCGACGATCTGCGGGTATCGACCGACGCGCCGGTCGATTTCGCCGTCGGCGTGGTGCAGGCGGCGCTGTCGGCGCTGACCTTTATCGCGGTGCTGTGGACCATCGGCGGCGCGCTGACGATCCCGATCGCCGGGTTCAGCGTCACCATTCCGGGCTTTCTTGTCATCGCGGCGATTGCTTATGCCGCGCTGGCCAGCGGTGCGATGGCGGTGGTCGGAAAAAAATTCGTGTCGGTCTCCGAGCGGAAGAACCAGGCCGAAGCCAGCTATCGCTACCAGTTGACCCGCGTGCGCGAGTACGGCGAAAGCATCGCCTTGCTTGGTGGCGAAGCGGAGGAGCGCGCCGGTATCGACCGGGCGCTGATTTCGGTGCTGGGGCGCTGGCGCGAGCTTTGCCATCAGCACATGAAGACGACGGTGGTGTCGCAAGGCTCGCATATGCTGGCGGCCGTGATTCCGATCATTCTATGCGCACCGAAATTCCTCGACGGCACCATGTCGCTCGGTCAGGTCATGCAAGCGGCCTCGGCCTTTACCATCGTGCAAAGCGCGTTCTCCTGGCTGGTCGATAATTATCCGCGGCTGGCGGACTGGAATGCTTCGGCACGGCGCATCGCGTCGCTGATGGTGTCACTCGACTCGCTGGAAGAGGCCGAAAGTGGCGATGCCTTTAACCGCATCAAGCGTAGCGAGACCAAAGACGCGGCGATGAAACTGCTCAACCTGTCGGTTGCGCTCGACGACGGCACCGCGGTGGTCGACGATACCGCGGTCGTTATCCAAAAGGGCGAGCGGGTGTTGATCGCCGGCGAAAGCGGCACCGGCAAGAGTACGCTGGTGCGGGCGATTGCCGGCTTGTGGCCCTGGGGTGGCGGCGAGATTTCGATCCAACATGACTCGCGGCTGTTCCTGTTGCCGCAGCGGCCTTATGTGCCGACCGGCACCTTACGCCGCGCGGTCGCCTATCCGGGTGCCGCCGAAGACTGGGATGTGGAACAGATCTCCGCGATCCTGAGCAAGGTCGGCCTCGACCATCTCAAAGACCGGTTGGAGGAAGATTCGCCGTGGGATCAGACGTTGTCCGGCGGCGAAAAACAGCGACTGACGGTGGCGCGCGTGCTGCTGCACCGGCCCGACATCATCGTGCTCGATGAGGCGACATCGGCGCTCGACCCGAAAGGCCAGGACACCCTGATGCAGCTTTTGTCGGACGAGATGAAAGGTCTGACCATTATCAGCGTTGGCCACCGGCCTGAGCTGGAGCGATTCCACTTACGCAAACTTGTGCTTGAACGCCGCCCCGGCGGCGCCAAGCTGATCAGCGATATGCCGCTCATGAACCACCCGGAACAGCGCGGCTTCCTCTGGCACTGGCTGCGCGTCTAGGTTCGCCGCTCACTTTTTGCCGTTGGCGGCTTTCGTCTTCAGCAACGCCAATTCATGATCGAGCTTGGCCAGTCGCGCTTTCAGAGCGGCGATCTCGGCGTGAGCGGCGGCCAGTTCGCGGCCGGCGGCGGCGAATTTGGCGCGGGTGTCCTGGGTGTGTTTGGTCAGCGCCTGCTGCAGGAACTCGACATTGGCCTGCAGGCACGAGGTGCGCCGGTCCATCTGCTTTTCGGCGGTGCAGACTTCCAGGCCACGAATATCCTGGGCGGTTGCCGGGGCGGCAAGCAAAGCGAATAGCGCGGCGGTCATAATTCTCATGGCGAGTGTTCCTTTTCGCGCCGGCTCGATAGGGGCATGGCAGTGCGACATTGTTGCCTGCTGTAAACGGGTGACGTCAGCGGCCGAAAAATTCGCTGCGCACTTCATTGGCGAGCTTTAATCCGAAACCGATCATCACAACGCCAGCGATGCGATCTAGCCAGCCGGTGAGGCGGAGGTAATGCCGTCGGGCGAACGCGGTCGACAGTGCTAGCGCGACGGTGCCGTACCAGAGCGCGGATTGCGCCACGATCAACGCCACCACGGCGCCGTAGAACCAGACCGGCGCGTGCGCCGGCACCAGCACCACGAACACGCTGGTCCAGAACACGGCGGATTTCGGATTGCTCAGCGTCGTTAACAGGCCGGCGAGGATCGGCGAGCGGCCGGTTGGCGCGGTGCTTGACGTTGCGTTGGGCGCTAAGGCCGATCGTCGTTCGGCGGTCAGCATGCGCCAGCCGACATAGAGGAGATAACAGGCGCCGGCGAACCTCAGCACGCGATAGACGCCGCCGGCCTCGAGCAACAGGACGCCGACGCCCATCAGGCTGAGGCTGACCCAGATCGCCGAGCCGAGCGCGACGCCGAACGCGGCCTTGAGACCGGCTTGCCTCGAAGTGCTGGCGGAGAAATAGCTGACGGCGACGGTATTCGGACCCGGGATCATGGCCATCAGGATATGGACGAGCGAGAGCTGCAGCAGGCTGAGGACGAGATGCATCGACCTAGACTCGTGATGTGCCGAACGCGGACGGAACCGAATACGGCCTGGGACTATTTCTTCTTGCCACAGCGATAGGGCACATAACGCGGCGTCCACATCTTGGCGCGCACCGCGTCCTCGATGGTGTCGGCGGTGACGCCCGAGGTCAGGCCCTCGGCGAAAGCCTGCTTGCCGACCGCGGTGGCGACGGCGATGGCGACGTCGCGCAGCATCGAGACGCGCGGCAGCAGATTGGCTTCCGGGTCGTTTCGGGCCGGCGACAATTCGGCCAGCGCCTTGGCGGCTGCCATGAACATCTTGTCGGTGATGGCGGAGGCGTGGGTCGCGATCGCGCCGAGGCCGACGCCGGGGAAGATGTAGGAATTGTTGCTCTGGTCGACGCTGAACGGTTTGCCGTTGCGCACGATCGGCGGAAACGGCGAGCCGCAGCCGATGATGGCGCGGCCTTCGCTCCAGCGCTCGACGTCGCCGGGCGCGGCCTCGGCGCAGGAAATCGGATTGGACAGCGGGAATATGATCGGCCGCTGATTGTGCTTGGCCATCGCGCGCACCACCGACTCGGTGAAGGCGCCGGTCTGCGCCGAGACGCCGATCAGCGCCGTCGGCTTGGCGTTATAGATGACGTCGAGCAGCGTGATCTTGTTGGCGTTGCCGATGTTCCAGTCGGCCAGCGCCGACCGCGGCTGCAGGAACGGCTTCTGGAACGGCGCGATGTCGGTCATGCCTTCGACCAGCAGGCCGTCTTTGTCGACCAGATAGAAGCGGCGCGCCGCGTCCTGCGGATCGAGACCGGAATCGACCATGGCGGTGAGCAGCAAATTGGCGATGCCGCAGCCCGCCGAGCCGCCGCCGAGAATGGCGATGCGCTGATTTTCCATCGGCACGCCGGTGACGTTGATCGCGGCCAATAGCGCGCCGGTGGCGACCGCCGCGGTGCCTTGAATATCGTCGTTGAAGCTGCAGATCCGATTGCGGTAGCCGTCGAGCAGGCGGGTGGCGTTGCCCTTGGCGAAGTCTTCCCACTGCAGCATGGCGTGCGGCCAGCGATCGGTGACCGCGCTGATGAACTCTTCGATGAAGCTGTCATAGTCGGCGCCGCGCACGCGCTTGTGACGCCAGCCGATATAAAGCGGGTCGTTGAGATTTTCCTCGTTGTCGGTGCCGACATCGAGCAGGATCGGCAGCGCGGTCGCCGGGTCGATGCCGCCGCAGGCGGTGTACAGCGCCAGCTTGCCGATCGGGATGCCCATGCCGCCGGCGCCCTGGTCGCCGAGCCCCAAGATGCGCTCGCCGTCGGTGACGACGATCACTTCGGTCTTGTCGAACAGCGGATTGGCCAGGATCTCGCGAATGCGGTCGCGGTGCGGCACCGACAGGAACAGGCCGCGCGGTTTGCGGAACAGCCGGCTGAAGGATTTGCAGCCGGCCCCAACCGTCGGCGTATAAACGATCGGCAACAGCTCCTCGACGTGCCGGGCAAGCAGCGCGTAAAACAGCATCTCGTTGGTGTCCTGCAGCTCGCGCAGGAAGGCGTAACGTTCCAGATCGGTGTGGAATTCGCGGAGCACCTGCAGGCGGCGCCGGACCTGGTCGTCGATGTTGAACACGGTCGGCGGCAACAGGCCGTGCAGGCCGAAGGCGGTGCGCTCGTCCTCGGTGAAGGCGGTGCCCTTGTTCAGGCGCGGGTCCGCCAGCAGCCGGTAGCCGCACAATTCCGCCGGCAGAGTGATGGTGTCGTCGTCCTGGTCGCGTGTGTAGGTCAGCAAAGCGAATATCCCGGCGGTAAAATGGAAGGCCGAGCCTAGCACATAGCGGCATTCGACCGCATTGGCTACTTGAACGCCGCGCATGGCGCGGTCCACATTCTGTCTATTGCTGCCTGTCGCCGCCCCCTCGTGGGGGCGGCTCGGACGCCGGTTTCTGCGGCAACTATCGGGGGCTCCGGCGGTCTGGGTTGCGCCGCGACGCGCCGAAAAACGGCCTACGATGCCCCTCGCTGGTCGGCATCATATTCGTCGCTACAGAAACTACCGCCCTGGAACCGGTCGCCGACAGGGTCCGGCGCAATCTTGGCTTGCGCCTCCAGCGCCTGCGCGCGGAATTCTTCGGCGCGGCCGACCGGTTGATAGCCGAAGCGGGCGGCATTGCTGTTGTCCCACCAGGCCGCGTCATTGCCGGAGGCGCCGTAAAAGATCTCAAAATGGATATCCGGGTGCTCCAGCCCGATCCGGATCAATTGCACCAGGTCCTCCGGCTTGAGCCAGATCGACAGCCGCCGGGCGTCGATCGGCGCGTCGCCGACATTACCGATGCGCAGGCAGGTGACACGAAGCCCATGCTTGTCGGCATAAAAGGCGCCGATAGCTTCGCCGAAGGCCTTGCTGATGCCGTAGCGCGAATCCGGCCGCACCGTGACATCGACGCCGATCTTTTGGTCGCGCGGATAAAAGCCGACGGCGTGGTTGGAAGAGGCGAACACCACGCGCTTGACCTTGGCGCGGTAGGCCGCCTCGAACATATTCCGACAACCGATTATGTTGGCGTTGAGGATGGTTTCCCAATGGCCTTCGACCGAAAAGCCGCCGAGATGGACGATGCCGTCGATGCCGTTCATCAAGCCGTTGACCTCGTCGAGCCTGGCGAGATCGGCGCAGACAAATTCCGCGTCCGGCGCAAGATCGGGCGGGACGCGGATGTCACTCCAGCGGATGTTCGGATAGATCGGCGGCAATAACTTGCGCAAGCGCGTGCCGACATCGCCGGCGGCGCCCGTGACCAGAATTTTTTTCATCGGAATCTCATGGGTTGATTGGAACGCGTCATGAAAGGCGATGGTTGGCTTGGATGTTTCTTAGGCCGCGATACCGCCGGGAACAGTGATGGCCGTCACTTTGTGTCGGTTTGCTTTCTTTTACGTCCTTGGGCGACGCCTAAGGCGCACCCGATGCTGCGGCGCAACACCCGCGCTACTTAATTCCTAATTTGCGGGCGAGTTTTTCGTGGCGCAGCCGGCTATTGACGAGGTGGCGCTGCATCGCCGCGCGCGCGCGCGTCATTGAATGGGTGCGAATGGCATCAAGAATCTGCTCATGTTCGCGCTGGAAGACGGCAAGGTTGCTTTGTTTGAGCAGCGGCGCGGTGCGCCCCCACACCGTCTGGCGCGGAATGATGAAGCGGCCGAGATATTCGAGAAAGCCCTTGAACTGCGGATTGCCGGTGGCCTCGGCGATTTCGCAGTGAAAGGCGAAGTCCTGGTCGACGGCAGTCTCGCCGCGCTCGATGGCGGCTTTGACGGCGGCCAGCCGGTCTGCGATTTTCTTGATCTGGTCCGGTTTGGCGCGTTCGGCGGCCAGGCCGGCGGCCTCGACCTCGGCGCCGGTGCGCAGTTCCATGACGTTGAGGACGTCGCGCAACGACGAGCTTTCGTCGAAATCGACCCGGAACGGACGGCGGACATGCTCGGCGACGAAGGTGCCGATGCCCTGGCGGCTGACGACCAGCTTATCGGCGCGCAGCGCCGCCACCGCCTCTCGGATCACGGTGCGGGACACGCCGGTGGCCGCGATCATCTCCTGTTCGGTTGGCAGGCGCGAGCCCGGCAGCAATTTGCCGCTGGTGATGTCGGCGGTCAGTCGAGCCACGATCTCGGCAGCCAGGCCGCGCGGCGCCTCGACTGGTTGCAACAAAGAAAGATTTTTCGCCAAACGTGAGCCTCGTCCTCTTGACCGGGGAAATTTGGTCAGGTCATCATATGACCTGATGAGTAGCATGGGCTTTGGCGGCGATCAATGCACGTCAATGGTGAAGCGGGTTAACCGCTCAATGCATGACGCGGCTTTCGGACCATCTGCTGAGAACGAATAAACAAATAAATAGAACAGGGGAGGAAGCTTTAACATGACGACGCGTAGAGCATTCGTAGCCGTGAGCGTGCTGGCCTTGGCCACCGCATTTTCAAGCGGCGCAGTCTTGGCACAAGGCAAACTGGTCCTGAAAGCCTCCGACGTGCATCCGGGCGGTTATCCGACCGTGGTCGCCGTCGAAAATATGGGCAAGAAACTCGACAAGGCGACCAAAGGCCGTCTCAGCGTCCAGATGTATCCGTCGATGCAGCTCGGCGGCGAGAAGGAAGCGATCGAACAAGCCCAGGTCGGCGCCATTGCGTTCGCCCGTGTCAGCGTCGGTGCGCTCGGGCCGGTGGTCGACGACCTCAACGTGTTCAACCTGCCTTACGTGTTTCGTAATACCGAACACATGCGGCACGTCATCGACGGCAAGATCGGACAGGACCTGCTCGACAAGGTAACTAACAGCGGCAAGGGCCTGGTCGGCATCTGCTGGATGGACGCCGGCGCGCGGAATTTTTACGACACCAAAAGGCCGATCCATAACATGGCCGATCTCAAGGGCCTGAAGATCCGCGTTATGGGCAATCCGATGTTCGTCGACATGGCGAATTCGATGGGCGCCAACGGCGTGCCGCTCGGCTACGACCAGGTGTTCTCGTCGTTGCAGACCGGCGTCATCGACGGCGCTGAAAACAACCCGCCGAGCTTCGTGTTCGATAATCACTATCAAGTCGCGAAGTACTACACCATCGACGAGCATCTGATCGTGCCGGAAATGCTGGTGATGTCGAAGAAGATTTTCGACTCGCTGTCGAAGGCCGAGCAGGCCGACGTCAAGAAGTATGGCCGCGAAGCCCAGCTGGAAGAGCGCCAGTTGTGGAACGTCTATCAGCAAAAGGCGATGGACAAGGCTAAGGCCGCCGGCATTCAGATCATCCAGGTATCGGCCGCCGACAAGAAGGCGTTCCAGGCTGCGGTTAAGCCGGTGTGGGACAAATACGGCCCGAAATACGCCGCCATGATCAAGCGCATCCAGGACACCAAGTAGCCAAGGCCGTCGCGCCACGCCTTTCCCGATACGGAAAACGCGTGGCGCGATCATTTTTGAGGCAGTGGCGACCGGTCAACAGGTCCGCCGCCGGGGGGAACGATGGCCGCGCTATTATCGCAAGCTGATGGACCAGGCCTATCTGGTCTGCGTCGTGATTGCCGGTGCCGCACTGGTGCTGATTTCAGCGATCATGCCGTGGGCGGTCTTTACCCGCTACGTTCTCAACAGCGCGGCGTCATGGCCGGAAACCGCGGCGGTGCTGCTGACCGTGGTCTTGACGTTCTTCGGCGCCGCCGCCTGCTACCGGCTCAACCTGCACATGAACGTGACGGTTGCCGTCGCGCTGCTGCCGCCGCGGGCGCGGCGGGTGGCCGATCTCCTGGTCGAGGTGCTGATGGCGGTGATGGCGCTGTTCATGATCGTCTACGGCATCAAGCTGTGCCAGGCGACCTGGCAGAATTCGATCGCCGAATTCCCCTTCCTGTCGGTCGGTCTGGTCTATTCGCCGATCCCGATCGGCGGCGCGTTCACAATGCTCTTCATCATCGAGCATCTCACCATTGGCCGGCCCGGCGCCGAAGCCGATCCGCACATCATGCCACCGGTCGACTGAGCGCAGGGCACAATGGACCTCTTTATTCTTCTCGCGACCTTGTTCCTGTGCTTCGGCATCGGCATGCCGATTTCCTACTCGCTCGGCATCGGCGCGCTCGCCGGCGCGCTGTGGATCGGGATTCCGCCGGAAGCGGTGATGCTGAAGATTTCCGACGGCGTCAGCAAAGTGGCGATGCTGACCATTCCGTTCTTCGTGTTGGCGGGCGCGATCATGGCGGAAGGCGGCATGGCGCGCCGTCTGGTGGCGCTGGCCAATGTCATCGTCGGTCTGGTGCGGGTGCGCGGCGGCCTGTCGGCGGTGAACATTCTGGCGACGACATTTCTCAGCGGCATTTCCGGTTCCTCGGTCGCCGATACGTCGGCGATCGGGTCGGTCCTGATTCCGCAGATGGAAAAGGTCGGCTATCCGCGGGTCTTTGCCACCAACGTCACGATCAGCGCCTCGCTGCAGGCGATCGTCGTGCCGCCGAGCCACAACGCGGTGATTTATTCGCTGGCGACCGGCGGCACCATTTCAATTATCAGCCTGTTCATGGCCGGCGTGATGCCGGGTCTGCTGCTGGGCGCTGCGCTGATCGCGCTTTGCATCTTCATCGGTTATCGCGACGGCCATCCAAAGGGCGATTCTGTGCCGTTCCGCGACGCCGTGCGCATCAGCATCGACGCCGCCTGGGGGTTGGTCACCATCGTGATCATTATCGGCGGCATTTTGCTCGGGGTCTTTACCGCGGTCGAAGCCGGCGCGGTCGCCTGCATCTGGGCTTTCTGCGTGACGATGTTCATCTACCGCGATTATCGCTGGAAGGATCTGCCGGGGCTCGTCCACCGCACGCTCAAGACGGTGGCGATGGTGATGACGCTGATCGCGATGGCGTCGAGCTTCGGTTACGTGATGGCGCTGATGCAAATGCCGGCCAAGATCACGGCATTCTTCTTGACCGTGTCGGAGAACAAATACGTCATCTTGATGCTGATCAATTTCATGCTGCTGGTGCTCGGCTGCCTGATGGATATGGCGCCGTTGATTTTGATCTGCACGCCGATCCTGCTGCCGGTGGTGATGAAGCTCGGCGTCGACCCGGTGCACTTCGGCATCATGATGCTGCTCAATCTCGGCATCGGACTGCTGACGCCGCCGGTCGGCTCGGTGCTGTTTGTCGGTTGCGCCGTCGGCAAAGTCAGCATGGAAGACGTGATAAAAGGGATTTGGCCGTTCTATGCCGTGATGTTTGCGGTGCTGATGATGGTCACCTTCATCCCGGCGATTTCGCTGTGGCTGCCGAGCGTGGTGATCAGATAGCGGCTACGCGGGAACGGCGGCATTCTAAAACGCCGCCGCCAGATCGCGCGCGCCCGGGTTTTTCGCGGCGCGCTCCATCTTGCCGTCGATGTCGGTGATCAGATTGGCGACCACGCCGGTGCGCTTGGCGACCGGATTGCGCTCATAGCCATTGCGCTGGAAAAAATTCGCCGTCGGCACGCGGGCGCGGTATTCGTCGGGCATCATCACCATATCGAGCCCGGTCGAGTCGCCGGTCAGGTTCATCAGTTCAAGTTCGGGCGCTGCCAGAGGCCGCGTGTAGCCTTTCATGTGCGCAAACTTGACCGAGTTCAAAAGCTTCTGCACCTGCACCACCGGGCCGATATCCATGTCGAGCACGATGGCGTGAATGCCGATGCCGCCAGCCGTGTTCTTGGCGAGCTCGTTATAGGCGCTCCAGCGTTGCGGCACCGAATGGGCATAGGTGATCATGCGTTTGACGGCGTTGATCTTGCGCGCCATCACGATTTTGGAGTCGCCGCGCAAGCTCCGTTCCTTGGCGCGCAGCACGGCGAGGATATGATTGCCATGCTCGGCCAGCATTGCGACCGAATTGGTCGACAGCAATTGATTGTAGCCGATCGCCGCCGAAATCGCCTTCGGCCGCTTGGCTGAAACGCCGGCCTGGGTGTCGTAGGTGCCGTTGCCGCCGGTCTCGAAAGCGTAGACGCCGACGATCTGGTCGCGCGTCAGGCCGGCGGCGGCCGCCGCCTTGGCATAGGCGCGCTTGAATTCGAGTTCGCTTTTCGGCTGGTTCGGCACGAAGCCGAACTGCTGATTGGCGTTGCGGATGAAGTCGGCGATCACCGGCACCGGCGGGCGTTCGCCCGGTTGCGGTCCCGGCGGCGCATTGGGGTCGCGCGGGTACGGTGGGCCGTTATAGACCGGCGGCTGTTCCAGCACGTAATCGTCGATCGCGATCTGCTGATGGGCGCGGCGCTTGGCGTTTCGGATGCGGCGCTTGGCGCTGACCGCGTCCCAATAGGCCTTGGCCGCTTGCGCGTAAGGATCATGGACTGCGTGATAGGCCGCCAGCTTCGCCTCGTAGTCGGAGGCGCCGGGATTGAACGCAACCTGGCCGTTGCCCGGCGCGCAGCCGAGCAGCATGGCGGCGATCAGCGACATCGCGGCGGTGCGTATGACGGGGCGGAGCAGGCGGTGACGCGGCATCTTGGCTGAAGTCCCGGCGGCAGGTGATTCGAATTTGTCACCACCCTGCGGCATTTACGCGGCAGCGCAAGGCGTAACCGCGCGCGGTCATTCGACGCGGCCCGCGCGCGCGGGGGCCGGTGGCACAAGAAAAAACGCGCCGGGGCATCCGGCGCGTTGAGTTTGGGGGAGGTTCAAAACGTCACCGCCGGTGCAAAGGGCGGGCAGGCATCAGACACGCGTGCTGGGGGGCACGCGCTCAGCGAATGGTGACGCCGTCGCGGGCGGTGAAAGCCGCCGGGGCGCCAGCTTGGTAAACAGTGGGACCCTGCGCCGACGTGATGTCGGCGCGGAGATTAAATCCGGTCGCTGAGATCCCGATGACGGCGATCAGCAGCGCGGTGGCAAGACCGACCACCACGATCTTGAGGTGGGTGGTGCGGTCGGCAGTGTACATCGACCAGTTCATGGCATCCTCCAAGGTCACGGCTATGTGTCGCTCCGTCCCCGAGAAAGGTTCAAATCATTCGTCTAGATAACGTAGGGAGGCCGCCGGGGTTCCCAAGGGGCATCACGCTTCATTGATAACGGTGTGATTTGGCCGGTTTTGGCCCGGCAACGGCCGAAAACCGGCCTGCAGGCGGTACCGGGCGGCTCATCGGCGCCCCTTCGTCATCCCGAGACGGCCGCGCGGCGGCCCTCGACGGATCGACGGGCAGGTCATTCGTCAAGCTTTTGCCGCGGCGCTGTTAGCGGCCCGGCGGCTTTGTTGTCTCGTGCGTCAGGATGACGGCGGCAGGCTATTCGTCTTGGCTGAGCTGATGCTCTTCGGCGATGCGCTCGAAGTTTTCCGACGACGCTCTTGATGCGGTAGGAGACGCGGCTGTCGTTTTCCATCGGCAGCGTGCGCACGACGGTATATTGGCCGCGGGCGGCGGCGTTGCCGAAGGTCGGCTCGTAAAACACGTTCTGGCCGGCGGCGAATTTGTGCGTCATGGTCGGGCTCGATTTCTTGGTTTTTGATTGGCCGGTGGTTTCGGCGTCAGTCTGAATCAAAACGCCCGGCGCACCGCCGGGCGTTTCGTAACTTGTCGGAAATCGCAGATGGCGCCGGTTAGGCGTTCTGCAGATTGCCCGCAGCCTGCTTGCCGCGCTCGGTGATGATTTCGTAGGTCAGGCGCTGGCCTTCGTTGAGCGTGCTCATGCCGGCGCGCTCGACGGCGCTGATGTGCACGAAGACGTCCTTCGAGCCATCGCTCGGCGTGATGAAACCGAAACCTTTTTGGGTATTGAAGAACTTGACCGTACCTGTCGCCATCGTGGCACCTTTTGCGTTATGCGCTGCTTGCATTGTGATGCGCCCAAGTGATTGTCACTTGTGCGATCGAAACATCCGAGTTTTGGGGGTGCATTGATAAGCGCCCAAAAACGGGCAGCGCAGCAAGGCAGTTCCGAAAACCAGTTTCAACGCATTTTACATAGCTGAAACGACGAAAATCGTCAATCAGTTAAGCATTTACGCGCAAAGCGCGCCCCGGTTTCATCGAACCCGGAAGCGCGCTTTGATGCTGAGACAGATGAAGACGATGGCTTGAAGCAATCGTTTGAAATGATCAATTGGGCCGCGTCGCGGCCGGTCGGCTTTAGGCGGAAGGGGCTTCGGCGGTTTCCGGCTGGGCAGCCTTCTCGAGCGGATAGCCTTCGCTTTCGTACAGGGCCTTGATGTCCTTGTGGCCGAGGCGGGCTTCGTTGATCTCGATATAGGCACCGAGCAGCAGCGGTTCCGGCAGTTCCTCGACCGCGAAGCGAATGGCGTCGGCCGCGGTATCGAAGCGGCGATAGCGCACTTTGTTGGCAATCTTACGGTTGCGTGACGGAAAAAGCTCCGCCGGAGCGTTAAAATCGAATGGTTTCATGACAATCTCCAATATCGCCGGCCAAAACCGGGTGCAAAACCGGACAGGATGAAGGGGTTGACCCCTATATAGGCACGATTCTGTGGTTTTACAGAGGCAACGGCGGATTATGCTTAAACGCCGCCTACGATATTATAGCACCTAAATTATCGCACCTAAACGGATGATCGCCTTATAGCACATAAATACTGTCACCGATAATCAACGTTAAAAGGGGCTGGATTTCCGGCGGCGAGATCGGCGGTATTTGCACGCGCAAGCGTTCGATTGAGTTCGCAGCACCCTCGGCCGCGCAATCGACGTCAAGCGATGTGATGGAGTAAATCGTCCGGCCCGGCCACGCCGCCAGTTTCGCGCAACCACGCTTCGGACAATTCCCTAATCTCGCCGGGCGTCAGACCGAATTGCTTGCGGAACGCCCGGACGAAAGTGGAGTCACCGCTGAATTGAAATTCGACCGCGAGATCGATCAGTCGTTGGCTCCGTGCGCTCGGCGAAATGAGCATACGTAAGGCGCGGTTGAGTCTTTGATCCTGGACGTAGCGCGCTAGCCCGCCATCGGGACCGAACAGCCGGTACAGGCTGGCGCGGGAGATGTTAAAGCGACGGCCGAGATCATCGGCATTGAGCGAGCCGGTCTCGAGATGGGCGTCGATATGATGCTTGATCGCCACCAGAAGCAGTTTTCGCTCTGCCCGCCCGACGTCGCCCTTTGCGTCGGTCGACCGGCCGGCTGCTTCGGCGACGACATCAAACATGGCTTCGATCACGGTGGCCGCGTCGTCCGTTTCGGGTAGCTGCCAAAGCGCGGCAAATTGATCGGCGAGCAAACGGGCAGGGCGATCATCTGCCGGCAGCAGCGTCGCGGTCGCCGAATCCGGATGCGCCAGCCGTGGCGCGAGCACGGAACGCGCTACGATGAGCGATGTCAGCCGGGGGCGGTCATCGCCATCTCCCGTCAGCCAGGTGCGGTTCGGTTGCGCCATGTCGATCAGGCAGACGTCACCGGAGCGCAGTGTTATGTCGCGGCGCCCCGATGTAAATCGCATCTGCCCCTGCAGGCAAAGGATGAACTGATAGTGATCGAGACCGCCCCGCGCGATGTGGGCGGCGGTGCGGTCATATTCCAGCGGCGTGGAAACAGTGTCGACCAGCAAGCCACTGCTGGTCACCCTCGTCTTGGTCGCGACCTGAAAGTCGTCCGGCGAGCCGAGGGGGATGACGTCGCAGATATCCGCCGTTGCCGCCCGCATCAGACTTAAGGCCTCGGCGCCGCGCTGAGCGTCGTTCACTGAATTTCTCTCGCTCACAGGTGCCGCGTCGGCGTCATTACGCGACGAGGTCGGTTCGCAGGGCCTCCTGCTTGGCTTTCGGCGCCTGGCTTGAAGGCCAAGGACCTCCTATTCGGCTTTTATCATCTGAAAATCATCGCGCAAAGCGACGTTGGTATGACACCGGCCCCGGCGGGTCATGGCCGACCGCATCGACCCGTTCCGAAAAATTCTGGGCACGGCTCGGCAATTAACTACGCCCAAAAATCGTGCACGCGGACTGCGGCAGAAACCGCGTTTGAGACGCTCGGCACATCGCGGCTCCAGCCAAGCTGTTAACAAATCCTTTCAAAATTGATCGGTTCCCTCCTTAACGGCCCGTGGCGCCTGCCAAGGCCGATGGTTGAGTGATTCATGGCAGCCAATTCGTTTCTGCGTTTGCCGACGGGCGTCGGGCCGTTGAACGCCAGTCGCCGCGTCGAATTGCAGGTGTCGCATCCAAAGACTTGGCTATCGATGGGCCAACGCCGGGCGCTGGCCGGCATTGTCTTGCTCGCGGTCGCGCTCGCAATCCCGGGCCAGGCGCGCGCGACGACATTCACTGTCACCAACAATAATGACAGCGGCGCCGGCTCGCTGCGCCAGGCGATCCTGGACGCCAACACCGCCGGCGGCAGCAATACGATCGCGCTCAACGCAAGCCTCGGCACCATTGCGCTGAGCAGCGACCTCCCGGTCATCCAGAGCAGCATCACCCTACAGGGCAACGGCAACGCTCTATCGGGGGCCAACACCTATCGCGGCCTCTTGGTCTATTCAGGCACGGTGTCGATCAGCGACCTGACCATCCAGAATGCCGTCGCGCAGGGCGGCAACGGCGGGGCCGGCGGTGGCGGTGGTCTGGGCGCCGGCGGCGCGCTCTTTGTCGCGAGCGGCGCCAATGTAACAGTCAGCAACGTGCAGCTCTCGAGCAATCAGGCCAACGGCGGCAACGGCGCTGGCGCGGGCGCCCTTGGGACGGACGGCGGCGGCGGCGGTGGCATGGGCGGCAATGGCGGCACCATCTCGTCAACGACGGCAGGTGGCGGCGGTGGCGGGCTGGGGCATGGGGCTGATGGCGGCGGACCCGGCGTTGCCGGCAGTGGGGGCATCGCGGTCGGACAAGGTAGCGGCGGCACTGGTGGCAGCGGCGGCGCCGCCGGCGGGGCCAGTGGCGGTGGCGGTGGCGGCGGTCTGGCTGGCCACAGCGATGGCGGCGGCGGTGGCGGTATTAGCGGCGGAAATGGCACCGGCTCGAGCGGCACCGGTGGCGCCGGTGGCTTTGGCGGCGGCGGCGGTGGCGGTTACAACGCAGATGGCGGCGCCGGCGGCTTTGGCGGCGGCGGCGGCAGTAGCGAAGCGGGCATTGGATCTCACGGCGGGAACGGTGGCTTCGGCGGCGGCGGCGGTGGTGCCACAGAGACCGCGGGGACTGGCGGGTTTGGGGCTGGTGACGGCGGCGGCGGCGGCAACGGCGGCGGCGGTGGCGGTGGCGCGATGGGCGGCGCGTTGTTTGTGCAAGATGGCGGCGGCCTGACGGTCAACGGCACCTTCACAGTCAACGGCAACTCGGTCAGTGGCGGCACCGGAGGGACTGGTACCAGCGGCGGCGGCTCGGGCGGCAACGGCTCCGCCTTCGGTTCAGGCCTTTTCCTGCAAGGCAACGGCACGCTCACCTTCTCGCCGGGCGCGGGCCAAACGCAGACGATATCGGACGGCATCACCGATCAGACCGGCTCGGGCGGCACCGGCGGCAATGCCGGCAGCTGGGCGCTCACCAAGACCGGTGCCGGCACGCTGGTTCTGTCTGGCACCAACACTTACTCCGGCCAGACCACGGTCAATGGCGGCACGTTGGAGGTCAACGGCTCGCTCACCGATCCGATCGTCAACAGCGGCGCCACGCTCGCCGGCACCGGCTCAGTCGGCGATACCACCATCAACAGCGGCGGCACGCTGGCGCCCGGTCCCGTGGGTGGCGTCGGCACGCTCACCATCAACGGCTATTTGACGTTCAACAGCGGCAGCACCTTTGCGCTGCAGGTCACACCGTCGGCGGCGTCCAAAGCCGTTGTCACCGGGGCCGCAAGCTTGGCGGGCACCGTGCAGGCAACCTTCGGCAGCGGCAGCTATTTGACCAAGAACTATACGATCCTGAGCGCCGGTAGTGTCAGTGGCACATTCGGCAGTTTGACAACCGTTGGCCTGCCCACCGGTTTCACTGCCACCCTGAATTATTCGACCGCGAACAGCGTAATGCTGCAACTCGTCGGCGCGCTGCAACAGGTCAGCGGGCTCAATCAAAATCAGCAACACGTCTCGGATGCGCTCAACACCTACTTCAACAACGGCGGCTCGCTGCCGTCCGGGTTTGTCACCATCTTCGGCCTGACCGGCAGCAATCTCAGCAGCGCACTGAGCCAGCTTTCAGGCGAAGCCGCGACCGGCGGTCAGCAAGGCGCGTTCGAGATGATGAGTATGTTTCTCGACCGCATGACCGATCCGTTCGTCGATGGCCGTGGCGGTGACGACGACAATGAAGCGCTCGGCTACGCCGCCGACGCTAAGACGCTGCCGTCCGAGGTGGCTTCGGCCTATGCCTCCGCATTGAACACGCCGCAAAAGAAACTGGCGGCGCTCGACCGTCGCTGGGGCCTGTGGGGATCGGCCTATGGCGCCACCAACCGCACCACGGGCGATGCCAATGGCGCAGGCAGTAACGACCTGTCGGCGCGCGCGTCCGGCGTCGCGGCCGGCGCCGACTACAAAGTCTCGCCGTCCACAACATTGGGCTTTGCGCTCGCCGGCGGCGGCACCAACTGGGATCTGGCGCGAGGACAAGGCGGCGGCCGCGGCGATGCGTTCCAGGCCGGCATCTATGGCAAGACGCAATTCGGGCCGGCTTATGTCGCAGCGTCCTTTGCCTATGGACAGCATTGGATGACGACCGATCGTTATTCTTATGCCTCCGATCACCTCACAGCGTCGTTCAACGCGCAGAGCTATGGCGGCCGTCTGGAGACCGGTTATCGGCTCGCGCCATCCTTCGTTCAGGTCACGCCTTACGCCGCCGTGCAGGCGCAGGCTTTCGTCACACCGGGTTACAGCGAGAACGATCTGACCGGCGGCGGCTATGGCCTCGATTACGCAAGCCACACCGCGACCGACACGCGCGGTGAAGCCGGCGCACGCTTCGAACGCGCCATCGCACGCGATGCGACATCGGTGCTGTCGCTGCGGGCCAAGCTCGCTTACGCGCACGATTGGGCGAGCGACCCGACACGCTCCGCCACCTTTCAGGCGCTGCCGGGCGCGAGCTTTATCGTGACCGGCGCCACGCCGGCACGCGACTCAGGTCTTGCCTCGATCGGCGCCGAGTGGCGCCTCGCCAACGGCTTGATGCTCTCCGCCAAGTTCGACGACGAGTTCGCCGCGCACGCTCAGACCTACGCCGGCACCGCGACGCTGCGATATCTGTGGTGACGGCGAATGCCGAACATTGATCGAGCACTTTCGTGAAAGACGAAGACCGCTCTGACGAGCGGAAGACATGGAATGCTGAGGCGTATGGCAAAATCGTGTGAAGGTATAAGGCGCAACCTGAGGCTACATGCCGGGCTGTTGAGCGGCACCGCGTTATCCTCGATCGTCATCGTCCTTGCGCTGGGATTGCCGCGTCCGGCGCTCGCGGGCGGTGGCACCGGCGGCATCGGCAGCGGCAGCTACATTGGCACAGGGACCGATGGGCCAGGCGGAGCCGGTGCCACGGGCTATAGCGGTCAGGCCGGCAGCGACGGTCAGAACGGCACGGGCGATTTCGGCGGCGGCGGCGGCGGCGGCGGTGCTGCCGGCGGCGGCGCGGGCGGGGCCGGCGGTCTCGACGGCACCGGGGCGGCATCGGGCGGCGCCGGCGGCACCGGCGGTACGAACGGCGCCACCGATATCACGTCTGTGTCTTCGGGGGTGACAGTCAGCGGCGGCGCCGGCGGTCACGGCGGCGCCGGCCTTACGACCGCTTCGGGCCTGGGTGGCGGCGGCGGCGGCGGCGGTGGTGCCGGCGGCTACGGCGTCATCGAAACCTCGGTTCTCACGCTCACCAATAACGGAACGATACAAGGCGGCAGTGGTGGTGCGGGCGGCGGTGTCGCCGGCGGCTTGGGTTTGTCTGGCGCCAATGGCGACGGCGGCGTTGGCGTGCTCTTTACCGTCGGCGGCATTCTTCAGAATTACGGCTCCATCTATGGCGGCAGTACAACCAGCTCCAAGGCGGGGACCGCCGTCGTCGGCAGCGATCTGACGATCATCAATGCCGGGACGATCTCAGGCGGCAATGGCACCAGTCGCAAGGCGATCGATTTCGTCAGCGGTTCCAACGTTCTTCGGCTTTTGTCGGGCTCCTTCATTAACGGCAATGTCGATGTCGAAGCGGGCGCCAGTCTGACGATCGACCAGCGAAGCGCCGGCGTCGACGCATCATTTGGAATTCCTTCCACCACCGACATTGCCGGATCCGGAACCCTCATCGTCGATGCGGGCACGCACACGTTGACGCTGAACACGAGTGCTTCCGGCTTCACCGGCGCCGTCAATTTGGCCAGCGGCACGACGGCTCTCGCCAATGCGGGCGCGTTCGGCAGCGGCACGGTGAGCTTCACCGGCGGCACGACAGGTTCGACGCTGCTGGGTCAATTTACCGGCACTTTGAGTAACGCTATCAATATTTCCGCCGGTAACTCGGCCACCATCGGTGCGGCCTCCGGCAAGACGATGACGCTCGGCGGCGGCTTCACCTATAATGGCGGCGCGGGGACGACGCTGACGTTCGGTTCGGCGACGGCGACCGGCACCGTGGTGTTCGCGCCAAGCAGCGCGACGTTTAATTCCAGCGGTGCCTTGGCGGTTGACGGCGGTACGTTGTCGGTGAACGGCTCGATCGCGTCAGCCGGTGTGCTGACGATCAATTCGGGTGGCACTGTCGGCGGCACCGGCACCTTGTCGTCGACGGTCGTCGCCAGCGGCGGCACGCTGGCGCCGGGCAATTCGATCGGCACCATCGCGGTGAGCGGCAATCTGACTTTCAATAGCGGCTCGACCTACGCCGTTGAGGTGTCGCCGAGCGCCGCGGATCGCACCAACGTCACCGGGACCGCTTCGCTTGCCGGCACGGTGAACGCCACGTTTGCCTCCGGCAATTATGTCGGACGCAGCTATACGATCCTGTCGGCGACCGGTGGGCTTGGCGGCACCACCTTCAATACACTGACGACCAGCGGTTTGCCGGCCAATTTCGCTGCCAGCCTGAGTTACGGCACGACCGACGTGCTGCTCAATCTGAAGGCGGCGCTGGGTGTTCAGGGAGGTTCCCCGTCCAACCAGCAGAACGTCTCGGATGCGCTCAACACCTACTTCAACAATGGCGGCTCGCTGCCGTCCGGCTTTGTCACCATCTTCGGCCTGACCGGCAGCAATCTCAGCAACGCGCTGAGCCAGCTTTCAGGCGAAGCCGCGACCGGCGGTCAGCAAGGCGCGTTTCAGATGATGGGCTTGTTCCTCGACCGCATGACCGATCCGTTTGCCGACGGGCGCGGCGGCGAGGATGCCGGTAGCGGCGCGCTCGGCTACGCGGCCGACGATAAGATCGCTGCCGTCCGAAGTGGCTTCGGCCTATGCCTCGGCATTGAACACGCCGCAAAAGAAACTGGCGGCGCTCGACCGTCGCTGGGGCCTGTGGGGATCGGCCTATGGCGCCACCAATCGCACCACGGGCGATGCCAATGGCGCAGGCAGTAACGACCTGTCGGCGCGCGCGTCCGGCGTCGCGGCCGGCGCCGACTACAAAGTCTCGCCGTCCACAACATTGGGCTTTGCGCTCGCCGGCGGCGGCACCAGCTGGGATCTGGCGCAAGGACAAGGCGGCGGCCGCGGCGATGCGTTCCAGGCCGGCATCTACGGCAAGACGCAATTCGGGCCGGCCTATGTCGCGGCGTCCTTTGCCTATGGACAGCACTGGATGTCGACCGATCGTTATTCTTATGCCTCCGACCACCTCACAGCATCGTTCAACGCGCAGAGCTATGGCGGCCGTCTCGAGACCGGCTATCGGCTCGCGCCATCCCTTGCTCCATCCTTCGTCACCGTCACGCCTTACGCCGCCGTGCAGGCGCAAGCCTTCGTCACGCCGGGTTACAGCGAGAACGATCTGACCGGCGGCGGCTATGGCCTCGATTACGCCAGCCACACCGCGACCGACACGCGCGGTGAAGCCGGCGCACGCTTCGAACGCGCCATCGCACGCGATGCGACATCGGTGCTGTCGCTGCGGGCCAAGCTCGCTTACGCGCACGATTGGGCGAGCGACCCGACACGCACCGCCACCTTTCAGGCGCTGCCGGGCGCGAGCTTTATCGTGACCGGCGCCACGCCGGCACGCGACTCAGGTCTTGCCTCGATCGGCGCCGAGTGGCGCCTCGCCAACGGCTTGATGCTCTCCGCCAAGTTCGACGACGAGTTCGCCGCGCACGCTCAGACCTACGCCGGCA
>CAWHKU010000008.1:0-14044 GCA_963830125.1 uncultured Alphaproteobacteria bacterium | reverse complement strand
TGGCGCAGGACGACCATCACGCGCTTTCCCTTGCAAGACGTATCGTCGCCAATCTCAATACAAGCAAGAACGTCGACATCGCCTTGAGCCCGCCGCGTGAGCCGCTGTTCGCGCCCGACGAACTCGACGGTATCGTGCCGGTCGACTTGAAAAAACAATACGACATTCGCGAGGTGATCGCGCGGCTCGCCGACGGTTCCGAGTTCGACGAGTTCAAGGCGCTTTACGGCACCACTTTGGTCACTGGCTTTGCCCGCATTCACGGCATGCCGGTCGGCATCATCGGCAATAACGGCATTCTGTTTTCCGAAAGCGCGCTGAAAGGCGCGCACTTCATCGAGCTTTGCTGCCAGCGCCGCATTCCGCTGCTGTTCCTGCAGAACATCGTCGGCTTCATGGTCGGCCGCGATTATGAGGCCGGCGGCATCGCCAAGGACGGCGCCAAGCTGGTGACCGCGGTCGCCTGCGCGCAGGTGCCGAAAATCACTGTCATCGTCGGCGGTTCCTATGGCGCCGGCAATTACGGCATGTGCGGCCGGGCTTATTCGCCGCGTTTCCTGTTCACCTGGCCGAATGCGCGCATTTCGGTGATGGGCGGCGAGCAGGCTTCGTCGGTGCTGGCCACCGTCAAGCGCGACAATATCGAAGCCGCAGGGGCTAATGGTCCGAGGTCGAGGAAGAGGAATTCAAAGCGCCGATCCGCGATCAATACGAGACCGAGGGCCATCCCTATTACGCCACCGCGCGGCTGTGGGACGATGGCATCATCGCGCCGAGCGAGACGCGGCGAGTGCTGGCTTTGGCGTTTTCGGCGGCGCTCAACGCGCCGGTGCCGGAGACGAAGTTCGGGGTGTTTAGGATGTGACGTTGCCTGCGCTATTTGTAGGCGCCACAGGTTTCCGCATGTGTGCCACGCGCACTGTCACAAACCCTCAACCAAATCCTTACGCTGTCACAGTATGACAGCCGCCGCAGGCTTGCGCGGGCGCGCGAATTAACAAACCCCAAAGCGATGGCTGCGATCATCCTCGCCGAACCGGGCCAAACCGGTCGTTCGAACACGAGGAGGATGGTCATGCTCGCCGCCGAACACGAAGCTGCTGAAGTCCTGCGCCTGCAGCGTTTGAAAGCCTATGGTCGCCGTTCCAGCGGCCCTCATCTGGGCTGGCTTTTCGACTGGCTCGGTCTGCGCGCCGTTCATAAAAGCTCCAAGGCGCACTGACCGCCGCCTAACGCCGGTGGCGGGAGGGGCCCGGATTGCCCTATGATCGGATTCGCCGGTTCGGGCGCTCGGTAGTGCGCGTTCCGGCTATCCTAGCTTGGGGGAGGCCAATGGCGACGATATCTCGCATTTTATGGGTGCTGTGCCTCGCGCTGCCGGCTTTGGCTATGCCGGCTCACGCTGCCGTCCAGCTCACGCCTGGCAATTGGCAGGACACCGAAACCGGCACCGAGAACGGCAAGCCGGTGCCGCCGCAGGTCACCAAGGACTG
Organism: uncultured Alphaproteobacteria bacterium; assembly: GCA_963830125.1. Taxonomy (GTDB): domain Bacteria; phylum Pseudomonadota; class Alphaproteobacteria; order Rhizobiales; family Xanthobacteraceae; genus Pseudolabrys. The sequence goes on along the minus strand of CAWHKU010000008.1, from coordinate 12,551 downwards.
CATGACGCCGCAAGAAGCCGCCGATCCGGTCAAGGTCCTGACCGCGATGAAGGACCAGGCCAGCCAGTGCCAGAAGGTCGAGGTCAGGCAGAATGGCAACACCGTCAGCTTCGAGATGCAATGCGGCGATCCCAAGCAGATGTTGTTCGACATTGCGGCGACCTACACCTTTCACAGCCCGAAGCATTACAGCGGCACGCTGAAATCGATCGTCATTCTTGCCGGCAAGAAGACCACGGCCGACAAGAAGGTCGATTCAATCTGGCTCGGCGCCTGCACGAAAAATAGCAAGAAATAGTCCGTCATGAAATTCACATCCGCTCTCATCGTCGGCGCCGGTTCCGGCCTGTCGGCATCGCTCGCCAAACTGTTCGCCAAGGAGGGCATGCATGTCGGCTTGGCCGCGCGCTCGGCTGCGAAACTTGCCGAGTTCGCCGCAGCCACCGGCGCCAGCACCTATAATTGCGACGCCGCCAAACATGTGGAGGTCGACGGGTTGTTCGCCGATCTCGACGCCGCCGGCCAGACGCCGGATGTCGTCGTTTATAATCCGAGCTATCGCACGCGCGGGCCGCTCATTGAGCTTGATCCGGCCGAGGTCGAGAAGACGCTTGGCGATCACCGCCTTCGGCGGTTTTCTGGTCGGGCAGGCGGCGGCCAAGCGCATGCTGCCAAAAATTCAAAAAGGGATGGGCCACGGCGCGATTTTGTTTACCGGCGCGTCAGCGAGTGTGAAGGGCTATGCGCAGTCGGCGCCGTTTGCGATGGGCAAGTTCGCACTGCGCGGTCTGGCGCAAAGCATGGCGCGCGAGTTGCAGCCGCAGGGCATTCATGTCGCGCACTTTGTCATCGATGGCGGCATCAAGAGCGCGCGCCGGCCTGAGCCTGCCGACAGACCGGATTCGATGCTCGATCCCGACGCCATCGCCGCGACTTATCTGCAGGTGCTGCAGCAGCCGCGCAGCGCCTGGAGTCACGAAGTCGAGCTGCGGCCGTGGGTCGAAAAATTTTAGGTCGAGTTGTTAATATCCGTCGCCCCTGTGTTCACGCAGCCGTGACCGGTTGTTTCATAAACCATTTACTCGCAACCCCTAGTTTGGCCAGGTACGGGGGCGTTTGCGTATGATTTCAGTCGTCAACGGGTATACTTGTTATAGTTCGTGCGATGTGGCCGCGGCGAAGCAGGGCAAGGACCCGAGCGCGCCGCCGGGGTCGCCGCCTGGCACCAGCGGTAAAGCCGACAAGACATCGGGGGCCGACAAGACCTCCGCCATCGACAAGGCGTCGGCGCTGACAAGACCTCGAGCGCTGACAAGACTTCGGGCGCCGACAAGGCTTCCAGTTTCGACAATCAGCCGGCGACAATTCTGGATGGCGTCCTCAAGGATGCGGCGTCGGCGAATGCGCTGACAGGGTCTAGCGGCGCTGCGACAAGCGGTGCGAGTTCGTCGTCCCTCGTCGATCTGCTGGTCTGAGCCTCCTAAGTCTGGGTCGTTGGCAGGCCCGCGCGCCGCATGCTAAATGCGCCGCATGACAAACCCTGACGATCTCAAAGAACTCGCTCCGACCGGCAAACTGCGCGGCGGCATTGTGGTGTCGCCGGCGGCCTCGGCCTTTTTCTGCATCAAGGACGGCAGCGGCGCGCCGCGCGGCGTGACCATCGATCTGTTGAACGGCTTTGCCGAAGCGCTGAACCTGCCGCTCGATCTGCAGGTCTATTCCAATTCCGGCCAGGTCACCGACGCGGTCGCCAGCGGCGCTTGCGACATCGCGTTTATGCCGCGCGACGTCACGCGCGAAGGCAAGGTTGATTTCGGCCCGGCCTATTATTTCATTGCCAGCACCTATCTGGTGCCGGCCGGCTCTACCATTCAAAGCATCGACGAGGTCAACAGCGAGGGCGTACGCATCGTCGCGATCTCCAACACCACGACCGCGCGCAGCGCCAAGCGCACCGCGCCCTTGGCCTCGGTCGAGGAAGTGCCGAGCGTTGATCAGATGACCGCGATGGCCGCAGGCGGGCAGGGTGACGCCTTCGCACTGTCGCACGATTCATTCGTCGGCCTGATGAAGAAGCTGCCGGGTGCGCGGGTCTTGCCGGGCCAGTTCCAGCAGACCGGCGTGTCGGTCGCGGTGCCGAAGGGCCGTCCCGGCGCGCTCAAGCTCGCGAGCCAATTGCTGGAACAGGCCAAAGCCTCCGGCCTGGTGCGGCGTGCGCTTGACGCCGCCGGCTTCAAGGACGCCGCCGTCGCGCCGCTCGAGGGTTAATCCGCACGGACTGTCACTGGCGCCGCCGCGATCCGCCGGAACAGCGTGATGCGGCGGCGGATCGGCAGCCAGTCGTACAGATAGATTTCGATCGGCCGCCAGTTGGCGACCCAGCCGACGATGATCAGGCTTTCTTCCAGCACGCCAGCGATCACCTTGTTCGGAATCATGGCGGCGGCGATCTGGCTGGCGGTCAGACAGGCGATCAGCACGACCACGCCGATGGCGAGGAAGCGGCGGCCGACCTGGAACAGCTCACGCAATTCGTGCTCGGCGGTATCGGCGCGGTAGCGGAAATAGTGCGCGAAGGCCTCGCCGATCCGAGCCGCCTGCGGCAAGGCGGCTTCCTCCGGCGGCAGATGCAAGACAATGCCGAACGCAGCATGGGCTGGCAGTTCGCGCACCCACCCGGTCAGGAATTCCTCAACGCCGGCATCGAGATCTTTTTCGCGAAATGGGGAAGGGTCGAGCGAGTTGAACAATTGGCCGATCGAGCGGGCGCGGACGGCGATGTCGGTCGGTGCTGATGTCATCGCTCGTGGCTGTCGCCAGCTGGCATTGTCGATCCTCGGTTTCGGTACGATAGCACGCTTAAGGCTGCGACAAATCGGATGTGGAACCGACTCTTGAGCGGCCGCATTATGGCCATTGAGGACTTCAGGAGCGCAAGGGGGAAACAGCAAGGAGACCGATCATGACCTATCGCGTCTATAGCGGCCCAAAGGGCGCACCGGACCTGTCGCCGACTGACAAGGAGAAAATGCTGTTCAAGCAGTTCAACACCCTCGACGAGGCGTTGGCTTGGGCGCGTCATATCGAGCTCAGTGGCCGGGTGGCGCTGCATATCGAGAGCGACGACGGCGGCACCAGCATGAACCGGCGCGACATCGGCGCCGCGTTGGCCGTCGGCAAGCGCGAACAGGTCGGCGGCTGACCGTTCGAAATTAGTCGCAGGGCTCGGGTCAACCGGGGATGAGCAGGCGGCTTTTGGGCCGCCTGAGGGGTAGCGTTTGCGGCCGCGGGCGGGGCCAGAACCCGGATTTGAGGGGGCTTTCCGGAACGATGGAAAGGCCGCGTAAATAACCATGAGGTTTATATAACATATTGAAAACAATGCTGTTTTTGCATAAAAAACTTCCCACTTATGCAAAATTAGCTGCTATATTGCCAATATCATGAGTACACAGTCGACGAAGACCGCCCGGCAGTCCTCAAAGACCCCCGGACGGACCAGTAAAACCGCCGTCAAGACCAGCAAGAGCGCCAAAAGCGTGAAAAGTGCGCGATCGTCCAAGAAATCGACGAAAACCGCGCGCCGCGCTGCCAGCGCGAGTTCGCGTCCGGCGCGATCCTCAGCCGTCAGCGCGGCCAGCGTAGCCGCCAAACCCAGTTCGAAGTCTGGGGCCAAGCTGGCGTCAAAGCCGGCGTCGAAAACCGTGCTGAAGAGCGCGGCCAAGACGGCTGTGAAGGCGACCGCCAAAACGGCCGCCAAGACTTTCACCAAGGCCTCGGTCAAAGCGGCAAAATCCGCTGCCAAAGCGGCCGCCAAGGCGTCCGAGCCGGCGCCAGTGAAAGCGGCTCTGACGCCGTCCGAGCAGGCCGTGCAGCGCATGATCCGCACCTTGAGCCCGCCGGTCCAGCCGGTGGTGACGATCGAAGCCCCGGTCATGGCGCACAAGTACCAGGTCGGCGAGGCGGTTTACTTCACGTCGCCGACGTTCGGCCGCGCCGCCGCCAGCGGCAGCTACACCGTGGTCAAGCAGCTGCCGTCGGAAAGCGACGATTACCAGTACCGGATCAAGAGCGACGGCGAGGCCTTCGAGCGTGTGGCCAAGGAAAGCCAGCTCGACCGCGTCTGACGCCCGATCCTACCCGGCGGCAAGGCCACGCTTCGGTTCGGCCGGGCAGGTATTTCGTCTGCGCGTTCACCTATTGTAACGTCTTCGTCAGGCAAGTAGGCGCGTCTTCAATGACTGGACGCGACGGAGAAGCTTGATGCCGACCTACATTACGCAAGGACGCTACACCCGCGACGCCATCAAGGGCATGCTGATCAAGCCGGAAGACCGGGCCGACGCGGTTGCGCGCGCGCTGTCCAAGGTCGGTGGCCGTTTGGTCGGCTATTATCTCACTTTCGGCGAATACGACTTCATGGCGATCGCGGAAGCGCCCGACAATACGCAGATGGCGGTTGTGTTATTGGCAGCGGGCTCCGGCGGAGGCGTCACCGATTTGAAAACCACGGTGGCGATGAGCTCGATCGAGGCCAAGGGGGCGTTTGCCGCGGCTGCCGATCTGGCGCCCGGTTTTAAATCGGCCGGCGGCACGTAGCGGCTGCAAGACATCGGTGACGCCAGGGCATAAGAGGTGGTCGGCGACGCCATCCGTCGCCTGAAAAATCATTCAAAGGGAAGAACGAACTATGCGCGCAATTCTGCGTAAGGCTACTTTTGCTGCCACGATGTTGACCGCCACGGTCGCGCTCGCCGTGCTGACCTTGCCGGCTTCGGCCGAGACCTATCCGAGCCGGACCGTCAAAATCATCGTGCCGTTCGGTGCCGGTGGCCCGGCCGACGTCTATGCCCGCATTCTGGCCAAGCATCTGTCGGACGAGACCAAGCAGGCTTTCGTGATTGAAGACCGCCCCGGCGCCGGCGCCATCATCGGCACCGATGCGGCCGCCAAGTCGAAACCCGACGGCTACACCCTGCTGGTAATGTCGAACACCCAGACCACCAACGAGTCGCTGTTCACCAAAAAGCCTTATGAACTGATGCGCGATTTCACCCCGGTCGCGACCATCAATTATTCCGACCTGATCATGGTTGTGAACCCGGCGGTTCCGGCCAAGACCGTGGCTGAGTTCATCGCGCTGGCGAAAAAAGAGCCGGGCAAATTGAACTATGCGTCTTCTGGCCCGGGCACGCCCTATCACATGGCCGGCGAGCTGTTCAAAGCCATGAGCCACACCGACATCGTCCACATCCCGCACAAGGCCTCCGGCGACGCGCGCAACAGCGTGCTGTCCGGCAATGTCCAGATGATGTTCGACGCCGTCACCACCATGTCGGCGCTGGCTAAGGCCGGCAAGGTGCGCGCGCTTGCCACCACCGGTGCCAAGCGCAACCCGCTGACGCCCGATCTGCCGACGGTGGCGGAGACTGTGCCGGGCTATGAGGCCACGATCTGGCTGGGTCTGATGGCGCCCAAGGGCACGCCGAAGGACGTCGTCACCTTCCTCAACACCGCGGTCAACAAGGTGATCCAACTGCCTGAGGTGAAAGCCGCCTGGGCCAAGCAGGGCGCGACCCCGCTGGTCAAGACACCGGCGGAATTCGATGCTTATCTGCGTAAGGACATCGCGAAATGGGCCAACGTGGTAAAGGTATCGGGACTCAAAACCCACTAAACCGAGTTCCATGAGTATCGATCGAACATCGAACCGACTCCTCCGTCTGCTGGTAGCGGCCACCGCGTTCGTGGTGGTGGCCGCGCTGGCGGTGTGGGCCGTGCTCGATGTGTTGGTCGAGGGCCAGCACGCCGCCGAGCGTCAGGCGCTCAGCCAGCGCGCCGAACTGCTCAACGCCACCGCGCTGCGGCCGGGCTCGGCGCTGGCCTGTCTCGGCGCCAGCGCCGGCGAGGCGGCCGAGACCGCGTGCGAGGCGACGGTCTTTGCCAGCCCGCAAAGCACCGCCGCCGCCGTCGCCTATATCGGCGCCCGGCTGACGCTGCTGGCCGACGCGCATGCGCATGTCACGGGCGCCGCCGAAATCTTCGCGGCGGCGCGGCGCGCCATCGAACTCGACCGCTTCGGCATCGCCGCCCATGTGCTGGCGCGGCGCGACGGCTGCACCGCCGCGCAATGCGCGGCCTTTGCCTGGCTCGGCGACACCAGCGTGCTCAAAGCCAATATGAAGGCGCAGGTCTTCGACCAATATGTCTCGCGCCATTCGCCGGCCTGGAATGCGCCGGCGGCGGTGACGCCGGCCGCACCGGCGCTGTCGCAAATCAGCCAGCCGGACCAAGGCCGCGCTCGGCCGAGCCCAAACCGGCGGAGGCAAAGCCGGGCGAACCGGTCGCCCATCCGCTATCGCAGAAATACGATTTTCCGTCGGCGGCCTCGATCCCGCCGGTCAGCATCATGAATGCCGAGCCGGCTTTGCCGAAAGCGACCGCCGACGCGCTGGCCGCGCAAGCCAAGAAGCCGAGGCCAAGGCGGGAGGCCAAGATGGCCGGTGACAAGAGGCCGGCAAAACGGTGCCGGTGCCGCCGGAACGGCCCAAGAACCGTCCACAAGACCGCCTGCCGCGCAAACCAACCCAGCGGACACCGTCCGGCGCGCTAGTATGACTTTTGACTGACGCCAAGGCGGCTAGATTGTCCGCCAGTTTTAATCCATGTTCAATTCCGTCCTCATTGCCAATCGCGGCGAAATCGCCTGCCGCATTATCCGCACCGCCAAACGCTCGGGCTTGCGCACCATCGCGGTCTATTCGGAAGCCGACGCCAAGGCGCTGCATGTCCGGCTCGCCGACGAGGCGCACGCCATCGGCCCGGCGCCGGCCGCGCAGAGCTATCTGGTCGGTCGACAAGCTGATCGCCGCCGCCAAGGCGGCGAACGCCGACTGCATCCATCCCGGCTACGGCTTCCTGTCGGAGAACGCGGCCTTCGCGCAGGCCTGCGCCGAGGCCGGCATCGTCTTCGTCGGCCCGCCGCCTGCCGCGATGCTGGCGATGGGGCTGAAGGATCGCGCCAAGGCGCTGATGGAAAAGGCCGGCGTGCCGGTGGTGCCGGGCTATCACGGCGACAAGCAGGACCCGAAATTCCTGAAGCGCAAAGCCTACGAGATCGGCTATCCGGTGCTGATCAAGGCGGTCGCCGGCGGCGGCGGCAAGGGCATGCGCCGGGTCGACCGCCACGCCGATTTCGACGACGCGCTGACCGCCGCGATGCGCGAGGCGCAAATCCGCCTTCGGCGATGACCGCGTGCTGATCGAGAAATACATCACCGCGCCGCGCCATATCGAGATGCAGGTGTTTGCCGACAGCCACGGCAACGCCATCCATCTCAACGAGCGCGATTGTTCGCTGCAGCGCCGCCATCAAAAAGTGATCGAGGAAGCGCCGGCCCCCGGCATGAGCGCGGCGTTGCGGGCCGAGATGGGCGAGGCGGCGGTCGCGGCCGCCAAAGCCTGCGGCTATGTCGGCGCCGGCACCATCGAGTTCATCGCCGATGGCGCCGGCGGGCTCAAACCGGACGGCTTCTGGTTCATGGAAATGAACACGCGGCTGCAGGTCGAGCATCCGGTCACCGAAGCCATCACCGGCCTCGATCTGGTCGAGTGGCAGTTCCGGATCGCTGTCGGGCGAAAAGCTGCCGCTCAAGCAGGACCAGGTGCGGCTCGACGGCCACGCGGTCGAGGCGCGGCTTTATGCCGAAGACCCGGAGCATTCGTTCCTGCCGTCGACCGGCAAATTGATCGCGCTGGAATTTCCACACAGCGAAGGCCTGCGCGTCGATACCGGCGTCGAGGCCGGCGACGAGGTGACGCCGTTCTACGATCCGATGATCGCCAAGCTGATTGCGCATGGCCAAACCCGCGACGAGGCGCTCGACCGGCTGGCCGATGCGCTCGACGATACGATGGTGATCGGTCCGCGCAGCAATGCCGGTTTCCTGAGCCGCTCTGCCGCGCGCCGGAATTTCCGCGCCGGCGATTTCGACACCGGCTTTATCGACGGCATCTGGCCGATCTCGGCGCGGCAACAGCAGGACCTCGATCGCGCCGCCGTCGCGCTTGGGCGCGCGAACTTTGCTGGCGGCGCGAGCGCGCGCGCATCGCCGCGCTCAGATAACGCGGGAGCCGATGCGCCTGCATCGCCTTGGGACGCCGATGACGGCTTCCAATTGGCCGGCGCGCGGACTTTGCAGCGTGCCGCTTGTCGCCGAAGGCCACAAGCTGACGGCGCAGGTCGGCTACGGCGCAGCCGGCACGACGCTCACCGTCGACGGCATCGCGCCGGCCACCGACGCCAAAGCGCGTGGCCGCGGCCGACGGCGTCTATGTGCTGCGCCATGGCCGCCAGACCAAAGTTAGCCTGCGCGATCGCCTCGCTCGACGAGGACGCCGAGGCACGCCGGCGGGCTGGTGCGCGCGCCCATGCACGGCAAGGTGCTGGCCTTGCTGGTGGAGGAGGGCGCGAGGTGACGCGCGGCCAGCGCCTCGCCATTATCGAGGCGATGAAGATGGAGCACACCCTCACATCGCCGATCGACGGCACCGTCACCGAGATCGCCGTTACAGCCGACGCGCAAGTCGCCGAAGGCGCCAAGGTCGTCGTCATCGAGCCCGTGGAAGGCTGACACATGCTCACGCTCTATTTCGCACCCCACACCTGCGCGCTGGCCTCGCATATCGCGCTGGAAGACGCCGGCGCCGCTTACGAATTGCGGCGCATCGATTTCAAGGCCACCGAGCAGCAGTCGCCTGCGTATCTGGCGGTCAACCCCAAGGCCCGCGTGCCGGCGCTGGCCACGCCGCGCGGCATTCTGACGGAGACGCCAGCGATGCTCGCCTTCATCGCGCAATCGTTTCCGGATGCCCGGCTGGCGCCGCTCGATGACCCGTTCGCTTTCGCCGAGATACAGGCGTTCAATAGTTATCTTTGTTCGACGGTGCACGTCGCGCACGCGCACCGGATGCGCGGCCATCGCTGGACCGACGATCCGGCCGCCATCGCCGCCCTGCAGAAAAAAGTGCCGGAATCGATGACGGCCTGCGTCGAACTGATCGAGCATCATATGCTGCGCGGGCCTTGGGTGATGGGCGACAGCTACACCATCGCCGATCCTTATCTGTTCACGCTGGCGCAGTGGCTGGAAGGCGACGGCGCCGACCTCGCGCGTCTGCCGCGCGTCGTCGAGCACCGCGCCCGCATGGCCGAACGCGCCACTGTGAAAAAGGCGATCGCTGCCGAACTGGCGTAGCGGTCGGTTTAACCGAGTTCAAATGGATAGCCTTGGAATGCCGCTGCACTTGATCAAACTCTCGGTCGGAACGGAGTCGGTCGCCGACCTCGAATACTGGATCGATCAGAAGATCAAGGCGCAGAAGAAGAGGGGCGTGAAAAAGCCCGAGCGCATCCACACCACCCGCATGGTGCCCAAGCGCGCCGAGGAACTGATCGACGGCGGCTCGATCTTCTGGGTCATCAAGGGCCAGATCATGTGCCGCGAGACGATCCTGGAGATGAAGCCCTTCACCGACAAAGACGGCATCCACCGCTGCAAGCTGGTGCTCGATCCGAAATGCGTTCTGGTCGAGCCGCGGCCGCGCGCCGCCTTTCAGGGCTGGCGCTATCTCGAGGACAAGGACGCGCCGCGCGATCTGGCCAAGGCCGCGCCGGGCGCCGCCGCCATGCCGGAAGAGATGCGGCGGGAGTTGCGGGAGTTGGGGTTGTTGTAGCGGCGCCGTCATTCCGGGGCGCGAAGCGTCGCAGCAAATTCAGGCGTCATCCCCGCGCAGGCGGGGATCCAGTATCCCCGGTGCTCGTGATGCGGAAAAGCCGGGGTTGCTGGATGCCGGCTTTCGCGGGCATGACAGCAAGTAGTCCGGTTTCGCGGAGTTTGCCCTCGCACGATCTGCTTTAATTCACGACATCGCCGCTTGGCGGCCTTGGCCGTGTTCAGCGCGACGCCAGGCGCGGATGAGCGCCTTGAACGCCTTGTCGTCGATCTTGTCGCCTTCGTGGAAATCGATGGCGCGCCGCAGGCCGCTATCGAGGCTCGAGTTAAACAGGCCGGCAGGGTCGTCCAGCAGCTTGGCAATCGCGCTTCGCCAGGTGCGCTCGGCGCGTGTCCGGAAAATCCGGCGTGGAACGCGGTCGCTTGCGGCTTGGCCAGTACAACGAACTTCGTCGAACGATCGGCACCACACCTAGATAGCGTCATGGAACGGGCTGGCCTTTTGCCAGAGTCGTCCATAATGCTCGAGGATGATCGGCATGCATCCTTGGCAGGGTGGTGAAGCCATCATCTGACATGCCGGTTCCAGAGCCATTCTGGCCCTACGTCTGGAAGCCATAGCTTCGTTCGGCAGTTCTGAGTTGCCGTCGCGCTTATCTTCTTTTGCCGGTGTTTTTGACAATAAAGCCTGGAAATGTAGTCATGATCCCGTCTCTGATTCCAGCTGCGGACCGGGGTCGGGCTGGGTTTTGGAGACCCAGCCGCTTCCCGATCCTGTTGTCGCGACACCTCGGCCAGGGTCGGATTTTCGTACCGCTTTCGGGTTTGGACACCGGAAGGTGCGCAAACAAGCAGACAGCTTCCAAATATAAGCCAATACAACATCCTTTTATCAATGAGTTAGATATTTCTAGTGGTACCCTAAAGGGACCGCATATCTGCACTGTAAATTCCCAGTTGGCATCGTAGCGGTCAACCGAGACTTCGAGTGGGTGTCGGCTCACTTTTTATAATGGGGTTCCAATGGCTTAACCGAAATTGCGGTGCTCGCTGGGCTGAGGGGGGCGATTGTGCCGATCGGTGCTCGCCGAGCTCAACACTTAAGCCCCGCCCGGGACGGTTCAACTACCGCCCATCCGCGCCGCTTAACGCCTTCTTACGGTGGCGCTCAGTGCGGGTCACTCGATAGCTGTAACGCTCCATGCCACTATCAAATCGGCTGGCAACAAGAAACAAATGCTGGAATTTGCGGTAAGCAATGTCGGAGTAGGCAAAAATGGTGAACGATCAACAGTAGTATCTTCATTTGAATTTGTCCCCGTTTTGGTGATTTGTAACGCGAAGCAAATAGCCGGAAGAATAGCTGTCGCATCCCGCACAAAAAATCCGGCCCGCATGTCACACCGCACTTTCCGTCTCGTCATGGTGTCATAACCGACAGAAGGAAACCCATCATGACTGCCCAATTCGACCCCATGGCCGCCGCCCCGGAGCTGATGAAGACCTGGCTGCGCACATCGATGGCCGTCAATGCCGGCCTGGAGCCGGCCTCGTCGAGCTCGTGAAGATCCGCGCCTCGCAGATCAACGGCTGCGCCAACTGCCTCAACATGCATCCGGGACGCGCGCGCGACGGGCGAGACCGAGCAGCGCATCTACCTGCTGTCGGCCTGGCGCGAGGCGCCGTGCTACACCGATCGCGAACGCGCGGCGCTCGGCTGGACCGAGGCGCTGACGCGGCTCGCCGAAGGACCCGACTGGACAGCGCCCGCGAGGCCCTGTGGAGCGCATTTCACGCGGAGGAGCAGGTGAAGCTCACGGTGATGATCAATATCATCAATGGCTGGAACCGCATCGCAGTCGGCTTCGGCCTGTTTGCCGATCCGGCGGCGATCAAGGCGCGCGGCAAGCGCGGCGGCGGCCGCCTGATGACCGGCACCGCGCCGACGACGCGGCGGCCAGCTTCGACCCGCTGCGTCCGAAACTCATGCGCGTTGCCTATCGCATGCTCGGCTCGGTCGCCGACGCCGAGGACGTGCTGCAGGAGGCCTTCATCCGCTGGATGAAGGCCGAGCGCGGCGACATGCGCGAACCCGAGGCTTTCTTACGCCGCACAGTCACGCGGCTGTGTCTCGATCAGCTCAAGTCGGCGCGGCACCAGCGCGAGACCTATTCGGCCCCTGGCTGCCCGAGCCAGTCGTGGAAGAGGAGGAAGAGGAAGACGTCACCCTGCCGCTGATGCTGGCGCTGGAACGTCTGTCGCCGCTCGAGCGGGCGGCGTTCCTGCTGCACGACGTGTTCGGGCTGAAATTCGAAGAAGTCGCGGCCACCATTCGGCGCGACCCTGCGGCCTGCCGCCAGCTCGCGGCCCGGGCGCGCGGCCATGTCCGCGAGGCGCGGCCGCGCTTTCAGGTCGAGAAGCAACATGGCCTCGCGCTGGCCGAGGCCTTCTTTACCGCCTCGCGCTAGCGGCGACATGAAGGCGCTGGCGGCGATGCTGGCGGCCGATGTCAGCGCTCATGCCGACGGCGGCGGCAAACGCCCGGCAGTGCTCAAGCCCATCGTCGGCTTCGAGGCCGTGATGACGGCTTCGACAATCTGGCGGGTTTTCAAGCACCGGGACTCGAAACTGGTTCGCGATGGTTTCATCAACGGCTTGCCCGGTTTCGTCACGCTGGAAGCCGATGGCGAACTGCAAACGACCGCGCTCGAATCGAAGACGGCAAGATCGCCGCGATCTATGTGGTGCGGAACCCCGACAAGCTGAGGCATCTGCATTGAAGGTGCTTGGCGCCGTGGTATCCGGCCTTACACTGCC
>CAWHKU010000007.1:0-630896 GCA_963830125.1 uncultured Alphaproteobacteria bacterium | reverse complement strand
TGGCGCGCCCGGAGAGATTCGAACTCCCGACCCTCGGATTCGAAGTCCGATGCTCTATCCAGCTGAGCTACGGGCGCCGCGAGTGGCTTTGTAGCGGGTTTGGCCGAATTTGCCAGAGCAGCCGGGACTATAATGTGGCGTTGTAGCGCTCGATGCAGGTGCGCAGCACCTCGTCGCCCGGGCGCTTCCACCAGTCCTCGCGCGGAGAAGATTTCGACCTCCTGCGGCCCGTGGAAGCCGGCCTCCTCGATCATGCGGCGAATGCCGCGCAGGTCGATGACGCCGTCGCCCATCATGCCGCGGTCGAGCAGCAGTCGCGCGGTCGGCACCAGCCAGTCGCAGATGTGGTGCGCGAAGATGCGGCTCGCCGCGCCGGCGCGCGCGATCTGTCGGCTCAGCTCCGGGTCCCACCAGACGTGATAGGTGTCGATGGCGACGCCGACGTCGTCGCCCAGCTGTCGCAGAGATCGAGCGCCTGGCCGAGCGTGTTCACGCAGGCGCGGTCGGCGGCGTACATCGGATGCAGCGGCTCGATCGCGAGCGGCATGTTGCAGGCGCGGGCATAGGGCAGGATGGCGGCCAGACCGTCGGCCACCATCTGCCGCGCGCCGACGATGTCGCGCGAGCCCTGCGGCAGGCCGCCGACCACGAGCACCAGGCATTCGGCGCCGAGCGCGGCGGCCTCGTCGATGGCGCGCTTGATTGTCGTCGATCGCCGCCTGCCGGCCGGCGGCATCGGGCGCGGGAAACATGCCGCCGCGGCAATAGCCGGTGACGCGCATGCCGTTGTCCTTGATCGACGCGCACCGCGTCGTCGAGGCCGATCGTGGCGACCTGGTCGCGCCAGGGATCGACCGCGCGGATGCCGTGGCGGCGGCAGGCTTCCACCGCCTCGCGCATGGTTCCACTGCTCGCGCACGGTGGCGAGATTGATCGACAGGCCCTTGAGATCATCGTCATCATGTGCGCTCACGCCAGCCCGTGCACGGCCAGCAGCTTGCTCATGCGCGACGCCGCAAGCTCGGGATCGTGCAGCACGCGCGCCTTGTCGGCGAGGCGGAACAGTTCGGCCAGATGCAGCAGCGAGCGCGCGCTCTCCTGGCCGCCGACCATGATGAAATGATCCTGCAGGCCGTTGAGCCAGGCCAGGAACACCACGCCGGTCTTGTAGAAGCGCGTCGGCGCCTTGAAGATGTGGCGCGACAGCGGCACCGTCGGCTCCAGGATGCCGTGGAAGCCCTGCAGGTCGTCGTTGGCAAGCCGCGCCAGGCCGGCCGAGGCCGCCGGCGCGATGGCATCGAAAATGCCGAGCAGCGCGTCGGAATAGCCGTCCTCGTCGCCGGCGATCAGTTCGGCATAGTTGAAGTCGTCGCCGGTATACATGCGCACGCCTTGCGGCAGGCGCCGGCGCATGGCGATCTCCTTCTCCTTCGACAGCAGCGAAATCTTGACGCCGTCGATCTTGGCGGCGTTGTCGCTGCATGACGCCGAGGCAGGTCTCCATCGCCGCCATGTGGTCGGCCGCGCCCCAATAGCCGGCGAGCGCCGGATCGAACATCTCGCCGAGCCAATGGATGATCACCGGCTCCTTCACCTGGCGCAGGATGCGGCCGTAGACGCGCGCGTAGTCGTCCGGCGACTTGGCCGCGCGCGCCAGCGCGCGGCTCGCCATGACGATGAGCCTGCCGCCCATCGCCTCGATCGCTTCGATCTGCTCTTCATAGGCGCGGATGATGTCGTCGATGGTGACGTCGGCCGCCGGCTTCGAGATGATCGGTGCCGACGCCGCAGCCGATCTGCGCGCCCGGCCGCGACTTCGCCGCCTCGAGCGCGTGGCTTGATCAGTTCGCTTGGCGCCCGGCCAGTCGAGCCCGCCGCCGCGCTGCGCGGTGTCCATCGCTTCGGCGACGCCGAGGCCGAGGTCCCAGAGGTAATGCCGGAAGGCGATGGTGCGCGTCCCAATCGATCGCGGCATCGAGCCAGGGATCGATGTCGGCGAGCGGATCGGCGACCACGTGCGCGGCCGCATAGGCGATGCGGTTGAAGCGCGCGGTGTCCGCCTTTCGACGGCAACTGGATCGGCTCGCCGGTGGTGTAGGGCGCGAAGCGTGCGGTCGGCTTGGTCGGAAGCGAAATCGTCGCCACGGCCTGCTCCTTTAATGACGCGCGTTAGATCTTGATCTCCGGCACGTCCAGCCAGCGCCGCTCGGCCCAGCTCTTCAGGCCGAGTTCGGCGAGCTGCACGCCCTTGGCGCCTTCGATCAGGCCATGCTGCCAGGGCGTGTCGGCGCAGACATGGCGGATGAAATCCTCCCACTGCATCTTGAAGCCGTTCTCGTAGACGATGTTGTCCGGCACTTCTTCCCACTGCTCGTAGAAATTCATGGTCTGCGGCACGTCCGGATTCCACACCGGGCGCGGCGTGTTGACGCGATGCTGGGTCAAGCATCTGGTCAGGCCGGCGACCGCCGAACCGTGCGTGCCGTCGACCTGGAAGGTGACCAGATCGTCGCGCCGCACGCGCACGTCCCAGGACGAATTGATGTGCGCGATGACGCCGCCTTCGAGCTGGAAGGTGGCATAGGCGGCATCGTCGGCATCGGCCTTGTAGGTCTTGCCGCTCTCGTCGACGCGCTCGGGAATATGCGTCGCGCCGAGGCAGCTCACCGCCTCGACCTTGCCGAACAGATTGTCGAGCACGTAGCGCCAGTGGCACAGCATATCGAGAATGATGCCGCCGCCTTCGGCCTTCTTGTAGTTCCAGCTCGGGCGCTGCGCCGGCTGGCCCCAGTCGCCTTCGAACACCCAATAGCCGAACTCGCCGCGCACCGACGAGCATGCGGCCGAAGAAGCCGGAATCGCGCAGCATCTTGATCTTGCGCAGGCCCGGCAGGAACAGCTTGTCCTGCACCACGCCGTGCTTGATGCCTTTGGCCTTGGCCAGCTTGGCGACGGCAACCGCCTTGTCGAGCGTGTCGGCGACCGGCTTTTCGCAATAGATATGCTTGCCGGCTTCGATCGCCTGCGTCAGCAGATCGGCGCGCATCTGCGTGGTGGCGGCGTCGAAGAACACTTCGTCCTTCGGATCCTTCAAGCGCAGCGGCGAGATCGGTGGTGTGCCGCTCGATGCCGTATTGCTTGGCGAGCGCGGCGACCTTCTCGGCGTTGCGGCCGACCAGGATCGGGTCGGGCATCACGCGGTCGCCGTTCGGCAGCGTGACGCCGCCCTGCTCGCGGATCGCCACGATCGAGCGCACCAGATGCTGGTTGAGCCCCATGCGGCCGGTGACGCCGTACATCACGATGCCGAGCCTGCGGGTTGCCACGCGAACCTCCCTTATTGTCTTTGCCGGCACGGCTTATGCCGCACGGTAAGTAACCAGACGGTTACTATCCAGCACGGCACTCCGGTTTCGTCAAGACCCGCAAAAACTCAATGCTTTTCAACGGGCTTGAGATACGACAAAACGACATCGACGATGTGCTCGCCGCGCGCCGCCAGCCGCGCCGGCGCGCTCAGGTCCCGGTCGAAGATGGTCGACAAAGTGTGCCGGTTTGACATGTAGAAAAAGCCCAAGCCGGCAATGCTGATGTAAAGCTCGACCGGATCGACGCCGGCGCGGAACACATTTTGCTCGACGCCGCGCTTGAGCAGCGCGTCGATGACGTCGACCAGCGAACCATGCAGCGGACGGATGGCTTTCGATTTCTTCAAGTAGCTCGCCCGGTTCATGTTTTCGGTCGCAAGCAGGCTCAAAAATTCCGGGTGGTCGATGAAATACTGCCAAGTGAACAGCACCAGCTTGCGCATGGCGGCGACCGGATCGAGTTCGGTCAAGTTGAGTCCGATCTCGGCGGTGCGGATGGCCGCATAGGTGTTTTCGAGGACCGCGAGATAGAGCCCCTGCTTGTCGCCGAAGTAATGATAGAGCATGCGTTTGTTGACGCCAGCGCGCGTGGCGATAGCGTCGACACGGGCGCCGGTCAGGCCCTTGGCGGTGATCTCGGCGGTGGCGGCGCGCAAGATCGCGGCGCGCGTGCGCTCGGGATCGCGCGTGACGATCGGGGCACGCGGCTTTGCCTTGGCCTTGGGGTTTCTCTTCACCCTGCTTTTGGAAACGCTGGCGTCCATCGTCCTTGTTTAGCGCAAGGCCGAGACGAGTCCTAGGCCGCCATCAATGCGTCAGATGCCAGGGCCAGACCCAGCTCCAGGTCAGGAACGACATCAACGCCGGCGGAAGCGGCAGCGCCCGCACAATGCTATTGGCGCTGAGCGACAGCGTGATGGCGCCCAGCAACGAGACCAGCGTGCCGGCGATGATGCGGCCGCCGAAGACCTCGTGGTGCGGATTGAGCCAGGCGCTTAAATAGATGCGGAAGATCATCGACAGGCGCTGGATCGGCGACACCACCGTCACCGGCGCGATCGCCAGCGCCATATAGCGGAACAGATGAGACACGCCGACGGCAGCACCCGAAATCAAGAACCATTTGGCCGATTCCCTATCAATCGCGCGCGCGCTTTTGCGCTGGTGCGGCAACAGGAAGGCAAGCGCAACGAACAAGGTCGCCGCGACATAGGATACGAGGCCGCCGGCAATGCCGATGGCCAGTCCCTTGGTTTCAAAGGCCATACTGATCAGAATCGGGCTTAAGCCGAACCCGAGCGACGACAAAAAGGCGAACAGGTAGCCTTCACGATATTGCGGTGCGAAGGCCGTAACGCCGGCCGGCGGCGCCGATGCCTTTGATTTGTTGTTGCTGCGCAAGGTCAAGGCGGGGCCGATCAACACCAGAACAATGCCGAGAATACGCAAAGGCGTCAGCGCTTCACCGAGCCAGGTGATCGCCAGCAGCAGGGTAATAACTTGGCTGTATTGCTGCACCGGCGCCACCAAATTGGCGCCGATCGCCTGGGTCGCGCGGTAATTGCAATAACGCGCCAGCGCGAAATGCACGAGACCGGCCGCCGACAGCAGAATCAGCGTACGCATGTCGAACGACATCAGCGCCGTAAAGCCGCCGCCGACCACCATCGCCGCGAGAAACAGCGGCAGCCCGAGCAAAAGGCTGATCGCCACCGCTTGCAGCACCGTGCCGGTGAGCACGCCGCGCCGCACGGTGGCGTTGGACAGCGCAAACGTGACTGCGGAAAGCAGCGCTAACAGGCCGCCGAACATTCAAGGAACCCGGACAGAAGTGACAAAGAAAACGCCGCGAAGGCGGCGCGCTTCCCTTTGTCAGCTTTCACGGCGGATGGAAATAGCCTTATCGGCTCTGCAGGGTTGCGCGCCCGGCAGATCAAGCGGCGCACACCTGTGCAAAGCGCGAAGCTCGGACAGCAATTGATTTCCGAACGCGAAAGACCGGGTTATGGTTGGAGTCCTTCACGTTGCAGCTTGCCAGGGTGCCCCGCGTGATCCGACCGCTCGAGACGATTTCCGATCATGCGCGTTACGATGTTGTCGTCGCCGGCGCCGGCGCTGCCGGCATGGCGGCGGCGCTCTACGCCGTCGATCGCCGGCAAGAACGTGCTGCTGGTCGAACGCACCGAATTTCTCGGCGGCACCGCCGCGCTGTCGGCCGGCACGGTGTGGGCGCCGAACACGCGCCATGCCGAAGGCTCAGGCGATACGCCAGCAGAAGGCGGCGCGGTTTCTCGACAATGTCGTCGGCAATTATGCGCGGCCGAGCGATGCGCCGCGCCTTCCTGCACAGCGCGCCCGCGGCGATCGCGGCGCTGGAAGACAACACGGACGTGAAATTCCGGCCCTACCCGCTGCATCCCGATTATGTGCAGGAGGTCGAGGGCGCGACCGTGCGCGGACGCGCGCTTGAGCCGCTGCCGTTCGACGGCGCGGGAACTCGGCAAAGCCTTCGGCATTTTGCGCGCCGCCGATCCCGGAATTCACCGTGTTCGGCGGCATGATGGTCAATCGCGGCGACATCGACCATCTGATGAATCTGACCAAATCGGGCACGTCGTTTTGGCACGCGGTGAAGCTTGCTGGCCCGGCTACGCGCGCGACCGCGTTACTTATCCGCGCGGCACGCGGCTGGTGATGGGCAATGCGCTGGCGGCGCGCTTTGTTGCGTCGATGCTCAAGCGCGATATCGACATCGTGCTGGACACTTCGGTTGCCGGCGCTGCATAGCAGCCAACGGCGCGGTCACCGGCGCACACTCAAGAGCCAAGGCGTGACCCGCCAGATCGACGCCGCCAAGGCGGTCATCCTGGCCGGCGGCGGCTTTACCCGCAATCCGGCGCAGCGGCGACGAGATGCTGGCGCAAGCCGGTGCCTGCGCATTCCGCCGGCCGCGCCCGGCGCCACCGGCGAGTTGCAAGATCTGGCGCTCAAGCTCGGCGCCCGCTTCGGCGAAGGCAATCTCGACAATGCCTTCTGGTCGCCGGTCTCGTTGCGGCAAACGCCCGGACGGCTCGACCGCGGTGTTTCCGCATTTCATTCTCGACCGCTCCAAACCCGGCACGCGTCTGCGTCAACAAAAGCGGCAAGCGCTTCGTCAACGAAGCGGCCGACTATCATCTGTTCGCGCGCGCGATGTTCGAGGCCAACAAGCGCAGCCCAGCATTCCGGCCTTTCTGATTGCCGACGCGGTGGCGCTTAAAGCTTACGGTCTCGGCATGGTGCGGCCAGGCGGCTATGGCCTGAAGCCGTTCCTGGCCGACGGCTATCTGACGCAAGGCGCGACCGTGCGCGAGCTGGCGCACAAGCTCGGCATCGACGCCGATAATCTCGAACGCACCGTCGCCGTCATGAATGGCTACGCCAAGACCGGCATCGATCCGGAATTCGCCCGCGGCTCGACACCCTATCATCGCGCCGCCGGCGATCCGGCGGTCAAGCCCAACCCCAATCTCGGGCCGATTGCGGCCGCGCCGTTTTATGCCGTCAAACTGATGCCCGGCGATATCGGCGCCGCCAATGGCCTGGTGACCAGCGACGACGCGCAAGTGATCGGCTATGGCCGAGCGGCCGATCGGCGGGCTTTACGCCGTCGGCAACGAGATGCAGTCCTGCATGGGCGGCACTTATCCCGGCCCCGGCATCACGCTCGGGCCCGCCATGACCTTCGCCTATCGCGCGGTGCGACACGCTTTGGGCAACGGTTCGCATTCAAGCTGATCGCTTCGGCCACGGCCCAGTACGCTGCAAAGTCCGGCGCCGCTCGGATTAACCTTTTTGGCGGTCATCGGGCCAATTGTGTCACTGGTGTGAATTCTTGTTGCAATGCAGAAAGAATGATGTTGCAATGCACTCTGACGACTAGTCGGAGGTGACGACTATGGCGACAGCAAAGTGTCTCAGGCGGCAAGCTGCGACCTGCGCGAACTTGGCAAAAGAGACTTACGACGACGAAAGTCGTGAGCGCTATATGCGGCTGGAGCAGCTTTATCTTCAGCTCGCCGACAGCGAAGAAGATCCCGCCGATCCGTCGGGCGTCTACGCTGGCGACCCCAATCCTGAATCGCCGACGCACCGCGCCAATTGACCGGCGCTAGTATCAAGACCTAGCCGCATCTGCGGACTATTGTTCCGCCGACGCTTTGGCAGCCGCGATCGCGCTCCAGATCCGCGCCGGCGTCGCCGGCATGTCGAACTGTTCGACGCCGACCGTGCGCAACGCATTCAACACCGCATTCATGCAGGCCGGCATCGCGCCGGTCGACCCGGTTTCGCCGACGCCTTTGACGCCGAG
This sequence comes from uncultured Alphaproteobacteria bacterium, assembly GCA_963830125.1. Taxonomy (GTDB): domain Bacteria; phylum Pseudomonadota; class Alphaproteobacteria; order Rhizobiales; family Xanthobacteraceae; genus Pseudolabrys. Next base: position 623,177 of record CAWHKU010000007.1, on the reverse strand, counting down.
CGGATTGTTCGGGCTCGGCACCACGTGGTTCGACAGATTGAAGTGCGGAATCAATCCGGCGCGCGGCATGTAGTAATCCATGAAGCTGCCGGTGATCAGTTGCCCGTCGTCGGCATCGTATTGGCAATATTCGCCGAACACATGGCCGGCCTCCTGGACGATGCCGCCGACGATCTGGCCGTCGGCCAGCACCTGATTGATGACGTTGCCGATATCGTCGACCGCGGTGTAGCCCACCACCTCGGTCGCGCCGGTGTCCGGGTCAATCTCGACTTCGACGACATGCGTGCCGCTCGGGAACGCCTGCGAAATCGCGCGCTCGGCAATGGTGTCGAGCGGGTTCGGCACCAAGGCGCCGCTTTTCTCGATCACGCGGGTCATCGTCATGGTGCGGTCGGTGCCGGCGATGGTGAAGACGCCGTCGGCGAATTCGATATCGTCGGGGTTGGCTTCCAGCTCGTCGGCGGCGATCTTCTTGGCCTTGTCGATGATGATATCGGCGGCGACCTTGTAGGCGCTGCCCTGCGACATCGCCGAGCGCGAGCCGATCGAGGGATGGCCGATCAAATGCGGCCCGTCCGGATCGCCGGATTTCAGCGACACGGTTTCGGCTTCGATGCCGAGCCAGCGCGCGACCATGGCCGGGAACACGGTTTCATGGCCCTGACCGCTCGGGCCGGCGACGTCGTGAATAATGACGGAACCGTCCTTCTCGAACATGACGGCAACTTCGTCCTTTTTCATGCCGCCGCCGCCCGACGGCTCGATGAACACCGCGCAGCCGATGCCGCGCAGCTTGCCGTTTTTGCGCGAAGCGCGCTGGCGCTTGGCGAAACCTTTCCAGTCGGCGGCTTCCTTGACCTTGGCGATCAGGCCGGGGAAATCGGCGCTGTCGAAGCGCGCGCCGGTCAGCGTCATATAGGGAAACTTCGCCTTTTTCAGCACATTGCGGCGGCGCAGTTCGAGCGGATCGACGCCGAGCTTGACCGCCGCTTCGTCGACCAGACGCTCGAGAATGTAATTGGCTTCCGGCCGTCCGGCGCCGCGATAGGCATTGGTCGGCGCGGTGTTGGTCATGACCTGACGGTGGCGGCCATACATCGCTTCGACCTGATAAGCGCCGGCGCCAACCACTTTGCCATTGACCGAATTGGTCATGACGCCGGCCTGCGCCAAATAGGCGCCGGAGTCGCACAGCCATTCGGTCCGGAAGGCCAGGAACTTGCCGTTGGCGTCGTAGGCCAGCTCGCCCTTGAGCGAAACCGCACGGCCATGGTTGTCGGTCAGAAAATCTTCCGAGCGGGTCGACAGCCATTTGATCGGACGCTTAAGCCGTTTCGCCAGCAGCATCAGCGACGGATATTCCGGAAACGGCGCGGTGCGCGCACCGAAGGCGCCGCCGACGTCGAGCATCCGCGCACGAATTTTGTCGTGCGGAATGCCGGCCATCCCCGACAGGGCGTGCGCAAAGGCGGGACCACCCTGGTTGGGACTGTAAAAATCGTAAGCGTCGGCGGCTTCGTCATAGGCAACAAGCGCGCCACGCACCTCCATCGGGTTCGGCGCCACGCGCGGACTTTCCGCCGTCACGCTGACGCTGCCGGCGGCGCGTGCAAAAGCGGCGTTGACCGCCTGCTCGTCGCCATAGTCGAAATCAAAACAGATATTGTTCGGGATATTGTCGTGCATCTGCACCGCGCCCGGCGCGATGGCGCGCTCGACGCCGATCAGCACCGGCAGATCCTCATAATCGATTTCGATCAGATCGGCGGCGTCACGCGCGGCATTCTGGGTCTCGGCGACGACGACTGCGACCTCCTCGCCGTTAAAGCGGACGCGATCCTTCGCCAACATCGGGCGCTGCGGCATGAGTACGCTTTGACCGCCACGACCGGGCGGCGGCGGAATCGTCTGCAAAGTGGCAAAGCCGGCATCGGCGATATCCTTCGCCGTCAGCACCGCCAGCACGCCGGGCGCCGCACGCGCCGCCTCGACATCGATCGATTTGATGATGGCATGCGCGCGGTCGGCGCGGCGAAAGGCGGCATAAGCCTGGCCGTCGAGATTGAAGTCGTTGGTGTAGCGGCCCTGGCCGGTAATGAAGCGCCGGTCTTCGCGCCGGCCGGTATATTTGAAATTCAAATCTGACATTCGCATTACCGCCTTGCTTAATCTCGCCGCGACAGCCTGCGCCGCATGGCGCAGAAACCATGGGGCAAAAACCATGGGCAGAAATCACGCCAAGCGAAGCCGGCAAAAGCTGAACCGGTTACCGCCTGGCGGGCCATATATCCGGATTTCGCCGGCATTGACCAGACTTGGGTCAGCCTTCGATCAGTCTTGATACAGCCTTGCGACAACCTTGCGCCAGACGTGCAAAAGCCGCCGGTTTCCCGGCGGCTTTGCATCTTCGCGATGGAATGCGCCGAGCTAGGCGATTTTCACGTATTCGAAATCGCCCGGCTTGTTGTCGATGCCGACCTTGGGCGGCGAGATCCAGCTGGCGAACTTGCCCGGCTCGGATTCCGGCTGCATCAGGCTTTCGATGTAATCCTTGTCGCCCGACGACGGCAGGAAGTCGGTCCGCTTGTGAGTCCATTCGGCCGGCGACAGGATCTCGCCGTTGACGTCGGCGGTGGTGCGCGAGAACTCGCCGATGTGGCGGTGGAACGCGACATGCGGCAGCTTGATCTGGAACGGAATGCCGAAGCCTTCGATCACCTTGTTCCAGCGGGCAACACCGATATTGCAGTCGACCACGTAGTCGTCGCGCAGCCGCATATTGAGCGCCGACAGCGCCGGTGTGTCTTCGGCCTGGATCTTGCCGTCGATGAAACGCAGCACCGGATAGGTGCCGCTCTCAAGCTGGTGGTCGTCCTTGAGACGGTCTTCGCGATAACGGCCTTTCAAGCCGGCGTGGAAGGCATTGGCCGCATTGGTCGAGATCTCATTGCCGAACAGATCAAGCGTCAGCGAGAAATGCAGGTTGGCTTTTTTCTGGATGGTCGGCAGATCGATGACGCCGAGCTTGCGCACCTTCTCGATCTCATAGGGGTCGCTGATGCCGGCGTTTTTCATCGCCTCGCAGGTCGCCTGAATGACGCGGGTGACGCCGGTCTCGCCGACGAACATGTGATGGGCTTCTTCGGTCAGCATGAAGCGGCAGGTGCGCGACAGCGGATCGAAGCCGGACTGTGCCAACGCTTCCAGCTGCATCTTGCCGTCGCGGTCGGTGAAGAAGGTGAACATGAAGAACGACAGCCAGTCCGGCGTCTGCTCGTTGAAGGCGCCCAACATGCGCGGCGTGTCGGCGTCGCCCGAGCGGCGCTGCAACAAAGCCTCGGCCTCTTCGCGGCCGTCGGTGCCGAAGAATTTCTGCAGCAGATAAACCATCGCCCAGAGATGGCGGCCTTCCTCGACATTGACCTGGAACAGGTTGCGCATGTCGTAGAGCGACGGCGCGGTCTTGCCGAGATAACGCTGCTGTTCGACCGAGGCCGGTTCGGTGTCGCCCTGGATCACGACGAGACGGCGCAACATCGCGCGGTATTCGCCGGGAATTTCCTGCCAGACCGGCTCGCCCTTGTGACGCCCGAAGGCAATCTTGCGGTCGGGGACCTGCGGGGCCATCAACACGCCCCAGCGATATTCCGGCATGCGGACATAATCGAACTTGGCCCAGCCTTTCGGATCGACGCTGACCGCGGTGCGCAGATAAACCAGCGACTCCTGGAAGCCTTCCGGCCCCATGTCGTTCCACCAGTTGATATAGCCGGGATGCCACTTTTCCAGCGCGTGCTTGACGCGTGAATCGGTGCCGAGGCCGACATTGTTCGGAATCAGGCCGTCGTAATCGACCGCTGCGATGTTCATGACTATACCCTTTCTTTTGCGTAGGTCGGCGACACGCCCGAGCCGTAAAGCTTGAGCGCGCCCTGCTCGCCGATCGCGTTCGGCCGCTGGAAAATCCAGTTTTGCCAGGCGGTCAGCCGTCCGAAAATTTTGGTTTCCATCGTCTCAGGCCCGGCGAAGCGCAGATTGGCTTCCATGCCGGTCAAGGCATCGGGCGAGAAGCTGGTGCGTTCTTCCAGGATCATGCGGGTTTCATCGTCCCAGTCGAAGCTCTCGTAAGCCGTGGTGATGAGGCCGAGGCTGTCGGCCTCTTCGGCTTCGACGGCAACACCGATTTTGCTTTGCGCGATTTTGATCGACTCCGGCTCACCGAGGAACCGCGTTTGCAGCCGGGTCAAGCCATTGCCCATCGGATAGAGACCGAAGTTGACATGGCCGAGGACGATGGCGGCAGGCTGACGGTTGTCGCCCTCGCGCGTACCGACCAGCATAAACGAACGATCGGCGGCAAAGGCCAATTCGGCGAGCGTGCCGGCAAAGCAGGAGCCGGGTTCGATCATCGCGATAAAACTTTTTGGCGTCGTATCGATGCGCTTGAACGTGCGCTTGAGGTAATGCCTGATCTCGCGCATCAACCAGTCACTGTCGTGCTGGCTGAGGAACGCGTCGTAATCCAGAACGGCCAGCGCGTTTCCTTCGGTGCGCAATAGCACGACGCCGATGGCCGCCTCATTGGCGCGCAGGTGCAGGATGGCATCCTCCAGTTCGCGCGCGACCGCGAGCGGCCAGAACTTGTCGCCAAGCGCATGGGCGGCGGCGAGCGAGGCCGGCTCCGGATCCGACGGGCCACGCACTGTGATCGTCACCAATCCACGCGAGCGATCGATCTCGACTTCGACATTCGGATAGGAAATGCGGTCGCCGTCTATCTTGCGTGCCAGCGGCGTCAGCGTAATGCCCTTGGCATTTTTCGGGCGGTCGGAACGCGCGGCAATTTCGTGCGCGCGCTTGGTCACGGTTTCGGCCCATTTCGAATTCGGCACCACTTCGTCGACCAGCCGCCATTCGACGGCTTTGGTGCCGCGAATGCCTTCCTCGATCGAGCAGAACACATCGGCGCGGTCGCGGCGCACTTTGCGTTTGTCGGTCACGCGGGTCAGACCACCAGTGCCGGGCAAGACCGCGAGCAACGGCGTCTCCGGCAAGGCAACGGCCGAGCGGCGGTCGTCGACCAGCATGATGTGGTCAGCGGCCAGCGCCAGTTCATAACCGCCGCCGGCGGCGTTGCCGTTGATCGCGCAGATATAAGTCTGCTTGGAATTCTCCGAAGCGTCCTCGATGGCGAGCCGGGTCTCGTTGGTGAACTTGCAGAAATTCACTTTATGACCGTGGGTCGCCTTGCCGAGCATACGGATATTGGCGCCGGCACAGAACACATTATCTTTGCCGGACTTGATGACGACGGCGCCCACTTCCGGATGCTCGAAGCGCAGCCGCTGGATCGCGTCGCTCAATTCGATATCGACGCCGAGGTCGTAGGAATTGAGCTTGAGCTCGTAGCCTTCGTTCAATCCGCCGGCCTGATCGACGTCCATGATCAGATAGGCGATGTCGCCATCGCACTCGATGCGCCAATGACGGTAGCGCGTGGGATCGGTCTGGAAATCGATGACTGACATGGCCTGCCTTGGTTGACGTCCCGGGGCGCGATCTGTCGCCGCGGCCCTATGCATTATTCTGCATCTCGATAACATCGCTGGGCCAGCTTAACAATACCCCATATTATATTGGCTCTAAATTTCAGCTTGCTTGGCATTATAATGCATGTTAGCCACAAAGCCATGAAAACCGGCCCCGCCAAAGCCTCACCTGCCAAGCCGTTCGCGACCCGATCTTTTGGGTCGAAAGCGTTTGCGCCCAAGGCGGCCGCGGCCAAGGCAGTCGCAGCCAAGACGGCGGCAGCCAAGCCGCTGCCCGACCGTGACAGCGATATTTACCTGCGCAAGCTCGGCGAACGCGTGCGGATGTTGCGCAACCAGCGCGGCATGTCGCGCAAGGCGCTGGCCAAACAGGCCAAGGTGTCGGAACGCTATCTGGCGCAGATGGAATCCGGCCTCGGCAATTGTTCAATCGTGCTGTTGCGCCGCATCGCCCGCGCCATCGGCCTGCCACTGACGCAACTGGTGCAGGACGGCACCGAGCCGGCGCTCGATCTGGTGCTGCTGACGCAGTTTCTCGAACGGTTGCCGGAGCCCGCTTTGGCGCAAGCGCGCGAACTCCTGATGCAGACCTTCAGCGAACCGTCGGCGGACAGGCGGCGCAAACGCGTCGCGCTGATCGGCCTGCGCGGCGGCGGCAAGTCGACGCTCGGTGCGCTGCTGGCGGAACGGCTGGACGTGCCTTTCATCGAACTCAACCGCGAGATCGAACGGCGCGCCGGCGCCAGCCTCGGTGAAATTTTCGAAATGTTCGGCCAGGAGACTTTCCGCCGCGCCGAACGCGAAGCGCTCGATGCCATTCTGCAGCAGCATCAGCATTTCGTCCTCGCCACCTCAGGCTCGATCGTCACCGAGCCGGCCACGCTCGAACTGCTGCTGTCGTCCTGCTTTACCGTCTGGTTGCGGGCCGAACCGCAGGATCACATGCAGCGCGTGATCGAGCAAGGCGACATGCGGCCGATGGCGCATAGCGCGCGCGCCATGGAAGATCTGGTTTCGATTCTCAAAAGCCGCGAACCGCTTTATGCCAAAGCCGAGGCCACGTTGACCACCACCGGCAAGACGCCGGAACAGAACTTGAATGAACTGCTGCGCGTGATTGCGCTGCCCAGTCAAAGCAAGGAGCCGGCCACTGCCGGATAGCACGCGCATGAGCGAAACCATCAAGACCGACGTTCTGATTATCGGTGCCGGACCCGTCGGCCTGTTCGCGGTGTTCGAACTCGGTCTCCTCGACATCAAGGCCCATCTCGTCGACATTCTCGACAAGGTCGGCGGCCAATGCGCCGAGCTTTATCCGGAAAAGCCGATCTACGACATTCCCGGCATTCCCGAGGTCACCGGCCAGGGCCTGACCGAAGGGCTGATGGCGCAGATCAAGCCGTTTCATCCGACCATTCATCTCGGCGAGATGATCACGACGCTGGAAAACATCGGCGACCCGCTGTTTCGCGTCACCACCGACGCCGGCAAGGTGTTCGAGGCCAAGGCGGTGGTGATCGCCGCCGGTGGCGGCTCATTCCAGCCCAAGCGCCCGCCGATTGCCGGCATCGAGGCCTATGAAGACAAGTCGGTGCACTACGCGGTGCGCAAGATGGAGGCGTTCCGCGACAAGAACCTGATCATCGTCGGCGGCGGCGACTCGTGCGCTCGACTGGACGCTCAATCTGCAGCCGATCGCCAAGCGGCTGACGCTGGTGCACCGGCGCGACGACTTCCGCGGCGCGCCCGACAGCGTCAACAAGATGCGCGCGCTGGTCGCCGAAGGCAAAATGGATCTCAAGATCGGCCAGGTCACCGAGCTGGAAGGCGCCGATGGCGTTCTCTCGCGCGGTCTCGATCAAGGACAAAGACGGCGCGATGTCACCGCGTCGATGTCGATGCCCTGCTGCCGTTCTTCGGCCTGACCATGAAGCTCGGTCCGGTTGCCGACTGGCAGCTCGAAATGGAAGACAACCTGATCAAGGTCGACGTGTCGACGTTCGAGACCAACCGGCCCGGCATCTTCGCCATCGGCGACATCAACACCTACCCGGGCAAGCTCAAGCTGATCCTGTCCGGTTTCCACGAAGGCGCGCTGATGGCGCAGAAGGCCCATCACTACGTCTATCCCGACAAGCGCTTGGTGTTCCAGTACACCACCTCGTCGACCAACCTGCAGAAAAAGCTCGGCGTCGCCTGACGGCCACGCCGGACACACTTCTCTTATTTCGCGAGTACTCAAAGACCATGCCGAAGATTACTTTCATCGAACATGATGGCACCGTGCACACAGTCCAAGCCGAACTCGGCGCGACCGTGATGGAAACCGCGTTGCGCAACGACGTCACCAGCATCGTCGCCGAATGCGGCGGCGGCTGCACCTGTGCGACCTGCCACGTCTATGTCGATGAAGCCTGGACGGAAAAGGTCGGCCCGCCGTCGGACAAGGAAGAAGAAGAACTCGACGCCGCCTTCGACGTGCGCCCGAACTCGCGACTGTCGTGCCAGATCAAGGTGACGCCCGAACTCGACGGGCTGGTCGTGCGCACGCCGTCTTATCAAGGCCGCTGACCGGCGCGCGCGGCACCGGCTAGGCCGAGATCAAAAGTGTCACATGAAATAGAAAAGATGGCGCGCCCGAAGAGATTCGAACTCCTGACCCCCAAATTCGTAGTCTGGTGCTCTATCCAGCTGAGCTACGGGCGCTGATGCCGCTGCCGATAAACCCGGCGGCGACCGGCGCATAGCTATCGTCTTGGCTGGCCATTGGCAAGTGGCGAGGCTGTTAACGTTTCGGACGGCGTTTTTGGCTGCAAAGCCCACGCGAGAGCCTCATTTTCAACCCGAATCCGGTGGATGAGCATCGCCGCATTGGCAAGCGAAAAACCCAAAGCCAGCCCCGGAAGGCCGAGCGCCAGCGGCACGACGGCGATTTCCAGCGCCACGATCAGATAATTGGGGTGCTTGATGAAACGGAACGGCCCGCCGGCAACCGGCGCCACCCCCGGCAGGACGATGATCCGAGTGGTCCAGCGCCGGCCGAGACTGGCAATCACCCACAACCTGCCGACCTGGAGCACAACGAAGACCGCCAGCCAGACCGGATCGATGACATGTGCATGGCCGGCGAGCCAAAGGGCCAGCAACCAGAAAACATGAAGCGCGGTCATGAACGGATAGTGCTTGGCGCCGAACTCCACCCCGCCGAGGCGGCGCAAGCGCACGGTATTCCAGCGCGCCAGCGCCAGTTCGGCGAGCCGCTGCGCCAGCAAAAAGGCGACCAGCCAAGTGCCGGGCCCGATAATTCCGTCAGTCATTCGCCGCCTCAAGCGCCAGGAAACTGGCGGTAAATCCGGGACCGAGCGCCGCCAACACCGCCGGCCCGTGCAAACCGCGCTTGAGCGCGTGGTCGAGCACGAATAGCACGCTCGGCGCCGACATATTGCCATGACCGCGCAAAACCTCGCGTTCGTCGCGCAGCGTGCCTTTCTGCAACGCCATCGCGCCTTCAATTGCATCAAGCACTTTGGCGCCGCCGGGATGACAGATGAAGTGCGGCGCTGCCAGCTTAGCGGCCTTGATGAAGCGGCGGGCCGGCGCGGCGAAGCGCTGCTCGACAAAGCGCGGCAAGGATCGTTTCAGCACGACACCGAAGCCGGCCGGGTCGACCGACCAGCCCATGATGTCGAGCGTGTGCGGCCATGTGTGCTCGGCGCCATGGCCAATGCGCAGACCATCGCTATCGCCGCCGGCCCGCAACACCGCCGCCGCCGCGCCGTCGCCGAACAGCGCGGTGGAGATCACGTCGGCCTTATCGCCGCGGTCGGAACGAAACGCCAAGGTGCACAATTCGACAACAACAACGAGCACGACCTTGCCGGGCTCCGCGCGTGCCAACCGCGCAGCCAACGACAGTCCGGACACGCCACCGGCGCAGCCGAGGCCAAACACCGGCACGCGTGAAACCGACGCTTTGAAACCCATCTGCGCCATCGCGCGCGCTTCCAGGCTCGGCGTCGCAATACCAGTCGACGACACGGTGATGATGGTATCGACATCGCGCGCGGCGATGCCGGCGCGGTCGAGCGCTTTTTGCGCCGCCGCCACGAACAGCGCGCTGGCGCCGTCGAGATAGCATTGCGTGCGCTCAGACCAATCGTGCGGCTGGTCGAACCATTCGATCGGACACACCGAATGCCGTTGCTCAATGCCCGCATTGAGGAAGACATCGGCCAATTTCGGGAACCGCGCAAAAGGCTTGGCGTAAATACGGCGAGCAAAATCGGCGACCGCCGATTGCCGCAGAATATGCGGTGGTACCGCGGTCGCGAGCGATAGCATCGTCACCGGCGGCGGCGTCATGTCGGCATCCTTTGTTTATTGAAATCGAAGCGCACCCTTGCCGACGAACACCGCAAAGCTCAGCATTATTCCTGGCTGTATCAGGCGCGGGCGCGTTGGTCGCGGTGTAATGTGAGATCGACGGCACGATCGGGGATGGCAATGCTGAAGGTTGCGCCAATCGTACCAGGGACGAGCTTGATGTCGCCGCCATGGGCGCGCACCAATTCGGCGGCGATCGCCAGGCCCAGACCAGCGCCGCCCGACCGGGTCGAACCCTGGAACGCCTGATAAAGATGCGTGCGGGCCTTTTCGGAGACGCCCGGCCCGGTGTCCGACACTTCGATCACCACCACACCGCCTTCGCGCCGTCCAGTAATGCGGATCTGGTCGCGCGCCGGATCGCGTTGCCCTCGTGCCTCCAGCGCCTGCATCGCGTTACGCGCCAGATTAACGAGGACGCGGAACATCTGGTCGTAATCCGCCTCCATCGTTAGCCCTCGTTCGACCGAGACGATCCAGCGGATTGGCACATCGAGCCCAAGGCCGAGCGCCTCATGCACCTCTTCGATCAGCGGTTCGACTTCGATGGTCTTGCGTTCGGGCGCGGCCTCCTGGACCGCGCCATAAGACAATGTCGCCTGACAGAAGGCGATGGCGCGCTCGAGCGCATGCATCAGCTTGGGCGCGAAGCGCTGCACCTTCGGATCGGGCAAATTCGAAAGCTGGTCGGAAAAAAGCTGCGCCGAGGCCAGCAGATTGCGCAAATCGTGATTGATCTTCGACACCGCTAAGCCAAGCGCGGCCAGCCGGCTTTTCTGATGCAGCATCGAGGCCAGTTCGCGCTGCATCGCGCTGAGTTCTTCTTCCGCGGTACCGATTTCGTCGCGCCGGCCGGACTGCGCAATGATGCGCGACGGGTTTTCCGGGTCGGCGCGGAACGCCACCATGTTGCCGGTGATGTGCGCCATCGGCCGCACCAGCAAATAATGAAGCGCGAAGAACACCAGCATCGCGGTGACGCCGGAGATCACCAGCGACAGCAGCAAAATGTTGACGGAGAAGCCCAGCATCGCGTTATGCAGCGGCGCCTCATCGAGAATGATCTCAAGAAATTGGCCTTCCGTCATCGGCGCCGGGCCGACAACGCGGATCACATCATCCGGCTTGTCGAACAACATGACCTCGAAGGCGTCCCGGATCGAGCGCCACCAGATCACATGACGCATGTCGATCTCGTTCTCGATCGCCGAGGGAATATTCGACGCCGCCAACAGCCGACGCTGGTCGCCCATTTTCATCGCCACCGCGCGGGCGCCGATGCTGGCGAGGATTTTCTTGGCAAGACTTTCCGGCACCATGCCGCTGGGCGCGGCATCGAGCACCAAAGCCGCAGTATGGGCCGCAGCCAAACGGTCGTTCAGCCAGTTGAGCCGGAAGTTGGCGATCGACGGCACATAAATCAGAATTTCCGCCACCATCACGAACAGGATGGTGAGAAACAGCAGTTTGCCGGACAGCCCAACGCGGATCGACCGCGCCGGAGACGGCGCGGACGACACATCGGATTTATGCGTTGGCTCGGTGTCGGGTTGCAATCTGAAGCCTCAACCGAAAATTCGTAGCCAGCTAATGATGCGCCGCACCCAAGGGCTCGTCAAACTCGGCGTGAAATAGTCGATGGCCGCGCGTTTGCCAATTTCCGACAGCGTCGGATAAGGCAAAACTATACCGGTCATGGCGCGGATATTGAGTTTTTGGGCTATCGCCAGCGTCCACATAGTAATTAATTCTCCGGCCTGCGCACCGGCAATGGTGGCGCCCAAGATGGCGCCACTCTGGCTCACGATCACCTTGATGTGGCCATGCGTCGTGCGCTCGGCCTGAGCGCGGTCATTGTCGTGGTAAGGCCAGCGCAGAATGCGGAACTTCAGCCCGCGCTTGCGCGCCTCCGCTTCGCTGATGCCGGTCTGTGCCAGTTCCGGTTCGGTATAGGTCACCCACGGGATCACGTCGTTGTTGACCTTGACCGGCAACCGGAACAAGGCGCTGCGGATCACCAGCCCGGCATGATAGTTGGCGGCATGGGTGAACTGAAGTTGACCGGCCGCGCAATCGCCGATGGCATAGACTCGGCGGTTCGAGGTCTTGAGTTTCTTGCTGACGGCGATGCCGGCACGATCGTATTTGATGCCGGCTTTCTCCAAGTCGAGACCGTCGACCGTCGCTTTGCGGCCGGTTGCGACCAGGAGATGCGTGCCGTCGATTTTTTCTTGAACAGTCTCGCCACCGGTCGCGCTTTCAATCGTCAGCGTCACTTTATCTCTTGAGTGGGCGACCGACACGACCTTGACGCCGCTGCGAATGACGATGCCTTCGCGGTCGAGTTGGTCGAGCACGATGGCGGCCGCTTCCGGATCGTCTTTAGCGAAAGGACGAAAGGCTTCGCAGACGGTGACGTCGCTGCCGAGGCGGCGGAAAGCCTGCGCCATTTCCAGACCGATGGGCCCGCCACCAATCACGATGAGATGCTGCGGCAGTGCGTTGAGATCGAAAATCGATTCATTGGTTAGGAACGGCCCGCTGTCGAGGCCGGGAATCGGCGGAATCGCGGCCGACGATCCTGTCGCGACCACGAACCGGCGCGCGCGGATTTCGACGTTGCCATCGACACTGACGGTGCGCTTATCCTTGAACTTTGCGTGACCGTTAATGACGCGCACGCCGAGGCCGGTGAAACGCTCAGCAGAGTCGACCGGCGCGATCGCGGCGATCACGCCATGGACATGATCGCGCACTTTGGGAAAGTCGACCGTCACGCCGCTGGCGGTGACGCCGAACGGTGCGCCGTTGCGCATGGTGTGCGCGTGCTTGGCCGCCGCCAGCAAAGCCTTCGACGGCACGCAGCCGGTATTGAGGCAGTCGCCGCCCATCTTGTGCTTTTCGATCAGCACCACCGGCACACCGAAGGCGGCAGCAGCGGCCGCGACCGACAATCCACCGGACCCGCCGCCGATCACGCAAATGTCAGTCTTTATAATTTCCACGGCGCCCTCGACGATTTTATTCAGATGATAACCGAAACCGGCCTCAGGTGTGCGCGCGGCTTTGGCGCCAGTCCGCCGCACCACCGACCGGCACCAGCGCCAAAACGCCGAGCGCGACGAACGCGCCGATCAATTCCGGAGTCAGGACATGCTTGGCGTCGAACGTCAGATGGCAGTTGGCCGTGCCGGCGGCGACACAGGCGTCGTATGCGGATTTTTGCGCGGCAATGACGCTATCGAGTCCCGGTGCCGGCAAAAGTATAGGCCAGCGAGCCCGGAATGATGCCGAGCGCGGTCGCGGTCACGAACGGCACGAGACCGACGCCGGCAAAGGCCGGCACCAGATTGACCAGAAAAAATGGAAAAGCCGGCACCAATCGCAAGAAGAGTAAATAGGCGAAGGCATCATTGCGAAAGCCTTCGGCGAGCTTGGCGGCTTTCGGGCCGGCGCGCTTCAGCAAGGGCTCGCCGAGCGCGGTCTTGGCCACCAGAAAAATAATGGTCGCCCCGATGGTGGCGCCGGTCACCGCCGCCGCGGCGCCGACCACCAGGCCGAACAGAAAGCCGCCGCTCAAGGTCAGAAACGACGCGCCCGGAAGCGAAAATGCAACCGTAACAATATATATCCCGATAAAAGCTATCACAGCGAGTATTCGGTGGCCGGTCACGAAGGTATCGATCGCCTCGCGGTGCCGGACCAGGCTCTCCAGCGACAGCCCGCCCCGGCCAAAAGCGTAAAACGCCGCCGCCGCCAACGCCACGAAAACGGCCAGGAGCAGCAGCCGGCGGGTCAGGTTGCCGGGTCGGCCGGCCTGGATTGAGGATGTCGACATGCGGGCTGTATACACGACCGGCCTGCGAAAACCCGCCAAACCGAGCCGTTCTCACTCGCTTGTGACGGGTTGTGACCCGGTTCGGGCCGTTCGACGAAAATGGCCGATATCCCGCCCGCCGGGGCCGCCAGTCGCATTGACGGGCAAGGGTCACTCCCTTATAAGCCGCGCAAATCTAGCGCCGATCCGGGATCAATTTCGGGTTTTTATGGCGGATTTCGGGGGCGGCCTGACCGTCCTCTCCACCACGGCGCGACCAGCGGAGAACTTAATCGTGAAGCGGACCTATCAACCGAGCAAGCTTGTACGCAAGCGCCGTCACGGCTACCGCGCGCGCATGGCGACAGTCGGCGGGCGTAAGGTGATCGCAGCGCGGCGCGCCCGTGGGCGCAAGCGTCTGAGCGCCTAACAGCGGCCAAGTTTAAGCCGCAACGTTTGCTTTAAATGGAACGATTGAAGCAACGGGCGGATTTCATAGCAGCGGCGGGCGGGACCAAGGTGCCGGCCGCCGCTTTCGTACTACAGGCGCGCAAGCGGGCCGATCAAGGGCCCGTGCGTTTCGGCTTTACCGTCTCCAAGAAAGTCGGCAATGCCGTCGAGCGCAACCGGGTCCGCCGCCGATTGAAGGAAATCGTGCGACTTTCCGACCCAAATCGAATGCACAGCGGACATGATTATGTGCTAGTCGGGCGGCGGGCAGCGCTAAAACTGCCGTTTGACAGAATTACCAAAGATTTCGAAGGGGCATTGCGGCGTGCCCATGCGGGGCGATAGCGGCAACACGGGATCCCGATGACCGACAATAAAAACACCATTCTCGCCATTGTCCTTTCGGCTGTTGTGCTGATTGCGTGGCAATATTTTTATGCCATGCCGAATGCTGAGAAGCAGAAGCTGGTGCAACAGCAACAGCAGGCGCAGCAGCTGGCGCAAAAGCAGGCGGCGACGCCGCGCCCCGGCCGCGCAAGCCGGCCAGACCCCGGCCCCAGACAACCGGCGCGCCGGCGGTGCCGGGCGCAACGCCGCCAACTGCGGCCGCCGCGCCGATGATGACGCGGGCCGCCGCGCTGGCCGCCTCGCCGCGCATTCCGATTTCGACCGTCAGCGTCGCAGGGTTCGATCGCACTCAAAGGCGGCCGCATCGACGACCTGTCGCTGTTGAAATTCCGCGAGACCGTCGATCCGAAATCGCCGCCGATCACGCTGCTGTCGCCGTCCGGCAGCCCGGAGCCGTTCTATGCCGAATTCGGCTGGACCGCCGCCCATCCGGGCGTGAAGGCGCCCGACGCCGATACGCTGTGGACGCAAAGCGGCTCGGGCGCGCTCGACGTCGGCCACCCGGTGACGCTGACCTGGGACAATGGCGCCGGCCTGATCTTCCACCGCACCATCTCGGTCGACGACAAGTTCCTGTTCACCGTCAAGGACGAAGTCACCAACAAGTCCGACAAGCCGGTCACGCTTTATCCCTACGCGCTGATTTCGCGTCACGGCCTGCCCAAGACCGCCGGCTATTACATCCTGCACGAAGGCATGGTCGGCGTTCTCGACGACAAGCTGCAGGAAGTCACCTACAAGAAAATCGAAGACGAAAAGATCGGTCAACTTCGACACCACCAATGGCTGGCTCGGCATCACCGACAAATATTGGGCGGCGGCGCTGCTGCCGAACCCGAAGGCGCATCTGAACGCGCATTTCTCGGCCGGCAAGCTCGGCACGCTGCAGACCTTCCAGACCGACTATCTCGAAGACGCCAAGACCATCGCGCCCGGCGCGACCGCGTCGGTGTCGACCAATCTGTTCGCCGGCGCCAAGGAAGTCCGCGTCATCAACGCCTACGAAGCGCAACTCGGCGTCAACCGCTTCGACCTGCTGATCGACTGGGGCTGGTTCTACTTCATCACCAAGCCGATGTTCAAGGTGATCGACTGGCTTCTACCATCTGGTCGGCAATTTCGGCATCGCCATTCTGCTGGTCACCGTGCATGATCAAGGCGGCGTTCTTCCCGCTCGCCAACAAGTCCTACGCCTCGATGGCGAAGATGAAGGCGGTGCAGCCGCAGATGGCCGCGCTGAAGGCGCGCTATCCCGACGACAAGGCCAAGCAGCAGCAAGAGCTGATGGCGCTGTACAAGAAGGAAAAGATCAATCCGATCGCCGGCTGTCTGCCGATCGCGGTGCAGATCCCGGTGTTCTTCTCGCTCTACAAGGTGCTGTTCGTCACCATCGAAATGCGGCACGCGCCGTTCTTCGGCTGGATCCACGATCTGTCGGCGCCCGACCCGACCAACATCTTCAATCTGTTCGGCCTGATCCCGTTCGATCCGACGCAGGTGCCGGTGATCGGCCACTTCCTGCATGTCGGCGCCTGGGGCGTCATCATGGGCATCACGATGTGGGCGCAGATGAAGCTCAACCCGGCGCCGCCGGATCCGACCCAGAAGATGATCTTCGACTGGATGCCGCTGATCTTCACCTTCATGCTGGCGAGCTTCCCGGCCGGCCTGGTGATCTACTGGGCCTGGAACAACTCGCTGTCGGTGACGCAGCAGTCGATCATCATGCGCAAGCATGGCACCAAGATCGAACTGATCGACAACATCAAAGGCGCTCGGACGCGGCATCATGCGGCTGTTCGGGGTCAAGAAGACGCAAGGCTAAGCGCGTCAACCGAATGACAAGGTTGCAAATCGCCGGGCCCAAAGCCCGGCGATTTTGTTTTTGGGGCCGCCAGTTCATGATCTTCATGTTTCGTCGGCAAGTGCCTTCGACGTCCGCTGCAATTCAAATCCTAATTGCAGAGGGTAACGCGAAGCGAGGTCCGCTAAGGGCCAAAAGCTGACCTAACGCGTCAAATATCCTAGGTCCGTTTCGTGCCATTAGGCGACATCAGCGCGCCATACACTCATCCCCGAAAGAGGTTATTCGGGCCGCGCCCGACGATGATGAGCACTACATCTATGCTATAGCCCTCTAACGCCGCACGATATCAATCGATTTGATCGCCAGGTGTTCGCCAATGAGGAATCGGCCTGAGACATCCTACCAGGTGATCAGCGGCGCTTTGCGTAGCCACGTATCGATGGCGAGTTGTTGCACCACGAACTCCGCGACATCGGATCGGGCGATGGTCCCGCCATGGACGCCTGACAGGTCGGTCAACGCCTTGATGTGACCTTGCGCCGGCTTGTCGTTAAGCACCGTCGGCCGGACGATGGTCCAGTCGAGCGTGCTGGCACGGATCGCGTCCTCCTGCCGATTCTTGTCTTCATAGACCTTGCGCAGCATCAGGGGCAGGAACAGCCGGTCGAAGAAGAAGCCGCCATGGCCGCGGCTGTCGCCGGCGCCCAGCCCGGTGATGCACACCAGGCGACGGATGTTCTGCTCCGCCATAACGCCGACCAGCGCGCGCGTCGCCGTCGAGAGCAGAGTCACCTCCTTGAACGGACTCATGGCAGTGCCCAGCGAACTGATGACGGCATCACAGCCGGCGATCGAGCGGGTGAGCGCGGCGGGATCGCGGGCATCGCCTTCAACAAGCTCGGCGCCGGCGAGGTCCGTGGCCTTTGCCTTGGAGCGAACGAGGGCGACGACTTCGTATCCCTTTGCGACGGCCTTGCCGACAATCAGCCGGCCGGTGGCGCCAGTGGCGCCCAATACCAGAATCTTCATATCAAACCTCCGAAGTTGTGCGGATGGGCCGGGATGCATCGACGAGGGGAAATCACCGATGGTGTTCGCCGATCCACCGCGCGGCGGCCTCTGCCGTATCCTCGGGACGGGTGTTGAATGCGATCGCCGATTTCGGTGCGCCTTGGTGGATCGCGTTCACAACCCTTTCGAAGAACGGCAGCCCTTTGGGTGGGATGCGCAGGCCGCCACCGATCACGACGCAATCATAGTCGGCCGCCGCCAACTGCGCGGCCAGTACCGCGATGCCACTGTCATCGGGAGCGATCATGCAGATGTCACCGTCCCAACCGCGATCGGTCATCGTCTTCTCCGCGATGTCGATCCCGGCCTGGATTTTTTCGGCATTGAACCCTGGTGGCAAAGAGGGATCGGAAAAATCGACGGTTTCCGGTTTCTGCCCGACAAATAATACGCGTGTCATGATCAAGCTCCTTTGAGTGCTTTGGAGGGGACGGAATCGAGCCGCTGGCGAAGGAAACTGCCGATGCCATTCATGGACCGCTCGGCGGCGGCAAAGCGGCCGAGCGAAGATTGGAAGACATGCGGCATGCCCTCCCAGATCGACAACGTAATCTCCACGCCCGCAGTTCGCGCCAGGTCGGCGTAGCGGATGGAATCGGCGAGCAATACTTCGTCGTTTCCAACATCGATGCGGATCGGCGGCAGGTTATCGAGTAGCGCATGGAGCGGTGATGCCTTGGGGTTCTTGGCATCCTCGCCCTGGAGATACATGTCGGCGAAGCCCTGGAGCACGCCGCGCGTGAAGATCGGGTCCGCTTCTTCCCGCGTTTCAAAGCTTTCGCCAGTGAGCGCCAGATCGGTCCAGGGCGACATCACTGCCGCACCAACCGGTTGTATCATGCCCTTCGTCGTGTCCGCGGCGAGGATCGATAGCAGAGACAGCGTCAGACCGCCGCCCGCCGAATCGCCCACCACCACGATCCGTTCGGCCCCGTCCGCGACGAGACCGCGATAGGCGGCGACCGCATCGTCGATCGCTGCCGGGAACGGGTGCTCGGGCGCAAGCCGGTAATCCGGGACAAAGGCATCAACGCCGACGCGAGCGGCGATCTGCCCCGCGAAACCGGTAAGCGCCTGTGCCGAGCCGAGCACATAGCCGCCGCCGTGAAGATAGAGCATGCGCGCGCCCGGTTGTGCCTTCGCCGGACGAAGCCAGAAGCCCGCAATGCCTCCGACCGTTGCGGCCACAACCTGCACATCCGTCGCGGCGGGTGTGGCGGCAAACATGGCGTCGAACATCGGTCGCGCCTCGGGGCCGAGCTTTTCGCCCTTATGGGCCGAGGCGGCCTGCCGCATCGCAGCCACGGCTGGAGCGTCTTCAGGTGAGAGTGGTTGGATCGTCATCATGGCAGGTCTCCTTCGTGCGTGCGTGCGTGGGGATGCGGGATCAGACTTTCGCCCACTGGGCGGCAGCATCCTTGGCAAAAGCGGCATAGGAACGCGGGGCGTGGCCGAGCAACTTGGTCAGACGTGCGATATCGTCTTCGGTCGCCACCGCGCCTTCGGATTGATACCGGCTGAACATCAGGCGCAGGTCGAGCGCGTGCCAGGCGGGCAGCATGGTCTTGGTGCGCTGCTCCATCACGACGAGATCGTCGCCGCCGTAGCTGGATCGGGCGACCGAGCGCTTCGCTCCAGATATTGGCGATGCCTTCGCCGGTCAGGCTGTTCGGACCAACCAGTGCGTAGGTCTCGCGGCCGAGCGGCGTCGCGGCCTGTTCACGGCGAACCAGCTCGATGGCGGCGGCCTCGCCGATGTCGCGGATATCGACCATCGACACGCCTTTCGCGCCGATCGGCGAGCCATAGACGCCGGCCTTCAGAAGCACGTCCTTCTGACGAAGATCGTTCTGGATGAAGTAGGCGGGACGCAGAACCGTCGCGGGCAGATCGAGTGCCTCGATCATGCGCTCGACCGTGTACTTGCCGGCGAAATGCGGCACGTCGGCATAGGCGTCGCCGCCGAAGACCGAGAGATAGACGATGCCTTTGATGCCGGCCTCGCGGGCGACCGTCAGGGTCAGCATCGCCTGGGTCAACTCATCGGCGACGTTCGGGGCGAGCACGAACAGCGTGCTGACGCCTTGCAGGGCCGCGCGCACCGTATCCGGATCGGCGAGGTCGCCGCGGACCGCCATCACGCCAGCGGGAAGCTGCGCCGTCTCGGGCGAGCGCGTTAGGGCGCGGACATCGGCGTTGCGACCTTGAAGATGGGCCAGAACCTGCGCCCCGATGGTTCCTGTGCTGCCTGTTACGAGAATGGTCATGTCGAAATCTCCTCATGTCGGTGCGAGTTGCATCTGCTGAGGAACAAGGTACTCGTTTCATTATTGTTTAGGAGATGCCAATATCAAGATTGACCGTCTCAAATACGGAACACGCTGATGGATCTTCAGGCTTTATCCGATTTCAATCTTGTCGCCGCCCATGGCGGGTTTGGCCGCGCCGGTCGCTTGTCCGGTCGCTCCAAAGCCACGCTGTCTCGCCGCGTCGCCGAACTTGAGCAGAGCCTCGGCGTGAGGCTCATCGAGCGCGGATCCCAGAACCTGCGATTGACGGATGAAGGGCGGGCGCTTCATGAACGCACGCGCGGTCTGCTGAGTGAAATCGTGGAGGCCGGAGAGGCGGTCGTCCTTGGCGCATCGACCCCGAAAGGCAGACTACGGGTCAGCGCACCGGTGGTCTTCGCGCATGTGGCGCTTCCCCGGATAGGCGCCCGTTTTGCCCTTGCCTATCCGGAGGTCCAGCTCGAAATCATCGCCGAGGATCGCAAGGTCGATCCGGTCGAGGACGGCTACGATCTCATCATCCGGATCGACCCATCGTCGGACGAACGTCTTGTCGGTCGCCGCTTTCTCAACGATGAGCGCCTGATCGTAGCGCCTCCCGGCATGCCGCGCCCCTTTCCCAAGATCGATGGCGAAGAATGTCGGACCAAGGCCGTTCTGCTCTCCGCGGCACCACAAGGGGCTGAATGGCGGATGACTTGCGTAACTGGTGAAGAACTCATCCTACGTCCGGACCCGATCCTCCGCCTCTCGTCGCTCCTGATGGTCCGCGATGCCGTGTTGGCCGGCGCGGGCGCGGCCTTGCTGCCAAAACTCCTTGTTGCCGAAGATATCGAGGCCGGCAGGCTTGCTTATTGGGGAACGCATGCCGGTGCGCCGGTGGAGATCTGGGCATTGCAGAGTTCACGCCGCCTGATCGGCGCCAAAGTGCGCGCGTTCATGGAAGTGGTTGGGACGGCGTTTCCGGAGAAGACCTTTGTCGCGCCGTCGCTGTGAGCGCCAAGTATGCCGCATCTTGCTTCTGAATTCGGATGACGAACTCAGGTTGTGTGGCACATGTCTCCAAATATAGCCCGCGTTGCTCAGCGGCGACAACGTCAAGTCGCGCAAGAAACCTCAAGATTGACGAGATCGAGGAGCAATTCACGCTTGTCATCGATCTGAAAAACTCATGAACAAAGTAGCAATTTTTAATCAGATCGATTGTCTTCGTTCTGTACTCGGTGCAGCGAAAACTAAGAAGATACTGGCCTTTTGACAACATTTACTTCACTGCGCTGACACGAATGACTGCTTTTTCGCCAGCAGCGGACCAACGTCGCGTTGCCCGAGTACGGCTGCTAAGGGCCAAAAGCTGACTTAGAGCGGAATCGTGAGTGACGACCCTGCGCCCTGATCCACCCTACGCACTTTAACGCAGCATAAGGTCCTGAATGGCTACAGACACGGAGTTCGACTGAGCAAAATCTTTGCAATTCCGAAGACAGCAAGTAGCCCGGATGGAGCGAAGCGTAATCCGGGGTGGCCCCTCGACAAATTCCCGCATTCCGCTGCGCTCCGTGCGGACTACAGACGGCAGACTTCATGAATATATTCATTTACGACGTGACGCTGGTGCGATAGCAAGAGCGCATTCTCCCACACTTGAATCTGCTGCCGAGCGCCGGCCCTTATTGGGCCGGCCGCGCTCATTTTGCCGCAACCAAGACATGGATGTCCGGGACATAGGCGTTTTAAAGAAACGCCGTTCTTCGAACGGCTATGTCCGGCCATGACGGCTCCCGAGAAGCCACATCTTGCCGCCCCGGGGGGCCCGCTTATTGCGCAAGACGCGCTTCGCGCTTTTGCGCGGGGACGAACGGAGGAACCCAAACGCGCCCCACCCGAGCGACTTGCGGTTGGATGATCAATTCGCCGCCGAACCATGCCGGCCCTTCCCCGATATGCAAAGATGGCAACCAATGAGACGGTGTTGCGTTGATCCGAGGCGGCGATCCGACACATGATCGACGCAAAGCGCGGGCATGCCTCTCAACCGGAGCAGCGGATGGTCAATCGATTGGCGGCGGCGAACCTCATTGTGGCGATGTCGCGGTGGCGGCCTGGGGCTTGGGCCCAGCCTTGGGCCCTCGCAACACGCGCGGCGGTGGCCGCCCTGATGGTATTTGCGGTGCTCCCGGCGCAGGCGATCGCAAAACCGGCACGCCCTGCCCCAGCCAAAGTGATGACGGCGCCGCGCGAGGCGGGCGAACCGATCATGGCGATCGTGTCGATCAAGACCCAGCAGGTCACTTTATACGACGCCGACGGCTGGATCCTGCGGGCGCCGGTGTCGACCGGCGTCAAGGGACGCGAGACGCCGGCCGGCATCTTCGCCGTCATCGAGAAGGACAAAGACCACCACTCCACCATGTACGACGATGCCTGGATGCCGAACATGTTGCGCATCACCTGGAACGGCATCGCGCTGCACGGCGGGCCGCTGCCCGGCTATGCCGCCTCGCACGGCTGCGTGCGCATGCCCTACGGGTTTGCCGAGAAACTGTTTGGCAAGACGCGGATCGGAATGCGGGTGATCATCGCGCCGAACGACGCAAGCCCGGTCGCGTTTTCCCACCCCGCCCTCTTCGTGCCGAACGCGGAGGCCGTCGCGGCGGCGCCCGCGCGTGCCGAAACGCTCGCGCGCGAGGCCGCGGAGGCCGCCGAGGCAGCCGCCGAGGCGAAGAAAGCCGCCAAGGCGGCGGCGCGCCAGACGAAATCGATCACGGCGTCGCTGCGCAAGCTGGCGTATCTCAAGCGGCGCGCCGACCGCGCGCTCGCCTATGCCGACAAGGCGCTCGCCGCGGCCAAGACCGACAAGGCCAGAGCGCAAGCCGAGGAACGCCAGCAGAAGGCCGCTGCCAAAGCCGCTGAAGCGGCAACGAAGCTCGACACCACCACGGCCGATATGACGTCGACGCGCGAAGCCGCCGCCGCCGCAAAGGACGCCGCCAAGGCCGCCGAGGCCAAAAAGACTGCCACGGCCAAAGCGGCGGCCGAGGCCAAGCTCGCGCTCGAGCCGGTCTCGATCTACATCAGCCGCGCGACCCGAAAGCTTTACG
Source organism: uncultured Alphaproteobacteria bacterium (assembly GCA_963830125.1). Classification (GTDB taxonomy): domain Bacteria; phylum Pseudomonadota; class Alphaproteobacteria; order Rhizobiales; family Xanthobacteraceae; genus Pseudolabrys. Next base: position 600,300 of record CAWHKU010000007.1, on the reverse strand, counting down.
TCCGGCGCAACACGCATAAGCACTGGCCGGACGGCGGTGAGGTGTTCGACGCGAGCATCGAGGTTCCGGTCACGATCCGCGACCCCGACAAACCGATCGGCACGCATGTGTTCACCGCGATGGCGCGCGACGGCGCGGGCCTGCGCTGGAGCGCCGTCACGATCGACAACGCGGGCGACGCCCAAAACAGCGCCAAGGACGCGCTCGACCGCATCACCATTCCGCAAGACATCCGCGATCGTATCGGGCCGACCACGATGCCGCGATCGTCGATTGTCATCTCGGATGAGCCGCTGAGCCGTGAAACCAACTATCGCACCGAGTTCGTCGCGGTGCTGAGCAACCAGCCTCAAGGCGGCTTCATCACGCGGCAACCGACCACCGATGTCGGCATTGCGGGCAATGACTTCCGGGACGACGACGGCTTTCTCTTTTTCCAGCGAAACCGGAACGTCCGGTCCCGCAATCCGTATCGGCGCAACGACAATTTTTGGGGGTCGTGGGGCTGGCGGTAAGAAGCGTTTTCCCGAGTTCAAGGATCGGCGGCTCCACCGTGTTGAGCGCGGCAAACATCCATGTGATTGCGCGCCTTCGTAGCCCGGGAAAAATACAGAGACTGCCCCTGATTTCGCGGAGTTTACCGTCGAGCGCGCCTTTGACGCGACCCGCTGGCTCCATTCGGGCGACAGGCCTTATTGTACGACCGGCCCCGGCGCTTCAGACGAGAGAATCTCGCGCGGCTGAGGCGCGTTAAACTTCAGCCCGTCGACGACGTAATGCGTCACCAAAGCCCCGGCCCACATCGCGCCCAGCGCCATCCAAGCGGTCACGGCGAAAATCGCCCCGCCCGTGACGCCCGCGCCAACAGCGCAGCCGCCGGCCAGCATGCCGCCAAAGCCCATCAGGATGGCGCCCACCATATAGCGGCCCATGCTCTGGCCATCATGGAACCCCTGCAGCTTCCATTCGCCGGCCAGCAACGCGGCGAATAACGAGCCGGCGAACACGCCGGGCACGAGACCGACGTCGAAACCCAGCGGCAAGGTCGGCGAATTGATGAGCCCCATCAGGGTGTCCGCCGACGGCCCGGTAAAGCTGATGCTCTTGACGGCGATCAGCGAGAACGACTGCTGCGCGAAGCTATAGGTAAACAGCCAGCCGGCGCAGACGGCGAGACCGACGCCGATCGCGCTGACCGCGACAGCGGTACCAATGCGGGAGCGGCGCGCCAGAAACAGCGCGAAGACCAGCAAGGCCGCGCCCAGCAACAACCCGAACCACGGACCGGCATTGATCACCGAAAGAAGGTTTCGGTCCGGGCCGCCATCGACGGTCCATAATCGCGACAGCATCTCTCTGGCCGGCGACAGCGCGCCCCGCAGCGAAGCCTGCGCCGTCACGGTCAGAATGAGTCCGGCGACCAGGGCCCGCAGGTTTCCGGTCGCCGACAACACCAGAAGGCGGCTCGCGCAACCGCGCGCCAAAATCATGCCGCAGCCGAACACCAGCCCGCCAATGATGCTGCCGGACAGACTGCCGCGCGTTGCGAGCTGACGGACCTCGGTGACATTGAGCAAGCCCCAGACGATGGCCGCTTGCGTGCCGGCGACCGCCGCCGAAAATGTCAGCAGCCAGACCGCGACTTTGTTGCTCAAGGCGCCGCCCGAGAATTCAATGACGGCGGCGCGCAGGCAAAAACGGCTTCGTTGCGCCAAGGCGCCGAACATAAGCCCGATGACAAGGCCGCCACCGGCAAGCACGATCGGTTCACCCAGCCAATCTGAGAGCGCTTCGAAATTCAAGGCCATGCACCGCGACAGCAATCGTTCGAAACCGTCAAGAATGACGGCACGAACCTTTATGTAAAATTTTGCTCCGATAGAGCGTCGCCGACATTGATGTAACGCAATCAACCCTACGTCGCAGGGGGCCGACGGGCGACGAGCAGCCTGAATATATTCCTTGACAGCGTCACGCTGCCGCGCTAGCAAAGGCGCATCCTTCCACCATTGAATCCGGCGCAAGCGCGGCGGCCCGCCTCGGGCCAGTGTCCATTGTTGTGCCCTCTCCCCTGGTGGGAGAGGGCATCGCCAGCATATCCGCCCGCACAATGGGGTGAGGAGGAAGCCCCCTCACCCCTCCTTTTCCGCTGGAGCACCGAGCTGCCCTCTCCCACCAGGGGCGAGGGCGCGAGATGCAACGCCGCGCTCGTCGACACGCAAGTCAAAGGCAAAGGAACAATCGCCATGCCCACCCTTAACGACGAAGCCTGGGCGCAGATCCGCTATGCCTACGAACACACCGACCGCCCGGTGGAGGACATCTGCATCGAATACGGCACGACCTCCACCACGCTGCGCGACCGCATGCGGCGCTGGCGCTGGACGCGGCGGCGGCCGCCGATCCCGCGCGACGGACCGCCGGCTTTGCACCCTCCCCTGGAGCGGGAGGAGCGGCGAGCCTTGAACGACGTGAAATGCGAGCCGGGGCGGGGTGAGTTTCAAGCGCTGATAGATCACCCCACCCCGCCAACGGAGGGCGAAGGAGCGCCAGCCGACGCCGCCGCGATCGTGCCGCGCCTGCAAGGCGCAGTCGGGCGCGTGCTGCCGGCGATCGAGGCGATTATCGCGCGGCTGGCGGCCGGGCCCTATCACCCGCGCGAGATGGAACAGGCCGGCCGCGCGCTGTCATCGCTGACGCGGACCTTGCGCGAGCTCAACGCGCTGCTGGCCCAGCAGCAGGCCCGCGCCGCAGAGGATGACGACGATGCGAGGGATATCGACGAAATCCGCAACAAATTGGCGCAACGGATCCACGCTTTGGTGGACGCCGAGCGGGGAAAGGAAGAGGAAGCCAAACAAGGGGAAACGTGATAGATGCCCGCCAAACGCCGTCGCGACGCATCAAAACAGCGCCCGATGCCCCCACCCCGACCCTCCCCGCCTTGCGGGAGCGAGAGAGAGCGCCGTGCCTGACGACTTCACCCGCGACGAAATGGAAACCGGCCGCAAGTTGTTTAGCGGCGACTGGCAGTTTTTCGCCGCCGCCTCCTCGCCGGAGTCGCTGCCGAAAATGCGCGGCACCGAGATCGCCTTTGCCGGCCGCTCCAATGTCGGCAAGTCGAGCCTGATCAACGCGCTGACCAGCCGCAAGGCGCTGGCGCGGACCTCGCGCACGCCCGGCCGCACTCAGGAACTGATCTTTTTCAACGCCGGCGGCGATCTCAACATCGTCGACATGCCGGGCTACGGCTATGCCGCCGCCGCCAAGAGCAAGATCGCGGCCTGGACCTCGTTGATCGAGAAATTTCTGCACGGCCGCGCCAATCTCGCCCGCGTCTATGTGCTGATCGACGCCCGCCATGGCCTCAAAGACACCGACGACGCCACCTTCAAGGTGCTCGGCCGCGCCGCGATCAGCTATCAGGTCCTGCTGACCAAGGCCGACACCGTGAAGCCGTCCGAGCTTGAGGCCCGCGTCAAAGAGGTCGAGGCCGGTCTGGCGAAATGGCCGTCGGCGTTTCCGCATGTGATTGTCACCTCCGGTCACGAAGGCACCGGCATTCCGCAGGTGCGCGCCGCCGTCGCCCGCCTGCTCAACGAGCGCAAACGCCGCTAGTGCGAACGCCGACAGCATAAAGGTCATATCGCCGATGGACCCGATCTTGATCGCCTTGACCGGCCTCATGGGAGCAGCCGGTGTCATCCTCACCGCCGCCGGCGCCCACGGCAAACCCGGCGTCGGGCTCGACAGCGCCGGCTATCTGCTGCTGATCCACGCCTGCGCCGCGCTCGCCTGCATTGCTGTGGCCCGGCAGGGCGTCGTGTTGCGCCCGCTCGCCAGCGTGACGATCATCGGCTTCGTGCTCGGCGCGCGCTTTGTTTGCCGCCGATGTCTCGGCCCGCGCCTATCTCGGCCACCGGCTGTTTCCGTTCGCGGCGCCGACCGGCGGCATGATCCTGATCGTCAGCTGGCTCGTTCTGACCGTGTCGGCGCTTTTGGCGCTGCGCGGCCGCTAGCCCCTTTCGCGCGGCGGTAACCGCCGCTACAAGAGCGCCACCCCATTCGGAAAGGTCGCGGCGATGAGCAAAGCCCCCATCACTGATCCGCAAGAGCAGGCCCGCATCCTGTCGGAAGCGCTGCCGCATATGCAGCGCTACGACGAGGAAATCGTCGTGGTGAAATATGGCGGCCACGCCATGGGCGACGAGCAGACCGCGCGCGACTTCGCCCGCGACATCGTGCTCCTGGAGCAGGCCGCGATCAATCCGGTCGTCGTCCATGGCGGCGGGCCGCAGATCGCGATGATGCTCAACAAGCTCGGCATCAAGTCGGAATTCGCCGGCGGCTTGCGCGTCACCGACGCCGCCACCATCGAGATCGTCGAGATGGTGCTGGCCGGTTCGATCAACAAGCAGATCGTAGGCTACATCAACGCCGCCGGCGGCAAGGCGATCGGCCTGTGCGGCAAGGACGGCAATATGGTGCAGGCCAAGAAGGTCACCCGCACCGTGGTCGATCCCGGATTCGATGATCGAGAAGGTGGTCGACCTCGGCTTTGTCGGCGAGCCCGACAAGGTCGACCTGACCGTGCTCAACCACGTCTCGGCAAGGAGATGATCCCGGTGCTGGCGCCGGTCGCGGCGTCCGCCGACGGCGGCACCTTCAACGTCAATGCCGACACCTTTGCCGGCGCCATTGCCGGCGCGCTCAAGGCCAAGCGCCTGTTGCTGTTGACCGACGTGCCGGGCGTGCTCGACAAGAACAAGAACCTGATCACCGACCTGTCGGTCGCCGAGGCCCGCAAACTGATCGCCGACGGCACCATTTCCGGCGGAATGATCCCCAAAGTTGAAACCTGCATCTATGCGCTCGACCAGGGCGTCGAGGGCGTCGTCATCATGGATGGGAAGGTGCCCCACGCCGTCCTGCTCGAACTGATGACCGACCACGGCGTGGGAACTTTGATGCACCGCTAAGCGGCCCCCTGTCTTCCCGCAGTTCTTGTATTTCACCATGCCAACACGAACATGCATGGTGATGGCCGACAAACGTCGCTTATAGCGGCTATTCTAATCGGCCATCACCGTGTAGTCTGGCGCACAAGCGAACAAGAACGTCGCGCATACATGCGGCTAATAAATCAGGGAGGAAACAATGACCGCTTTGCGTAAGGCCATTTTTACCGCCGGGGCCTTGGCCGCCGCGTTGGCATTTGCCGCGCCGGCTTCCGCGCAAATCTACAGCATCGGCACCGGCAAGCAGGGCTTCTTCACCTATGCGGCCGGCGCGGCGATCGCCAAAGTCGCCGCCGATGGCGGCCTCAATCTGCGCATCAGCCCGTTCGGCGGCTCGAGCGCCTATGTGCCGGGCGTCAACGCCGGCGAACAGCAGTTCGGTCTCGCCAATGAATTGGAGACGCATTACGCCGTCACCGGCGACGGCGATCTATAAAGGCAAGCAGCAAACCCAACCTGCGCGTGGTGGCCGTGCTGACGCCGCTCTATTCGCAATTTTTCGTCAAGAAGGATTCGCCGATCAAGACCATCGCCGATCTCAAGGGCAAGCGCATCCCGACGCGGCTATGCCAGCCAGCGCGTCACTCGACATCTTGACCAAGGGCACGCTCGCCAATGGCGGCCTCGACCTATAAAGACGTGACGCAAGTGCCGGTGCCGAACGTCGTCGGCGGCGCCGACGAATTCGCGCAAGGCAAAGCCGACGTGTTCATGTTCGCGCTCGGCGCCGGCAAAGTGGCGGAAGTCGACTCGCAGGTCGGCGGCGTGCGCGTGCGTGGAGATCGATCACTCCAAGGAAGCGATGGCTCGCCTGCGCAAGTTCATCCCGGTCGCCTATGCGACCCAGCTCAAGCCCGGCAAAGGCCGCGTCGGCATCGATGAGCCGACCTGGGTCTATGCCTATGACTATCTGGTGCTGACCAACGACAAAGTCGTCCGACGATGTCGTCTACAAGCTCACCAAGCTGATGCACGACCATAAGAAGGAACTGGCGGCGAATTTCGGCGGGCTCAATGGCTTCGATCCCGACCGCATGGCCAAGGATCTGGGCCCGGCGAAATATCCACCCCGGCGCGATCAAGTTCTACAAGGAAATCGGCGCCTGGCCGCCGAAGGCCGACCAATAAGACGCTTCGGATATAAACGGTTCGACCTCTAACAGACGGATCGATCTCACTTGTCCGAAGACACGCATCAAGCGCCGGCGGGCCCCCAATCACCGGTCGCCCGCCGGTTGATCTTTATCGGCGCATCGCTGCTGACGCTCGCCTCGATCGCCTTCGCCCTGCAGCTTTACCGCAGCGATGGGCTTGCGGATTTACAACGAACAATTCCTGGCCGGCATGGTGTCGCTCGCCATGGCGCTGGTCTACATGACGCAAGGCGCGCGGCGCGGCGCGCCGCGTCCGGACGTGCCCTGGTATGACTGGCTGCTGGCGGCCTTAAGCCTCGCCATCGGCGTTCATATCATGCGTGCGGTTCCCGGCGCTGTCGGAAGACATGACGGCGCGGCCGCTCGACGGCCTTGTCGTCGCATTCCTCACCGTGCCGATGGTGGTCGAAGCGATGCGCCGCACCGTCGGCTGGACGCTCACCATCGTCGTCCTGGTGTTCCTGGTTTACGCGCCGCTCGGACAATATGTGCCGGGCGCCGCTCGCCGGCCTGCCGGTGACCGTGCCGCGGCTCGCCTATTACCTCACCTGGGATCCGGGCAGCATGCTCGGCCTGCCGGTGATGGTGGCCGCGACCATCGTGATCGCCTTCGTGTTTTTCGGCAGCCTGCTGTTTGCCTCCGGCGGCTCGGCGTTCTTCACCGAAATCGCGCTGACCTTGATGGGCCGCTTTCGCGGCGGCTCGGCCAAGATCGCGGTCACCGCCTCATGTCTGTTCGGCATGATCTCGGGCAGCGCCGTCAGCAATGTCGCCTCGGTCGGCGTCCTGACGATTCCGCTGATGCGCCGTGGCGGTTATCAAGGCCATGTCGCGGCCGCGATCGAAGCCGTCGCCTCGACCGGCGGACAGTTGATGCCGCCGGTGATGGGCGCCGCCGCCTTCCTGATGGCCGAATTTCTGCAAGTGCCCTACAAGGACGTCGCCATCGCCGCGGCGCTGCCGTCGCTGCTGTATTACTACGCGCTATTCATCCAGGCCGATCTGCTGGCCGCCAAAGTCGGCGCCACAGCCATCGACATGCACGGAAGTGCCGCCGATGCGGCAAGTGCTCAAGCAAGGCTGGCACTTCGTCATTCCCTTCGGCGTTCTGATCTACAGCCTGTTCTGGCTGAACTGGTCGCCGGAAAAGGCGGCGCTGGCCGCTTCCGGCGTGCTGATCGTGACCGGCATGACGCTCGGCTACGGCGACAAGAAACTGAAATTCGCCGACATCACCGACGCCTTGAAGAGCACCGGCCTGGTCTCGCTCGATCTGTTGATGATCACCGCCGCCGCCGGCTTCATCATCGGCGTCTTGAACACCACCGGCTTGAGCTTCTCGCTGACGTTGCTGCTGGTGCAGGTCGGCGCCAACAGCCTGTGGCTGCTGCTGATCCTGGCGGCGCTGGTGTCGATCATGCTCGGCATGGGCATGCCGACGGTCGGCGTCTATGTGCTGCTGGCGGCGCTGGTCGCGCCCGCCTTGGTCAAAGTCGGCCTGTCGCCGATGGCCTCGCATATGTTCGTCTTGTACTTCGGCATGATGTCGATGATCACGCCGCCGGTGGCGCTGGCCGCCTTCGCCGCCGCATCGCTGGCCGGCACCGATCCGATGAAGACCGGCTGGACCGCGGTGCGGTTCGGCTGGATCGCCTACATCATTCCGTTCCTGTTCGTACGCGCGCCGTCGCTGCTGCTCGAAGGCTCGACGCAGTCGATCATCATGGCGGTGATCACCTCGCTGTTCGGCGTCTGGCTGATCTGCGCGGCCTTCACCGGCTACGCCATGCGGGTCTTGAGCATGCCGATGCGCGTCGGCTTCGCGCTTGCCGGCCTGCTGCTGTTCGTGCCGGCCGAGGCCATCGTTCACGGCGAATGGACCGATATCGCGGGTTTCGCGCCTGGGCATCGTCCTGGTCGGCATCGAATTCGTCGCAACGCGGCGGGCGAAGCATCAAATCGCCTGAAATCGCGGGCGCGCCGACATGTATCGGCGCGCCAATTAGCCTTCGGAAGGGCCAAAGGCTTCCGCTAGAGGTCTTTGTTTTGTCGCGTTTCCGGATGGCGAACCGGTTCCCACTTCGCCTGGAAACGCTCTAGCATCCCGCCATGATTCGAAATCTCCCCTTCATCGCGGCGGCTTCCGCTCTGTTCCTGACGTTCGCTGCCGCCAGCCCAGCGCAGGCACAACTGACGCTGTGCAACCGCACCAGCTATCGCATGGACGTCGCGCTCGGGCTGGAAAAGCACGCCAATGTCGAAACGCGCGGCTGGTTTCAGATCGATCCCGGCCAGTGCCGCCAGGTGATCGACAGCGCGCTCGACGCCGACATGGTCTATGTCCATGCCCGCACGCCGGAGGTTTATGGCTCGTCGCCGCTGCCGCAAAACGGCAATGCCGATTTCTGCGTCCGCGCCGGCGATTTCACAGATCGCCGAACGGCCGCGGTTGTCCGGTTAGCCAACAGGCGCGGTTCACGCCGGCGCAGCCGTCCGACTCGCCGAAAGGCCCGACGATCAATCTGGCCGAAGAAGCCGACTATGACGACGACCAGGCGCGGCTCGCCGGCATTCAACGGCTTCTGGTGATCGCCGGCTACGACGCCAATCCGATCGACGGCGTCCAGGGCGCCAAGACCCAAGCCGCGATCGACAAATTCCTGAGCGACCGCAAGCTGCCGGCGAGCGACGCCGCCACGCCGGGCTTTTTCGAGACCCTGCTGAAGCCGCCCGCAATCCGGAAGGTCTCGGCTTTTCCTGGTGCAACGACACCAAATACCCGGTGATGGCGTCGCTCGGCATCGTCGAGATGGGTTCGATCGTCACGCGCGGCTGGTACCGGGTCGAGGCCGGCAAATGCCTGCGCCCGGACGTGCACGGCGAGCCGCATCGGCTTTATAGTTATGGAGAGGCCGTCGACAGCGCCGGCCGCGCCATCAAGCACAATGGCACAGACGGTGTCCTGGGGCGGCAAAGTCGCGCTGTGCACGCGCGACGGTAAATTCGAACTCAGCGACCAGAAGGACTGCGCCGCGCGCAGCCTGAATTCCGCCGGGTTCGCCGCCATCGATATCGCCGGTAAGCCGGCCACCACCGTGCGTTTCAAGGAACCGTAATAAAGTGCCGACCTCCTCGCCTGCCATTCGTGGTTTCGACAACGTCGACACCTGGGTGTTCGATCTCGACAACACGCTTTATCCGCATCATCTGCTGTGGCAGCAGGTCGACGACCGCATTCGCGGCTATGTCGCGCAATTCCTCAAAGTCACTGTCGACGAAGCCTTCAGGTGCAGAAGGATTATTACAAGCGCTACGGCACCACCATGCGCGGCCTGATGACCGAGCACGGTCTTAACCCGGACGACTATCTCGATTACGTCCACAAGATCGATCACTCGCCGCTGCAGCCCAATCCCGCGCTCGGCGCCGCGATCGAACAACTGCCGGGCCGCAAATTGATCCTGACCAACGGCACCAAGAAGCACGCCGACGCGGTGATGCGGCGGCTGGAAATCCATCAACATTTCGAAGACGTGTTCGACATCATCGCCGCCGAGCTGGACCCGAAGCCGTTGCCGATCACCTACGACCGCTTTCTCGACAAGCACGGCGTCGATCCGAAAAAAGCGGCGATGTTCGAAGACCTCGCGCGCAACCTGGAAGCGCCGCACGCACTCGGCATGACCACCGTGCTGGTGGTGCCGGAAAAACAGCGCGAAGTGTTTCGCGAGACCTGGGAACTGGAAGGCCGCGAAGAGCGCGCATGTCGATCATGTGACCGACGATCTGGCGGGGTTTTTGACGGCAGGCGATCGCCGGCGCTTAACCCTCAGCCGATCCCACTGACGAACTGCTGCAATTCCGGCGTCTGCGGCGCGGCGAAGACCGTTCCTTCGGCGCGCCCTGTCTCGTGCACCTTGCCGTGATGCATGAAAACCAGATTGGTGCCGACATCGCGCGCGAAACGCATTTCGTGCGTGACCAGAATGAGCGTCATGCCTTCCTTGGCCAGTTGCTCGACCACGCGCAGCACTTCGTTGACCAGTTCCGGATCGAGCGCCGAGGTGATTTCGTCGCACAGCAGCACCTTCGGCCGCATCGCCAGCGAGCGCGGCAATCGCGACGCGCTGCTGCTGGCCGCCGGAAAGCTGGCTCGGATAGGCATCGCATCTTTTCCGACAGGCCGACCTTCGCCAGCATCTCGGCGGCGATCTCGCGCGGCTTCCTTCTTCGACGACTTTGTTGACCACCGTCGGCGCCAGCATGACGTTGTCGGCCGCCGTCAGATGCGGAAACAGATTGAACTGCTGAAACACCATGCCGACATGGCGGCGCAATTCGCGCAAGTTGGTCTTCTCGGCGCCGACTTCGAGCCCGTCGGCGAGAATGGCGCCGGACTGAAACGTCTCCAGCCCGTTGATGCAGCGCAGCAGCGTGCTCTTGCCGGAGCCGGAGCGGCCGATGATGGCGACGACATCGCCCTTCGCGACTTCGAGCGAGACGCCTTTCAAGCACTTCGAGCGGACCGAAGCTTTTTCTGACGTCACGGATGCTAACGAGCGACATTGAGGCGTCCTTCCAATCGTTTGGCGAACCAGGACAGCGGGAAACACAGGCAGAAATAGATCAGCGCCACCAGCGAATAGACCAGGAACGGCCGGAAGGTCGCGTTGTTGAGCATGGTGCCGGCCTTGGTCAGTTCGACGAAGCCGATGATCGAGGCGAGCGCCGTGCCCTTGATCACCTGCACCGAAAAACCGACGGTCGGCGCGATCGCGATGCGCGCGGCCTGCGGCAGGATGACGTAGCGCATCTGCTCGATGTAGGTCATGCGCGAGGCTCGACGAGGCCTCCCACTGGCCTTTCGGAATCGACTCGACGCAGCCGCGCCAGATTTCGGTGAGGAAGGCGCTGGTCCAGAAGGTCAGCGCCAGGCCGGCCGCCATCCAGGGCGAGACCTCGATGCCGAACAGCGCGACGCCGAAGAAGAACAGGAACAGCTGCATCAGCAGCGGCGTGCCCTGGAAGAATTCGATATAGACCTTGGTGGCGATTTCCAGCGGCTTGATGCCGCGAGGTGCGCACGAACAGCAGAATCAGGCCGACAATGCCGCCGCCGACAAAGGCGATCAGCGACAGCATGATGGTCCACTGCGTGGCCCATAAGCAGATTCGAGACGATGACCCAGAGGCTGAAATCGGACATGAGTTTATTTCACCGTGAAATAAGCGCTGACCGATGACGCGCAAGCACGGCGCGCGTCGCGATCGCCAGCAGCAGATAAATCACGCGCGGCGACGAGATAGACTTCGAAGGCGCGGAAATTGCGCGACTGAATGAAATTCGCCGCATAGGTCAGATCCTGCGCCGAGATCTGCGACACCACCGCCGAGCCGAGCATGACGATGATGATCTGCGACGACAGCGCCGGATAGATCTTGGCGAAGGCCTGCCGCAAGCACGATGTAGCGCAGCACTTCGAAGCGGCTCATCGCCAGGCTGACGCCGGCTTCGATATGGCCCTTCGGCACCGCCTCGATGCCGGCGCGGATGATCTCGGTCGAATAGGCGCCGAGATTGATCACCATCGCCAGGAAGGCGGCGGTGGTTTCGGTCAGCTTGCATGCCGAAGCGCCGGCAGGCCGAAATAGATGAAGAACAACTGCACGATGAACGGCGTGTTGCGGATCAGTTCGACATAGACCCGCACCGACGCCGCCGAGCCAAGACGGGCCGAAGGTGCGGGCGGCAGGCGCCGGCGGTGCCGACCGCGACGCCGACAACTGTCGACGTCAGGGTCAGCACCACCGTGAACACCACGCCCCACGCCAAGCACGTCCCAGTACGGCAGCAGCGAGCCGAACTGGAGGTGATAGGTCATGACAGGCGGCCTGCCGCGGCCGCTACACTTAGAAGCCGGCCGGCAGCGGATTCTTCAGCCACTTCTCCGACAGCTTGTTGAGGTCGCCGTCCTTCTTGGCCTTGGCGATGATCGCGTTGACCTTGGCCATCAGCGCCGGCTCGCCCTTGCTCATGCCGACATAGCAGGGGCTGTTCTTGATCAGGAATTTCAGCGCCGCCGGCCGCGACCGGATTCTTTGGTGGAGATCGAGGCGGCGACCACGTTGCCGGTGGCGATCAGATCGACCTGGCCCGACACGAAAGCCGAGATGGTGGCGTTGTTGTCCTCGTAGCGCTTGATGGTCGCGCTCGCCGGCGCCATCTTGGTCAATTCCTGCTCTTCGATCGCGCCGCGCGTGGCGCCGATCGTCTTGCCGGCGAGATCGGCCGCCTTTGTGACGGCGATCGACTTCACGCCGAACACGCCGGAGAAGAACGGCGCATAGGCGTTGGAGAAAGTCGATCACCTTTTCACGCTCGGCATTCTTGCCGAGGCTGGAGATGCACCAGATCGACCTTCTTGGTCTGCAGATAGGGGATGCGGTTGGCGCTGGTCACCGCGATGATCTCGGCCTTCACGCCGAATTCCTTGGCGATCAGATTGGCCATGTCGATGTCGAGGCCCTGCGGCTTCAGGTCGGGGCCGGCGGAGCCGAACGGCGCGAAATCCTGCGGCACGGCGATCTTTATCACCTTCGATTTCATGATGGAGTCGAGGCCGTCGGCCTGAGCCGCGCCCGACAAACCGACCAATGCGATGCTTAGAAAATCCGGCACGCAATGCACGAATAATAGTCATTTGAATCACTCCTCACTGACTTTGGCTTGAACTGCTCAGATAAGAAGCAATTGATGTGCCATACCGTTAGCGCGCTAACGGTACCCAGGGAAGGCAATACCGGCAAATCCGGAAATCCATCTTCCAAAATCACGTAATGCGCCGGCATCGGTACGCCGGTCTCGCCTTGAATTTGCACGATGTCCTGCGGGCAAGCCGAAAACGCGACAAAACAATCCATGTCGGCACGCAAGGTGACGTAATCGCCCGGTTTCGACACCGCCGGCCGGTCAATAGTGAGCGGCCGTCCGGCTTCACCGCGATATTCATGAAAATATTGAAGGAGGCGAGGATCGGCGCCGGCAGTTCGACGCCCAGTTCGCGCATGGCCTCGAACATGTTGTCGAGGCAGTTGCGGTGATAGTCGCGCACGCCGAGCAAGCTCGTAGCGATGGCAGTCGCAGGCGGCCATGAAGGTGTCGTGCACGCCGGGCGAGGTGTCCTCGACCAACGTCAGGATCGGCAGCCGGCGGGTGGTGACGAAAGTGTCGCCGACCAGCGGATTGAGCCGCTGCGTCCAGACCCGCGAGGCTTCCATGCTCATGTGATCGGAGAGGTCGGCCGCGTTCCACGCCCAGCAATCGACGACCTGGGTGCCGTGGGTATTGATGAGCCGGACCGCCTGACCGCGACTTCAAGACGCAAAGCCCGCCCGTGCCGCGCCGGAATTTCGATCGGCGTTCTGTTCGTCATTGGATTGGGCGCCATTTGACAAGCAAAGCTATATCGCGGCCTTCACGCGTGCAGTGTCCAGCGTACCGGATGGTGCGTCCTTGATGTGCAGGTCGCGCTGCGGGAACGGGATCGACAAGCCGGCGGCTTCCAGCATCGCCTTGCCACGCTCGTTGAACGCGCGCACCACCGTCCAGTAGTCGCTGGTGGCGGTCCAACAGCGCAACCGCAACACCACCGCGCTGTCGCCGAGTTCATCGACATAGACAATCGGCTCCGGCATGGCATTGACCTTCGGTTCGTCGGCCGCCAAAGCCAGCAAGGTCTTTTTGCCGACCGAGAGATCGTCGCCATATGCGACGCCGAATTTCAGGTCGACCATGCGCGTCGGCATGCGGGTGTAATTGATCAGACGCCGGTTCCACAAATCGGAGTTCGGCACGAAAACGTAGACGCCATCGAACGTGTTCAGCTCGCTGGCAAACAGTCCGACCTCCCTGACCGTGCCGCTGACATTGCCGTTGTCGATGAAATCGCCGACTCGGAACGGCCGCAACCACAGCAACATCATTCCGGCGGCGATGTTGGACAACGTGCCCTGCATCGCCAGACCAATGGCGAGGCCTGCGGCGCCCAGAGCCGCCAGCACGCTGGTGGTCTGGATGCCGAGTTGGCCCAGCACCGCCACGATCACCAGAATGAGAATGCCGTAACGCACCAGCGACGCGATCACGCCGGACAAGGTTACGTCGATATGTGTTTGACGCGCCAGCAATCGGCGAATACCGCGGTCGGCGCGCCCGGCAATCCACCAGCCGACGACCAACAGCACAATCGCGCCAAGCAGGCTCGGCAACGCCGACGCCGCCCAAGCGGTCAGTTGCGTTACAAAAATGCCGATCTCGCCGCCGATTTGCGTCACGTCGGTCACATTCATCGGTCGCTCCTCCTGGATTGTCCATCACGGGTGAATGCCGCCGGCGCGGTCTTAACCCATCACAAGCAATGCCGCACCGCTCTTGGGCCGGATATGAGGTCGCACCCTGACCGCCGGCCGGCGGGCCGACAAGGCACCATAAGTTGCTGATATTTCAATATTAGTCTGGCGCTTACGGGCCAGCCCGCCACCACCGCACGGTTCAAGGAACCGTAACAACGTGTTGCAATCTTTGCCTCGGCTGCGCGGTTTCGTCGACGTCGGCACCCGGATGTTCGAACTCGACAACACGCCCTACCCGCATCGTCTGCTGTGGCAGCAAGTCGACGGCCGCATTCGCGGCGATGTTGCGAAATTCCTGAAAGTGACGACGGACGGAGCCTTCAATGTGCAGAAGAATTATGACAAGCGCTACGCGCACGACCATGCGATCGGAAATTTGATTGATTTTATAAGAGCGATAGACATGCGACTTAAACTTTAGAATAAGAGCGCGACGCCGCCGATTAAGCTCTTACGTCAATTCTCCTCTGCGCGAATCACACTTGACGCGTCGCGACACGTGACGCCATTAGTAAACACGCAGGCCATTTGCGTCACGCAAATGGCAACGCGAGCGGGGCGCGTCTGTAGTCGGTGAAAGATTTATGAAATAGAGCGCTGCCCGGCGCAAACGTTTTACGTCCCTTGCCAATACGGCAATGGCGTTAGGCGCCGTCTGCTCAGCAATTTTCTAAGTCGTCACGTATCGTCGTCACAGAACATCGCAGCGGCGGCGGTGAACTGGCTGCGACCCATTTGAATCTGTTTTCGGACGGGCGCGCGTCCGCACCGTCGCACACGTCAACTAAAAAAACCGAACGATAAGTGGAAACGCCAGGAGAGACCAAGATGGCTAACGCCAATATTCCATTCAGCACGACAATTAACCGCGATCGCTGGACCCAGCTCATTGCCGGCGTCGTCTGCATGGTGATGATTGCTAATCTGCAATATGGCTGGACGCTGTTCGTGCACCCGATCAGCGCCAAACATGGCTGGTCGATCGCCGCCATCCAGGTCGCTTTCAGCATTTTCGTCGCACTCGAAACCTGGCTGACGCCGATCGAAGGCTGGATCGTCGATCGCCTCGGCGCAAAATCCGGACCCAAGCTGATGGTCGCCTTTGGCGGCATCCTGATCGCCGCCGGCTGGATCGTGAACTCGAAGGCCGACAGCTTGACGATGCTCTATCTCGGCGCCGTGCTTTCGGGCATTGGCGGCGGCGCGGTTTACGCAACCGCGGTCGGCCAGGCGGTGAAGTGGTTTCCGGATCGTCGCGGGCTCGCGGTCGGCCTGACCGCCGCTGGCTTCGGTGCCGGTGCAGCGATCACCGTTGTTCCGATCCGCGAAGTGATCGCCGCCAGCGGTTATGAGACGGCCTTCTTCTGGTTCGGCCTCGTACAGGGCGGCGTTGTGTTTCTGCTGGCCTGGCTGCTGCGCGCGCCGGAAGCCGACGAGATCCAGGCGATGACCCGCCTTGCCCCGCCGAAGGTCATGCAATCGGCGCACAGCTACACGCCCGGCCAGATGCTCAAGACGCCGATCTTCTGGATCCTCTACATCATGTTCGTCATGGTTTCGGCCAGCGGCCTGATGGCGACGGCGCAGATCGCGCTCATCGCGCGCGACTTCAACGTCGCCAATGTGGCGATCCTGGGCGGCGCCAGCGCACTGACGGTGGCGCTGATCGTCGACAACCTCGCCAACGGCGGCGCGCGTCCGCTGTTCGGCTGGGTCTCGGATCACATCGGCCGCGAATTCACCATGGCGATCGCGTTCGGTCTGGGCGCGGTGGCCTATTGGCTGCTGGGCTCGATGGGCACGGCGCCGTGGGCCTTCGTCCTGTTCGCCGCGATGATCTTCCTGACCTGGGGCGAAATCTTCAGTCTGTTCCCATCGACCTGCACGGACAGCTTCGGGCCGAAATTCGCCACCGTGAACCTCAGCCTGCTCTACACCGCGAAAGGCGCCTCGGCCTTCCTGGTGCCGGTCGCCAACATGATCAAGGCCTCGACCGGAAGCTGGCACATGGTGTTCGCGGTCACCGCGCTCATGAACGTCGTGGTCGTGGCGCTGGCTTTGTTCGTGCTCAAGCCGATGCGTGCACGGGTCATGGGAAGCCCTGCGGCCAAGCTCGCTCCCGCGGAATAATCGGTTCCGCCTAGCGATCCGGGTGCGTTCGCAAAGCGGGCGCACCCGGAACTATTTTCGCCGCCCGGCAGCGCCCCAGCGACGGCCAAACGCCGATCCGGCCCGGCTTGACATCCCCCGCCCGGCCCCCGACAAACCGCAACCACTTCAGCGCCGGGGATGCCTTATGTCGAACGACAAGCTTGCCAAGACCATCGACGAGGCCTTCGAGGGCCGCGACAAGATCAGCCCCAAGACCAAGGGCGCGGTGCGCAAGGCGGTCGACACCGCGCTCGGCCTGCTCGATAGCGGCAAGGCCCGCGTCGCCGAGCGTCAGGCCAACGGCGACTGGCACGTCAATCAGTGGCTGAAAAAGGCCGTGCTGCTGTCGTTCCGCCTCAACGACATGAGCCCGATCCCGGGCGGCCCCGGCGGCGCCAAGTGGTGGGACAAGGTCGACTCCAAGTTCAAGGGCTGGACCGCCGCGCGCTTCCGCAAGGAAGGTTTCCGCGCCGTGCCCGGCAGCATCGTGCGCAACTCGGCCTTCATCGCGCCCGGCGTGGTGCTGATGCCGTCCTTCGTCAATCTCGGCGCCTATGTCGGCAACGGCACGATGGTCGACGCCTGGGCGACGGTCGGCTCCTGCGCGCAGATCGGCGCCAACGTGCATCTGTCGGGCGGCGTCGGCATCGGCGGCGTGCTTGAGCCGTTGCAGGCCGGTCCCGTCATCATCGAAGACAACTGCTTCATCGGCGCGCGCTCGGAAGTGGTCGAAGGCGTGATCGTGCGCGAAGGCTCGGTGCTCGGCATGGGCGTCTATCTCGGCATGTCGACCAAGATCGTCGACCGCGCCACCGGCAAGATCTTCTACGGCGAAGTGCCGCCCTACTCGGTCGTCGTCTCCGGCACCATGCCGGGCAAGCCGATGCCGAACGGCGATCCGGGCCCGAGCCTGTATTGCGCCGTCATCGTCAAGCGCGTCGACGAGCGCACGCGGAGCAAGACCAGCATCAACGACTTGCTGCGGGACTAACGAAGAAACCGCACGCATGACCGCCGATCCCTTAGCCCTTGCCCGTGACCTCTTGCGCTGCCCGTCGGTGACGCCGGCGGAAGGCGGCGCGCTGGCATTTCTGGAAACGACGCTGAAGGCGGCCGGCTTCACCGTGCACCGCATGACCTTCTCGGAGCCGGGCGCGGAAGACGTCGAAAACCTCTACGCCCGCATCGGCACGGCAGAGCGCCGAACCTGGTGTTCGCCGGTCACACCGACGTGGTGCCGCCGGGCGACGAGGCGGCCTGGAGCATCCGCCCTTTGCCAGCGAAGTCTCGAACGGCGACATGTTGTACGGCCGCGGCGCGGTCGACATGAAAGGCGGCATCGCCTGCATGATGGCCGCCGCGCTCGATCATCTGGCGGCGAACGGCGGCAAGACCAAAAGGCTCGATCTCGTTCCTGATCACCGGCGACGAAGAAGGCATCGCCGTCAACGGCACGCCCAAGCTGCTGCAATGGTGCGCCGACAAGGGCGAGAAGTTTCGATCATTGCGTGCTCGGCGAGCCGAGCAATGTCGAGGACCTCGGCGACACCATCAAGATCGGCCGGCGCGGTTCGCTCAACGGCCATCTGATCGTCACCGGCAAACAGGGCCACGTCGCCTATCCCGAGCGCGCCGACAATCCGATCCGCGGTATCGTCAAGTTGATCGAAGCGCTGCAGTCGGAGCCGCTCGATAACGGCAACGACAACTTCCAGCCGTCGCATCTGGAATTCGTTTCGGTCGATGTCGGCAACAAGACCGTCAATCTGATTCCGGGCGAAGCGCGCGCGCTGTTCAATATCCGCTTCAACGACATCCACACCGCGGAGTCGTTGCAGACGCTGCTGCAAGCAGCGCGCCGAAAAGGCCGTCGGGCGGCAAGATCAAGTTCAGCTTCAAGTTTCAGCCGTCGAATGCCGGCTCGTTCGTCGTCAAGCCGGGCCCGTTCACCGACATGGTGTCGAAGGCGATTACCGAGGTTACCGGCCGCACGCCGAAACTCTCGACCACCGGCGGCACCTCGGACGCGCGCTTCATCACGCATTATTGCCCGGTGGTGGAATTCGGCCTGGTCGGCCAGACCATGCATCAGGTCGACGAGCGCGTGCCGGTCGCCGACTTGACGGCGCTGACGTCGATTTATCGCAAGATCATCGATACCTATTTCGGCTGAGCGCCGGTAACGCGCGCGGCCTAATAATCGACCTTCATCAAATAAAGCCCATCCGGCGGCGCGACCTGGCCGCAGGCGGCGCGGTCGCGCGCGGCCAGCGCGGCGGAGCAGATCGTCGGCGCTCCATGACGCCGGGCCGGTCAGCCCGGTATTGACCAGCGAGCCGACCATCGAGCGCACCTGGTTGTGCAGAAACGAGCGCGCCGAGGCGAGCACATGCACTTCCTCGCCCACGCGCATGACGTCGAGTTGGTCGAGCGTCTTCTCCGGCGATTTGGCCTGGCATTCGGTCGAACGGAATGTCGTGAAGTCGTGCTTGCCGATCAGCCGCTGCGCCGCCGCGTGCATGGCGTCGACATTCGAGCTTGCGCGCCACGCGCCAGGCATATTTCAGATCGAAGGTGAGATCGGGCCGGCGGTTGATGATGCGGTAGAGATAATGCCGCTTGACCGCCGACATGCGGGCGTTGAAATCGTCGGCGACGCTGCTCGGCCGACAGCACCGCCACCGGATGCGGGCTCAAATGCGCATTGAGCGCGTCGCGCACGGTGTCGGTTTCCCAGTCGCGCGCCAGATCGATATGCGCGACCTGGCCGCGCGCATGCACGCCGGCATCGGTGCGGCCGGCGCCCTGCACCAGCACGTCTCGCCGGTCAGCGCCGTCACGGCCGTGCGTCAGCACGCCCTGCACGGTGAGCTGATCGGCCTGGGTCTGCCAGCCGCAAAACGGCGCGCCGTCATATTCGATGGTGAGCTTGTAGCGCGGCATCGGCACCTTCTCGAGAGCATTGCGACCCCTCCACTAGCCGCGTATGCCGCTCAAGTCACGCCTCCGCCGCCGGCTTGATCTGCGCCGCTAAAGGATTACCAACCGCCTGGCGGGGGCGCTTCGAGACGACAGAGGCCCCGCCTTGCGCCAGCAATATCTGACATTTCGCCCGCGCCGCGCGGCCCTGCTGGCTCGCCGGGCTGGCACTGATGCTGAGCGCCGGCGCGGCCGCGGCGCATGGCGGACACGGTGGTTTCGATGACAACATCTGGAACGTCTGGGCCTTCGAGCCGGGCGTGATCGTGCCGGCTGGCGCTGGCTGGCCTGATCTATCTCGCCGGCATGTGGCGGCGCGGCATCGGGCATAGCGCGCGCAAGGCTGGCGGCATCGCGGCCTTTGCCGGCGGCATTCTTGCGGTGTTCTTGGCGCTCGAATCGCCGGTCGATTATGCCGCCGAACATTTGTTCATGGCGCATCAGGTGCAGCATCATGCTGCTGCGCATGATCGCGCCGATGCTGATCGCGTTGTCGGCGCCGCAGGCGACGATGATCAGCGGGCTGCCGCGTCCGGGCTGCGGCGCGGCGGGCTGACGCCGTTCTTCGGCAATGGCGTGCTGCGCCGGGTCTTTTCGATGGCTGACCGGCCCGGTGGTGCTGACCATTTTGTTTCTCGCCGCACTCTTGTCTGGGAACTTCCCGCCTATCACGACGCCGCGCTGCTGAACGACAACCTCCACGACACCATGCATGTCACCATGCTGATCGCCGGGCTGTTGTTCTGGTGGCGCATTTTCGATACCCGCCCGGCGCCGGCGGGCCTTGGCTACGGCACGCGGCTGATGATGCTGTGGTCGTCATGCTGTCGAATATCGGGCTTGGCGCCTACACCACGCTCAAGAGCGTGATGCTCTACCCGGCCTATGATCATGGTCGGCCGGCTGTTCGATGTGCCGCCGCTCACCGACGAGATGGTCGGCGGCTTCATCATCTGGATGCCGAGCAGCATGATGTGCGTGGTCGCGGTGCTGATCGTCATTCATTGCTGGGGCCGGCAGGAAACGCGCGCCGACGAAAAACGGCAAACCTCAGCCGCGCATGCCGCGCTTTATCCGACCACTGGCGCGCAATTGCGCGCCCAGGCGAAGCGGAAAAACAACGTGCTGGCGATCGGCATCGCCGCTTTCATGGCGGCGGTGTTCGCGGCGGCGATTTTTGCCGGTGTGCTCAGCCATCTCGACACCGAGCGGCACGGATTGTTTGTGCATGCGGCAGCGGCGCCGCACAGCGTGGTGCGCTAGTCGACCTTGGTGCCGCGCTTGACCGGCGTGCCGCGCAGGAAATCTTCCGCCGCCATCGGCTGCTTGCCGGCGCGCTGAACCTGCATCAGCCGGACCGCGCCGTCGCCGCAGGCGATGGTGAGATTATCGTCGAGCGTGGCGCCGGGCGCGCCCGAACCGTCGCCCAGCGTCGAGCGCAACGCCTTGATGCGCACGCCATCGAGTTCGAACCAGGCG
Organism: uncultured Alphaproteobacteria bacterium; assembly: GCA_963830125.1. Lineage (GTDB taxonomy): Bacteria > Pseudomonadota > Alphaproteobacteria > Rhizobiales > Xanthobacteraceae > Pseudolabrys. Next base: position 579,107 of record CAWHKU010000007.1, on the reverse strand, counting down.
CCGGGAAACGGCGACAGCCCGCGAATGTGATTGTGCACGTCATGCGCCGGCTTCGCCCAGTCGATGCGGGTTTCAGCCTTGGAAATTTTCTCGGCATAAGTGACGCCGTCTTCCGGCTGCGGCGTCAGCGTCAGCGTGCCGCGCTCGGCCGCGGCCAAGCGCCAGCGGCATCAGATCGGCGCCGAGTTGCGCGAGCGCGTCGTGCAGATCGCCGGCGGTCATGTCCGGATCGATCGGCAGCGCTTCGCGCATCGCCATGGCGCCGGTGTCGAGGCCTTCGTCCATCTGCATGATGGTGACGCCGCCTTCTTTGTCGCCCGCCATGATGGCGCGGTTGATCGGCGCGGCGCCGCGCCAGCGCGGCAACAGCGAAGCATGCACGTTGAAGCAGCCGAGCCGCGGCGCTTCGAGAATCGCCTTCGGCAGGATCATGCCATAGGCGACCACCACCGCGGCGTCGGCCTTGAAGGCGTTGAACGCGACGAGCGCGTCGTCGCTGCGCAATGTCTTCGGCGTCAGCACCGGCACGTTCGATGGCGCGGGCCTCACGCTCGACCGGCGTCGGCACCAGATCGAGGCCGCGCCTTCGCCGGGCTTGGGCTCGCGGGTATAGACCGCGACGATCTCATGGCCGGCGGCTTGAAGCGCCAGCAACGACGGCACCGCGAAATCGGGCGTGCCCATGAAGATCAGGCGAAGGGACATTGGGTCATTCCAAGACACTCAATTCTTGTCATGCCCGGCCTCGTGCCGGGCATCCACGTCTTTGCCGCATTACGATTCAGTCAGACGTGGGTGGCCGGGACAAGCCCGGCCATGACGGCGCAGGGATCGGCCGCTAGCCGATATGATGCGACGGCTCTTTGTCCTTGGCGAGCGACGGGCTGACGCCCTTCTTGGCCGCCTTGGTGAACTTCTTCATCACCATGGCGCGCTTGAGCTTGGAAATATGGTCGATGAACAAGACGCCGTTGATGTGGTCGATCTCGTGCTGCAGGCAGGTGGCGAGCAGGCCGTCGGCCTCGATCTCCTGCTCCTTGCCGTCGAGGTCGAGATATTTGACCTTGACCGCCGCCGGGCGCTCGACCTCTTCGTAATATTCCGGGATCGACAGGCAGCCTTCCTCGTAAGTCGAGGTCTCGTCCGACGACCAGACGATCTCCGGATTGATGAAGACGTGCGGCTCCGGCGGGTCGTCCTTCTTGGCGAGGTCCATGGTGATCAGCCGCAACGGCTCGCCGATCTGGATGGCGGCCAGCCCGATGCCGGGGGCCTCGTACATGGTCGCGAACATGTCGTCGACCAGCGCGCGCAGCGGCTTGTCGACGGTTTTGACCGGTTCCGATATCAGCCGAAGCTTTTTTCGGGAATAATGAGGATGTCGCGGATCGCCATGGCCGCGATTTAAGGGCTCGGCAGCAGCGGGGTCAATGTGCGCTTTTGCCGGCCTTTGCAGGCCCTTGGGCGGCCCGGCCAGCCGCCCACCGTTCGCCCTTCGTTCGCACCCGCGCGCCGAATCGCGCTAGAACGCGGCCATGCTGGAAAACGTTGTCTCACCCGCCTGTCGCACGACCATCCTGCCCTGGCCTGCCGGCTTGGCGATCGCCGCCATCGCTGGTGATCGGGCTGATCGCCGTCATCGCGCTGCTGCTGCGCAAGCCGCCGCCGGTCGCCGACCCGGAGGCCGAACAGCGCCTGCGCGAGCTCAATGCCCGGCTCGACGCCATGGGCAGCTGGCTGCAGAACTCGCACACCCAGTTGCAGCACACGGTCAACACGCGGCTCGACGCCGTCAGCCAGAACCTCGGCGAGTCGATGAAGACCCCGACCAAGCACACCACCGATCATTTGCAGCAACTGCATGCGCGGCTGGCGGTGATCGACTCGGCGCAAAAGAACATCACCGATCTCGCCGGCACCGTGACGTCGCTGCAGAACGTGCTCTCGAACAAGCAGTCGCGCGGCGCCTTCGGCCAGGGCCAGTTGGAATCGATCGTCGCCGACGTGCTGCCGAAGGGCGCCTATGAATTCCAATTCACGCTGTCGAACCGGACGCGAGCCGGATTGCGTGGTGTTCATGCCGGACTCCGGCCCGCTGATCATCGACGCCAAGTTTCCGCTCGAAGCGATGACCGCCTGGCGCGAAGCCGCAAACCGACGACGAGCGCAAATTGGCCGATCGCGCGGGTCAAGCAGGACATCACCAAACATGTCACCGACATCGCCGGACAAATATCTGATCCCGGGCGAGACCCAGGACATCGCGCTGATGTTCATTCCGTCCGAGTCGGTTTACGCCGATCTGCACGAACAGTTCGACGACCTGGTGCAGAAGGCGCAGCGCGCGCGCGTCATGATCGTGTCGCCGACGCTGATGGTGATGGCGATCCAGGTCATCAAGCAGGTGCGCAAGGACGCCGAAATGCGCGAGGCCGCCGACCATATCCGCACCGAAGTCGGCTTGATGATGAAGGACGTCGGCCTGCTCGGCGACCGGGTGCGCAAGCTGCAGAACCATCTCAACCAGACCAACGCCGACATCGACGCCATCCTGATTTCGACCGGCAAGATCGAAAAGCGCGGCGGCAAGATCGAGGCGCTCGAATTCGACGCCGAAACGCCGGCGAGCGCCGACCTGATTGCCGCGCCGGACGCGCAAGCTCGGGGCGGCGGAGTGAGCGCATTGGTTGCGACGCTGTCATGGCCGGGATAGCCGTCCAAAGGACGGCGTCGCTTCGGATCCGGCCATCCATGTCTCCGCAGCGCTCCACGTCTTCCTGACAGAAAGTATGTCGTGGTTGCCCGGCACAAGGCCGGGCATGACGATGGAGAGGCCGCCGTTATGACGAACTCCCGAAGCCCGGCCCCGCGCCCATCCTTCACCGACGCGCTGAGCGTCTATCTCCAGCCCCGGGTGCTGATCGTCCTGTTTCTCGGCTTCTCGTCCGGCCTGCCGCTGGCGCTCTGTCGAGTTCGACGCTGCTGTTCTGGATGGCCGAGGTCGGTGTCGACCTCAAGACCATCGGCCTGTTCGCCATGGTCGGCACGCCCTACACCATCAAGTTCCTGTGGGCGCCGATCGTCGATGCCTTCGACGTGCCGCTGCTGGCGCGCTGGCTCGGCCGGCGGCGCGGCTGGCTGATGCTGACGCAATTGGCGCTGATGGCGGCGATCGTGTTGCTCGGCGCCAACGATCCGGTTGCCGCCCCGGCGATGATCGCGCTCGGCGCGCTGATCGTCGCCGCCGCTTCGGCAACGCAAGACATCGTGATCGACGCCTTCCGCGTCGAGAGCCTGCCGGAAAACGAACAGGCCGCCGGTGCGGCCTCTTATGTCGCCGCCTATCGCGTCGCCATGCTGGTCTCAAGCGCCGGCGCGCTGTTTCTGGTCAGCGGCTTCCAGAGCATCGGCTTTAGCCGGCAGGGCGGCTGGAGCGCCAGCTACATGGTGATGGCGGCCCTGGTGCTGATCGGCATGCGTAACGACATTGGTCGCGACCGAACCGGAAAAGTCCGAGGCCGCCGAAGCCGCGCACCACGGCGAGACGCCGCTGCAACGGCTGCGCCAGACCATCGTCGGCGCCTTCACCGATTTCTTCTGGCCGCGACGGCCTGAAGATCGCCGTCGTGGTGCTGATCTTCGTCATTCTGTTCAAGCTGACCGACGCGCTCGCCGGCGTGATGACCGGGCCCTTCGCGGTCAAGCTCGGCTTCACGCGCAACGAATACGCCACCATCATCAAGGGCGTCGGCTTCATCGCGACCATTGCAGGCGGTTTTGCCGGCGGCTATGTGGCCCGCTCGCTGCCGCTTTCCGCCAGCCTGTGGATCGGCGGGCTGCTGCAAGCCTTGGCCAATCTGGCGTTCTCCTGGCAGGCGGTGGTCGGGCACGATCTCGCGTGGCTCACCTTCGCGATCACGGTCGAGAACTTCACCAGCGCCATCGGCACGGTGATCTTCGTCGGCTACCTGTCGGCGCTGTGCCGCAACCCGCTGCACACCGCGACACAATACGCGCTGCTGACCGCGCTTGCCGCCATCGGCCGCACTTATCTGTCGGCCGGCGCCGGCTATCTGCGGAAGCCACCGGCTGGGTCTGGTTCTTCGCGATCTGCGCGCTGGCGGCGCTTCCGAGCTTGCGCTGCTGGCGTGGCTGCAAGGCCAAGGTCATTTCAAGGGACTAGAGAAGAAATAGCCTTGCCAACTTCGAAAGTTGCAACGGTCCCGGTTCCGCAGCGCACCGCGAAGACGCGCTGTGCCCGCGACAAAAGTCAGAACGGCAGCCCGACGTAATTCTCCGCCATCGATTGCTTGGCCGCATCCGACGACAGCAGATAATCGAGCTCGGTCTGCTGCAACTGGTCTTCATAGGGCGTGTTGGCGGTCAGGCGATGCAGCATGGTCGTCATCCACCATGAGAAGCGCTGCGCCTTCCAGACCCGCGCCAGCGCCTTGGCCGAATAGCCGTCGAGCCCGGCATCATCGCCCTTCTGATAGTGATCGAGCATGGCGTGGTACAAATAATAGATGTCGGAAGCCGCGCTGTTGAGCCCGCGCGCGCCGGTCGGCGGCACGATATGGGCGGCGTCGCCGGCCAGGAACAGCCGGCCATAGCGCATCGGCTCGGCGACGAAGCTGCGCAGCGGCGCGATGCTTTTTTCGATCGACGGCCCGGTGATCAGGCGGCCGGCAACATCGGCCGGCAGCCGCCGCTTCAATTCGTCCCAGAACGCGTCGTCCGACCAATCCTCGACCTTATCCTCCAGCGGCACCTGAATGTAATAACGGCTTAGCACCTGCGAGCGCAACGAGCATAAGGCAAAGCCGCGTTCGTGCTTGGCATAGATCAGTTCCGGCGACACCGGCGGGTTTCCGACAGCACGCCGAGCCAGCCGAACGGATAGACCCGCTCGTATTCGCGCAACACATCTTTCGGGATCGCCTTACGGCTGACGCCGTGAAAGCCGTCGGCGCCGACGACATAATCGCAATCGATGCGCACGGTCTCGTTGCCATGGCGATAGGTCACATAGGGCGCCGATGTCTTGAGATCGCAGGGCTTCACGTCCTCAACATGATGAACGACCTTGCCCTTCATCTTGTCGCGCGCGTCATACAAGTCGCGCGTGACTTCAGTCTGGCCATAGACGATGACCGAACTGCCGCCGGAATATTTATTGAGGTCGATGCGGTCCATGCCCTTGCTGTGCGAGATGAAGATGCCGTCATGGATCTCGCCTTCGCGGTCCATGCGCTCGCCGCATTGGGCTTCGCGCATCAGATCGGCAAAGCCGTGTTCCAGGACGCCGGCGCGAATGCGGCTCAGGACATATTCGCGGCTCTGGCGCTCAAGCAGGACGGTGTCGATGCCCTTGAGGTGCAAGAGTTGCGACAGCAGCAGCCCCGACGGGCCGCCGCCGATGATGCAGACCTGCGTTTTCATTAGGCATTTCCTCCGGCTGCTGGGTTTCATCTCCCACTGGCCGAATTCTAGCCGACGGCGCCCCCGGGGAATGGATCAAGCCGACTTTGTCTTGTACAAATCGAACATGCCCCGCGCCCCGCTCCAGCCCGCTATCCGGTCCTACAACCTGTTCGGCGAGGTCCACGACCTGCCCGACGTCGTCCATTGCGAGACGATCGCCGCCCGTTCGGTGCTGCACGACTGGGAACTGGCCGCCCACCGCCACGCCCGCCTGCACCAGGTGCTGCTGATCGCGCGCGGCGGCGGCCGGGCGACGCTGGAAGGCAAGAGCCATCGGCTGCGGCCGATGACGGCGGTCAACGTGCCGGCCGGCCAGGTTCACGGCTTCAGCTTCACGCCCGGCACCCAAGGCTGGGTGGTGACCTTGCCGAGCGAATTCCTGGACGAGGTGCTGACGCCGTCGGAGGGCCTGAGCCGCGCGCTCGCCGAAGCCACGGTGCTGCGCGGCACGCCGCACATGCGCCGACTGATGACGGAGATCTTCGCCGAATTTGGCGGCCGGCAATTCGCGCGCGCCCATATTCTCAAGGCCCTGTCGGCGCTGCTGCTCGGCCTGGTCGCGCGCGCGCTGGCGGCGAAAACAGCGCAAGGCGGCCGAGCGCAAGGCGCCGACTTGCTCAAGAAATTCGAGGCCATGCTGGACGGCCACTATCTCGAACACTGGCCGGTGGCGCGCTATGCCGAAGCGCTGAAAGTGACGCCGACCCATCTCAGCCGGCTGACGCGCGAGGCTTTCGGCTGCCCGGCGACCCACATGATCCGCGACCGCGTCGTGCGCGAGGCCCGGCGCAATCTGGTCTATACCAACCTGCCAATCTCGACGATCGCCTACAGCCTCGGCTTCAATGACCCGGCTTATTTCAGCCGCACGTTTGCCGCCGCGACCGGCCTGTCGCCGAGCGAGTTTCGCGATCAGATTCATGGCAATGAGTGAGCGGGCGGGAAACTAGAACAGCGTGCGCTGCTTCATCGCCGCCGACAATGTGCCTTCGTCGAGATAATCCAATTCGCCACCGACCGGCACGCCATGCGCCAGCCGCGTCACCTTCACGCCGGCACCCTGCAATAGCTCGGTGATGTAGTGCGCGGTGGTCTGGCCGTCGACCGTGGCGTTGAGCGCCAGGATCAGTTCTTTGACTTCCTCGCCGTGCGCGCGCGAGATCAAGGCGTCGATCGTCAGATCCTGCGGGCCGACGCCGTCGAGTGGCGACAAGGTGCCGCCGAGCACGTGATAACGCCCGCTGATCGCGTTGGCGCGTTCCAGCGCCCACAGATCGGCGACGTCGGCGACGACGACGAGGATTGATTGATCGCGGCGCGGATCGGTGCAGACCGTGCACGGGTCCTTGGTGTCGATATTGCCGCAGGTCTTGCAGACGACGATCTTGTCCATCGCGGTTTGCAAAGCGCCGGTCAACGGCTCCATCAGCAATTCGCGTTTCTTGATCAGGAACAAGGCGGCGCGGCGCGCCGAGCGCGGGCCTAAGCCCGGCAGACGCGCGAGGAGTTGAATCAGGCGTTCGATTTCGGGGCCGGCAACGGCAGTCGCCATCTTGGAACTACCCCATCAAACCCGGCGGCAGCGACAGACCGCCGGTCACCGCCTTCATCTTTTCCGCCATCACGGCTTCGGCCTTGCGGCGGGCATCGGCATGCGCCGCGACCAAGAGGTCCTCGACGATTTCCTTCTCGGAAGGCTGCAACAATGACTCGTCGATCTTGACGCCCTTGAGGTCGCCCTTGGCGGTCAGCGTGACACTGACCATGCCGCCGCCGGCGGTGCCCTCGACTTCGATGGTGTCGAGTTCGGCCTGCATCGCCTGCATTTTCGATTGCAGCTGGGCGGCCTGTTTCATCATGCCCATGAAGTCAGCCATAATTATTCATCCTCATCGTCTTCGGGCACCGCTTCGAGCACCGGCTCGGCGGCGTCGGCCTCGTTCTGCGTCACCGCGACCACCTTGGCGCCGGGAAATTTCTGCAACACCGCCTGCACCAGCGGATCGCTTTCAGCCTCGCGCTCGACCTCGGCCTGGCGGGCCTCGGCCTGCGCGCGCATGGTCGGCGCGCCTTTTTCCTTCGAGACGATGACGATCCAGCGCTTGCCGGTCCATTCGGTCAGCTTGCGTTGCAGGTCGTGGACGAAGGTTTTGGGTGCGCTCGGCGAGACCGCGATCTCAAGCTGGCCGTCTTCGAACCGCACCAGCCGGACGTCCCGTTCCAGCGCGAACTTGGTGGTCATGTCGCGCTTCTCGACCGCCAGCGCGATCACGGCTTCGAACGAACCAAGCGATAAAGTCTGCGCGTCCGGTTCGGCAGCGCCAAGCTGCGCCATTGGTTGGTCGGACGGCCGTAGCGACGTCGCCGCCGAAGATTGCGCCGCGCCGCGCGGCGCATCGTAACGCGGCGCGAAACTTTGCGACGCAGAAGCCGATGACGAAGCGGACGCCGGCGCGCCGCTGCCATTGCTCGACGCCCGCGCGGTCACGCCGCCGTCGTTGCCGTCGCCGAGCGAGCGCACGACTTCGTCCGGCGTCGGCAGATCGGCGGCATAGGCAATGCGCACCAGCACCATTTCGGCGGCGGCGACCGGCATGCCGGACGCCTGCACCTCGCCGACGCCCTTGAGCAGCATCTGCCAGGCGCGCGACAGCACCCGCATCGACAACTTCGAGGCGAAATCGCGGCCGCGCAGGCGCTCGGCTTCCGACAGCGAGACGTCATCGGCGACCGACGGCACGACTTTGACGCGGGTGACGAAATGGGTGAATTCGGCGAGATCGCTCAACACCACGCCGGGATCGGCGCCGATGTCGTATTGCGCGCGCAATTCGGTGAGCGCGGCGGCGATGTCGCCTTTCATCAAGGCTTCGAACAGATCGACGACGCGCACGCGGTCGGCCAGACCCAGCATCTGGCGCACGTCTTCGGCCCGCACCGGCCCGGCGGCATGGGCGATGCCCTGATCGAACAGCGACAACGAATCGCGCACCGAGCCTTCGGCGGCGCGCGCGATCATCGCCAAGCGCCGCCGGCTCGACCTCGATGTTTTCCTTGGCCGCGATGCCTTCGAGATGCTTGACCAGCACCGCGGCGTCGACGCGGCGCAGATCGAAGCGCTGGCAGCGCGACAGCACCGTCACCGGCACTTTGCGGATTTCGGTGGTGGCGAAAATGAACTTGGCGTGCGGCGGCGGTTCTTCCAGCGTCTTCAACAGCGCGTTGAAGGCGGCGGTCGACAGCATGTGCACTTCGTCGAGGATGTAGACCTTGTAGCGCGCCGAGACCGGCGCATAGCGCACGGCGTCGTTGATCTGGCGGACGTCGTCGACGCCGTTGTGCGAGGCGGCGTCCATTTCCAGGACGTCGATGTGGCGGCTGTCGATGATCGCCTGATCCTGCACGCCCATCACCGGCATGTGGATGGTCGGGCCTTTGATCGAGCCGTCCGGCAATTCGTAGTTGAGCGCGCGGGCCAGGATACGCGCGGTGGTGGTTTTGCCGACCCCGCGCACGCCGGTCAGGATCCAGGCCTGCGGAATGCGGCCCGACTCGAAGGCGTTCGAGATCGTGCGGACCATGGCGTCCTGGCCGATCAGGTCTTCGAAACTGGCCGGACGGTATTTGCGCGCCAACACGCGATAGGCCGGCGCCTCTGGCGCAGTAGCGCCGAGGTCGAGGGCCTTGTCCGGAGTGTTGCCAGGCTCGCTCATCATGCCATCCGGTTCGGCCGCGCCCGGCGATGAGCTTTTCGCTTCGAAAACGCGGAAAATAGGTGGGAGGCTGACAACGACCCGAACCGGGCTCGTTAGGGCTGCTTCCTTCCGGACCTGACCCGGTTGGCGAGTGGCTCGTCCACCGCCAACCTCCCGGCCCCTATATCGGGCCAAAGGGGGCAGAAAGCAAGCTGGCCGGGGAATGACGGGGACAGCCTTTCGAAATAGGGTTGCCGGCATGGAATCACCTTGGACGCTCCACCCGCAACTGGCCGCCGATACCGTCCCGGTCGGCGATCTGGCGCTCGCCCGCGTTCTGCTGGCGACCGACGCCAATTACCCCTGGCTGATTCTGGTGCCGAGGCGGGTCGGCGTCACCGAGCTGATCGATCTTTCCGAGAGCGAGCAGACCGTGCTCACCGGCGAAATCGCCGCCGCCTCAAAGGCGCTGAAATCGATCACCGAATGCGAAAAACTCAATGTCGCGGCGCTCGGCAATATGGTGGCGCAATTGCACGTACATGTCATCGGCCGCCGCCATAGCGACAAGGCCTGGCCGAAGCCGGTCTGGGGTGTGGCCGAACCGACCGCTTACGATCCGAAGGTGCGCGACGGTTTTGTGGCGGCGTTAAGGCGCGCGCTCGCCATCGCGCCTTAGCCGAATAGCTCACAGCGCCGTGCATTGCACTCGCCTGTTTGTCATGCGACTTTGCGCGGTGATGTCACCCCTCCCTCCCCTCGGCCCCAAACCCGTCCTTGGCTATACCGGCAACCGGCTCGAGCGCGCCGCCGAGCTGCGCAACAACGCGGCCACAATAGCCGCGATGGCCGCCGACGCGGCAAGCCGCGCCTACGTCATCGGCATCGAGATGATCGTGATGAAGGCGGGCGCGCCGGTCCACGAACCGCTGTTCACGCTCGCGGAAGCGCGCGCGCTCGGCGCGACCACCGAGACGATTTTTCTGGGCACGCTCGACGGTGCGCCGCGTTTCGGCATCGGGCTGGCGCCGGCCGACGCCGAAGCGCTGAAGGAACGCGCCGGCTTTTTCGTCACCGACCTGCGCTCGATCGCGGTGCAGGGTCTGGTCGAGGCCGACCATCTGCCGCCGATCGCCGAAGCCAAGGCAGTACTGCACTGGCACGCCCGCCACCGCTTCTGTTCGAACTGCGGCGCGGCGACCAACGCGGTCGAGGCCGGCTGGAAACGCGTTTGCCCGAGCTGCAAGGTCGAGCATTTCCCGCGCACCGACCCGGTCGTCATCATGCAGATCGTCGACGGCGACCGCTGCCTGCTCGGCCGCAGCCCACGCTTTGCACCGACCATGTGGTCGTGCCTGGCCGGTTTCATCGAGCCCGGCGAGTCGTTCGAGGACGCCGTGCACCGCGAAACCCGTGAGGAAGCCGGCATCTCCTGCGGCCGTATCCAATATTATCGCTCGCAGCCGTGGCCGTTCCCGACCACGCTGATGATCGGCTGCCACGCGCAAGCCCTGAACACCGACATCGTGATCGACCGCAACGAGCTTGAGGACGCGCGCTGGTTCGGCAAAGATGAAGTCGTGGCCATGCTGATGCGCAACCACCCTGACGGCCTGACCACGCCGCCGCCGGTGGCGATCGCGCATCACCTGATCCGCGCCTGGGCAGAGGACGAGATCACGCTTTGACTGAACGCGATGTCAGAATTCTGTGTGCCGGCGGCGCGGTGCAAGACATCATCATGCGCGTCGAGCAATTCCCCACGCCCGGCATCAAGGTGCCGGCGTCGGAATTTCTGATCACCAGCGGCGGCCAGGCCGGCAACGCGGCGGTCGCGATCGCCCGGCTCGGCGCCAAGACCAGCTATATCGGCGCGCTCGGCGGCGACGACGACGAGGTCGCCAATACCATCATCAAGGCGTTTTCCGGCGAGAACATCGACGTCAGCCGCGCCATTCGCGTGCCGGGCGCACGCTCGTCGGTGTCGACGATCATGATCGACGCAACCGGCGAAAAGATGATCGCCACCCGCCGCAACCAGGGCCTCAGCGAAGCCGTGCCCGCCGATCCGGAAGCCGCCGTTGCCGATCTCGACGCGGTTATGCTCGACAACCGCTACAGCAATATCAGCCTGCCAATTTGTCTCGCCGCCAAGGCGCGTGGCATTCCGCGCGTGCTCGATTTCGATAAGCCGACGCCGGCGAGCGATCCGCTGTTGCAGGCCTGCACCCATGTGATTTGTTCGGCCGATGCGATCCGCGAAAGCACCGGCCTTCAGGATTTGCGCGCTGCCTTGACCAAACTCGGCGAAGGCTACGACGGTTTCCTCGCCGTTACCGACGGAGCCAATGGCGTTTATTGGCGCGACGGCGGTCAAGTGAAGCATATGGCTGCGTTCAAGGTCGACGCGGTCGATACGCTCGGCGCCGGCGACACCTATCATGGCGCCTTTGCCGTGCGGTTGGCCGAGACCGGCGATGTTGTCGAATCGATGCGATTTGCCGCCGCCGCCGCCGCGATCAAATGCACCCGCTTCGGCGGGCTCAAAGGCGCGGCGACGCGGGCAGAAGTCGATGCGTTTTTAAAAGCGCGGACGTAAGCCACTTTTCCCGGGCGAGGCGCGGCACGTCTTCGTGATGCGCCGCAGACCCGGGATCATTACAATCACCGACTTTGGAACGGCCCCGGCTCAGCGCCGCAGCATTTCATGCCGCGGCGCGTCCGGGGCAAGCGCTTACTTCACCGGACAAGGCGCGCCGCACGGCGCGCAGGCGCCGGCAAAATCCTCGGGCGACACCGCGCGACCGCTCGACGGGCTGGTCAAGTGACTGCCGATGACCGCCACCAGGCCGATCAGCACCACGATCATATAGATTTTTCTCATGGTGCTAATCCTTCGACAGGCCGAAGAGCGGGCGGAACTGAATGCCAATCACGCTGCCAGTCATCGCGGCGGCAAACCAGATCCAGCCGTGCAGCGAGCCGGAAGCAACGCCGCCGATAAAGGCGCCGATGTTGCAGCCGAAACCCAGCCGCGCGCCCCAGCCCATCAACAAGCCGCCGATGGCCGCGGCCAGCAATGATTTTGCTGGCGGCCAGGCCGTCGACGCGAACGGCTTACTGGCGGCAGCCGCCGCCATCGCGCCGAACAACATGCCGAAGTCGGTCAGGCTCGACGTGTCGGACAATACCGATTCGGTCAGGGCATGGTGCGGACCCGGCCACTGCCAGAACGCAGCGTGCGAAAAATCGAAGCCGAGCGCGTTGAAAATCTTGGCGCCCCACACGGTGTAGCCGAAGGTGACGCTCCAGGGATGGCCGCCAGCGGCAAACACCGCGATGCACAGCATGCCGATGACGAGGCCGCCAATGATGTAGTTCCGCGACGGTTTGAAATTGGCGCCGCGTTTATGCGCGACCGCCGCCATGATCGCGGCGGCCAGCGCCAAGCTCGCCAGCGTCAGCGCCAGGCCGCCCCAAGGCCCGAGATAATCGGACGCCAAAACCGGATTTATGCCGCCGAGCGCCAGGAACGACGGCAAGGACAGACTGCCGAACACGCAGCCGACGATGAAGAACGCCAGCGCGATCAGCATCCGGCCGGAACCGCCACCGGCGGTGTACAGCGTGCCGGAGCCGCAGCCATTGGCCAATTGCATGCCGATGCCGAACGTAAACGCGCCGACCAGCAGCGACGGCCCGATCGGCGCAACCGCGCCGCCGAATTTCGTCGACAAAGTCGCCACCGGCACCACCACCAGGGCTGCCACCGCGACCACGATCAGCCCCCCGATCAAGCCGCCGGCTTCGCCGCGGGTGATGAAGCGCCGCCATGACGCTGTGTAGCTGAATTCGGCTTTCAGGAAGGCGATGCCGAGCGCGAAGCCGCCCAGGATCAATCCGGCCGACGCGGTCTGGCCGTCGAGCAGCACCAGCGCCACCAGGATCGCGGTCGCGAGCACGGCGGCGCTCAGGAACAGATAGTCGATGCGTCGGGCAGCTGAAGCCGGCGCGGCGGATATCGTTGCGGTGGACATTTCAGAATCCGATTTTGGATGAAGCCGTACGGCGTGGTCGGCCGGCCTCCCTCTCCCCTGGGGGAGAGGTCGAGTGCGATCGCGGCGCCGTCTCGCGATAGGTGGCAGTCGTTGCCTAAGTCTTACGAACCCAGCCCGAGCGCCTTTTTCAAGTCATCCCATTTGGTGCGCGACGATGCAACAGGCCGCTTGGCGTCGGCGGTCCATGCCACCATCGAACCGTCATAGAGGCTGACATCCTTGCGGCCGACGAGTTCGTGCAGCACGAACCAGTCGGTCGCCGCCCAATGGCCGGTGTTGCAATAGCTGACCGCCGGGCCGGCCGGGACATGGGCTGCCAGCGAGACCAGCTCGGCCTGCGGCTTCAGTTTGTTGGTCTTGGCGTCGTAGAACGAGGCGCTGTCGAGATTGATCGCACCCGGGATGTGACCATAGGCGAGCGCGGCCGGCGCCTTGACCTTGCCGGTGAAGAACGACGCCGGACGGGCGTCGATCAGCGTCGCATTGTGCGTAGTTTCGGCCTTGGCGACGTCCGCCGTGCGCGACAGCAGCTTTTCATTGAGCGTGGCGGTAAAGATCGTCGGCTCCGGCTTGTTGACGCCGCTCTCGACCGGTAGCCCGGCCGCCTTCCAGGCAGCGACGCCACCGTCGAGGATCGAGACGTCGCGGACACCGACCACCTTGAGCGTCCAATAGGTGCGCGCGGCAGCGCCGAAATCGGTGAAGCTGACGCCGGCCGGCACCACCACCACGCGGGTGGTTTCCTCGATGCCGATATCGCCGATCAGCTTTTCCAATTGCGGCACGCTCGGCAGCAGGAACGGCACGTTGCCGCGGGTGACCCGCCAGCCGGCCTTGTCGTAATCGCTGTGCACGCTGCCGGGGATATGGGCCGCGGCATAGGCCTTGGCGCCGCCGCCGTCGATCGCCGAGCGGATGTCGAGCACGACCAAGTTCTTGTCGTGCAGATGGCCTTTCAGCCATTCAACGCCGACCAGCGGCGGGCTACCGGCGGCCGCGGCAGTGAAGGTCGCGCCAACGAGGGCAAAGCCGACCAAAACGGCGGCAGACAGGGAAACGAAAATTTTTCTCATGGGTCGGGTCCAATTAGAACAAGACGCCCTGTGCGGCGTCACATTGCGCTTGAAATAGAATATTTTTCTCTATAAAGACAGATGGTGATATAAAATAAGAAGATAATTCCAAATCTGACACTCGCCAAAGATGGCGATGCTAAATTCTGAAGGGACTGGAGAATGGATGCCATCGACCGCAAGATCCTGACGGTGGTTCAGCAGGACGCCTCGCTCTCGGTCGCCGAGATCGGCCAGCGCGTCGGCCTATCCTCGACGCCGTGCTGGAAACGCATGCAGCGGCTGGAGGCCGACGGCGTCATCACCCGCCGGGTAGCGATCATCGATCCGGACAAAGTCGGGCTCGGCATTACCGTGTTCGTGTCGATCGAGACCGGCGACCATTCGCAGGAATGGCTGTCGCATTTCGCGCAAGTGGTGGATGCGATGCCGGAGGTGATGGAATTCTACCGCATGGCCGGCGACGTCGACTACGTCATGCGCGTGGTGGTGCGCGACATGCCGGCCTATGACACGTTCTATAAAAAACTAATCGCCACCGTGCCGTTGAAAAACGTCACGTCACGGTTTGCCATGGAACGGATCAAATCGACGACGGCGCTGCCGATTGTCGAACCACAGCCGGCCTAGCGCATGATCCCGAAAAGGGGGAACCGGTTTTCGAAAAAGTTCGCACGCAAAAATAACGTCTAGCTGCAGCTGGTGCCGTTATAGGACGGCGCCGTGATGCGCGGGCTCATATACATCTTGTCGTGCAGACTGATCGTGCCGGTAATGGTGTAACCGACCGCCGGCGTATAGGCGTAGGACGCTTCCGCCAGAATGAGCTGCGTGCTCGGCACCGCCAGTGCCGACGGAATTGTGGTCGATCCACTGTTGACCGCGCCGTTGCGGGTCACACTCCATTTCACCGTGGCGTTCTTGTTGGCGTCGATCGCGATGCAGCTGACGGTAATTTTCAGCTTGGACGCCGAATACGGGATAATGATCGCGCTCGAGGCATCCAGAATATTGGCCATACCATTTGCGTCGATGCTCGAGACCTGCGCCGTCAAGTTGGCGAGCGCCGCGGCCGTCAGACTGACCTTGCGGCCCGCCGCCACGCCGTCCGACGTTTCGACGCAACCGAGATAAAGCGCGATCATCACCGGCGCCAGCAAGGCGAACTCGACCGCCGAGACGCCGCGCCGGTCGCGCGCGAAGCGGCGCAACAGACCGAACCCGTGCGGCCGCGCCGCCATGTTGCCGCGCTGACTCATTTGTACGGCTCCACGCGAAAGACCGAGGTCGCCGCCAACAGCCGCTTGTTGCCATTCAGGTTGGCCAGGTTATTGCCCAGCAGCGACACATAGATCGGCCATTCGTAATAAAGCGAAACGGCGACGATTTGTTGTGGCCCGCCCGGATCGTAGCCCATGCTGGCGGTGTCGAGCTGGCCATTCTTCACCGGCGCTGTCGAGGCGGCACTTGCGAAGCTGGTATAGGTCTTGACGTCGACATAGACGCCGTTGGTGCAGTCAAACAGCCCATAAATGTGATCACAAACCTGTTTCTTGAAGTCGGCCGCGCTGAAGCCCTGGGTCTGCGCCTCGCCGGTCATGATCAGCCGTGCGGATTCGCTCGCCGCCGTTTCCAGAGTCTGACTGGCGAAAAACACCATCGCGGTTTCGAGAATCGCGAAGGTCAAGGCCAGGAACGGCGTCGCCACCAAAGCGAATTCGACCGCGGCCGCGCCGTCCTGCCGGCGCACAAACCGGCGCAAAGCGCGGCTGCGGCTCGCGGCGCGCAGGCAACCGATCCATTTTTTTTGCAGGACTTCGAACATGGCAACGGTCTCGATGACTTAGACGAACGCCGGAACGTGGCGTTGTTATATCAAGACCGCGTTTTCAAATTCTTGCGCAGTTTACGAAGAAAATCGTCGGTCGCGTTAAGCCGGCGCTAACCGTGAAACCCGCACCGCTCAGTGCGGTGTCGGCGGCGCGCTTTGCGCCTGGCCATTACGGCTGCCGGCCTGGACCAAAATACTATTGAAATAGGGCGTCGAGTCGCCAAGCGTGAGACGGCGTTCGCACTTCGGCGCGCAACTATAAGATTTGCGCTCGACGCCTTTATAGACCACGACCAGATTGCTGCTGGCCGGGCCTTCCACCTGCACCGTCTTGTCCATGACCACCTTGCCGTCGCGGTCAAGCGCCAGCAGATTGGTGGAACCGAAGCCCTTGCCGGTGACAACCAAAATGCCGCCGCTTTGCAGCGAGGCATCGGCCACCAGCGGATTGCCGATGACGATGGTGGCGACACGATCGGGCATTTTCAGGATGCGCGCCTCGTCGATCGAGACCGTGACCGTTTCGGCCCGTGCCGCCGGCGCGCCCAACATAGCGGCGAACAGAAGCGTTCCGGCCAAAACAGCGAATAACCGTCTGCGACGCCAGAATACGGCCGGCATGACACTCTCCAACGCTACGCAATACTTATCCGCCAACCCTACACGCCGGCGGAACACAACAGGCCGTCAGTTGACTGCAAATTGGTGAACGAAGTGCAAAGAGTACCGGCGCCATCCCGGCAAGACAGACCGCGTGAGCGAGGCACCGCCAGCCAACGCCGCGAAACGGCCGGCACAGCCGCGCCGCGGCCACGACAGCCAATCCAAATAAACGCGGGACCGGTTGCGATGGTTAAGCAGCCATAAAGACCGCCGCGGCGGCGCAAACAACGGCCCGCGCGGCAATCGCATAGCTGTGCGATGACTTGAGGCATTTGCGCAAGCGATCGGCCGATTTGGCTGGCCGCCGCGTGGCAACGGCAAAATTCAGCGGACCGCCACGGCAGTATAGCGGGGGTGACGGGCAGTAGCCGGCACCAGCTATTCTAACGAATATACTTACATGCCGCTCGAAGAATATAAGTTGTTTTGAATATTAATACCGAAAATCGAATGTCTTTAATAGCTTAAACGATTTATTAACCATAATATTCGTCTATATACATCTTGTTAACTACAAATTCTATACTGACAATAGGCCTTTGTTTATTTGATCAGATTAAGAGACCCGCAAGACCTCGTTGCTACGGTCCGGCATGGCTCAGGTGAGCCGGAACCAATCCGGTAGCTTGGACCGCTCAGACAGCCACGTGTGGATTTAAGGAGCTACCGATGAAGAACCTCTTCTTGCGCTTTATGAATGACGACTTGGGCGCCACCGCGATCGAATACGGCCTGATCGCCGCCGGCATTTCCGTCGCGATCATCGCCGTCGTCAACGGCCTCGGCAGCCAGCTGAACACGACCTTCAGCGGCATCACTTCCAAGCTTGCGGCGCAGTAAGCCGGAGAGCGCGGCAACCTCCTAGCCGCGCCATCATCGGCTGTTAAAAATACCGCGTGCAAAATTAAAAACCCCGGCAGAAATGCCGGGGTTTTTCTCGTCTAACAAGCGGCCTTTTAATCGGCGGCTTCTTGACCCGCGGTCTGGCGCGAAGTGCTGACTGTTACTTTAGCGGAAGCCGTCTATTTGAGGCGCCGAGGCAGCACCAATGGCCGCCTTCCGACACGGGCTCAGTATACGCCCGGCAGGAGACGCGCCGTGCGCGCCGCGTAGTCCCGGTACTCAGGGAAAACGCCTGACAGCACGAGTTCTTCATTCTTCATGCGCTCGAGCTGGAAGATACATTGCAGCGCCAGCAGTCCGAGCGCCCAAGGCGAAAGATATTGTAGGGTGACACCGACCAGCGCGATCGCCTCGCCGAGATACAGCGGATGGCGGATCATGCGGTATGGCCCGCTGGTCACCAACCGCCGCGCTTCCGGCATCATGCTGAGCGAACGGCCGAGCCAGAGCACGGCATAAAGGGCAAAGCCAATCCCGCCGACGATCAGCAGCGTCGAGGCGATGTGCAGCGGGACCGACAGGTCGCGCACCGGCAGAACGACAATGGTCAGGCTCAGGAACGTACCGGCGATGGCGGCAAACCGCGGAAAAAAGCCGGCGGCCTTGCCGAGCGGCTGATGGCGCAGCACCATCAACAGCGCCAGCACCAGAAAAAACACCTGGGTCGCCAGATTGGACGCCAGGCTGGCGACATGACGGGCATCCGCCGTCGCCCAGTCAAGCATGGCAATCTGATGGGCCAGGCGCGGCAGTTGAATGGACAAGGCAAACACGTACCAGCCGATCAGGGGCGCCGCCGCCAGCAAGTCGTAAAATTTAGTCCGTTCGAATGTCCGAAAGAATGTCAGAAGCGACTTGGCCCGCGCGCCGCTCGTGGCCGACTGATACATCGTCATATCCTGCCCTCGGATTGCCTTCCCGCTTCACTGAAGCGGGAAACGCCGCACTGAATGCGCGCTGTCTTGTTGCTTTATCGTCGGCTCAACGGCACTCGCGGGGCCGAAATCTCTGTCGTTATGGCTCTCGGCCGCTCTTTTGCGTCCCCTTCGATCACACGGAAGGGAGCCATCTATCTGTAGGCGGGAGCCGTAAAGAATGACTTATCCGGGCTGGTTAAAGCCCTTCCTCGATGCCCGGAGATCGCGAAATCCTTCGCACCGGTCAATGCTGGCCCTTTACTGGCAATAAAGGAGTGTCGCGCTAACCGAACGGCAAGATTGCGCGGTGCAAGCTGCCGCCGGGCCACGTTTCCTTTGCCCTACGGATGGTCGACGATGCTGACGGACGCAATCAAGCTCATCATGTTTCCGGCGCTGATGGCTTTCGCCGCCTCGAGCGACCTGCTCACCATGACGATTTCGAACCGGCTGTCGCTAGCGCTGGCCGGCGGCTTCGTGCTGCTCGCCGTCATTACCGGCATGAGTTTGCCCGCCATCGGCATGCATCTGGCCGCCGGATTTATCGTCCTGGTGGTCGCCTTCGGGTTCTTTTCGCAAGGCTGGATCGGCGGCGGCGACGCCAAGCTGGTGGCCGCGACCGCGCTGTGGTTCGGCTTCGACCATCTGCTCGACTACATGATCTATGCCTCGATCTTCGGCGGCATCCTGACGCTGGTGCTGCTCCAGTTCCGCCGACTGCCGCTGCCGGCCATCATGGAGCGCCAAAAGTGGATTACACGCCTGCATGACGCGGGCGGCGGCGTGCCCTACGGCATTGCACTGGCCGCGGCCGCGCTCGTGGTCTACCCGAAGACCGGCTGGATGCTCGGCGTCGGCCTCTGATTTCCCCACTTTGTTAGAACAAGCCACACCGCATTTCGCGGGCCGCGGCACCGTGACCAGCTCCCATAGCTCAACACAATATTAACTCGATTTAGTCACCGCTCCTTAACCATGCCTTGACCTTTACCTGATGAAATCCCGTGTCAGCGACCACCTCGGTCGCCATGTGATTTGGGCGGCAAGTAAGCCGTTCTGTTTGGTGAGAGTGAGCGTATGAAAGCCGCGCGTCTAGTCGTCTTGACGGTCGCCATCGCAGCCGGTGGCGTTGCCGCCTTATTGGCGGGCCGCTCCGAAAAACCGCCGGCGCCCAAGCCGCAGGCCGTGGCCAAGCCCAACACCATCGACATTCTGGTGGCCAAGGGCAACATCCCGCTCGGTCACAGGCTGACGCCCGGCGACGTGACATGGCAGGCCTGGCCGGCGACCACCGCGGCCGGCAACTTCATTCGCAAGCCCGACCGCCCAGCGGCGATCGAACAATTGTCCGGCCAGATCGTCCGTGCGCCGTTCGTATCGGGCGAACCGATCCGCGACGCCAAACTGATCAACGCCAAAGGCTCCGGCTTCATGGCCGCGATCCTGCCGTCCGGCATGCGCGCGGTCGCGACCCAGATCACGCCGGAATCGAGCGCCGGCGGTTTCATTCTGCCGAACGACCATGTCGACGTGATCCTGTCGCGCCGCGACAAGGCCGCCGAAAAGGCCAACGGTGGCGCCGAGGTCCACACCAGCGAAATCATTCTCAGCAATATCCGCGTGCTGGCGATCGACCAGAACGTTTCGGAAAAGGACGGCAAGAAAGTCGTCGTCGGCAAGACCGCGACGCTCGAACTGAACCCCAGCCAGGTTGAAACGCTGGCGCTCGCCCAGCAAACCGGCACGCTGTCGCTGGCGTTGCGCAGCATTACTGATGCCTCGGCCACAGATGCGCCGGTCGAGCGGCGCAAGACCGGCGTCAACATCGTCCGCTTTGGCGTCAGCACCACGACGACACCGCGATGAGCGACCCAAGGAACCCAAGGGACGCGAAGGACACAACGGATATGGCCACGATGAAAGCCAAAATCGGCGCGAAGCCCCACCTGATCCGCGCCACCGCGCTCGCGGTCCTGATCGCCGCCAACGCCTTGTTGCCGGCAACGCCGGCGCACGCCGCCGATCCGGCCCATGTGCCTGTGATCCGGGTGGCGGCGAGCGAGGCGACATCGCGCTTCATTCCGCTCGGCATCGGCAAGTCGGTCGCGATTGATCTGCCGGCCGACATCAAGGACGTCCTGGTCGCCGACCCGAAGGTCGCCAATGCGGTGATCCGGTCGTCGCGCCGCGTCTACATGATCGGCGTCGCCGTCGGTCAGACCAACATCTTCTTCTTCGACGCTGCCGGCAAACAGATCGCCGGCTTCGATATCGCGGTCACGCGCGACCTCAACGGCCTGCGCGCCGCGCTCAAGCAGACCCTGCCAAACGCCGACATTCGCATCGAAGGCGTCGGCAGCGGCATCATGCTGTCGGGCACGGCGGCCAGCGCCGCCGAAGCGCAGCAGGCCTACGATCTAGCCTCGCGGCTGGCCGGCGACAGCACCAAGGTCGTCAACGGCATCACGGTGCAGGATCGCCAGCAGGTCATGCTCAAGGTGACAGTCGCGGAAGTGCGGCGCGACGTCATCAAACAGCTCGGCATCGACCTGTCCGGCAGCCTCAATTACGGCGCCGCGGTGGTCAATCTCAACAATACCAATCCGTTCACCGCCACGGGCCAGGCCCTGAACACCAGCTCGCTGACCGGGTCGACCAACAACGTCACAGCGACGCTGCGCGCGATGGAGCGCGCCGGCGTGATCCGCACTTTGGCCGAGCCGAACCTGACCGCGATCTCGGGCGAGACGGCGAGTTTCGTCGCCGGCGGTGAGTTCCCGATTCCGAACGGCCTGTCGTGCGACACCACAAAGTCGCCGCCGGTCTGTCAAACTCAGATCGACTTCAAGAAATTCGGCGTCAGCCTGATGTTCACGCCGGTGGTGCTGTCGGCAGGCCGCATCAGCCTGAAGGTGCTGACCGAGGTCTCCGATCTGTCGTCGGAAAACGCCATCACCATGCAGGTCCCGAATTCCACCACGTCGCTGACCATTCCGTCGATCCGCACCCGGCGCGCCGACACCACGGTCGAGATTCCGTCGGGCGGATCGCTGGCGCTGGCCGGCATGATCCAGGAACAGACCAAGCAGGAGATCAACGGCATTCCGGGCCTGATGCAGATCCCGATCCTGGGATCCCTGTTCAAGAGCCGCGACTACGTCAATCACCAGACCGAGCTGATGGTCCTGGTCACGCCCTACATCGTGCACGCGGTGGCCCAGAAGCAATTGTCGCGGCCGGATGACGGCTTCGCGGATCCGAGCGATCCGTCGACCGTGTTGCTCGGCCGCCTGAACCGAATCTATGGCAGCGCCGGCAAAACCGGTCAGAAGCCCGCGTCCGACTACCACGGCAAATATGGTTTCATTCTCGATTGAGCGCCGGAGAGTTTCGATGACAGCATTACACAAGGCGTTCCTGGGCCGCCCCCGCCGGGCGGCATTGCGCCTGTTGGCGGCCGCCGGTCTCGCGAGTCTGCTGGCGGGCTGCTATCACACCCAGGTCGCGCAGCAAGCGCCCTATCCGACGGACTATCGCGAGCGCCATCCGATCACGCTCAAGGAAGGCACCCACACCGTCGCGGTCTTCCTCGGCCGCAACCGCGGCGGCTTGAACCCGAGCCAGCGCGCCGACGTGCTGTCGTTCGCCCAGCAGTGGAAACACAACGCCACCAGCGGCATCGTCGTCGACGTGCCGAACGGCCGGGCGACCGCGCGCGCCGCCTCCGACTCGCTGCGCGAGATCCATTCGATCTTCGCGGCCTCCGGCGTGCCGCGAAACGCGGTCTATGTGCGCCGTTACACGCCGGCGCCGACCGCGCTCGCCAGCATCAAGCTCAATTACTCGAAGCTGACGGCGCAAGCCGGTCCCTGCGGCCAATGGCCGGACGATCTTGGACCGACCGCCGATTCCGGTCACGATAGCAACCGGCCTTACTGGAATTTCGGCTGCGCCAGCCAGCGCAACCTCGCCGCCATGGTCGATAACCCGGCCGATCTGGTGCAGCCGCGCGGCGAACAGCCGGCCTATCAGGCACGCCGCTCGGTCGCCATCGACAAGTATCGCAAGGGTGAAAACCCCTCCGGAACCTACAACGGCTATGACGCCGGCAAGATCAGCGATCTGGGCAAATGATCAAACACGCCAACCAAGTTGCCATGACCGACGACACGCCAATGCCGCCAGGCCAGGCCGAAAATCTCGGGGCGGAGGAGCATATCGCACCGGCGCCGCGGGTATCGGTGCAGGCTTTTTGCGAAACGGTTGAAACCGCCGCCGCCGTCCAGGCGGCCGGTGAGGATCGCCGGCTGGCCAAGGCCCATGTCAAAATCCAGATGGGCGGCGCCGCCGCCGCGGTCGAAGCCTATCGCGCCTCGCCGACGCCCAACGTCATCATCATTGAAGCGGAAAATCGCGCCGACACAATTCTCGGCCGGCTCGACCAACTCGCCGAAGTCTGCGATGCCGGCACCCGCGTGATCGTCGTCGGCCGCATCAACGACGTCTTGCTCTATCGCGAACTGACCAAGCGCGGCGTCAGCGACTATCTGATCGCGCCGGTCGGCACCATCGACATCGTGCGTTCTATCTGCGGGCTGTTCACCTCGCCGGAAGCCAAGCCGGTTGGGCGCATTATCGCCGTGGTCGGCGCCAAAGGCGGCGTCGGCGCCTCGACCATCGCACACAACATCGCCTGGGCGATCGCGCGCGACCTCGCGCTCGATTCGGTCGTCACCGATCTCGACCTGGCCTTCGGCACCGCCGGCCTCGACTACAACCAGGACCCGCCGCAGGGCATCGCCGACGCGGTGTTCTCGCCCGACCGCGTCGATACCAATTTCGTCGACCGCCTGCTGTCGAAATGCACCGACCATCTCAGCTTGCTGGCGGCGCCGGCGACGCTGGAGCGGGTCTATGATTTCAGCCCCGAGGCCTTCGATGCGATCCTCGATTCGCTGCGGGCGTCGATCCCCTGCATCATTCTCGACGTGCCGCATCTCTGGTCGGGCTGGACCAGACGGCTGTTGGTGAGCGCCGACGACATTCTGGTCGTGGCCGGTCCCGACCTCGCAAATCTGCGCAACGCCAAGAACATTGTCGATCTGCTGCGCGCGGCGCGGCCGAACGACCATCATCCGCATTACTGCCTGAACCAGGTTGGCGTTCCGAAGCGGCCGGAAATCGCGCCGGCCGACTTTGCCAAGGCGCTGGAAGTCCAGCCGCTGGCCGTGATTCCGTTCGAGCCGCAATTGTTCGGCACCGCCGCCAATAACGGCCAGATGATCGCGGAGGTCTCGGCCGGCCACAAGACCACCGAGATGTTCCTGCAACTGGCGCAAGTTTTGACCGGACGGGCGGAAGCCAAACGCGCCCGCAGCGGCCTGCTCAGTCCGTTGCTGGCGATGATGAAGCGGGCGGGCTGAACGACGCGGATCGTCGACCGACCGCGTGATGAGACGGCTCGAAGAGATGCGATTTGGACTGCTCTGGAGTAAATAGTTTTGTTCGGAAAACGCAGCGGAACCTCTGACGCCTTCGCACCGGCGCCGGCCCCTCGTCCGGCGACGGTGCCGTCGCCCGGGCTCGCGCCGGAACAGGTGGCGGCGCCGCCGGTGCCGGCCGTCGAACCGCAAGCTCCCGGCCACGCGGCGGCGATGGAAACCGGCCGCACGCCGTTTCCGTCCGACGGCCTGGGCGCGCCGATGGTTTCCGCGCCGACGCCGTCGCGAACGCCGTCGGCTCACAACACGGTGCCGACCGCCGTCGATTCGCGCCGCTCGGAAGCCTATTACACCACCAAAAGCACGATCTTCGGCGCGCTGATCGAGGCCATCGATCTCGCGCAGCTGGCGCGACTCGACGCCGAACTCGGCACGCGAGGAAATCCGCGACATCGTCAACGAAATCATCGCGATCAAGAACATCGTGATGTCGATCTCCGAGCAGGAGGAACTGCTCGACGATATCTGTAACGACGTGCTCGGCTTCGGACCGCTCGAACCGCTGCTATCGCGCGACGACATCTCCGACATCATGGTCAATGGATCCGGCACTGTTTACATCGAAGTCAAAGGCAAGATTCAGCGCACCGGCATCCGGTTCCGCGACAATCAGCAGCTGTTGAACATCTGTCAGCGCATCGTCAGCCAGATTGGCCGCCGCGTCGACGAAAGCTCACCGATCTGCGACGCCCGCTTGCCGGACGGCTCGCGCGTCAACGCGATCGTACCGCCTTTGGCGATCGACGGACCCGCGCTCACCATTCGTAAATTCAAAAAGGACAAGTTGACGCTCGACCAATTGGTCAAGTTCGGCACCATCACCGAACAGGGCGCGGAAATCCTGCGCATTATCGGCCGCTGCCGGGTGAATACGCTGGTCTCGGGCGGCACCGGTTCCGGCAAGACTACGCTGCTAAACTGTCTGACCCAATTCATCGACGAAGAGGACCGCATCATCACCTGCGAAGACGCCGCCGAACTTCAGCTGCAGCAGCCGCATGTGGTGCGGCTGGAAACGCGCCCGCCCAACCTGGAAGGCGAAGGCCAGGTCACCATGCGAGATCTGGTACGCAACTGCCTGCGTATGCGGCCGGAACGCATCATCGTCGGCGAAGTCCGTGGACCCGAGGCGTTCGATCTGCTGCAGGCCATGAACACCGGCCATGACGGTTCGATGGGCACGCTGCACGCCAACAATCCGCGCGAAGCCCTGTCGCGCGCCGAATCGATGATCACGATGGGCGGCTTCTCGCTTCCGTCCAAGACCATCCGCGAAATGATCACCGCCTCGGTCGACGTCGTGATCCAGGCCGCGCGTCTGCGCGACGGCTCGCGCCGCATCACCCACATCACCGAAGTGATGGGGATGGAAGGTGATGTCATCATCACGCAAGACCTGTTTGTCTACGACATGGTCGGCGAAGACGCGCAAGGCAACATTATCGGCCGCCATCGCTCGACCGGCATCGGACGCCCGCGCTTCTGGGATCGCGCCCGCTATTACGGCGAGGAAAAACGCCTGGCCGCGGCGCTCGATGCCGCCGAAGCCGCCAACGAAGCCATGCAGGGCTGATCGGAGGACGCGTTGAACTCGTTCGCGGTATTCTTTCTGGTCGCAGTCGCCTTCGGCGGCGTCGCCTATGTTTTTCTTTACCCGATGCTGTCGGGCGAAAAGGCGACGGAAAAGCGCGTGGCGACCGTCGCCAAGGCCCGACCGGCCGCACGCGCGGTACGCGGCCAGCCGAAATCGCGCCGCGATTTGGTCGAGCATACGCTCAAGGAATTCGAAGAGCGGCACAAGAAATCCAAAAGCGCGCCGCTGTCGGTACGCCTGGCCCAGGCCGGGCTCGGCTGGTCGAAGAAGCAATTTCTGATCATCTCGGTGGCGATCGGCATCGTGATGTTCATGGGCGGGCTGATCGGCAATGCCGGACTGCTGCCCGCCGTCGGCCTCGGTTTTGCCGGCGCCTTCGGCTTGCCGCGCTGGCTGTTGTCGTTTTTTAAAAAACGGCGCGAGACCAAATTCCTCAACGCCTTTCCGGACGCGGTCGATATCATCGTACGCGGCATCAAGGCCGGCCTGCCGCTGCTCGACTGCCTGAAGATGATCACGACCGAATCGAACGAGCCGGTCAAATCGGAATTTCGCGCCATCATCGAAACCCAAGCCATCGGCATGCCGCTCGGCGAAGCCTGCGGCAAGCTCTATGAGCGCATGCCGGTGCCGGAAGCGAACTTCTTCGGCATCGTCATCAGTATTCAGCAAAGAGCCGGCGGCAATTTGGCCGAGGCGCTCGCCAACCTGTCGCGCGTGTTGCGCGACCGCAAGAAGATGAAGGGCAAGATCCAGGCGATGTCGCAGGAAGCGAAAGCCTCCGCCGCGATCATCGGCGCGCTGCCGGTGGCGGTGATGACGCTGGTCTGGATCACCAGCCCGTCATACATCAACCTCTTGTTCACCGAACAGCTCGGCCACCTCATGCTGGCGGGATCGGCTGCCTGGATGTTGATGGGCGTTCTGGTGATGAAGAAGATGATCAACTTCGACTTCTAGTCATTCGGCTTCTGGTAAAATGTAGGTTCCATGCTCTCGCTCCTGGAAAATTCGATCAACACGCAGACGCTGACGATGGTGCTGGCCGCCATCGCCGCGATCGCGACGGTGCTGACCGTCGCGATGCCGCTGGTGTTCGCCGACCCGCTCGGCAAGCGCATGAAGGCGGTGGCGATCGAGCGCGAAAAGATCCGCGCCCGCGAGCGCGAACGCATGGCGCAGGACAAGCAGAAGGTCAGCCTGCGGCAATCGCCCAAGCAATATATCCAGGCGATCGTCGAGAACTTTAATCTAAACAAATGGTTCGGACAGGAAGAAGCCCGGCTCAAGCTGGTGCAGGCCGGCTATCGCGGCCAGGCGCCCTACGTCACCTATCTGTTTTTCCGCATGGTGACGCCGGTGGCGGCGTTTTTGTTCGCGGCGTTTTATCTGTTCGTGCTGACCAAACTGAACCAGTCGAACACTGTCAAATTCGGCCTGTGCATCGGCGCCGCCTATCTTGGCATGCATCTGCCGTTGATGATGCTCAAGAGCAAGATCCAGAAGCGCCAGACCTCGATCAAGCGCGCCTTTCCCGACACGCTTGATCTGCTGCTGATCTGCGTCGAATCCGGCATGTCGATCGAAGCGGCGCTGAAAAAAGTCGGCGACGAAGTCGGCTCGCAATCGATCGCGCTGGCCGAAGAACTCACGCTCACCACCGCCGAATTGTCTTATCTGCCGGATCGCCGCCAGGCCTACGACAACCTGGCCAAGCGTACCGACCTCGACGGCGTCAAATCGGTCTGTATGGCGCTCACGCAAGCGGAAAAGTACGGCACGCCGCTGGCCAACATGCTGCGGGTGATGGCGCAGGAAAACCGCGACATGCGCATGCAGGAAGCCGAAAAGAAGGCCGCCGGCCTGCCGCCGAAGCTGACGGTGCCGATGATCCTGTTCTTCCTGCCGGTGCTGTTCGTGGTGATTCTCGGACCGGCCGCGATCAAGGTCATGGCGATTCACTAGCCGGCCGGGCGTAGCGCGCGGCACGACCATTCAGGGCCGCGGTTCAGACTCTGACGATTTCGCTTAAGTGCCCGGGTTCGGCGGCGGCAGCTTTAGCCGCCGGCCGGAATGCCGCGAGGTCTTCTGCTGCGCCAGCATCTGCCGCAAATAGCTAACATTGGCGGCGGCTTCGTCTTCTGGCAGACCTTGCCGGGCGATGGCCTCGGCTTCCGCAAAACGGCCTTGCAGCCCGACCACCAAAGCGAGATTTTGCCGGACCTTCGGGTCGACGTTGCGCTGCGCCAGCGCGCGCCGCAGCGTGGTCTCGGCGCGCTTGAGATTCTTCTCGAGCGCGTAGGACAGGCCGAGATTGGACAGCACCGACGGCTCGTCCGGCACGATCTTGAGTGCCGTCGAATAATACTCTTGCGCCTCAGCGTGGCGGCCCATCTGATCGAGCACCGCGCCTTGCGCGTTCAGAATGCGCCAATCGGGATTGTCCGGCGTGTGCGCCCGGCCGAGCGCGTCGAGCGCCTGCGGATATTGGCCGGCGGCGGCCAACGCCCGACCATAGGCGCCGAGCAAAGCCATGTTCTTCGGATTGCGCATCGCCGATTGTTCGAGCACGGCGACCGCCTGGGCGCGCTGCTCGGTCGCGCGCAAGGCGCGGGCATAGGCCATCGCCGCCTGGGCGTCGCCGGGATCCTTGTGATAGCGCGCGCCCCATTCGGCCAGCGCCTGCCGCCACTCGGCGTCGCTGCGCGGCGCATTGCTGGCGCCTATCGAGCCGGTGACGTCGTCGCCGGTGGTCTTGCAGCCGGCCACCGACAGCGCCAGCACGGCCACGATCGCGGCCGAGGCCAGAAAGCGAGCTGCGCGGACCGTGCAAGGACGCATGGGATTCCTGGGCCGGGAAGTCGTGAGCTGGAAAGTCCTGGGATGGGAGTCCGGCGGCATGCCCCAGCAATAAAACGTTAACCCTAACGAGTGGTTAACTCGTCCAATGAGGCTTATTCTGGGTCACGGCCGGCCATCGCCGGTCCAGAGAAAGCGCCGCTCTTGTCCGCCGATGGCGGCCATGACGGTGCAAGATCAACGCGTTGCGCTATAAGGCTGCTCATGACCCTTAGTATGACTCCTGGCACGCCCCTCGGCCTCTCCGCTGCTGAAATCGCCCTACAGATGCGCGCGCGCGAGTTTTCGCTGCAAGTCGTGCGGCCGCGCGCGGCGGCGATCGACCGCGACGAGCAATACCCTTGGGACATTGTGAAAGCTTTGGCCGAGGCCGGCTTCCTCGGCATGACCATGCCGAAGGCGCTTGGCGGCAAGGACGCCAGCTTCCTCGACGCCGTGCTGGTGGTCGAGGAAATGGCCAAGTCCTGCACCGTCACCGCCCGCATCGTGGTCGAAACCAATATGGGCGCGATCTCGACCATCATGGCCTATGGCAGCGACGCCCAGAAAAAACTGGCGGCTGAGCTGGTGCTGGCAGGCGACAAGCCGGCGATCTGCATCACCGAGCCGGACGCCGGCTCCGACGCCATGGCGATGACCACGCGCGCCGACAAGCGCGGCGACGGTTACGTCATCAACGGCAAGAAGCACTGGATCACCGGCGCCGGCGTCTCAAAGCTGCATCTGATCTTCGCCCGCGTGTTCGACGAGCAAGGCCGCAACCTCGGCGTCGGCGGCTTTATCGCCGTGCGCGACGACAAGACCTTGCGGCTGACCAAACGCGAACAGACCATGGGCCTGCGCGGCATGCCGGAAGGCGAACTGACCTTCGACAATCTCGACATCCCCGCCGACATGGTGTTGATGCCGCCCTCCGGTTTCAAGCGCGGCTTTGCCGATCTGATGAACGCCTATAACAGCCAGCGCGTCGGCGCCGGCACGGTGGCCATGGGCATTGCCGCCGGCGCGCTCGACCACGCGCTGGCCTGGGCAAGGAACGCGAACAATTCGGCCGGCCGATCGGCGAATTCCAGGGCCTGCAATGGATGCTGGCCGACATGCAGACGCAACTGACCGCGTCGCGGCTGATGCTCTATCAGGCGGCGCGCTCGCGCGGACCGGACGGCAGCGCCTTCCCCGATCCGATGCTGGCCGCGCAGGCGAAAGTGTTTGCCTCCGAAGCCGCGATCAAAATCGTCAACGACGCGCTGCAGTTTTTCGGTGCGCGCGGCTATTCGCGCGACCTGCCGCTGGAACGCATGGCGCGCGACGTGCGCATGTTCACCATCGGCGGCGGCACCGCGCAGGTCCTGCGCACGCTGGTCGCCTCGAAAATGCTCGGCTGGAAGCTGCCGCAGACCCGCGACGGCTATCAACAAAAGCCATCCACCAAATCCCCCTTAAGCGACGCCGCGGAGTAATTCATGCATCCTCTTTTTGCCAGCGCCGCCGAGGCGCGCGGCACGCCGATCTGGTTCATTCACGCCGGCAATGCCGAAACCGTGCTGAAAGGTTTCGGCGAGCGCGAACGCAATTTCGCCGCGGCCGCCGGCTTCGAAGCCAAGCCCGGCAAATTGCTGCTGATCGCCGGCGCTCGACGGCAAGCTGGCCGGCGTCTTGTTCGGCCTGGAAAAGCCGGGCGACCTGATCGACCCGTTCCGGCCCGGGCAATTGTCCAGCCTGCTGCCGGCCGGCATCTATCGCTTCGCCAATGCGCCGCATGACGTGCGGCTGGCCGCGCTTGCGTTCGCCACCCACGCCTATCAGTTCACCCGCTACCGCAAGGCCGACGACCGCAAGGTTCGCCTGGTGGTGCCGGACGGCGTCGACGGCGAGGACGTCTCGCGCATCGCCGAAGGCGTGGCGCTGGCGCGCGACCTGATCAACACGCCGTCGAACGACATGGGCCCGGACGAACTGGAAACAGGCCGCCCGCGCGCTCGCCAACCAGCACGGCGCGCAAGATCGACGTCGTCAGCGGCGACCAAGCTGCGAAAAGGATTTTCCGCTGATCCATGCCGTCGGCATGGGCTCGCCGCGCGCGCCCCGGCTGATCGACATCACCTGGGGCAAGGACAGCGATCCGAAGATCACGCTGGTCGGCAAGGGCGTCTGCTTCGACACCGGCGGCCTCGACATCAAGCCGTCGAGCGGCATGCTCAACATGAAGAAGGACATGGGCGGCTCGGCGACCGCGCTCGGCCTCGCGCATATGATCATGGCCGCCAAGCTGAAACTGCGGCTGCGCGTGCTGATCCCGGCGGTCGAGAATTCGGTGTCGGGCAAGAGCTTCCGGCCGCGCGACGTTTTCAAGTCGCGCAAAGGCATCACGGTCGAGATCGGCAATACCGACGCCGAAGGCCGGCTGGTGCTGGCCGACGCGCTGGCGCTGGCCGACGAGGAGAAGCCGGAGCTGATCGCCGATTTCGCCACGCTCACCGGCGCGGCGCGTGTCGCGCTCGGCACCGACCTGCCGGCGATGTTCACCGACGACGACGCGCTCGCCACCGAGCTGTCGCAAAGCCGGACTGGCCGAAAACGATCCGGTCTGGCGGCTGCCGCTGTGGAAGCCTTACGAGGCGCTGCTCGATTCGAAAGTCTCCGACACCAACAATGTCTCGAGCGGCGGCTTTGGCGGCGCGATCACCGCGGCGCTGTTCCTGCAGAAATTCGTCAGCGCCAAATCCTGGGTTCATCTCGACATCTTTGCCTGGAGCGCTTCGGCCAGACCGGGCCGGCCGGAAGGCGGCGAACTGATGACCGCGCGCGCGGTTTATGCGCTGTTGCGCGCGCGGTATTCGTAAACCTGATGACGACACTCGACCCCCGCGTCAATCCGTTTCGCCGCGACATCGCGGCCAAGCATCTCGAAGGCCGCGTCGAGGCGGCGCAGCTTTGTCGAGGGCACGCTGCGCGAGGTCATCGAGCCGATCGCCGATCTGCGGCGCGACCCGGCGCATGAAGCGCCGCTCGACACGCAGGCAGCTCAAGGGCGAGCGCGTCACCGTCTACGAGGTGAGCGAGGAAGGCTGGGCCTGGGGCCAGTTGGAGACCGACGGCTATGTCGGCTATCTGTCGGCCAATGCGCTCGGGCCGGTCGGGCCCGCTGCCGACGCACCGCGTGACGTGCCGCGCACCTTTGGCTTTCCCGGCCCCGACATCAAACTGCCGCCGATGATCGCGCTGCCGATGGGCGCCAGGCTCGACATCAAACGGCAGGAGAACGTGCGCGGCGCCGACTTCGCGCTCAACGAATATGGCTGGCACTTCCCGCTGTCGCATGTCGCGCCGCTCGCGCGCGCGCCAGCCGGATTTCGTCGCGGTCGCCGAAATGTCTCTTGAACGCGCCTTATCTGTGGGGCGGCAAATCCTCGCTCGGCATCGACTGTTCCGGTCTGGTGCAGATCGCGCTGCAAGCGGCCGGCGTCGACCTGCCCGCGCGACACCTATATGCAGGAAACGGCGCTCGGCCAGCCGGTCCCGCTCGACGAGCTGCGGCGCGGCGATCTGGTATTCTGGAAGGGCCATGTCGCGATCGCGCGCGACGCCAACACCCTCATTCACGCCAATGCCCATCACATGATGGTGGCGATCAGAACCGCTGGTTGAGGCGGTCAGCCGCATCAAGCGCGACGGGCGCTGACATCACCATCGCATCAAACGGCTATAAGACATAAGAAAGCGGGAGAACACTTATGACGACACCTTGCATCATCACGGTCGCGATCACCGGCTCGGTGCCGACCAAGAAAGACAATCCGGCGGTGCCGATCACGGTGTCCGAGCAGGTCGAGTCGACGCAGGCCGCGTTCGAGGCCGGCGCCTCGCTGGCGCATTGCCACGTCCGCAATGACGACGGCACCACGACCTCCGACCCGGAGAAATTCGGCCGGCTGGTCGAGGGCCTGAAAAAGCATTGCCCCGGCATGATCATTCAGCTCTCGACCGGCGGCCGCTCCGGCAACGGCCGCGAGCGCGGCGGCATGTTGCCGCTCAAGCCCGACATGGCCTCGCTGTCGACCGGCTCGTGCAATTTCCCGACCCGCGTCTATGAGAACTCGCCGGAGCTGGTCGACTGGCTGGCGTCGGAGATGATCACCTACAACGTCAAGCCGGAGATCGAAGCCTTCGATCTGTCGATGATCTTCCAGGCCGTGAAGATGGAGAAGGAAGGCAAGATCAAGGGCCCGCTGCACGTGCAGTTCGTCATGGGCGTGAAGAACGCCATGCCGGTCGACAAGGAAACCTTCGACTATTACGTCAAGACGCTCAAGCGCCTGGCGCCGGACGCGACCTGGACCGGCGCCGGCATCGGCAAGGGC
Organism: uncultured Alphaproteobacteria bacterium; assembly: GCA_963830125.1. GTDB lineage: Bacteria > Pseudomonadota > Alphaproteobacteria > Rhizobiales > Xanthobacteraceae > Pseudolabrys. The sequence continues at coordinate 546,168 of CAWHKU010000007.1, read as the reverse complement.
CAGTTGATGCTCAACCGCTGGAGTCTGGAAGCTGGCGGCCACTGCCGCACCGGCCTGGAAGACAACATCCGCTGGGATGAGACCGGCAAGCTGGCGCCGTCGAACGCCGCTTTGGTCAAGCGCGTCGCCGATCTGTGCGCGGAATATGGCCGGCGGCCGGCGACCACCACCGAAGCACGCAAGCTGCTGGGGCTGGCCGCCTTAGTTATCCCGCACACCACCGCGCCGCAACGCTGCGCTGACGCGATCACTTTTGCTCAGCGCGGCCTTGCCCGGATAGCCGACGATGGCGACGCCCTTGATGACGAAACCGGGCGTCGCCTGGATCTCCAGCGCATCGCCTAAATGGACATGCGCGGTCATCACCTTGGCGAACGAATCTTCGTTGGCGACGGCGCGGACCTTGGCCATATCGAGGCCGATCTTTTGCGCCGCCTCGAACGCGCGCTGGTCGTCGACCACGCCGCGGCCGGCATAGACCAAACGATGAAATTTGTAGAACTGCTGCGGCGTCGCCAGCCGGGCGACGGCATATTCGACCCGTGCCGCCAGAATTGAGGGAATGCCGAGCACTGCGAACGGCACCAGCACCAGCCGCAATTGCCGGTTGGTGCGCACCAATTCGTCGATGTCGGCGGAAGCCTTGCGGCAATAAGGACAATTGAGGTCGTAGAATTCGTAGAGCGTCACCTTGCCCTTCGGATTGGCGGCGACGACGACATCCGCCATTTTCTCGATCGTATTTTCCAGATTCGCCGGAATGCGGTGATTGGCGACCAGGCTGCCGTCCTCAGCCTTGATCGGATAGGTCCCCTCGTCAGCGTAAGCGATGGCGCCGGCCAGAGTTCCAGCGGCAACAGCAAGCGCAGCAATGGTGAAACGCGAGATTCGGAACATGATTGTAAATCGCCTGTTGGCCGGGCTTTTTTAAGGGCGGCGTGTAGCGTCAGCTATGCCGCCTTCGACGACACATAGCCAGTCACGAATAATTTATGATGCCGGGCAGTCTGCCGTCAGGGGCGTAACATCGTGGCGAGTCGGCCGCGGTTGAGCGCCAGCCATTGCAGGCCGATGATGACCGGACTGCCGCGCATCGTCCCCTTATCGAGCGCCGCCAGCAGGTCATCGAGCGAGGCACGGAAAATCTCCAGCCGTTCGCCATCCGGCGATGTATGGCTGCCGTCGCGAACCCGCGTCGCATCGATGGCGGCGAGAAAGACCGTCACTTCCTCGTCGGTCAAACCGGGCGTCGTCAGATAGGTCACGATCGGGATCAGCTTGTCCGGCGCGATGCCGATTTCTTCCTCGCATTCGCGCCGCGCCGCCGCGACCACCGTCTCATCCTGTTCCACGCGCCCGGCGACGAACTCCACCAGATCGCCATGGCCATTGGCGATATGCGCCGGCAGACGGAACTGGCGAAGCAGGACAATCTCGTCACGCGCCAGATCGATCGGGATCACCACCGCGACCTTGCCGGCAATCACGACATCGCGCTGCTGCGCGACCGTCTCGCCGTCGGCGCTTTTGACGGTGAGGTGATAGCGCCGGTAAGGGCGATAGGCATCAGCGAGCAATTCCGATGGCGCCACCGTCGGATCGGCGGCGCGATCGGCCAGTTCGCGTTCGTCCTGCGCTGCCATGACTACTGCGCCACCACGCCCTCGGGCGCGGCTTCGATATCGAAAGCGGCGGCAAACAGCGCGCGCGTGTAGTCGCTTTTCGGATTCTTGAACAGATCGGCGGCCGCGCCCTCTTCGACCATCTTGCCGTTGCGCAGCACCAAAAGCCGTGACGCCAGCGCCGCCACCACCCGCAGGTCGTGCGAGATGAACATGTAAGTGAGATCGCGCTTCTTCTGCAGATCGCGCAGCAGATCGACCATTTGCGACTGGATCAGCATGTCGAGCGCCGAGGTCGGCTCGTCGAGCACGATGAAGGTCGGCCCCAGCACCAGCGCGCGCGCGAGCGCGATACGCTGGCGCTGACCGCCAGAGAACTCGTGCGGATAACGGAACCGCGTCGTGGTGTCGAGCCCGACATCGGTCAGCGCGGCGGCGACGCGCTGCTCACGTTCGGTGGCGTTGAGATGCGGGTGATGCACCCACAGGCCCTCTTCGATGATGTCGGACACCGACATGCGCGGTGACAGCGAACCGTAAGGGTCCTGGAACACGATCTGCATCTCGCGGCGGTGCGGCCGCATTTCCTTGAACTTCAGGCCCTGGATGTTCTGGCCCATGAACACCACCGGGCCGTCCGACGAGATCAACCGCAGGATGGCTAAGCCCAGCGTGGTCTTGCCGGAACCGGATTCACCGACGACGCCGAGGGTTTCGCCCTTGCGCAGTTCCATGCTGATGCCGTCGACCGCCTTGATGTGACCGACCACCTTGCGCATCAAGCCGCGCTTGACCGGAAACCAGACTTTCAGATTGTCGGTCGAGACCACAACCGGCGCATTGGGCTTCGGCGGCGCCGGGTCGGGCTTCGGCTCGGCCGCGAGCAGCGCCTGCGTGTACGGATGTTCCGGCGCGGTGAAGACGCGCTCGACATCGCCGTGCTCGACGATCTCGCCGTGCTGCATGACGCAGACCTTGTCGGCAATCTTGCGCACGATGCCGAGGTCATGGGTGATGAACAGCATCGACATGCCGAGCCGCTTCTGGATGTCCTTGAGCAGCTTGAGGATCTGCGCCTGCACCGTGACGTCGAGCGCGGTGGTCGGCTCGTCGGCGATCAACAGATCGGGTTCGTTGGCCAAGGCCATCGCGATCATCACGCGCTGGCGCTGGCCGCCGGACAATTGATGCGGATAGCTTTGCAGCCGGCCTTTCGGATCGGGAATGCCGACCTGGTCGAGCAGTTCGAGGATGCGCTCGCGCGCCGCTTGGCCCGTCATGCCCTTGTGCAGCAGCAGGATTTCGCCGATCTGCTTCTCAATCGTGTGCAGCGGATTGAGCGAGGTCATCGGCTCCTGGAAGATGATGGTGATGTCGTTGCCGCGCACCTTGCGGATGTCGTCTTCCGCCATCGGCAGCAGTTCCTGGCCCTTGAAGGTGATCGAGCCGGACGGGTGATGCGCCGACGGATAAGGCAGCAGCTTCATCACGCTCAAGGCGGTCACCGACTTGCCGGAACCGGATTCGCCGACCAGCGCCAGGGTCTCGCCCTTGCCGATGTCGAACGACACATGCTTGACCGCGCGCACCTCGCGTCCGCCGACGCCGAACGAGACCGAGAGGTCTTTGACGCTGAGAAGAGGCTCGGTCATCTGAACGTCTTTCGCGGGTCGAAGGCGTCGCGCACGCCTTCACCGATGAAAATCAGCAGCGACAGCATGATCGCAATCGAGAAAAAGCCGGTGAGACCAAGCCACGGCGCCTGCACGTTGGCCTTGCCCTGGCTGAGCAACTCGCCGAGCGACGGCGAACCGGGCGGCAGGCCGAAGCCGAGGAAATCGAGCGCGGTCAGCGTCATCACCGACGACGACAGAATGAACGGCAGGAAGGTCATGGTCGCGACCATCGCGTTCGGCAGCAGATGCCGGAAGATGATCTTGCCGTTGGCGACGCCGAGCGCACGCGCCGCCTGGATATATTCGAAATTGCGGCCGCGCAGGAATTCAGCTCGCACCAACCCGACCAGCGATACCCAGGAAAACAGCAACAGAATGCCGAGCAGCACGAAGAAGCCCGGCACCAGCACCGACGAGATGATCAGCAACAGATAAAGCGACGGGATCGAGGTCCAGACTTCGATGAAGCGCTGGAACAGCAAATCGGTCCAGCCGCCGAAATAGCCCTGCACCGCGCCGGCGGCGATGCCGATGACCGACGACACGATCGTCAGGCACAGGCCGAACAGCACCGAAATGCGGAAGCCGTAAATCAGCCGCGCCACCACGTCGCGGCCGCCGTCGTCGGTGCCGAGCCAGTTGGTTTCGACCTTGTCGCAGGTCGCAAAACCGTGGCTGGCGGCGAACGCGCAATCCTTGGCGTTGAGCAGCCAGGTCGGCTTCGACGGAAACGGCGACGGCGGCTTGCTGACCTGCGTGTTGTAGGAAAACCGGATCGGCGGCCAGATCACCGTGCCGCCTTCCTTCTTGATCAGGCCCATCAAATAGTCGTCGCGGTAGTCGGCGGCGGTGCCGAACAGCATCGGGTCCGGCGTTTTGGCGAAGGCCGTGTCGGGATAGGTCACCACCGCCGGGAAGTACGAGTGGCCGTTGACGTGAATATAGATCGGCTTGTCGTTGGCGACGAATTCGGCGAACAGCGAAATGATGAACATCGCCAGGAAGATCCACAGCGACAGGTGGCCGCGCCGGTTGGCCTTGAAGCTCTGCCAGCGCCGTTTGTTGAGCGGCGAAATCCGGATCCAGCGCCGCTCCGGCGGCACGTCGAGATGCTCGACGCCGAAGGCGGTGGTATCGGGCGATTGGACGTCGTTGCGGGTGTCCACCGTCAGACCTCCCGCGACTCGAAGTCGATGCGCGGATCGATCCAGGTATAGGTCAGATCGGAAATCAGGTTCACCACCACGCCGACCAGCGAGAAGATATAAAGCGTCGCGAACACCACCGGATAATCGCGGTTCAACACGCTTTCGAAGCCCAGCAGGCCGAGGCCGTCGAGCGAGAAGATCGTCTCGATCAACAGCGAGCCGGTGAAGAACGCGCTGACAAAGGCGGACGGAAAACCGGCGATCACGATCAGCATCGCGTTGCGGAAGACGTGGCCGTACAGCACCTGATTGCGCGAACAGCCTTTGGCGCGCGCGGTCAGCACATATTGCTTGCGGATTTCTTCCAGGAACGAGTTCTTGGTCAGCAGCGTCATGGTGGCGAAAGCCGACAGCGCCATCGACAGGATCGGCAGCGTCAGATGCCAGAAATAATCGCCAATCTTGGCGTACCACGGCAATGACCAGAAATTCTCCGACACCAGCCCGCGTAACGGGAAGATGTCGAAGAACGAGCCGCCGGCGAACAGAATGATCAGCAGGATCGCGAACAAAAAGCCGGGGATGGCGTAGCCGACGATGATGACGCTCGAGGTCCACATGTCGAACTGCGAGCCGTCATCGACCGCCTTCTTGATGCCGAGCGGGATCGAAATCAGGTAAGTCAGTAGCGTCATCCAGATGCCGAGCGACATCGAGACCGGCAGCTTCTCCTTGATCAGTTGCAGCACGCTGACGTCGCGGAAATAGCTGTTGCCGAAATCGAACCGGGCATAGTTCCACAGCATGATGCCGAAGCGCTCATAGGCCGGCTTGTCGAAGCCGAACTGCTTTTCCAGTTTCTTGATGAATGCCGGATCGAGCCCTTGCGCGCCGCGATATTTCGAACTGACGGCATCGACGCCGGAGCCGCCCTGCGCCATGCCGCGGTTGCCGAAATCGCCGCCGGGCGAGCCGGAAATGCGCGAGGTCGCGCCGGTGTCGGAGCCCGACAGCTTGGCGATCACCTGCTCGACCGGGCCACCGGGCGCGAACTGCACCACGACGAAGGCCACCAGCATGATGCCGAGCATGGTCGGGACGATGAACAGCAGGCGGCGAATGATATAGGCGGTCATGAGTCTCTCACTACGTCATTCCGGGGCGCTGTGAAAGCGGCGACCCAGAATGACCGGGAAGTCGATCGATTAGCTCTTCTGCTCCACCACCGCCGCCTTGGCCTTGTCGTGCCACCAAGTATCCGGAATGCCCCGGAAATAACGCGGCTGGCGTGCCGGGAAGCCAAACACGTCCCAATAGGCGATCCGGTGCACCGACTGATACCAATGCGGAATCCAATACCGCCCGGACCGGATGACGCGGTCGAGCGCCTTGCAGGCGGTGATCAGCTCCGGCCGGCTCTTGGCGGCGATGATGATATCGACCAGCGCATCGACCGCAGGATCCGAGATGCCGGCCAGATTGAGCGAGCCCTTGGTCTTGGCTGCCTGCGACGAGAAATAGTTGCGCAACGACTCGCCCGGTGTGGCCGAAAAACTCATGCGTTCGACCGTAATGTCGAAGTCGAAACTGTCGAGGCGCGAGCGGTATTGCACCGGATCGACAATCCGCAAGGTCGCCTGAAAGCCGAGCGTCTCCAGGTTCTTGATGTAGGGCAGATGGTGCGGCGTCAGGCCGGGTTCTTCCAACAGAAACTCGATCTCGATCGGCTGGCCGTTCGGCAGCACGCGCTTGCCGTCGACCAGCTTGATGCCGGCCTGTTGCAGCAGCAGCGCTCCTTTACGCAACGCGCGCCGGTCCTGGCCGGAGGCGTCGGTGACCGGCGGCACGTAAGGCTCGCCGAACACCTCGGCCGGCAGCTTGCCGCGAAACGGTTCCAGCAGCTTGAGCTCGGCGGCGCTCGGCTTTCCCGTCGCCTTCATCGGCGAGTTCTCGAACACCGATTGGGTGCGCTTGTAGGCGCCGTACATGATGTTCTTGTTGGTCCATTCGAAATCGAAGGCGTCAATCAAGGCTTCGCGCAAACGGCGATCCTTGAATTTTTCGCGCCGCGTATTGATGAACCAGCCTTGCGCGCCCGACGGCGTATCATCGGGAAATTCTCGACGTTTGACACGGCCGTCCTTGAAAGCCGGAAAATCGTATCGCGTCGCCCAGGTGCGCGACGTGAACTCCTCGCGAAACAGATAGCTCTTGGCGGTGAAGCCGACAAAGCCGACGTCGCGGTCGCGATAATATTCGTAGCGAACGGTGTCGAAGTTATTCTGGCCCTTGGCGACCGGCAGGTCGGCGCCCCACCAGTCCTTGACCCGGTCATATTCGATGAAGCGGCCGGCATCGAAGCGGCCGACTTTGTAGCCGCCGCTGCCGAGCGGAATATCGAGCGTCGATTTATCGAACGGCTGCTTGGCGTAATAGGCCTTCGAAAATATCGGCAAGGACGCCACGAACAACGGCACGTCGCGGCCGCGCTTTTCCTTGAAGCGCACGACAACGACGCGATCGCCGTCGGCCTCGGCGCCGGCAAAGTCGCGCAGCAACTGGGTGATGATCGGGTGGCCCTTGTCCTTCAGCGTCGCCAACGACCAGACCACATCGTGCGCCGTCAGCGGCGTGCCGTCGTGGAAGGCGGCGTTGTCGCGCAGCGTGAAGCGGTAGGTCAGGCCATCGTCGGCGATCGCCACGCTTTTGGCGGCATAGCCGTACATGGCGTCGGGCTCGTCACCAGCGCGCGCCATCAACGTCGCGAAGGTAATCTCCATGCCAAAGGCACCCTCGCCTTTCAGAATAAAGGCATTGAGCGAATTGAACGTCAGGAACGAGCCATTGAAGCCTTTGCTGCTAATCGATTCGGAATAGACGCCGCCTTTCGGCGCATCCGGATTGACGTAGGCGAAATGCTTGAAGTCCGGCGGCAAGGCAAGATCGCCGAAAGCCGACATGCCGTGGCGTTCGGTGGATTGAGCCATCGCGGGCGCACTGAATTTCGCGGCGGCCAGTGCGCCGGCACTCAAAATAAGCGCCTGGCGTCGCGACAGGTGGCTCCCACCGCCCTTGCGGGAGAGAAGTGGCGTGGGAACTAATGGCTTTTGTTTCGACATTTGATCCTTAAACGCGCGCCCCACCCGGCCTCCCCACAAGGGGAGGTAAAGACAGAAACTAAGAGCGTTGCGGCACCTTGGCCGCCTTGCCTTCGTCCCACCACCAAATCGTCGGGAACGCCGCGGCGCCGTATTTCGGCATGGTCTGCGGATGGCCGAAACGGTCCCAGCGCGCGGTGCGCTGCTTGCTGTAGGTCCATTGCGGCACGACGTAATTGTTCCACAACAAGACGCGGTCGAGCGCATGGGTGGCGGCGACCAGATCGGCGCGATCCTTGGTGAAAATCACCCGTTCGATCAACTTATCGATTGCCGGGTTCTTGATGCCGACCAGATTGCGCGAGCCGGGAATATCGGCGGCCTTCGAACCCCAGAAGCCGCGCTGCTCATTGCCAGGCGACAGCGACTCGCCCCAGGACGCGGTGATGATATCGTAGTCCCATTGCCGCAGCCGGTTTTCGTATTGCGAGCTGTCGACCGTGCGCACGGTCACCGTCATGCCGATGCGCTCCAGCGACGGCTTGTAGAACAGCATGATGCGCTCGAACGACGGGTCCTGCACCAATAGCTCGACGCTGAAGCGCTCACCGGTCTTGGCGTTGACCAGCTTGGTGTTCTTGATCTCGTAGCCGGCGGCGCGAAACAGCTTGAGCGCTTCGCGCAAATTATTGCGCAACGCCTGCTGGCTGCCGCCCTTCGGATTGCTGTAAGGCGTGGTGAAGACTTCCGGCGGAACCTGGTCTTTCACGGTGTTGAGAATTTCCAGTTCCTTGCCTTGCGGCAGACCGGATGAAGCCAGCTCCGTGCCTTCGAAGTAACTCGCGATGCGATGATACTGGCCGTAGAACAGCTGCTTGTTCATCTCGTCGAAGTCGAACGCATAATTGAACGCGCGCCGGACGCGGGCATCCTTGAACTTGTCGCGCCGGATGTTGAAGGCGAAAGCCTGCATCACGCCGACATTGCGGATCGGGAACTCTTCCTTGACGACCTTCTTGTCGCGCAACGCCGGGAAGTCGTAAGCCGTCGCCCAGTTCTTGGCGCTGTTCTCGGTGCGCCAGTCGACCTGATCGCCCTTGAAGGCTTCGAGCGCGACCGTGCCGTCGCGGAAATATTCGTAACGAACTTGTTCGAAATTGTTGGTGCCGATGTTGACGTTGAGGTCGCGGCCCCAATAGTCGGCGACCTTTTCGTAAACGATGTTGCGGCCGGGGTTAACTTCCTTGACCTTGTAGGGTCCGGAGCCGAGCATCGGCTCCAAGGTGGTAGCCGTCACATCACGCTTCTTGCCGTTGGCGTCCGTGCCCTGCCACCAATGCTTCGGCAGAACGGCGAGCTGGCCGACAATCTGCGGCAATTCGCGGTTGCCCGGTCCGTCGAAGGTGAAGGTGACCTCGCGCTCGCCGGTCTTGGCCACCTTGGTGACGTGGCGATAATAGGCGCCGTAAAACGGGCTGTTGGCTTTAAGCGTGTCGAACGAAAAGATCACGTCGTCGACCGTAACCGGCTTGCCGTCATGCCAGCGCGCATTGGCGCGCATCCGGTAGGTCACCGAGGCGAAATTGTCCGGGAAGCTGACCGATTCCGCCAGCAAGCCGTATTCGGTCGAGACCTCGTCAAGCGCCGAGGTCATCAGCGTCTCGGAGGTCAGTTCCGAGCCCATCGCCATGTTGCCCTTCACGCCGGCGACCACGATGTTGAAATTATCGAAGGTGCCGAAGCCGATCTGGCGCACCGTGCCGCCCTGGGGAGCTGCCGGATTGACGTAGTCGAAATGCTTGAAGCCTTCCGGATATTTGATGTCGCCGAACAGCGACACGCCGTGGCGCCAGGCCGGCTGTTGTGCCGAAGCACTGCCGGCGGCCGCGGCCGCGCCGAGCGCGCCCAAACCGAGACGGCCGAGCGCGGGCGTTGCCAGGGTCGCGGCGGTGGCGCGGATGAGCGAGCGTCTGGACAATTTCATGAAAACAAAGCTCCGGCACGCGGCAAAAAACGAACACTGACGGAATCGCCGCTGATTATGTCGGTTTTTCGGTCCACGGCCAGCGGCGAGCCGCCGCACCGGCGATAAAATGCCGGACCCGGCCCCCTCGAAAACAAAACGGCCGGGCTTTTGGCCCGGCCGCTTCGTTTCAGGATTGCCGTCGTGACTATTTCGCCGCCGGCGCAGCCTTCGGCGCTTCGGCCGGCTTGGCTGCCGGAGCAGCGGCGGCCGCAGGCGCCTTGGCCGGCGCGCGCTTCCGCGACCTTCGGCAACGGCAGCGGGTTGTCGGACTGGGTCCGCAGGAAGTCGATGACGTCGGCGCGCTGCTGATCGCGGCTGATGCCGGCGAAGGTCATTTTCGTACCGGGGATATAGGCGCGCGGGTCTTTCAGGAACTTGTTCAGCTCCTCAAACGTCCACTCGCCGCCCTTTTTCGCCATGGCGTCCGAGAAAGCGAAGCCGCCGCGGCCTTTGCCGCGCGGTTCCCCGACAATGCCCCAGAGATTGGGGCCGACGCGGTTGGGACCGCCCTTTTCGAAGGTGTGGCAGGCTTGGCACTGCTTGGCAGTCGCCTTGCCTTTGTCGATCGAGGCTTTGGCCAGCAGCACTTCGATCGGCTTCTTCCGGCGCCTTGGCGACGGGCTTTTCAGCGCCAGACGTCTTGACGGCGATCATGTAGCCCGGCTTGGCCGGCTTCTCGGGGGCGAAAATGGCGCCGGCACCGATATTGAGCGCCAGAACGATCAGGCACGTCGCCAGGATGGCGCCGAGGACTTTGTTGAGTTCGAAAGAATTCATCGAAATACGGCTCCCGAAAGGGACGCGTAGCGGCACGGGTTGGATCGCCACCGAGGGCCCGGCAGCGGCGGACAGATACCGGTTTGCCTGGCCTCTGGCAACCCGTATAAGCGGCGCGATACCGGCAATCCGACGGTACGACATTCGTCAAAACGCGCCGGAATTTTCGCGCCGGTGGCGCCGACGGCCAAAGCATCCATGTCCCAGACCCTGATTTTATCCCCGCCCGCATGGCCTCGACCCGCCTGCCGGGCAAGCCTTTGGCCGATATCGGCGGAATTCCGATGATCGTCCAGGTGCTGCGGCGGGCACAGGAGGCCCATATCGGCGAGGCGGTGGTGGCGACCGATTCGGAGGCCGTGCAGACAGCGGTGGAAAAGTCGGGCGGCCGCGCCGTCATGACCGGCAGCGGCCACCAATCCGGCTCCGACCGCATCTTCGAGGCGCTGGAGGCGCTCGACCCCGAACGCCGCGTCAAATTCATCGTCAACGTCCAGGGCGACCTGCCGACCATCGACGCCGGCCGATATCCGCGCCGCGCTCGGGCCGCTCGAAGACCCCGCGGTCGATATCGCCACGCTGGCCGCCGTCATCCGCGATCCGGCCGAACTGACCAACCCGAACGTGGTCAAGGTGCTCGGGCCCGCTGCTGGCGCCCGGCCACATGCAGGCCGTCGACCTTCACGCCGCGCCGACGCGCACGGGCGCCGGCCCGCATTATCACCACATCGGGCTTTACGCCTACCGGCGCGCGGCGCTCGAGCGCTTCGTCGCGCTGCCGCCGTCGGCCAATGAGCAGCGCGAGCGGCTCGAACAATTGCGCGCGCTCGATGACGGCATGCGCATCGATGTCGCGATCGTCAAAAGCGTGCCGCTCGGCGTCGATACGCCGGAGGATCTCGACAAGGCGCGCGCGATGCTGGCCGGTTGACTCGAGTGACAGTGTCGGCGCAAGGATCGCCGGTATTTGACGGGGTAAAGTTATGGCCAAGAAGAAAATCATTTTCCAAGGCGAACCGGGGGCGAATTCGGATATCGCCTGCCGCCAGGCTTATCCCGATTACGAGCCGGTGCCCTGCCCGACCTTCGAGGACTGCTTCACGGCGCTCACCAATGGCGATGTCGATCTCGGCATGATCCCGATCGAGAATTCGGTCGCCGGCCGCGTCGCCGATATTCATCATCTGATGCCGACGGCGCGGATGCACATCGTCGCCGAATGGTTTTTGCCGATCCGCAATCAGTTGATGGCGCCGAAGGGCGCCAGCCTGAAGACCATCAAATCCGTGCAGAGCCACGTCATGGCGCTCGGCCAATGCCGCAACATCATCCGCGAATTGAAGCTCAAACCGGTGGTCGCCGCCGACACCGCCGGCTCGGCGCGCGAAATCGCCGAAGCCAACGATATAACGCGCGCCGCGATCGGCTCGCGGCTGGCGGCCGAAATTTACGGCCTCGACATCGTCAAGGAAAACGTCGAGGACGAAGCCAATTCGACCACGCGCTTTGTCGTGCTGTCGCGCGAAAAGAAATGGGCTGAGCCCGGCCAGGGCAAGGTCGTCACCACGTTCGTGTTCCGGGTGCGCAATTTGCCGGCCGCGCTCTACAAGGCGATGGGTGGCTTCGCCACCAACGGCGTCAACATGACCAAGCTGGAAAGCTACATGGTCGGCGGCAATTTCTTCGCCACCCAGTTCTATGCCGACGTCGAGGGCCACCCCGACGACACCGCGCTGGTCCACGCGCTGGAAGAACTCGCCTTCTTCTCGAAAGAATTGACGGTGCTCGGGGTTTATCCCGCGCACCCTTATCGCGACACGTTCAAGGAAGAAAAAGACTGACTTAAAAGCAGCAGGCGGGCATCGCGCCCGCCTGCCATTGCAGTCAGCTCTCGCGATTAAACATCACGCGTTATTGCGGCTCCGTCCGGTCTTCGACCGCGAAGTATTTGCGCGCGTGTGCGACCAGTTGGCCGTCGGTCGGATGATCGACGGTTTCGACGCCCTTGATCAGCGCCTTCAGCTTGGGATCGTGCTTTTCGATATGTGCGACCAGTTGGGTCTTGGTATTGGCCGGCCCGGCGATCAGGACGGCGCCGGCATCGGCGAACGACTCCGCGACCGCATGAAGGAACTCGTCGTTGGGCGCGGCATGGCCGCTGCCAACGGTGTTGGCCTTGTGATGGATGTGCTTGGTCGGGTGATCGGGATGCAACACCAGCTTTTCGACTTCGGTCGGGTTGAAGTGAAACACCTTGGCCTCGCGGTGATCGATCCAGACAACGGCGTGATAGTGACTCATTAGACAGTTCCTCTTAATCGGCAATCGAATGACGTGCGGGCCGGCGGACCGGCTCCGCGTGAGCGGACTATGGCCCGGGCCCGGCCCCGGTTCTTTGATCTAGCGCATGTCGGCAAAATCCTGTCGCCGGGCTTGATCCGGGACCATTAACCGGCATTCTGGCAAAAGCAGGCGCAACCTCCAAGTACCGCAAGCATCAACAGGGGGCCGCCGGGGGAGGAAATATGAGCACGGAAACACGCAAAGTCGCGCTGGTCACGGGCGCGGCACGCGGCATCGGCCTGGCGGCCGCGAAACGGTTTCTCGCCGAGGGCTGGCGGGTCGCGCTTTTGGACATCAACGCCGAAACGCTGCACGCCGCCCACGCCGCGATCGGCCGGCCGGACGACACCATCGCCATCGAGTGCGACGTGTCGCAGCCCGATGCTGTCGCCCTGGCGCTCGAGACCGTCAGCCAGCACTTCGGCCGACTCGACGCGCTGGTCAACAACGCCGGCATCGCGATCTTCAAGCCGATCCTCGAGGTCACTTACGATGACTGGTGCAAGGTGCTCGCCACCAACCTCACCGGCCCGTTTCTGTGCACGCAGGCCGCAGCCCCCCTGATGCGCGACAATGGCGGCGGCGCCATCGTCAACATCACCTCGATTTCGGGTTTGCGCGCCTCGACCTTGCGCACCGCTTACGGCACCAGCAAAGCGGGGCTGGCGCATTTCACCAAGCAGCAGGCGGCCGAACTGGCCGCGCTCGGCATTCGCGTCAACGCGGTCGCGCCCGGCCCGGTCGACACCGCGATGGCGAAAGCCGTGCACACGCCGGAAATCCGCGCCGACTATCACGACCACATGCCGCTTAACCGCTATGGCCTGGAAGAAGAACTGGCCGAAGCGATTTTCTTTTTGTGCAGCGACCGGGCGAGCTACATCACCGGGCAAGTATTGTGCGTCGATGGCGGTTTCGATTCGACCGGCATCGGCCTGCCGACCATGCGCGCGGAGATGAAGAACGGCTGACGGCGTTGAGCCGGGAATGGCGGCAAAGCCGATGGCAACAAAGCGGATGCCGAGAATAGCGCGGCGCGCGCCCGGTTTGTGCCGCAGAGCCCGGCACCTGTGCTAGCATGACGGCCAGTCATTCAATCGAGAGAGCCCCGCCATGATCCATACCGCTTTCGCCCTCGCCTTTCACATTCTCGGCGCCACGGTCTGGGTCGGCGGCATGTTCGCGGCCTATGTCTGCCTGCGGCCGGCGGCGGGCGCGCTCGATGGCCCGCCCGGCTGACGCTGTGGCGAAATTTCTTCGCCAAATTCTTTCCCTGGGTCTGGGTCTCGGTGATCTTGCTGCTCGCCAGCGGCTACTGGATGCTGCTCACGACCTTCGGCGGCTTTGCCCACGCGCCGCTTTACATCAACCTGATGCAGACGCTTGGGCCTGGTGATGGTCGCGCTGTTCGTCTGGCTGTTTCACGGCCCGTGGCTGAAATTCAAGCGCGCGGTCGACGCCAAGGATTACGCCTCGGCCGGCATCCTGCTCAACCGCATCCGCCAGATCATCATGATCAACATGCCGCTCGGCCTGATTGGTCGTCGTCATCGGCGGGACCGGACGGTTTTGGGGCTAGCGATCCAGTCATTGTCATGGCCGGGCTTGTCCCGGCCATCTCGCATAGGGGCGCACCGTGCCATCCTACGCGGGGTCACCGGGACAAGCCCGGTGACGACAGCAAGAGGACTAAGCCGCCTCAAATCGTCTGGTTATATTCGCCGACGTCGGGATAGGTCTTGAGCACGCTGTCGACCGATTTGAACATCTCGCGCATGCGCGCTTCCGACACCGGGCTTTCGACGACGACGACCAGTTCCGGCTTGTTCGATGATGCGCGGACCAATCCCCAAGTACCGTCCTCGACGGTGACACGCACGCCGTTGACGGTGACCAGATCGCGGATCGGCTGACCGCAGAACCGGCGGCCGTCCTTTTGCATCGCCTGGAAATGCTTCACCACATTGTCGACGATGCCGTATTTCTTTTCGTCGGCGCAATGCGGCGCCATGGTCGGCGAGCCCCAGGTCTTGGGCAGCGCCTTGCGCAGATCGGCCATCGACTTGTCCGGGTTACGGTCGAGCATGTCGCAGACCGCAAGCGCGAAAATCATGCCGTCGTCATAACCGCGGCCGAACGGCTTGTTGAAAAAGAAGTGGCCCGACTTCTCGAAACCGGCGACCGCGCCGAGTTCGTTGACGCGGCGCTTGATGTAGGAATGGCCGGTCTTCCAGTAATCGACCTTGACGCCGTTGGCTTTCAGCACCGGATCGGTCAGGAACAGGCCGGTCGATTTGACGTCGACCACGAAGGTCGCATTCTTGTGCAAGCTCGACATATCGCGCGCCAGCATGACGCCGACCTTGTCGGCGAAGATTTCCTCGCCTTCGTTGTCGACGACACCGCAGCGGTCGCCGTCACCATCGAAACCCAGTGCGACGTCGGCGTGATTGACCAGCACCGCGTCACGCATGGCGTGCAGCATTTTCATGTCTTCGGTATTGGGATTGTAGCGCGGGAAGGTGTGGTCGAGCTCGCAGTCGAGCGGCACCACTTCGCAGCCGATCGCCTCCAGCACCTTCGGCGCAAACGCCCCGGCGGTGCCGTTGCCGCAGGCCGCGACAACCTTGAGCTTGCGCTTGATCTTCGGCCGCTTGGTAACGTCGGCGATATAGCGCGCCGGGAAATTCTCGACGAACACGTAAGAGCCGCTGGCGAAGTTGAATTTCGCCTCCAGCACGATTTCCTTCAGCCGCGTCATTTCGACCGGACCGAAAGTCAGCGGCCGGTTGGCGCCCATTTTCACGCCGGTCCAGCCATTGTCGTTATGCGAGGCGGTGACCATGGCGACGCAAGGCACGTCGAGTTCGAACTGCGCGAAATAGGCCATCGGCGTGATCGCCAGCCCGATGTCGTAAACCTTGCAGCCGGCCGCCATCAGGCCGTTGACCAGCGCCATCTTGACCGACGCCGAATAGCTGCGGAAATCGTGACCGGTGACGATCTCCGGCTTGACGCCCATTTCGCGGATCAGCGTGCCGAGCCCCATGCCGAGCGCCTGGATGCCCATCAGATTGATTTCTTTTTCCAACAGCCAGCGCGCGTCGTATTCGCGAAAGCCGGTCGGTTTTACCAGCGGCGACGATTCATATTCATAGGTATTGGGGGTCAGCGCGGATTTCGGGGTCGGAAACATCAGGACCTCAGCAACAAACTGGTTATGCACAATATACATAGCCTAACGCAGGAGATGCGCAAAGCGATCCGAATAAAGGCAGATTTTTTATTGCTCGAGCAGCAACCGGCCATTGGCGACTTCGTAGCGCTTGAGCTTCGACAGCAACGACATGCCGAGCAGATTTTTCGACAGCGCCTCGTCCGGCATGACCAGCGCCGCCACATCATAGACGGTTATACCGCCGAGTTCGACACGGTCCAGCTTGGCCGGCGCCGCCATGGTCTTGCCGTTGGCGGTCGAAACGGTGACGGTGTAGTCGCTACGCATCGGGCGAATGCCGATGCGGGCGGCGTCGGATTCGCGCAGAATCACCCGCGACGCGCCGGTATCGACCATGAAATTGATGGTGCGGCCCGCGATACGGGCCTCGGCCTCGAAATGGCCGTCGCGGCTGCTGCCCAGCGTCAGCGTGCGGCCGGAATGCACCGGCGCGCGCGGTTCATCGACCTGCACCGCCGCCGCCACCGGTTTCGCCGCCGGAGCGTTCAAGGCGTGGTCGATGTAGCGCACGACATAGCCGCCGGCGATCAGGACGACACAAGAAAGGATCAGAAGCAGGCGGATCATGGCCGTTTCACTACCATGGTTGAGGCGAATACCGGCTTATCGCCCACGCGGCCTGAAGCCGCATGGTAAGCGGAAAGTTAAGTCCCGCGCGGCTTATGTCCCACGTGGCTTGGCGCGCCGGGTGGGGGCCGCGTTGGCCGGATCGTCCGGCCAGGGATGGCGCGGATAGCGTCCGCGCAGATCGGTGCGCACATCGGCATAGCTGCCGCGCCAGAAGCCCGGCAGATCGCGGGTGATCTGCACCGGTTTATGCCCGGGCGACAGCAGTTCGATCACCAGCGGAATACGCCCGCCGCGATCGCCGGATGGCTGCGCCAGCCCGAACAATTCCTGCACCCTGATCGACACCGTCGGCCCCTGCTCGGCCTCGTAATCGATCGGCACCGAGCTGCCGGTCGGCGCGGTGAAATGGGTCGGCGCCTCAGAATCGAGCCGGCGGCGCAAATTCCACGGCACCAGATTGCTGACGGCGTCGAACAATTCGCCGGGCGATACCTGACTGCGCGCGGTTTTGTCGGCGAGCAAAGGCTCCAGCCAGTCGGCGGTGCTCCGCGCCAGACCTTCGTCCGACAGATCCGGCCATTCGTCGCCTTCCGCTTTGCGAAGAAACCCGACGCGGTTGCGGAATTGCAGCGCGGCCTTGCTCCAATCGAGACGGTCAAGCCCGAGACCGACAATGCCTTGCGCCAGGACGCGCGCGGTGTCGGCGTCGGGCGTGACCTGCTTGACCTGTTCGGCCAACACCAACGATCCAAGCCGGCGCGAGCGGCGCGCCCGCAACGAGGCCGAACCACTATCGAAGGTCACGGCGTCGCGGTCTTCGATCTGAGCGGCAAAGCGCGCCTCGATGTCTTCGAGCGTGATCGCCGCCGCCAGCACGATCCGGCTCGATGCCGCGGCACCGGTCAGTTCGGCCACGACCAGAAACGGTTCGCGCGCCAGATTCGAGGCCGGATCGACCTGGCCGCCGCGGCCGTTGGCCAACACGAACGCGCCAGCCCCGCCGCCGCGATTTTTCGCGATGCGGTCGGGATAAGCCAGCGCGAGGATCGCGCCCGTCGACAGATCATTATCTTTGCTTTTGTCTTGGCGCGGAGCCTTGAGCGTGTCGCTCCATCGCTTCACCATCGCGCGGGCATCCTCGGCGCGGCGCGAGCGGTCGCGGCGGAACTGGTCGAGCCGATGAGCGAGATCGACATCGTCGCCGCCGAGCCCGCGTTCGGTCAGCATCGCGGCAATCGCGGCGGCTTGCGCACCCGCGCCCTGTTCGCCGGCATCGACCACCATGCGCGCCAGCCGTGGCGGCAACGGCAAGGCGCGCAGCTTGCGGCCTTCATCGGTGATGTGGCCTTGCCCATCGATGGCGCCGAGTTCGGTCAACAGCACGCGCGCTTCCTTCAGCGCCGGGGCTCGGCGGCGGATCGATGAAGGCGAGCTTGCCCGGATCGGTCTCGCCCCATTGCGCCAGATCGAGCACGAAGCTCGACAGATCGGCCGACAGAATTTCCGGCCGCGTATAGGCATCGAACGAGCCGGTCTGCGGCTCGTCCCACAGCCGATAACAAACGCCCGGTTCGGTGCGGCCGGCGCGGCCGCGGCGCTGATCGGCGGCGGCGCGCGACACCCGCACGGTTTCCAACCGCGTCAGGCCGACATCGGGCTCGTAACGCGGCACCCGCGACAGCCCGCTGTCGATCACCACCCGCACGCCTTCGATGGTCAGCGAGGTCTCGGCGATCGAGGTCGCCAGCACCACCTTGCGCCGGCCGGCCGGCGACGGCGAAATCGCGCGGTCCTGATCGCGGGCGTCGAGCGCGCCGAACAGCGCGACGATGTCGACGTTCGGATCGCGCACTTGTTCTTTCAGCAAAGTCTCGGTGCGGCGGATTTCGGCCGCGCCCGGCAGAAACACCAGCAACGATCCGGGATCGGCGCGCAATGCGCGGCCAACCGCATCGGCCACCGGCCGCTCGATGCGCTCGCGCGGATCGCGGCCGAGGTAGCGGGTCTCGACCGGAAAGGCGCGGCCCTCGCTTTCGACCACCGGCGCATCGCCGAACAGCGCCGCGACCCGCGCGCCGTCGAGCGTCGCCGACATCACCAGAAGCCTCAAATCCTCGCGCAAGCCCTGTTGCGCATCGCGCGCCAGAGCGAGCCCCAGATCGGCATCGAGCGAGCGCTCGTGAAATTCGTCGAACAAAACCGCGGCGATGCCCTCAAGCGAGGGATCGTCCAGCACCAGCCGCGTAAACACGCCTTCGGTGATGACCTCGATGCGGGTGCGCTTGGAAATCTTCGAGCCGAAGCGCACGCGCAAACCGACCGTGTCGCCGACCTGCTCGCCCAAGGTCGATGCCATGCGCGAGGCGGCGGCGCGCGCCGCCAGCCGGCGCGGCTCCAGCAGCAGAATCTTTTTATCTTTCGCCCATTCCTCGTCGAGCAGCACCAGCGGCACGCGCGTGGTCTTGCCGGCGCCGGGCGGCGCCACCAGCACGGCGGCGTTGCTGGCGCGCATCGCCTGCGTCAGGCGCGGCAGCGCGTCGTCGATGGGGAGCGGGGTCGAAAATGCGCATGTGATGCGGGCACTCTAACCCTCTCCCCTTGTGGGAGAGGGTGGACGCGAGCGAAGCGAGCGGCCGGGTGAGGGGGATTAATCGCATTGTTCAAAGGCCCCCACCCGCCTCGCCGCCATGCGGCTCGGCACCCTCTCCCACAAGGGGAGAGGGAAAGAAAGAGCGTAGCACCTGGTCTAATTCACTTCGCCGAATCCGCCCGCCCAACGCTCTCGTAGACAAACCCATGCCGCGCCATCTCATCGGCGCGGTAAATATTGCGCAGGTCGACCAGCACCGGCCGCTCCATGACGCCTTTAAGCCGCGCGAAATCGAGCGCACGGAACTGCTCCCATTCGGTCACGATCACCAAGGCCGACGCGCCCTCGGCGCAAGAATAAGCGTCGTCGCAGAAGGTCACGTTGGTGATGAAACCTTTGGCCTGCTCCATGCCGACCGGATCGTAAGCCGCGCACCGTCGCGCCCATGTCCTGCAAGGCGGTGATCAGCGGGATCGACGGCGCATCGCGCATGTCGTCGGTGTTCGGCTTGAAGGTCAGCCCCAGCACCGCGATGGTCTTGCCGCGCATGTCGCCGCCGAGCGCGTGCGACACCTTGCGCGCCATCGCGCGCTTGCGCGTGTCGTTGACGGCGGCCACCGCCTCGACGATGCGCAACGGCGCGTCGTAGTCCTGGCCGGTCTTGACCAGCGCCAGCGTGTCCTTGGGAAAACATGAGCCGCCATAGCCGGGACCGGCGTGCAGGAATTTCGAACCGATGCGGTTGTCGAGCCCGATGCCGCGCGCGATCTCCTGCACGTCGGCGCCGACTTTCTCGGCCAGATCGGCGATCTCGTTGATGAAGGTGATCTTGGTGGCGAGAAAGGCATTGGCGGCGTATTTGATCAGCTCGGCGGTGCGCCGGTCGGTGAACAGAATCGGCGAGCGGTTGAGATAAAGCGGCCGGTACAGTTCGGTCATCACCTCGCGCGCGCGCGCATTGTCGGTGCCGACCACGATGCGGTCGGGATGCTTGAAGTCCTGGATGGCGGCGCCTTCGCGCAAAAATTCCGGGTTCGACACCACCGCGCAGTCGGCGCCGGAACGCGTCTCGGCGATGATGCGCTCGACCTCGTCGCCGGTGCCGACCGGCACGGTCGATTTGGTTACCACCACGGTAAAGCCGTCGAGCGCTGGCGGCGATCTCGCGGGCGGCGTCGTAAACGTAAGTCAAATCTGCGTGACCGTCGCCGCGCCGCGACGGCGTGCCGACCGCGATGAAAACCGCGTCGGCATCCTTAACGGCCGCCGCCAGATCGGTGGTGAATTTCAGCCGGCCGGCTTTCGCATTGGCGGCGACCAGTTCGGTCAGGCCCGGCTCATAGATCGGCACCGCGCCGCCATTGAAGCGCGTCGATCTTGCCCTTGTCCTTGTCGACGCAAGTAACTTCGTGGCCGAAGTCGGCAAAGCAGGCCCCGGAAACGAGGCCGACATAACCGGAGCCGATCATCGCAACGCGCATTTTCTAAAGTCCGTTTCTAAACGCCGGCGTGAAGATGGTTAACCGATCGCAGCGGCAGACCGCGGTCTTTCCATAGCAGAGCCGTTCGCGCGATGCGAGCCGGTCCGATTCGGACCTAGTTTATGCGATCGCGTAAAGACGAATGAAACAAAGGCTTGTCATAAGCCCATCATGAACAGGATCGATAAAATGCAAACATGCAGGTCGCATGACGGGCGTGTCGACTGGGTCGATTACGCCAAGGGCTTTTGTATTGTCTTCGTGGTGATGATGCATTCGACGCTCGGCGTCGAAGCGGCCGCCGGCCAGACCGGCTGGCTGCACTACGCTGGTCGAATTCGCGCGGCCGTTCCGCATGCCCGACTTCTTCATGATCTCGGGGCTGTTCCTCGCCAACGTCATCGACCGCGACTGGCGCACTTATCTCGACCGCAAGGTCGTCCACTTCTTCTATTTCTATCTGCTGTGGATGACGATCCAGTTCGCGTTCAAGGCGCCCGGCATTGCCGCCGCAGGACGGCGCGACGGAAGTCGTGCGGCTTTACCTGCTGTCGCTGATCGATCCGTTCGGCACGCTTGTGGTTCATCTACCTGCTGCCGATCTTCTTCGTCTTCGTGAAGCTGACGAAGCGCGTGCCCTGGCCGATCATCTGGCTTGCCGCCGCCGCGCTCGAAATCTCGCACATCGAAACCGGCTGGATGGTGCCGGACGAGTTCGCCGCCCGCTTCGTCTATTTCTACACCGGCTATATCGCCGCCCGTTACATCTTCGCGCTGACCGCGCGCGCGCAAAGCATGCCGTGGCTCGGTCTCGCCGGCCTGATGGTGTGGGGCGTCTTCAACGCCACCATGGTGCATCTCGGCTGGCGGCGCTGCCGTTCTATTCGCTCGGCATGGGCCTGATCGGCGCCGCCGCGGTCGCGACCATCTCCTCGCTGCTGGCGCTGCACGACGTGTTCAAGCCGCTGCGCTATTGCGGCCGCAACTCGATCGTCGTCTATCTCGCCTTCTTCCTGCCGATGGCGGCGACCCGCGGCCTTGCTGCTCAAGACCGGCGTCATCACCGATATCGGCACCATCTCGGTGCTGGTCACCGCCGTCCGGCGTGATCGGCTCGCTGCTGATGTTCTGGGCGGCGCGCGGCACCTTCGCTGAAGTTCCTGTTCGAGCGGCCGGCGATGTTCTGGCTGGTGGCCGAGCCAAGCCGAAACCGATCGAACCGCAACTGGTCTTGCAGCCGGCGGAATAATCCGCAATCTGCTTCCCGTCTCCCCGCTAACGCCGGGGAGAGGGAATCGAGCGGCATCCACAGGCCCCGATGCGGCCGATGCCGCATTGATTAAGCTCCGGCTGACGGCCCACATTCGGGCCATGCCGACATCCGCAAAATCCAAAAAGCCGCCCCGAAATCCGCCGCCAAGGCAACGACCAAGGCCGAAAACCCGCGCACGACGCGCCGTCCCTACAATCCGGCCGCGCGCCCGCTGAAAAAGGGCGACCACCTCTTCCTGGTCGACGGCTCCGGCTACATTTTCCGCGCCTATCACGCGCTGCCGCCGCTGACCCGCAAATCGGACGGCCTGCAGGTCAATGCCGTGCTCGGCTTCTGCAACATGTTGTGGAAGCTCCTGGCCGAAATGAAGGACGACAAGCCGACCCATCTGGCGGTGGTGTTCGACAAATCGGAAAAAACCTTCCGCAGCGAATTCTATCCCCGAATACAAGGCGCACCGGCCGGACGCGCCGGAAGACCTGCGGCCGCAGTTCCCGCTGATCCGCGAGGCGGTGCACGCCTTCGAAATCCCCTGCCTCGAACAGGCCGGCTTTGAGGCCGACGACCTGATCGCGACCTATGCGCGGCTGGCGATCGAGGCCGAGCGCCACCACCACCATCGTTTCCTCCGACAAGGACCTGATGCAGCTCGTCGGCAATGGCGTCACGATGTACGACACCATGAAGGACAAGCGCATCGGCGCCGACCGAGGTGATCGAGAAATTCGGCGTCGGGCCCGACAAGGTGATCGAGGTGCAGGCGCTGATCGGCGACTCTATCCGACAACGTGCCGGGCGTGCCCGGCATCGGCGTCAAGACCGCGGCGCAATTGATCGGCGAATATGGCGACCTCGAAACGCTGCTGGCGCGCGCCGGCGAGATCAAACAGGACAAGCGCCGCCAGACCTTGATCGACAATGCCGAGATCGCGCGCATCTCCAAGCGGCTGGTCACGCTCGACCAGAACGTGCCGCTCGACGTGCCGGTCGACCAACTGGCCGTGCACGAGCCGGACTACAAGCACCTCATCGCGTTTCTGAAGGCGATGGAATTCTCCACCATCACCCGCCGCGTCGCCGAGAAGAGCGGCATCGATGCCAGCAAGGTCGAGGCGGACGAGAAGCTGACGGCCGGCCGGCGCGTCTCCTGCCGACGGAAGCAGAGCGGCCAACTCGATCTCGGCGCGCCGACGCCTGCGAAACAAGAACAGTCGACGCCCACAACAAGCGCGCCCGCCGAGCCCGGCGCCCTCACCCCGATCTCGCTCGCCGCCGCCCGCGCCGAACGAGCCCGCAACGCCAAGATCGACCGCTCCAAATACGAATGCGTGCGCACGCTGCCGCGCCTGAAGGAATGGATCGCGCGCGCTTACGACCTCGGCGTCGTCGCGGTCGATACCGAAACCACCAGCCTCGACCCGATGACCGCCGAGCTGTGCGGTTTCTCGCTCGCGGTTGCGCCCAATGAAGCCTGTTACGTGCCGCTCGGTCATAAAGACGGCGGCGCCGATGGCGGCGGCGACCTGTTCGCGCCGGAGGCCAAGCTGTGCGCCGACCAGATCCCGGAAGCCGACGCGCTGAAAGTTCTCAAAGCCGCTACTGGAGGACAAAGGCGTCCTCAAGGTCGCGCAGAACATGAAATACGACTGGCTGGTGTTTGCCCAGCGCGGCATCGAGATCGTCGGCTACGACGACACCATGCTGATCTCCTACGTGCTCGACGCCGGCAAAGGCGGCCACGGCATGGACGCATTGTCGGAAAAATGGCTCGGCCACGAACCGATCCATTTCAAGGACGTCGCCGGCTCCGGCAAAAGCCAAGTCACCTTCGATCACGTCGCCATCGACAAGGCGACCGAATATGCCGCCGAGGACGCCGACGTCACGCTGCGGCTGTGGTCGGCGCTCAAGCCGCGCATGGCCGCCGAGCGGGTCACCACCGTCTACGAAACGCTGGAGCGCTCGATGCCGGACGTGCTGGCGCGCATGGAGCGGCGCGGCATTTCCATCGACCGGCAAGTGCTGTCGCGCCTGTCCGGCGAGTTCGCGCAAAAGCAGGCCGCGCTCGAAGCTGAAATCCAGGAAATCGCCGGCGAGCCGCTCAATCCCGGCAGCCCGAAACAGATCGGCGACATCCTGTTCGGCAAGCTGAACTTGCCCGGCGGCACCAAGACCAAGACCGGGCAATGGTCGACCGGCGCGCGCGAACTGGAGGAACTGGCCGAACAGCACGAACTGCCGCGCAAGATTCTCGACTGGCGGCAAGTCTCCAAGCTGCGCTCGACCTATACCGAGGCGCTGCCGAACCACGTCAACCCGACCACGCACCGCGTGCACACCTCCTACGCGCTCGCCGCCACCTCGACCGGCCGGCTGTCGTCGTCGGAACCGAACTTGCAGAACATTCCGATCCGCACCGAGGAAGGCCGCAAGATCCGCAAGGCCTTCGTCGCCGCCCCGGGCATGAAGCTGGTGTCGGCCGACTATTCGCAGATTGAACTGCGGCTGCTAGCCGAAGTCGCCAACGTGCCGACCCTGCGCCAGGCCTTCAAGGACGGCATCGACATTCACGCCATGACCGCGTCGGAAATGTTCGGCGTGCCGGTCAAGGATATGCCGTCGGAAACCCGCCGCCGCGCCAAGGCGATCAATTTCGGCATCATCTACGGCATCTCGGCTTTCGGCCTCGCCAACCAGCTCGGCATCGAACGCTACGAGGCCGGCGACTACATCAAGAAATATTTCGAGCGCTTCCCCGGCATCCGCGACTACATGGACGAGACCAAGGAGTTCTGCCGGGCGCAACGGCTATGTCGAGACCCTGTTCGGCCGCAAATGCCATTACCCCGACATCAAGGCGTCGAACGGTTCGATCCGCGCCTTCAACGAACGCGCCGCCATCAATGCGCGCCTGCAAGGCTCGGCCGCCGACATCATCCGCCGCGCCATGATGCGCATGGAAGCCGAACTGGCGAAAGCCAAGCTCAAGGCGCTGATGCTGTTGCAAGTGCACGACGAACTGATCTTCGAAGTGCCGGACGGCGAAGTCGCCAAGACCATTCCGGTGGTGCAGCGCGTGATGGTCGAGGCGCCGCAGCCGGCGGTGTCGCTGCAGGTGCCGCTGCAGGTCGACGCCCGCGCCGCCGACAATTGGGACGAGGCGCACTAGGCCGCCTCGTCGACTACATCTCCTTGAGGAACTGCCTATACGCCGGGTTGATCCGGAGCGCGTCGCCGGCGGCTTGCGTCAGCGCGTCGATGGTCGGCGTTGGCAACGAAAACGACGTCGGGATGGAGTTCAACTGCCTGGCGCGCGCAGGACCGAGTTGATCGAAAGCCACGCGCCCGACGATGATCTTCACATCTTGGCAACGCCAGGAACCGCCGCGTCCGTCGCGCAATCGCGCGACCTGTGCCGGTTTCAGCCCGCAACGCCAGCGCACCAACTCATCGTGCCAGTTCTTCATGGTGGCCTGGAAGGCGGTGTAGCTCGACTGTGTGTTGGCGTCGATGGCGGCATCGGTGACAGCGGAAACCAGTTGCGCGCCGCTCGGGCCTTCCAGCGTCTGCGCCCACTTCCCTTCCGGCCCGCGGCCGGCATCGACCACCAGAAACAGCAGCCGCCGCAGATTGACCGCTTCCCGCGGCCGCAACGGCGCGTACGGCATGTCGACCGATTCACGGGCAATCGTGAGGCCGCTGAGCCCGTAGTTGTCGACCAAGCCGCCGTCGAACAGCTTGATGTATTTCACCGCGCCCGCGTGGTCGCGTTCCAGCGCCTTGGCATAGGCCGACAACAACGGAGAGGCCTCCGGATTTTTAAGCGCCCGCGTCACCCAGGCAGGAAGCGGCGTCTGGCATCGCCCCGGATAGGTCTGGATCACGAGCGGCGCGAAGGCCCCGGGCACTGCCGCGGAGGCGGCGACCGCGCCCGCAATCGGATATTCTTTCAGATCGCTGCAGAAGGCCGCGAACGTCTGCGGCGTAAATAGGAAGGGCGTGCGGCTATAGACGTCGGTGGCGTTGATCAGCACCCAAGGGCGCTTGCGCGCCAGCAGATCGCCGAAGGTGGCGTTGCCGAACAGGTGCGCGTTCAGCCAGTCGCGCAAGCGCGTGTCGGTGTTGATGCCGCCGGACAACGCGCGGCCGAGATTGATCAGATTGGGACTGGTGTTGAGTTGCGACATCAAGTCCTGGGTCAGGAAGCGCTGCCGGAAATCGCCCAAGGCTGCGCGACCGCGCAGGCCGAAATAAGCGGCCGTGACCGAACCGCCCGACACGCCGGTGACCATGCCGACGTGTTCGAGCAGATCGCGATGGCGCCGATCGGGCGACGGCGTGCGCGCCAATTGCTGCAGCACTCCGAAGGAGAAAGCGGACGCTCGTGTGCCGCCGCCGGAAAAGGCGAGCCCAATGGCGTCGCCGCCGCTGGCCACCGCTTCCGCGGCGTCCGCAGGCGTGACGGCAAAGGGATTGGCGGAGGGGACGTTGAGCGGCAGATTGTGAACGCTCGCACAGCCGCCGAGCGTCAGCGCGACGGTGAGCGCCATCAATCCAAAGCCGAAGCGTCCGTACCCGATTCGCATATGGCGCCCTTGCCGCATTCGAATCCGCCGGTGGTATCGTCTTCCGGCAAACCTCTAGCGTGCATAATCGTAGGTGCAGACCGACGATTCGTCACCCCGCGCACTGCGGGCACCGTAAATCGAAAGTATAGCGCATTTGTTAAGCGCCGTCGGCCGGTTTGCGCCTGCGCGAGCGAAAACTCATCATCAGTGCGTCGCCCTAATCCATAAGCGGCTTCATCACCGCATAAAGCGCATTCTTCGCCTCGAAGCCGATGCCCGGAATATCCGGCATCGCGATGCGGCTGTCGGTGACCTTGGTATCGTCGGCAAAGCCGCCGAACGGCGCGAACACCTGCGGATACGATTCATTGCCGCCAAGGCCGAGACCGACCGCGATATTGAGCGCGAACTGATGGCCGCCATGCGGCACGCAGCGCCGCGGCGACCAGCCGTGCATCGCCAACATGTCGAGCGTGCGCAGATATTCCACCAGGCCGTAAGACAGCGCCGGATCAAATTGCAGCCAATCGCGGTCGGCGCGCAGACCGCCGTGGCGAATGAGGTTGCGCGCGTCCTGCATCGAGAACAGATTCTCGCCGGTCGCGAGCGGCGGCGCGTAGCGCGTCGCCAGCGCCGCATGCAGCAGATAGTCGAGCGGATCGAGCGGCTCCTCGTACCAGCGCAAATTATAGGGCGCGATGGCGTCGCCGCAGGCCAGCGCCTCGTCGAGATCGTAGCGGCCGTTGACGTCGACGCAGAGATTCTCGCCCTTGCCGCCGACCACTTTCAGCGCCGCCTCGATGCGCTTGATGTCATCTTTCAACGGCACGCCGCCGATTTTCATTTTCACGGTCGAATAGCCGAGGTCGAGATAGTGCTTCATCTCGTCCTGCAGCGCGCTGATGTCCTTGTCGGGATAATAATAACCGCCGGCGGCATAAACCCACGCGGTCTTGTCGGCGACGCCACCATTATAGCGATCGGCCAGCAGCCGCCACAGCGGCACGCCTGCGGCTTTCGACACCGCGTCCCACAGCGCCATGTCGAGCACACCGACCGCGACCGATCGCTCGCCATGGCCGCCCGGCTTTTCGTTCTTCATCATCGCCGCCCACGCTTTCGCCGGGTCGATCAGGCTGCGCTCATCTTCCAGGCTTTCCGGCGCTGGCATCACGCAGCCGCGGAATAAAACGCTCGCGCAACAGGCCCTGCGGCGCATAGCGGCCGTTCGAATTAAAGCCGAAGCCGACCACCGGCTTGCCGTCGCGTCACGACGTCGGTGACGATCGCCACCACGCTCGCCGTCATGGTCGAGAAGTCGATATAGGCGTTGGCGATATTCGAGGAGATCGGGACGACGATGTCGTGGATGGCGGTGATGCGCATGCGAGATACCTGGCTAGGGGATGCCAATGACGCGAGCCGGCGGCGCTCGATCGGCGCGACGCGACGGAACAAAACGAAAAAGTCCGCGGAACGGCATGCGTTCCACGGACCTTGTAGCGTTAGCCGATGGTGGCGAAAAGCCCCTCAGCCTTTGAGGTGCTTGTTGCACTCGCTGTAATAACCGCCGCCCTTCTGGATCCACTTCAAGCCACCGTTGGCGTTCTTCGCCTTGTTGGCATTGTATTGATCGAGACAGGTGTGCATGCGCGCCTTGCCTGCAGACTCCTTGCTGTATTTGGAGTCGACCTTGGACGGGAACATGGCGTTGGTCGGCTTCATGGCGGCGGGCGCTGCCATTTTGGTTGGCGCCGGAGCGGCGGTCTTTGCCGCCGTCGGCTTGGCTTCGGTACCGCATTCGGCCTTGCGGTAGTCATTCCACTTCATGCCTTTCAGCGTGCCGGCCTTTTGCGCCGCTTTGTACTTGGCGCTGCATTCCTTCATGGTCAGCGCCATCGCCGGGCTGAAACTGGCCAGGCTAAAAGCAACGGCGACCGACGCCAAAATCAGTTTTGTTCGGATTGTCATGGATTGGTGTTCCTCGGTTAGAGTCAATACAGTTGGTCGTTTCGTAGCAACATCAGGTTCGGAACGGAGCAGCCCATCGTTCGGCAACGACGCATCAATCGCGGGGTATGATCTCCATTCAAAGCATTAGGCGCCCGATGGTTCCTTAAGTTCGCCATCCGGACTCATTTGATCGATCGCACCCGGCAGGTGCTCCGACAAAAGCGCCAGAATCTTGTCGGTCGGCAATCCGAGCGAATTCGCGATCTGCTCCACCTGTTCATTGCCGAGCGCGCGAGCGAAGCTGGTCGACGCTGATCGGCATATTGCCGCCGCTGCCGAGCCAAGACGCAACCTGACCGCCGAGACCGCCCTGTTGCAGCTTGGTCAGCAGCCCGCCGACATTGCCGAGTTCGGTATTGCCCAAAACCTGGGACAGCAAGCCGGGAAGCGCGTTGGTCTCGAGCTGACCGAGCGCCTGCCCGAGCATCTGACCCATCGCGCCTTTTAGCCCGCCGCTGAGATCGTCAAACAGTCCCATCGCGATAACTCCTATGCACCGCACCCGAGAGACTTCGGTCTCGGCGGTCAAACACATTCTACAATCTTAGTCTTCACCGTTTTTGTGACAAGACAATTAGGCCTTGGGACGACAAGGGGCTTGTAGCCAATATTGCCCACCGTTATCGCGCGCCGGCAATCCCGCCAAGCTGATTTGCTCTCACTCAGCCTTGCGTTGTAAGTAACCTGATGATTTGGCGTCATTGCGCGACCGCGGTCGCGACCTTCTCCTTGGCCTTCATTCCAACGGTCGCATTTGCCGCGCCGGCGCTCGACGGCGAGTCGATGGGCTGGCCTTGGGCGCTGCCGTTCGCCGGTATCCTGTTAAGCATCGCCACCGGCCCGCTGCTGTTTCCGAAAATCTGGCACGACCACTACGGTAAGATCGCGATGGCCTGGGCGGCGCTGACGCTTGGCACATTGGCATACGCCTTCGGCCCTTCACACGCGGTCGAGGCCTTCATCCACGCGATGCTGGCCGAATATATGAGCTTCATCATTCTCCTGTTCGCGCTTTATGTCGTGGCCGGCGGCATTCACATCACCGGCAATGTCGGCGGCAAACCGTGGAGCAACGCGCTGGTGCTGGCCTTCGGCACCGCGATCGCCAGCATCATCGGCACCACCGGCGCCGCCATGGTGCTGGTGCGACCGCTGATCCGTGCCAACGCCAACCGCACGCACAACGTCCACGTCATGGTGTTTTTCATTTTCCTGGTTGCCAATATCGGCGGCGCGCTGTCACCGCTCGGCGACCCGCCGCTGTTTGTCGGCTTCCTGCGTGGCGTCGATTTTTTCTGGCCGGCCGCGCATCTCTGGCGAGAGACCTTGCTGGCCGCCGTGCTGGTGCTGATCATCTTCATCGCCATCGACGTCCGCTATACGCGCCGCGACGAACCGGCCGCCGTCGAAGGCGGCAAGATCCGAATCTACGGCATCGTCAACCTGCCGCTGATCGCCGCTATCATCGCCGTCATTCTGCTGTCCGCGCTGTGGAAGCCCGGCGTCACGCTGACGGTCTATGGAACGCCGATCGCACTGCAGAACCTGACGCGCGACATCATCCTGATTGCGATCGCACTGCTGTCGTTGTGGCTGACGCCGAACCAGCACCGCGCCGCCAATGAGTTCCAATGGGAGCCGATCCGCGAAGTCGCCAAGTTGTTCGCCGGCATCTTCGTCTGCATCATCCCGGTGCTGGCGATGCTGCGAAGCCGGCCACGACGGCGCCTTTGACTGGCTGCTGGCGGCCGTCACCACCAAGGACGGCACGCCGCACGACATGGCCTATTTCTGGCTGACCGGCATTCTGTCGGCCTTCCTCGACAATGCGCCGACCTATCTGGTGTTTTTCCAGTTGGCCGGCGGCGACGCCGCCATCCTGATGAGCAAATTGGCTGACACGCTGGCCGCGATCTCGCTTGGCGCGGTGTTCATGGGCGCGCTGACCTATATCGGCAACGCGCCGAATTTCATGGTCGCGGCCATCGCCAATCAGCGCGGCGTCAAGATGCCGAGCTTTTTCGGCTATATGCTGTGGTCGGGCGCCGTATTGCTGCCGGTGCTGGCGGTCATTACCCTTCTGTCGTTCTAGGCGAGTCAACCTGCGAAATTTGGTCGCGGGCAGCCTGCGTTGACATGGTCCGCCGCTTGCTAAAGCGTGCGCGCAAAATCAGGGGGCAAACGCGCGAATCCGCCAAGCGGACGCGCTGTTTTTGAGGGGCACTACACTATGACCGCACACGCGGCGTCGCACGTCTATTTTGGCCTCAATCCGATGTGGGTGGCCACCTGCATTCTGGCCATCACCTACGCCGTCATCATGTCGGAAAAGGTCAACCGCGCCGTGGTCGCGCTGGCCGGCGGCGGCGTCATGATCATCATCGGCGTTCTATCCCAGGAAGAAGCCATCAAGGGCATCGACTGGAACACGCTCGGCCTGCTCACCGGCATGATGATCCTGGTGTCGGTGGCGCGCCGCTCCGGCATGTTCGAATTTGTCGCGATCTGGTCGGCACGCGCCGCCAAGGCGCACCCGGCGGGCATCATGCTGCTGTTGCAGATTGCCACCGCCGTGTTGTCGGCGCTGCTCGACAACGTCACCACCGTACTGCTGATCGTGCCGGTCACGCTCGCCATCACCAACACGCTGAAGGTTCCGGCCTATCCGTATCTGTTCGCCGAGATCATGGCCTCCAATATCGGCGGCACCGCGACGCTGATCGGCGACCCGCCGAACATCATCATCGGTTCGCAGGTCGGGTTGACCTTCAACGACTTCGTCTATCACCTGACGCCGGTCATCCTGATCATCCTGGTCGTGCAGACCGTGATGATTCATGTGTTCTGGGGCCGTAAGCTCAAGGCCGTGCCGGAAGCGCAAGCCGAGATCATGGCGATGGACCCTGTCGCCGCCATCAAGGACTGGGTGCTGCTCAAGCAGGCGCTTTTCGTTCTCACCATGGTGATGGTCGGCTTCGTGTTTGCGCGCCAGCTGCATCTGGAGCCGGCCACGATCGCTCTGACCGGTTCGGCGCTGTTGATGCTGCTCGACAACTGGTCGCATCATTCCGAGAAGGCCTCGCACAATATCCACACCACCTTCGGCGACGTCGAATGGATCACGATCTTCTTCTTCCTCGGCCTGTTCATCGTCGTACATGGCGTCGAGGTCGGCGGCTTGCTGCACTTGCTGGCCGAAAAGCTGGTGGCCGCGACCGGCGGCAATCTGCCGGCGACCGGCTATGCGGTGTTGTGGGCTTCCGCCTTCCTGTCGGCGGTGGTCGACAATATCCCCTTCGTCGCCACCATGATCCCGCTGATCAAAGGTGTCGCCCCGGCCTTCGGCGGCGAGGCCCATATCCAACCGCTGTGGTGGTGCCTGTCGCTCGGCGCCTGTCTCGGCGGCAACGGCACCTTGGTCGGCGCCTCGGCCAATCTGACGGTCGCCGGCATTTCCGAACGCAACGGCGTGCCGTTCCGATTTCTCACCTACACGCTCTATGCCGCGCCGTTGACGATCGTCTCGATCGCGATCGCCAATGTCTACGTCTGGTGGCGGTATTTCTAGGCTTTCAAGACCCGCTTCTCGGCGGTTCGCGCCCGTCCGGTCCGATGACCGGGCGGGCTTTTTTTATGCGCCCCCTTGCGTCGGAGCTTCGTCTCTATATATGAAGTCTACCTTAGTAGTTTGCCTTCGCATATCGGTCGTCTATGGAACCGCCTTCCAAATCCTCACGTCTACCCATGTCATCGCCCGTAATATCGTCCTCCACGCTGGCCGCCGAGTTGCACGCGCTCGCCGGCAAGCTCAAACGCCGCTTGCGTGAACAGGCCAATGCCGGCGACCTGACGCCGTCGCAGGTCGCGGTGTTGGTACATCTCGACCGCGCCGGGCCGACCACCGTGACCAACCTTGCCCGCGCCGAAGGCGTGCGGCCGCAATCGATGGGCGCGACGGTCGCGGCTTTGGAGACCGCAGGGCTGATCAAGGGCGCGGCCGACCCCAGCGATGGGCGGCAAACGATTTTATCGCTAACGCCGGCTTGCGTGAAACTCTTCAAGGACGGCCGCGCGGCGCGTCAGGATTGGCTGTCACGCACCATCGAAGCCAAGTTCACCGCATCCGAACAAAAAGACCTCGCCAAAGCCATCGCCCTGCTCAAGCGGCTGGTCGAATAATAACGCACGCCGCCGTTTGATCTTCATTGCACCTGAAAGAACCGCCATGTCATTGACCACGCTCGATCCGAAAACCGCCCTCATCGTTATCGATTTACAGAACGGCATCGTCGCGCTGCCGGGCGCGCACGCCGTCGGCCCGGTGATCGAGAAGGCCGCCGCGCTCGCCACCGCCTTCCGACGCCACAAACTGCCGGTCGTGCTGGTCAACGTCGCCGGCGGCGCGGCCGGCCGCACCGAACAGCCGCCGCGCACCGGCAGCTTGCCCACCGACTGGGCCACACTCATTCCCCAATTGAACCAACAGCCGTCCGATCACCTCGTGACCAAGAAGACCTGGGGCGCCTTCACCGACACCGGGCTTGCCGACACATTGAAAGCGCAGGGCGTGACCCAGGTCGTGCTGTGCGGCGTCGCCACCAGCATCGGCGTTGAGTTCGACCGCGCGTCAGGCGTTCGAACTCGGCTTCAACGTCACGCTCGCCACCGACGCCATGACCGATTTGAATGCCGACGCCCACGCCAACAGCATCGCCCGCATCTTTCCACGCCTCGGCGAGACCGGAACGGCGCAGGAGATCATCGACCTCGTCAAGACAAAGAGTGCGTAACGATGGCATGGGCTCATTATCTGTCTTACTTTTTCGGCGGCGCTTTTCTCACCAATGCGGTGCCGCATTTCGTCTGCGGCGTCATGGGCCGCCCGTTTCAGAGTCCATTCGCGAATCCGCCCGGTCAGGGGTTGTCGTCGTCAACGGTGAACGTGCTCTGGGGCTTTATTAATCTGGCGATCGGTTACGGTCTCACCTGCCGTGTCGGCGACTTCGATCTGCACAACACACTTCATGTCGCCGCCTTCGGCTTGGGCGTGCTTGTCCTGGGCGTATTATCGGCGCGGCTATTCGGCCGCTTCAACGGCGGCCAAGCGCCCTCGTCCCACCCTATGGAGCGCCCGTGAGCGCATCGGCGCTTGGCACCTTCGATTCACTGCGTGGCTATAACTACAGGCTGTGGTCCGGCGGCGCCTTCGTGTCGAATATCGGCACCTGGATGCAACGCACCGCGCAAGACTGGCTGGTGCTCACCGAACTGACCCACCATAACGCCACCGCGGTCGGCATCGTCATTGGCTTGCAGTTCGGCCCGCAGGTTTTGCTGCTGCCGTTCACCGGTTATGCCGCCGACCGCTTCGACCGACGCAAGCTGCTGCTGGCGACCCAGTCGGCCCTGGCGATACTGGCCGCCGGCCTCGGCGTTCTGGTCCTCAGCGGCGTGGTCGCGCTGTGGCATGTCTATGTTTTCGCCTTCCTGCTCGGTTGCGTCACCGCTTTCGACATGCCGGCCCGACAGACATTTGTTTCCGAATTGGTCGGCGACAGGCAACTGGCCAATGCCGTGGCGTTGAACTCGACCTCGTTCAACGCCGCCCGCATGATTGGTCCGGCAGTCGCCGGCGTTTTGATTGCCTCGGTTGGATCCGGCTGGGTGTTTCCAATCAATGCCGTCTCGTACTTGGCAACGATTGCCGCGCTGGCCTTGCTGCGCGGCAATGAATTGCATGTTCGGGAACGCGCCGCCGGCACTACCGGCGGCCTGGCGGGCGGTTTGATCGAGGGCTTTCGCTACATCGGCCGGCGACCGGACTTACAGGTGCCGCTGCTGATGCTGCTTATGATCGGCACCTTCGGGCTGAACTTTCCGATCTATATCGCGACCATGTCGGTGACGGTGTTTCATGGCGGCGCCGACCAATATGGCTTGCTGTCGACCGTAATGGCGATCGGGTCGGTTGCCGGCGCACTATTGGCGGCGCGACGCGCGCAATCCAGCATCGAGATGCTGTTGGCCGCCGCCGCACTATTCGGCGTGGGTTGCATCCTGGCCGCGTTCGCGCCCAACGTCATTCTATTCGGCGCTGCATTGGTCGTCATCGGCATCGCCGCACAAACCTTCACCACCTCGACCAACGCCTTGGTGCAATTGTCGACCGAACCGGCGATGCGCGGACGTGTGATGGCGATCCTGCTGGCCATCGCCTTGGGCGGCATGCCCATTGGCGCGCCGATTGTCGGTCGCGTCGCCGATCATTTCGGGCCGCGCTGGGCGCTCGCGGTCGCGGCCGGCGCCGGCTTTGCCGCCGCCGCCATCGCGGCGATCCATTTGATGCGGGGGACGCGCTGACAGCTTGACTCCCTGCCCCCGTTGCAAGAGTTTCCCGCCGGGGTGCAGGGTACCAACGGTCAAAAGGCCGAGGACCCTTGAAATTGGGGGAACTTGCCTATGACCGCCGAAGCGGTATCGCACGTACTTTTCGGCCTCAATCCGATGTGGGTCTCGACCTGCATCCTGGCCGCCACCTACGCCATCATCATGTCGGAAAAGGTCAACCGCGCCATCGTCGCGCTGGTCGGCGCCGGCATCATGATCGTGGTCGGCGTGCTGGATCAGGATCAGGCGATCCATGGCATCGACTGGAACACCATCGGCCTGTTGACCGGCATGATGATCCTGGTCTCGATCTCGCGCCGTTCCGGCATGTTCCAGTTTCTCGCGATCTGGTCGGCGCGCGCCGCCAAGGCCCACCCGGCCGGCATCTTGATCGTTCTCCAGATCACGACCGCGATCCTGTCGGCCTTCCTCGACAACGTGACGACCGTGCTGCTGATCGTACCGGTCACCTTCGCGATCTGCACCACGCTGAAAGTGCCGGCCTACCCCTATCTGTTCGCGGAAATCTTCGCGTCCAATATCGGCGGCACCGCCACGCTGATCGGCGATCCGCCGAACATCCTGATCGGCTCGCAGGTCGGCCTGACCTTCAACGATTTTGTCTACAACCTGATGCCGGTGATCGTGGTGATCATGGCGGTCCAGGCGATCATCATCCACATTTTGTGGGGCAAGGATCTGCGCTCGACCCCCGAAGCCAAGGCCGCGGTCATGGCGATGAAACCGGCCGAGGCGATCGAAGACTGGCTGCTGCTCAAGCAGGCGCTCGCCGTGTTGACGCTGGTGATGGTCGGCTTCGTGCTGGCGCGCCAGCTGCATCTTGAGCCGGCAACCATCGCCATGCTGGGCGCGGCCATTCTGATGATGCTCGACAACTGGGCGCATCACAACGAAAAGGCCGCGCACAACATCCACCAGACCTTCGGCGATGTGGAGTGGATTACAATCTTCTTTTTCATCGGCCTGTTCATCGTCGTGCACGGCGTCGACGTCGGCGGCTTGCTGCATTTGCTGGCCAACAAGCTGGTGGCGGCGACCGGCGGCAATCTGGCGCATGCCGGCATCGCGATTTTGTGGGCCTCGGCCTTTCTCTCGGCCATCGTCGACAACATTCCCTTCGTCGCCACCATGATCCCGCTGATCAAGAGCATGGCGCCGGCCTTCGGCGGACCGGAACATATCCAGCCGCTATGGTGGTGCCTGTCGCTAGGCGCCTGTCTTGGCGGCAACGGCACCTTGATCGGGGCGTCGGCCAATCTGACAGTCGCCGGCATTTCCGAGCGCAACGGCGTGCCGTTCCGCTTCATCACCTACACGCTCTATGCCGCGCCGATGATGATCGTGTCGGTGGCAATCTCGCATCTTTATATCTGGTGGCGGTTCTTTTAAGCCGGCGACCGGCCGGGAAAATAAACGCATGAACCCCGGAAACCGATTACCGGTTTTCGGATAAGGATCATGCACATGTAACTGGCGCGTAATCTTTGACAGATTGCGCGCCATTTTCTTTGTGCAGCCGCCAATGAATTGCCCGTTCGCCGCAATTGCTAACCGGACGTTTACTTCGCTGCGATTACCTCCGCCTTTAGACGCCACCGGCCGCCGGAACCTTCGGCAGCCTTAAACGTCGATCAAGTAACCCCGTGGATGACCAGCGGGACGTGGCGTAAGGCGGGCGTGCGATGGCTTTTCAGGGCCCAAAATCAGTCTTGGGCGTTATGGCGGGCTTTATCGGCCTCTGCCTGCTGACCCTTGCCGCACCACAACCCGCTGCCGCCGGCTTTTTCGACAACTTGTTCGGGGGAGCGAAGCGCACGACTGACGCGCCGCCGCGCCCGTCGCGCAATCTGCCTTTTTTGGATCCCTTCACAAGCCTCGCCAACCATCTGGGCGGCACAGCCCCGCCGCAGCAACGCTTGCGCGCCGACGCGCGCGGGCCGGCAAAAGCCTTTTGCGTACGCACCTGCGACGGCCGCTATTTCCCGGTGCAGGGCCATGTCGGCATGAGCGCGGCCGAGAGCTGCCATTCGTTCTGTCCGGCGAGCGAAACCCGGCTCTATAGCGGCAGCAACATCGACTACGCCCGCGCTGCCGACGGCAGCCGCTATGCCGACCTGCCGAACGCTTTTGCCTATCGCAAAACGTTGGTGACCGGCTGCACCTGCAATGGCCGCAACGCCTTCGGCCTGGCGCCTATCGATAGCGCCAACGACCCGACGCTGCGACCGGGCGATATCGTCGCCACCACGACGGGACTGGCTGCCTTCACCGGCAACCGCAACAGCGTCGCCGAATTCACGCCGGTCGAAAATGATGCGCGGCTGTCGAAAGCGATGCGCGATCAATTGGCGGACACCAAGATCGGACCAGTTGCGCCGAACACCCGCGACGCTGACATCACTGCGTCGATCCCCACCGTTGCCGCCAGCGCGGATGGCAAAGCGCCGCGACCTCAGTTCCCCAGATAAGACGCCACCTCATCGCCAAGCGACAGCGAACTGGTCAGGCCCGGCGATTCAATGCCGAACATCTGCACCAGTCCCGGCACGCCATGCTGCGCCGGGGGATCGATCAGGAAGTCGGCCTGCGCCTCGCCCTGCCCGGTCAGCTTCGGCCGGATGCCGGCATAGTCCGGCGCCAGCGCGCCATCCGGCATGTTCGGCCAATAAGTCCGAATGCGCTCATAAAAAGCATCGGCGCGCGCCGGGTTCGACTTCGTAATGCTCGTGCTCGATCCATTCGACATCCGGCCCGAAGCGCATGCGCCCGGCCAGATCGAGCGTGACATGCACGCCGAGCCCGCCCGGCATCGGCACCGGATAGATCAGCCGCTTGAACACCGGCCGGCCGGTGAAGGTGAAATAATTGCCCTTGGCCAGCACCAGCCGCGGCACGCGGCTTGCCGGATAATCCGGCATGGCGCGCGCGACCTTCTGCGCGCCCAGCCCGGCGCAATTGACCACCGCGTCGAAGGCCATATTCGCCGGCGTCGTTGCCGCCGAAACTCACCAGCCATTGCCCGTCCTTGCGCACTGCACCAAGAACCGGCGTGTTGAAGGCAATCGCGCCGCCGGCATCCTCAATGTCGCCGCGCAGCGCCAGCATATAAGCGTGGGCGTCGATGATGCCGGTTTCGGGCGACAACAGCGCGCCGACGCAGGCCAGTTCCGGCTCCATCGCCTTCGCCGCCTGCGGCCGTGATCGGGTTCAGTCCCTCGACGCCGTTGATCTGGCCCTGCGCCGCGATTGCCTCGAGCTTGGCCAACTCGGCCAAGTCGGTGGCGACAATCAGCTTGCCGCATTTGCGGTGCGGCACGCCGTGGGAAGCGCAAAAATCATAAAGCAGCCGCCGGCCGTTAACGCAGTGCCGGCCGCGCAGCGAACCGGTCGGGTAATACATGCCGCCATGGATGACTTCGCTGTTGCGCGACGAAATGCCGGTGCCGATGGCGTTTTCCGCCTCCGCCACCACCACCTCGTGGCCTTTAAGCGCCGCCGCGCGGGCCACCGCCAGGCCGACCACGCCAGCGCCAATCACCAGAACCTGCATACGACTTTCTGTCCCGAACTGGCCGCCGACAGGGCCGGCCGCATGAAAACGTTAAGAGGATGGAATTAGAGATAAACCATTATTTGCACAAGAATTGGGCCTAAAGATCGCTCTTAACGCATATCAGCGGCCGCGCTTGACCCGAGCGCCAGGTTGGCAAGATTCAACCCCTGAATGGCTCGAAAAGGCAGATCGGAAACCATGCGCATCGCAGCTCTGACATTGGCGGCCGGCTTGCTCGGCGCGGCGCTGGCCGGCCCGGCTCGAGGCGGCGCCGCGCTGCCAGCAACACCGGCAATTTCGACGCCTGGGTCGCGCAATTCAAAAAAGACGCCATCGCGCAAGGCATCTCGCCGAAGGTGATCGCCGCCGCCGCGCCGGAATTGACCTTCGACCCATCGGTCATCAAGCGCGACTCACGGCCAGGCCGTGTTCCAGCGCACCTTCCTCGACTTCGCCAACCGCCTGCTCGGCGGCGAGCGCATCCCGAACGGCATCGCCAAGATCAAGCAGAACGCCGCGCTGTTTGCCCGCATCGAGAAAGTCTACGGCGTGCCGCGCGCAGGTGCTGACCGCGGTCTGGGGCCTGGAAAGCGATTACGGCGCGCTGTTCGGCAAGTTCAAGATCCTGCCGTCGCTGGCGACGCTCGCTTATGATTGCCGGCGCGGCGACCACTTCCGCCCCGAGTTGATGGACGCGCTGCGCATCATCCAGCGCGGCGACAAACGCGTCGACGAAATGACCGGCAACTGGGCCGGCGAATTCGGCGGCATGCAGTTCACGCCGTCGAACTACATCAAATACGGCGTCGACTTCGACGGCGACGGCCGCGTCGATCTGACCAACAGCGTGCCCGACACGCTCGCCTCCGCCGCCAATTATCTCAAATCGATCGGCTGGAAACGCGGCGAACCCTGGCTGCAGGAAGTACGCGTGCCGGCCAACATGCCGTGGCAGGAAGCCGATCTCGAAATTCAGCATCCGGTCTCGCAATGGGTCAAATGGGGCGTGCGCGCCGCGCATGGTTCGCTGCCGCGCGACAACAAACCGGCTGCGCTGATCCTGCCGATGGGCCGGCTCGGTCCGGCCTTCTTGGCTTACCGATAATTTCAAGGTCTTCATCGACTGGAACTCGGCCTACGTCTATTCGACCACGGTCGCCTACTTCGCCACGCGTCTGGCGGCGCGCCGCCGGTGAGCGAAGCCGGCGCCAAACTGGTCAAGCAATTGACCACCGAGCAGATGATGGATCTGCAGCACCAACTCGAACAAACGCGGCTTCGATGTCGGCAAGGTCGACGGCAAGCTCGGCGCCGGCACCCGCAAGGCGATCCGCGCCATGCAGGTCAAATACGGCATGCCGGCCGATTCCTGGCCGACCGTGGAATTGATCGCCCGCTTGCATAGCGACACCAGCGCGGCGCCACCGCCCTCGGCGCAGCGGACGCCGTCGCCGTCGCAAGCCAGCGCCAGCGCGCCGCCGACGGTTCAACACGAAGCCAGTCCGCCACCGACGCGGCATAAGACGCCGGTTCGGCGCACGGCGCCGGTCGCCGAACGCACACCACCGCCGGTCAAACACGTCGCGGGTCCGCGTCTTGACCGTGCGCGGATGCCTGTGGCTCAACATGCCGATCAACCGTTTGAGAGAATATCGCCGATGCTGAAAACCACGCTGAAACTGGCGACGATCGGCCTGGTCGCGTTGTGGGCCGGACAGGCGGCCGCCGCGACCTGCCGCAACACCGGCAGCTACACGAGCTGGCTCGAAGCCTTCAAGAAAGACGCGATCGCGCAAGGCATTTCGCCGCAGGTCGTCGCCGAAGCGGCGCCGTCGATGACCTTCGATCCCGGCATCATCCGGCGCGACCACGGCCAGGGCGTATTCTCGCAGAGTTTCCTGAAATTCTCCGACCGCATGACCGGTGGCGGTCGCGTTCCGATCGGCCGCAAAAAGATTAAGCAGAACGCCGCCCTGTTCGCACAGATCGAAAAGAAATACGGTGTCCCGGCGCCGGTGATCGTCGCCTTCTGGGGCCTGGAAAGCGACTTCGGCGCCAATTTCGGCAAATACAAAATTCTCAGCGCCATCGCCACGCTGGCTTACGACTGCCGCCGCTCCGCGTTCTTCCGCACGCAATTGTTCGACGCGCTGCGCATCATCGAGCGCGGCGACCAAAGCGTCGACAGCATGATCGGCGATTGGGCCGGCGAATTCGGCGGCTTGCAGTTCACCGCGTCCGACTATCTCAAGAACGCCGTCGACTTCGACGGCGACGGCCGCCGCGACCTGATCCGCAGCGTGCCCGACACGCTCGCCTCCGGCGCCAATTTCCTGAGAAGCCTGGGATGGCAACCCGGCCAGCCCTGGCTGCAGGAAGTCACCGTGCCGCGCGAGATGCCGTGGCAAGAAGCCGACAACGCCATTCAACATCCTGTATCTCAATGGGTGGCTTGGGGCGTGAAAGCAGCGCACGGCTCCTTGGCGGCCGGCGATCTGCAAGCCTCGCTGATCCTGCCGATGGGCCGGCTCGGTCCGGCCTTTCTGGCCTACCCGAACTTCAAGGCGTTCCTCGGCTGGAATTCGGCTTACGTCTATTCGACCACGGTCGCTTATTACGCGACGCGGCTGGCCGGCGCGCCGGTCGTCAGTCACGCCGGCAAAGACATCGCCGTGCTGTCGCCCGATCAGGTCAAGGAATTGCAGCGCCTGCTGATTAAAGCCGGTTACAAGGACGTCGGTGACGTCGACGGCAAAGTCGGCTCCGGCACCCGCGGCGCGGTCAAGCAGGCCCAGATCAAACTTGGCCTGCCGGCGGATTCCTATCCGACCGCCGAACTGATCGCCCGCTTGCAAGGCGCACGCTGAAACGATTCGTGCTGAAAATGAAAAGGGCGGCCGCAAAGGCCGCCCTTTTTATTTCTGCGTTCGGAAAAATTACTCGGCCGCGATTTTCACTTCCGGCGCCGCTGCCCGGATTTCCGGAGCGACCTGATCTTCGTACTTGGTGAAGTTCTTCTGGAACATCTCGACCAAAGTGCGGGCGGTCTTGTCGAACTCTTTCTTGTTTTCCCAGGTCTTGATCGGGTTCAACAAATGCGGTTCGACGCCCGGCACCGAGGTCGGCACCGAGAAGCCGAAATAGGGATCGGTGCGGAAGTCGGCGTCTTTCAGCGAACCGTTAAGCGCCGCGGTCAGAAGCGTGCGCGTCGCCTTGATCGGCATGCGGCGGCCGACGCCATAGATGCCGCCGGTCCAGCCCGAGTTGACCAGCCAGACGTCGACCTTGTGCTTCTTGATGTAGTCCTGCAGCAGATCGGCATAGACCGACGGGTGCCGCGGCAGGAACGGCGCGCCGAAGCAGGTCGAGAATTCCGGCTGCACGCCGACCAGACCCTTTTCGGTGCCGGCGACCTTGGCGGTGTAGCCGGACAGGAAGTGATACATCGCCTGCGTCGGGGTCAGCTTGGCGATCGGCGGCATCACGCCATAGGCATCCGCAGTCAGGAAGATGATGTTCTTCGGGTGACCGGCGCGGCCGCTTTGCGATGCGTTCGGGATGAAGTGCATCGGATAGGCCGAGCGGGTGTTCTCTGTCTTGGAGCCGTCGTCGTAATCGGGCACGCGGGTTTCCGGATCGATCACCACGTTCTCCAGCACGGCGCCGAAACGGTTGGTGGCATCCCAGATCTGCGGCTCGGCTTCCTGGCTGAGCTTGATGGTCTTGGCGTAGCAACCGCCTTCGAAATTGAAGATGCCGTCCGGACCCCAGCCGTGCTCGTCGTCGCCGATCAGGATGCGGTTCGGATCGGACGACAAGGTGGTCTTACCGGTGCCGGACAGACCGAAGAACAGCGCGCTCTCGCCCTCATGCGACACGTTGGCCGAGCAGTGCATCGGCATCACGCCCTTCGCCGGCAGATAGAAATTCAGCGTGGTGAAAACCGACTTCTTCATTTCGCCGGCGTAAGAGCTGCCAGCGATCAGCACGATCTTCCGGGTGAAGTCGATCGCCACCATGGTGTCGGAGCCTTCGCGGCCGCCGTGACGCGCGGCGTCCGGCTTGAACGTCGGCAGATCGACAATGGTCATCTCTGGGATGAACTTGGCCA
The DNA here is from genome assembly GCA_963830125.1 of uncultured Alphaproteobacteria bacterium. Lineage (GTDB taxonomy): Bacteria > Pseudomonadota > Alphaproteobacteria > Rhizobiales > Xanthobacteraceae > Pseudolabrys. The sequence goes on along the minus strand of CAWHKU010000007.1, from coordinate 503,673 downwards.
GATCGGCGCGATCCGGGCGAATCAGCAGCTGATGAATGAACAGCGAGTGCCAGGCGAGCTGGGTGAACACGCGGACCTTGATCTGGTGGTTCGGATCGGCGCCGCCGATCAGATCCTGCGCATACAGGGTCATGCCCTTGCAGTGCGCCTGGAAGTCGGCGAGCAGAGTATCGAACTGCGCCGGGGTCATCTTGCGATTGCCGTCCCACCACAGCACGTCGCGCGTCAGGTCGTCTTCAACGGTGTGCTTGTCTTTCGGCGAGCGGCCGGTGTGATGGCCGGTCTCGGCGCACAGCGCGCCGCCATCGACCAGTTGGGCTTCGCCTGATTTCAGGGCATATTCGTAAAGCTTCGGTTCGGTCAGGTTCCAGTGAACGCCGCCAAGATCCTTGAAGCCGAATTTGTCTGCGCCGTAGGCGCCGTTCCGCACACCCGTTTCTTGCACGCTTATTCTCCCAAACAGATGGGCCGCTTTTCAAGTAGCGAAACCCCTCACCGGGCCATTCGGCCCTTTACGACTTAGAAGTCGGCTTAAAACTTACTATAGGCGCTCGCGCCAAGGCGCGCGACCTTAGTCATCAACATCGTGAATGCCAAGATTAAACACCGTGCATGGACGGCCGGGGCATTGCACTGCATCAAACCGTTCGCGTTCGGGCCGCCGCTGATGTCTGATTAATCAGCGGCGCGCGCTTGGTCGGCTAATTGTCGCAGCATCGCCCTGAGCGGCCCCGGCCCAGCGACCCGCTGCGGGAATGGCAGCCGCAGCGCCGACTGGCCGTTCTGCAAATCGAGACCCTCGGGATCGAGGCCGACGCAGCGCCAGTCGGCAGCGTGCGCGCCGAGCAGCTTGGTGGCGTAAAGCCGGCAGGCCTCGGCGTGGTCGCCATTCATGTGCGCGACCGCGCCCTCTTCCGCCGCGACCAGATCGGCGGCGTCCGAGATATCGGTCAGCACCTCGGCGGCGGTCAGGTCGGCGGCCCGAGCAAAGCCGCCATTGAGATGCGCCGACACGACATCCATGCGCCAGAAGGCAAAATCGGCAAAGCCGGCATAGAGCTCGGATTTCGGGTGGCGAGCCAGGAACCGGCGGCGGATGCCGGGTTCGGCGGCGCTGCCGCGGCCAACCGGCGCCAGGGTCCCCAGCACGGTCAGGCGGGGATGCGCCAGAGCATCACCCTTGCCGGTCTCGGCGAGCAGCAGCGAGGCCCGGCCATCCTGCTCCAGATTGGCGGTATGGGTGGCGAGCTTCGAAACCAGGATCAGCGGCGCGCCGTCACTGTCGGTCGCGACGTTGACCAACGAGGCGAAGGGATAGCCGGTATTCCGGTCAAGCGTCGCCAAGGTGGCGGCGCGGGTGGCGCGCAGCAGCGTCTTGGCCACCACGACCGGCTGGAAGTCGGCCGGCGGTTGCGCCCCCTCGGGGGTGCGGCCCGGCATGACGCCCGGCAAGGCGCCAGATTTAGGTTGATTGGCGGCTTTATCGGTCATTCGGCTCAACTCGTCGGTTGATAGGGTATGGATCGGGCTATCTTGCCCCTTCGGCCTTGAATTCGCATCCGAATCACATAGTTGTTGCAAAGAGGCCACATTTCAGACCCCGTTTTTAGGCTTCTAATCAGCGGGACGTCACGTAAGAAGGGGCTTTCATGCCAACCATCGCGCTCGTGGACGATGACCGCAATATCCTGACCTCGGTGTCGATGGCGCTGGAGTCCGAAGGCTATCGCATCATGACTTACACCGATGGTGCCTCCGCCATCGACGGCTTCAAGACTTCGCCGCCCGACCTCGCCATTCTTGATATCAAGATGCCGCGCATGGACGGGATGGAGACCTTGCGCCGCTTGCGGCAGAAGTCGGACATTCCGGTCATCTTCCTGACCTCGAAAGACGAGGAAATCGACGAATTGTTCGGCCTCAAGATGGGTGCCGACGATTTCATCCGCAAACCGTTTTCCCAGCGCCTGCTGGTCGAGCGCGTCAAGGCCGTGCTGCGCCGCGCCGCGCCGAAAGATCCGAGCGCGCCGAAGGAAGTGGATAGCGCCAAGGTGCTTGAACGCGGCCTTTTGCGCATGGACCCGGAACGGCATACCTGCACCTGGAAGGGCGAGCAGGTCACGCTCACCGTCACCGAGTTTCTGATTCTGCAGGCGCTCGCCACCCGTCCGGGCGTGGTGAAAAGCCGCAACGCGCTGATGGATGCCGCCTACGACGACCAAGTCTATGTCGACGACCGCACCATCGACAGCCACATCAAGCGGCTGCGCAAGAAGTTCAAGGTGGTCGACGACGACTTCGAGATGATCGAAACGCTGTACGGCGTCGGTTACCGGTTTAAGGAATAGCCTGCTTCTTCACCTCTCCCATACGGAGAGGTCGAACCGCGGAGCGGTTCGGGTGCGAGGTTAGCGGCTATCGAAGGTCACTTGCCCCCTCACCCCATCTCGCCCAGGGGAGAGGGAGCGCGCCGTGCGCGAGGCCATCGCTTCGGCTAGAATTGCCATCGCGAATAACCGGCTGGATCAAACGACGTGCTCGATCGAACCGCTGAAAATCAGGCGCGCGATAAAAAGCCGAAGGCGGAATCCGGCGATGCCGGCACCTTGCCGGTGGCCGATGCCGCGCCAGCGTTTCGGCGCAATCCGGCGGCTGGCGCGCTCCGCCTGGCGTCTGTTCGTTTCGCAAAGCCTGTCCAGCCTCACGCGCCGCATCGTCTTTCTCAACCTCGCCGGCCTGGTCGCGCTGGTCACCGGCGTTCTCTATCTGTCGCAGTTCCGCGCCGGCCTGATCGATGCCCGCGTGCAGAGCTTGCTGGTGCAGAGCGAGATCATCGCCGGCGCGATTGCCGCCTCCGCAACTGTCGAAAGCGACGCCGTCACCATCGACCCCGACCGGCTCTTGGAATTGCAGGCCGGCGAAAGCTACGGCCCGCCCGACGATTCATTGTCCGGCATCGAATTCCCGATCAATCCCGAACGCGTCGCGCCGGTGCTGCGCCGCCTGGTGTCACCGACCAAAACCCGCGCCCGTATCTACGACCGCGACGGCGTGCTGATCCTCGACAGCCGCAATCTCTACGGCCGCGGCGACGTGCTGCGCTTCGATCTGCCGTCGCCGACCGCGGAAAAGCCCGGCCTGATGGAGCGCGCTTTCATCGCGATGCGGCGCTGGCTCGGACGCGGCGACCTGCCTTTGTACAAGGAACTCGGCCCCGAAAACGGCAAAGGCTATCAGGAAGTCTCGCGCGCGCTTAGCGGCCTGCATGCCAGCATGGTGCGGGTCAACAACCGCGGCGAGGTCATCGTATCGGTGGCGGTGCCGGTGCAGCGCTTCCGCGCCGTGCGCGGCGTGTTGATGCTGTCGACGCAAGGCGCCGATATCGACGACATGGTCGAGGCCGAGCGGCTCGCCATCGTCAAAGTGTTCCTGATCGCCGCCGGCGTCATGGTGGTGCTGTCGATCCTGCTCGCCGGCACCATTGCCGGCCCGGTGCGACGGCTTGCCGACAGCGCCGAGCGGGTGCGGCGGCGGATTCGCACCCGCGTCGAAATTCCGGATTTCACCCGGCGCGGCGACGAGATCGGCCATTTGTCGGGCGCGCTGCGCGACATGACCGACGCGCTCTATACCCGCATCGAGGCGATCGAGAGCTTCGCCGCCGACGTCGTCGCACGAATTGAAAAATCCGCTGACCTCGCTGCGCTCGGCGGTCGAGACGCTGCCGATGGCCAAGACCGACGCCAACCGCAAGCGCCTGCTCGACGTCATCGAGCACGACGTCAAACGGCTCGACCGGCTGATCACCGACATTTCCGACGCCAGCCGGCTCGACGCCGAATTGCAGCGCCAGGAAGCAGCCCCCGTCGATCTCGCGCAATTGCTCGAAGCGCTGATCGACCGCCGCCAATGAAATTCACAAAGACGACGTCACGGTGACGCTGAGTTTCGAAGGCGGCAAGCCGGAAGAGTTCAAGGTGCCGGGCCATGACTCGCGCATCGGCCAGGTGGTCTCAAACCTGATCGACAATGCGCGCTCGTTCTCGGCGCAGGGCGGCGAGGTGCGCGTCACCTGCCGCAAGCTCAAGAACGACGTCGAGATCTTGGTCGACGACGACGGCCCCGGCATTCGGCCGGACGCGCTCCACAAAATTTTCGAGCGCTTCTACACCGACCGCCCGGACCATGGCTTCGGCCAGAACTCCGGTCTCGGTCTGTCGATCTCGCAGCAGATCGTCGAAGCCCATGGCGGCCGCATCTGGGTCGAGAACCGCGCACGGACGCCGGCGAAGCCGAAGGCGAGCGAGTACGAGCCGCGATGCGTCACTCCGGCGCGCGTTTCGCAACCGTTCGCCTGCCGGCGCTAGTGATCCGGAATGACGGACGCTGACAACCCCACCATCCACGCCTCCGCCGTCCTGGTCGGCGCCAAAGCCGTGCTGATCCGCGGGCCCTCCGGCGTCGGGCAAATCGTCGCTGGCCTATCGGCGCTCATCCAAGCCGCCGGCGCAGGGCGCCCTGCCGTTTGCCCGGCTGGTCGCCGATGACCGCGCCCTGGTCGAAGCCCATGCACGGCCGGCTGCTGGTGCGCCCGGCCCCGGCATCTGGCCGGCCTGATCGAAATTCGCGGCCTTGGTATCCGGGCGATTCCGCACGAAGACCTGGCCGTGGTCGGCTTGGTGGTCGACCTGGCCGCCGCCGACGCCGCCCGGCTGCCGGCGCAACGAGGCTGAAAACACTGAGATTTCCGGCATTACCCTGCCGCGGCTGGCTGTCGCGGCAGAGGCGCGAGCGCTGCCGCTGGTATTGGGCTGTCTCGGCACAGAGTCCGGGGACGGGCCCATGCAGGCGATTGACCCCGGGGGGCCAACTGCGCTACGCCCCGCCCTCGGTCCAGTCGTAGAAAAATTAACGATAACGGGCTTAGGATTGCACCGCGCCGAAAACCGGACATTAGAGCGCCCCTTTGGCCCCTTCTTTCCGCAGTGCAGCAGAGCGCCTATATAGCGAGGAAGCCCCTTGCAATGGGGCTTCGAATGGGCCTCAATGCGCCCCCATTCGTGCGGCGCAACAGAGCGCCCGCGAGGAGTTCGGGATGATCGGCCTCGTTTTAGTGACCCACGGACGGCTTGCCGTCGAGTTTCGCTCCGCTCTGGAGCACGTGGTGGGACCCCAGCGCCAGATCGAGGCAATTACCATTGGCCCCGACGACGACGTTGAGCAGTGCCGCAAGAATATCCTCGACGCGGTCAACGCGGGTGGATAGCGGCGAAGGCGTCGCCATCCTCACCGACATGTTCGGCGGCACGCCCAGCAACCTCGCCATTTCGGTGATGAGCCAGCCCAAGGTCGAGGTTCTCGCCGGCATCAACCTGCCGATGCTGATCAAGCTCGCCAAAGTGCGCGAAACCTGCCCGCTGGAAGATGCGGTCGCCGCCGCGCAGGAAGCCGGCCGCAAGTACTGCACCATCGCCAGCCGCGTCCTCAACGGGAAATGACCGGGCCGGCCCGAGCGGACGGTGCTACCCCCGACCCGCATGGTGTGCCGGTCGCCCGCGAAGTCGAAATCTGCAACAAAAAGGGCCTGCACGCCCGGGCGTCGGCCAAATTCGTGCAGCACGCCGAAAATTTCGACGCCGCCATTATCGTCTCCCACCGCGGCGAAACCGTCGGCGGCACCTCGATCATGGGCCTGATGATGCTGGCGGCCGGCACCGGCTCCACCATCACCATCAAGGCCACCGGCAAGGACGCCGCCAAGGCGGTCGAGGACCTCTTCGCGCTGGTTGCCGACCGGTTTGGCGAAGAAGAGTAGGATCCGGTTAACCCGGTCCGGCCTTACATAAAGAAATCTTTATATATGCATTGCGGCGCGGCTGGCGGCCTGATATAGGCTCGGCCAGACCCTCACCACACCCACCACGCCTGTTTGCATAGGATTGCCATGACCGCTGCTGCCAAGGATTACATCGTCAAGGACATCTCGCTCGCCGAGTTCGGCCGCAAGGAAATCTCGCTGGCCGAGACCGAAATGCCGGGCCTGATGCAGACCCGCGAGGAATACGGCCCGAAGCAGCCGCTCAAAGGCGCGCGCATCGCCGGCTCGCTGCACATGACCATTCAGACCGCGGTGCTGATCGAGACGCTGGTCGCGCTCGGCGCCGACGTGCGCTGGGTGTCGTGCAACATCTATTCGACGCAGGACCACGCCGCCGCCGCGATCGCGGCCGCCGGCGTTCCGGTGTTCGCGATCAAGGGCGAGAGCCTGAAGGATTATTGGGACTACACCGCCCGCATGTTCGACTGGCACGGCGGCGGCACCCCCAACATGATCCTCGATGACGGCGGCGACGCCACCATGTACGTGCATCAGGGCCTGCGCGCCGAGAAAGGCGACACCGTGTTCCTCGATAAGCACAACAGCGAGGAAGAGGAAATCTTCTTCGCGCTGATCAAGCGCATCTTGAAGGAAAAGCCGAAGGGCTATTTCGCCGAAATGGCCAAGAACATCAAAGGCGTGTCGGAAGAAACCACCACCGGCGTGCATCGCCTGTACGACATGCAGAAGGCCGGCACGCTGCTGTGGCCCGCCATCAACGTCAACGACTCGGTCACCAAGTCGAAGTTCGACAACCTCTATGGCTGCCGTGAATCGCTGGTCGACGGCATCCGCCGCGGCACCGACGTGATGATGTCGGGCAAGGTCGCGATGGTCGCCGGCTTCGGCGACGTCGGCAAGGGCTCGGCCGCCTCGCTGCGCCAGGCCGGTTGCCGCGTCATGGTGTCGGAAATCGATCCGATCTGCGCGTTGCAGGCGGCGATGGAAGGCTATGAGGTCGTGACCATGGAAGATGCCGCGCCGCAGGCCGACATTTTCGTGACCACCACCGGCAACAAGGACATCATCACGATCGACCACATGCGGGCGATGAAGGATCGCGCCATCGTGTGCAACATCGGCCACTTCGATAACGAGATCCAGGTCGGCGCCCTCAAGAACCTGAAGTGGGACAACATCAAGCCGCAGGTCGACGAGATCACCTTCCCGGACAACCACCGCATCATCCTGCTGTCGGAAGGCCGCCTGGTGAACCTCGGTAACGCCATGGGCCATCCGAGCTTCGTGATGTCGGCGTCCTTCACCAACCAGACGCTGGCGCAGATCGAACTGTTCGCCAACAACAAGGACGGCAAGTACAAGAAGGAAGTCTATGTGCTGCCGAAGACGCTCGACGAAAAGGTCGCCCGTCTGCATCTCGCCAAGATCGGCGTGAAGCTCTCGAAACTGCGCAAGGACCAGGCCGACTATATCGGCGTGCCGGTCGAAGGCCCGTTCAAGTCGGATCACTACCGCTACTAGTCGCGTTTCCAGGCGAAGTGGGAACCGGTTCGCCGTCCGGAAACGCGACAAACCAAACAAGACTTTGCCAACTGCTGCAAACGACGATAGCCGGGCCGAAAGGTCCGGCTATTTCGTTTGAGGAACGGCCTCTGCCGATGACGTCTCGCCGGCCGTCAGCAACGCGACCCAGCGCTTGGGCTCCAGCGTCAGCCAGATCAGCCAGCCCAGAACAATGAAGGTCAGGAACGGTTTGAGCACGCGGTCGACACCAAGCGCGCCGTGGAAACCGATCACCAGCGCCGCTACGATCAAAAGCCATGAGCGCTGGTCGCGCGCGTCGCGCGTCAGCAACACCAGTGCCAGCGCGGTCAAAGGCGGCGTCAGCACCAGAAACGACAGGAACTCGTTGCGCGGCCCGAACAAGGTGATGTAGCAGCCACTGAACAAAGTCACCGCCATCGCGAACACCACCGGGCTCTTGAGGCGCGCGACTCGCCAGACCAGATAAAGCGTACCGAGCGCGGCGGCCAGCCGCACGCCGGTCTGCACCGCGCGCGGCAGGTCGATGCCGATGGTGTCGAGCATGGTGGCAAAATCCGCCTGATACGGCCATTGCCCCGGCTCGACCGACGCCAGTTGCTGGAGCTTCGCGAACCAGATGCGGTACTCGCCGGCGACATAATGCATGTCGGCGAAAGCGAACGGCAGCAGCAAGGCGGCGATCAGCGCCAGGGCAAGCCCGATGCGCATCCGCGGCTGCGTCGCGCCGCACAGCAACAGCATCACCAGCGACAGCGGCTTGGTGATGACGCTGAAAAACAGCCAGAACGACGCCATCAACCAGCGCCGGCGTGCGATTGCCGCCGCCGCCAGCATCATGAAGGCGGTCATGCCGATTTGGGCCTGGACATATTTGAAATTGTACCAGGCCGCCGGGATGTTGATCAGCAACACGACGCCGGCAATCTGCAGCGTCTCGCGCGGTGTCCGCTCCGGCAGAAACACCCGCAGAAACACCACGCAGGCGATGCTCAGCACAATCGCCGACACCGTCATGGCGATCGCCGCCGCCACGATCGGCCGCAACTCCGGCAAAGGGCCGAGCACCAGCAACGATACCGGCCAATAGCAGATATTCGCCGAGATTGGACAGATCGTAGACCGGCTGACCGCTCCAGAAATTATGCGCGGCGGTCAGATAAGCCTGGAAGGTCGAGCCGAACCGGCGCGGGTCGGTGCGCAGCAACGACGCCACGCAAAACACCAGCCAGCCGGCCCAGCCGAGCCATGGATAGCGCGCGAACAAATCGACCGCCCAGTCCTGCACCCGCAAGACGGTCGCAAAGCTGAAGATGGGTGCGCGTTCCGTTTTTGATTCCACAGCCGAATTCCCCCCAAGAGAACGCGCATAAAATCAGAGCCGCGGCGGCACGACAATCATCGTATAGTGGCGCGCCGGCATGAACTTGCCCCAGATGGTCTGGGTGATATCGGTCTGCGTGGTCCGGCTGGGCGCGGTGCCGGCCTTCAGCTTGGCCGCGCGCAGGCAGCCGGCGTCGCCGGTGAAGCATAGCAGCACCATGCCGCGACGCTTGATCTGCGCCGCGCTCGGCTGCACCAGTTCGGACATCAAGGCGCGCGGCTTGTCGGCCGCATAGGCCACGACGCCCAAGACGATATCGCCATCGCCGCCGACAAACGCCAGCTTCTGCGAAATTGTCTCATGCCAGACGCGTTCGACCTCGGTGGCCAGCAGACGGGCTTGCGTGTTCACCGGCGGCGCGCCGGAAGGCCGCGTCACGATGGCAATCAGCGGCGACGCCAGCAGCATCACCAGCGGCAAGGCGGCGGCCAGCAGTACGACACGGCGGCTGTCGATCTCTTGCCACGTCACCCGCGGCGATGACAGCAGCAGCACCGCCAGCAAGGTCCACGACGCCATCGACCACAGCGAGGTGATTTCGGCGTCGCTGGCAATCGCACCGGCCATCGGCAACAGAAACGGCGCCCAGAACGCCGCCGCCGCCAGCCGGCGTTCGGTGTCGCGCGGCCAGGCCATATCGGCCATCAGACCGGCAAGCTCGGCGCGGTTCGGCCGCGTCGCCGCCAGCACCAGAATGACCGGCAGCGCGACGTAGCCGATCGAGCCCAAGAGATAGCCGAACGCGGCAAAGACGGTGCCGCCGAACGGTTTGTCGCCATGAACGGCGAGCGCATAGGTGAACGGTGCGAAGTCGTGCGCCCACAGCCAATAGCAGATGCGGTGCCATCGCCACGAGTCCGACCGCCACCGAGATCCAGGGCGCCGGTGACTTGAAATAGCCGGCGCGGCGCTTGTCGAGCAGCGCCGCCACGATCAGCCCGGCCAGCAGAAAGATCGACCAGTATTTGCCGAGCATACATAAAGCGGCGCCGAAACCGGCCAGCGCGGCGTAAGACACGCTGCGGGTGCGGACCGAGCGCAAAAACCAGAACGTGGTCATCGCCCAGACCGGCATCAGCACGGTGTTCACATTGAACTTGAGCGCGTGGAAATTGAAAAACGGCACCAGCATCAGCAGCGCCAGCCCGGCGATGCGCTTTTCGATGTCGAGATAATCCGCCGACAGCCGCCAGGCGAACCACAGCGCCAGCGCCGGCATCAGCATCGCCAGCAGGTAGTAAGTGAACTCGGTGACCGGAAAGACCGCAAACCAGGCCCAGACCAGCGCGGCCGCCAGCGGCGGGTGTTTGAGGTAGCCCCAGGACAGATCGCGCGACCAGGCGATCACCTCGACCATGTCGAAATGCAGGCCCTGGCTCGATTTGGCGATCGTGCCGTAGACCGCCCAGACCAGCACATAGGCCGCCAGCGACAGGAATACCGTGCGCTCGCGCCGGCTGGGGTCGGCAAGGGCGGCGCGCAGGCGGCCGGCGGTATTGATCGGGATGGTCAGGACGGAAGGCAGGCGCATGGCCAGCCCTATGGCACGCCAGAAACCGGGCGGAAAGCCCCGTCCTGCGCGCGATCCGCTTGTCGCCGCCTGCCCCCGGTGTTATCTCGCGGCCATGACGGCCGTCCCCATTCAGAATATCCGCAATTTCTCCATCGTCGCCCATATCGACCATGGCAAATCGACCCTGGCCGACCGGCTGATCCAGCTCACCGGCGGGCTCGACGCCCGCGAAATGGCCGGCAAGGAGCAGGTGCTCGAACTCGATGGACATCGAGAAGGAGCGCGGCATCACCATCAAGGCGCAGACCGTGCGCCTGAATTACCACGCCAAGGACGGCAAGGATTACATCCTCAACCTGATCGACACCCCCGGCCACGTCGACTTCGCCTATGAGGTCAACCGCTCGCTGGCGGCCTGCGAGGGCTCGCTGCTGGTGGTCGACGCCAGCCAAGGCGTCGAGGCGCAGACGCTCGCCAACGTCTATCACGCGCTCGACGCCAACCACGAAATCGTGCCGGTCCTCAACAAGGTCGACCTGCCGGCGGCCGAGCCGGAAAAGATCAAGAAGCAGATCGAGGACGTCATCGGGCTGGATGCCTCCGACGCCGTCATGATCTCGGCCAAGACCGGCCTCGGCGTGCCCGACGTGCTGGAAGCCATCGTCACCCGGCTGCCGCCGCCGAAAGGCGACCGCGTCGCGCCGCTGAAGGCGCTGCTGGTCGACAGCTGGTACGACCCCTATCTCGGCGTCGTCGTTCTGGTGCGCATCGTCGACGGCATCCTGAAGAAGGGCCAGCGCATCCGCATGATCGGCATCGACGCGTCTTACGAAGTCGAACGCGTCGGCGTGTTCCTGCCCAAGCTGACGCCGGTCGACGAACTCGGCCCCGGCGAGATCGGCGCCTTCACCGCCTCGATCAAGGAAGTCGCCGATACCCGCGTCGGCGACACCATCACCGACGAGCGCAATCCGGTCGACGAACCGCTGCCCGGCTTCCAGCCGGCGATCCCGGTGGTGTTCTGCGGACTGTTTCCGGTCGACGCCGCCGACTTCGAAGACCTGCGCGCGGCGATGGGCAAGCTGCGGCTCAACGACGCCAGCTTCACGCTTTGAGATGGAAACCTCGGCCGCGCTCGGCTTCGGCTTCCGCTGCGGCTTCCTCGGCCTGCTGCATCTCGAAATCATCCAGGAGCGGCTGGAGCGCGAATTCAATCTCGACCTGATCGCGACCGCGCCGTCGGTGATCTACAAGATGAACCTGCGCGACGGCAGCCAGATCGAATTGCACAATCCGGTCGACATGCCGGACGTCATGCAAATTCTCGAAATCGAGGAGCCGTGGATCGAGGCGACGATCCTGACGCCCGACGAATATCTCGGCTCGGTCTTGAAGCTGTGCCAGGACCGGCGCGGCAATCAGAAAGAGCTGACCTATGTCGGCTCGCGCGCCATGGTCAAATACGAACTGCCGCTCAACGAAGTGGTGTTCGATTTCTACGACCGGCTCAAGTCGGTGTCGAAAGGCTATGCCTCGTTCGACTATCACCTGACCGACTACCGCGTGTCGGATCTCGTGAAGATGTCGATCCTGGTCAATGACGAGCCGGTCGACGCGCTGTCGATGCTGGTGCACCGCACGCGCGCCGAAACGCGCGGCCGCGGCATGGTCGAGAAGCTGAAAGAACTGATCCCGCCGCACATGTTCCAGGTGCCGATCCAGGCCGCCATCGGCGGCAAGATCATCGCGCGCGAAACCGTGCGCGCGCTGCGCAAGGACGTGACCGCGAAGTGCTACGGCGGCGACGCCACCCGCAAACGCAAGCTCTTGGACAAGCAGAAAAAGGGCAAGAAGAAGATGCGGCAGTTCGGCAAGGTCGACATCCCGCAGGAAGCGTTTATTGCGGCGCTGAAGGTCGATGTCTGATAAGTCCAGCGACCTGAGACGAGAGAAATCAAACGGCGGGCATCGTCACGATGCCCGCCGTTTTTTTCATGTCGTCGACGTGACCGCCGTAAAGCCGCGAACCCGTCACTTGGTCTGATTCATGCCACGGCCGCCGCCGGTATTATCGAGCGCGGCCTTGCAGGCCGCCGAAAGACTCGCCCGGTTCGCTTCGAGACAGGCGCGAATGTCGCGGCTGCCGTGCTCTTTACCGGAACACTTTTGTTCGATCTCGGTCTGGCACGCCGCCGCGACCGGCCCCATGCCCGGACCTTGGCCTCTCGGACCGACCGGCTGCGCAAACGACGCGGTGGCCAGCACCATCGTCGCGGCAAGCGCCAAAGCGCAGGTTGTCATTGTCTCGCGTCGCATATGCACCTCCTGATGCCAATGGATACATCCATTGCGACTGTGGCCTACGCCGCCAGCGCGCGAATGTGTTGATCCTGGTCAATAGGCACCTGCGACATGAATGCAGGGGACGCAGGCCAGACGGGCGAAATCGCATTCGGCACCGCTGCAAGTGATTGGCAATTGCGCCATTTCAGTCTCGCGCTATCATGCGCGCGTTGCGCAAGGACGTGACCGCGAAGCCCGTAGGATGGGTAGAGTTCTTGCGAAACCCATCTTACAGCCTGCCCTCACGGCATCCAACATGCTGCTCCGCTCATGCGAGCTAACGGCCCAACCTCTCCCCGCTCGTTCCCGCGGAAGCGGGGACCCAGCGCTTTGGCCGAAGAACTGGATGCCCGCTTTCGCGGGCATGAGCGGATAAATGCAGCGCTTAAAATACTCACCGTCATGCCCGGCCTTGTGCCGGCATCACGTCTTACATAACCGCAGAGAAGCAAGTCGTGGATGCCGGGACGAGCCGGCATGACGTCTCTGTCACAGCCTCTCCCGGCCTCATCCTGAGGAGCGCACGTAAGGTGCGCGTCTCGAAGGACGAGGCCGCCCCATCGTTCGAGACGCATGCCTGCGGCATGCTCCTCACCAGTGAGGCGGAATTGCGCCCACTACACCCCAAACAACTTCTCCGCATTGCCATGCGCGATGGCTTCGCGCTCGGCGGCGCTGACCGGAATCTTGTCGAGGAACGCGCGCGCTTCCGCCATCGAGCCATAGGGATAGTCGACCGAGAACATGATGCGCTCAGGCCCGACTTCGGCCAGCAAAACTTGAAAGGTCGAATTGAAGTTGAAGCCGCCGAAGGTGTAGTGGACGTTCTCGCGCAGATATTCGGCCGGCGAGCGCTTCATGGCCAGGCCCGGCGAGCGGGTGGCGACCGCGTTCATGCGCGGCAGCATGAAGGGCAGCCCTTCGCCCATGTGCCCGATGACGAATTGCAGCTTCGGGAAACGGTCGAACACGCCGCGCACCATCATGCGAATGATGTGCACTGAGGTTTCGATGTGCCAGCCCCAGCCGGCGCCGGCGAGAAAGAACGTCTCGCCCGGCGAAAACCCGCCAAAGGAGCCCTGGACCACCGCCTGCGGCGGCACCGCCGGATGCAGATAGATCGGCGCGCCGAGCTTTTCCGCGCATTCGAGGATCGGCCAATAGAAGCTGTCGTCGAGATAGCGGCCACGGTTGTGGCCGTTGACGACGGCGCCACGGAAGCCGTCCTTGCCGAAGCGCTTCTCCAGTTCCTGCGCCGCCTTGTCGGGCGTGCCGACCGGCAGCGCGGCCAGCCCGGCAAAGCGCGTCGGGTGCTTGCGCATGGCTTGCGCCAGCACGTCGTTGGCTTCGGTGGCGGCGGGAATGGCGTCGGCGTCCTCGGCCTGTTCGAGGCCGGGCGAGTTGATCATCAGAAGCTGCATGTCGAGGCCGGCGGCGTCCATCTCGGCGATCCGCTTGTCGCCGAGGTCGGCGAGCTGCGCAAACAGCCGGTCTCCGGCCGGCCCACGCGCCTTGCGGAAGCTGTCGCTGAACGCGCGTCCGACGCCGTCGAGAAAGCCGGGTGTCGTGAAATGTTCTTCAACGGCGATGGTGCGCATGAGGCGGAACTCCCTGTGTGTCGATGTTCGATGTTCTATACACCAGCCAACGTGGTCCCGGCGAGCATAGTGGAATCGGCAAGCATCCTGCTCCGCCAAAATTATTTTTTCCGCTTTGACCATCGGAAAACTCAATCCGCAGGCGACAGCCGTCGATGACTTTCACGGCCCGAACATTGATCGCCATGTTGATCGCCATGTTGATCGTCGTGGCGATGAAGCGGAAAAGAGGCCTTGACAAAAATCCTATAGGATATTAGTCTCTCTTCCGCTTGGTGCTTGCCCCGCCCCGTCGTCATGACACGGGGCGGCGAGCCTCAGGCCCGGCGCGGGGAGACATCCCGCCCGGCGTAAGTGGAGCGTCGGGAGGCGCAGCCGGTTTTCGCAAAACCGGCGCGTGCTCTCGCAAAGCACGCTCGGCGGGCCCGATCGCAAGGGACCCCGCCACATGGGGTCTCGCAAACCCCTGGCGCCTCCCGAGGCTCCATGAAAACAAACGGGAACACCGGCGCCCCCGCGCCGTTCAACAACAGGGGCGATAACGCTTGGTCATCGCCTTGGTCCTCGCAACCGCGACAGGAAACCCGACATGAGCCCGGTCAAGATCACCTATTATTCCGACGTGTTGTGCATCTGGGCCTACATCGCGCAGGCCCGCGTCAACGCCATCAAGGAGAAATTCGCCGGCGGCGTCGCCTTCGATTATCGCTTCTGTTCGGTGTTCGGCGACACCGCGCAAAAGATCGGCGCCGGCTGGAAAGACCGCGGCGGCTATCAAGGCTTCAACAAGCACCTGCACGAGGTCGCGCAACGCTTTCCCCATATCGAGCTTCATCCCGACGTCTGGCTGAAAGCGCGGCCCGCGAGTTCGGCGAGCCCGCAATTGTTTCTCAAAGCCATCCAGCAATGCGGCGACAGCGGCGCCGGACCGAGCCCGGAAGCAACGACCACTTTTGAACAAGTGGCCTGGGCGTTTCGCCGTGCGTTTTTCCGCGATGGCCGCGACATTTCTCATTGGGACACGCAATGTGAAATCGCGCAAACGCTCGGCGTCGATATCGCGGCGATCGAACGATGCATTCACGACGGCGTCGCCTTCGCCCGACTGGCCTGCGACTTCCAGGACGCCGACAAGATGCGGATCGAGGGCAGCCCGAGCTTCGTGCTCAATGAAGGACGCCAGAAGTTTTACGGCAATGTCGGCTTCCGCCTGATCGACGCCAACATTCAGGAGCTCTCGCAGGCCACCGGCCCCGACGAAGCCAGTTGGTGCTGACACCGGCTGGATATTGGAGAATTAATCGATATTAGTTGGCGATCGCGCCGATTACTTGCTCGCGGCACGATAGCCGCCCGCCGCGGCCGACCACTTATAAACGCGCCGCCATTTCTTATTCTTTATCAGCAGATCGAAATGACCGTCGGTAGCGTTCTGCGAAACGATAACGACATTCGCCTCGTCGGTGATGTGGTGGTCGCGCGTGCCATCCTTGTGCCAATCACCTGCGACGTCGGCATAGGCCGACATCGGCGCCGTCAGAATCGACTTCACCTTGCCGTCTTGCACCGCGAACAGACACAGCGCCGTGAAATAAGCGCCGCCGCCGGAATAGCTCTCCGTCCATGCGGCGCGAAGGCCGAAGGCGGTTTGATCCTTGGCGATCTTGTACGGCGCAAAATCAAACGAATCGAAACTGTCGGGTGCGATGGCGGCGTCGTCGGCGTCCATCGGCTGTCGCGCCAGGCCCGAATCGGCCCAACGGGTCGCACCGTCGATGGCGCTGCTGCGGGCCAGCAGGCGCGGCGCGCCGTCCTTGATCTCGATCACACCAAGATAGACATGCTGCGGCGGCTCCTTGCTATCGGGATCGGGTTTTGCGCAGCGGGGCTCTTTCGGCGTGTAAGGCTTTGCGCCTCCGGTGCAGACGATCGCGACGAATTGGTCAAGATGTCCCGGCCATGGCTTGGCCCCGGCGAGATTTGCCGGCGCGGTGTCGCTCGCTGGCACCAGCATATCGGCGATCGATTTCGCCGTCAGGCCGTCCGGCAGACGGACGCCAAGCTTGTCCGGGGGCGCCTTGCCCTCAATCTGCTCGGAGAAGAAATGCCGCGCCTGCGGCGTTTTCAGGTGCTTGGGAATCTGGTCGAGCGATGGGACTGTCTCCGCCACAGCCTGCTGAACACAGGCGAACCATAAAACGCACGCGATTGCTTTCAGCATGGCGGGCCCTCGCCGGTCGTTCGAGTTTGGGTTTGTCTGTCGCGAAGCAACAGCCGTAAGGAAACTGCGGCAAAAAGAAAAGTCGGGGGTCCCAGCACACCGCGCTGCGGCACTGAGTGACAAACCTACTGCATATTCTCCCAGCGCCAGCGCGCCAGGTCGGAGCGCGGGGCCGGTCCCGGGAAGGCTCTTTCAGCACCGCGTGACGTCCGACGGTTGGTACCGCGCGCACGCGGCGCCTGTTTTGGCGCCTCACCAGTGACCACGATCTCGGTGTCCTTTTTGTGCGCCTTGACCAGTTCAAACAGCACGGCGGCGTTTTCCGGATGCAGCCGGATGCAACCGTGCGAAGCCGGGCTGCCAAGATGCGAGATCTCATAGGAACCGTGAATGGCGTAACCGCCGTCGAAAAAGATCGAATACGGCATCGGCGACATGTCGTATTTGCGCGAGTACCATTTGCGCGCCAGCCATTGCGGCTTGTAGGTGCCGTTCGGCGTCCGGTAGCCCCAGCGCGCGGTCGACACCGGCCAGTTAAAGCGCGGGAAACCATCGACCGACACCGACAGCCGCTGCGCCGTCTTGTCGACGGTCACGACCACGCCGGCCCGCGCTGGCGTAGCGGCGGCGAAAACGCCGCAAAACCAAACGGCGATCGTTGCAAAAACGATGAGAACACGCGGCACGGCGGCTTCCTTCCAATCAACATTCCAGCGCGACCGTGGCGCTTATGCCTTAATCCAGATCAATAGCGGATACGGGTTCGTCATGCCATTGGCGCATGGTCGCATTCGGCCACCACCGCTCACCCATCGTGCCATCGGGGCGTGTTTTTTAAAATTATGCCGCTAGTGCGTGATGCCGTATTTGCGGTCAAGGCTGCGCAGCCAGGCCTCGCGGCCGCGCATGACGGCTGCGTCATTACCGACCGCCACGAAATTATCGTCGGTGCGGGCGTGAACGACGCGCGGCGCGGCGGTACGCGGTTTGACATGACGCGGCGGCGGCACCGGAATGGCCGCAACGGTTTTCGCCGGCGCCGAACGCGGAGCCGCGACCGGCGGCTTAACAGGTGCCTTAGCGGCCTCGGTAAAGCGCGGCTTGAAGGCCGGCGGCAGCGGCACGGCGATGTCAGGTGGCGCGGCGCGCGGCGCAACCTTGGCGACGGTCTCGTGCTTCGGCGCTGGCTTCGGCGCTTGTTTCGGCGATGGCGCGGGTTGCGGTTTGCGGATGTCGGCGATCGGCACAACATCCGTCGCCTGCGGCAACGGGCCGTTCATGACAACGATCCGCGCGTTGCCCTTGCCTTCCCGGCGCACCAGCGAGAACAAGGTAGCGGCATGGCTCGGCAACAGCCGCACGCAACCGTGCGACACCGGCCTGCCGAGACGGCGCTTCTCATAAGTGCCGTGCACCGCGTATCCGCCATGAAAGAAGATCGAATACGGCATCGGCGAGCCGTCGTATTTGCTCGAATACCATTTGCGCTCAAGCCGGATCGGGCGGAACGCGCCGCTCGGCGTCTCCAACCCGCGCCGCCCGGTCGAGACCGGCCAGCGGTAAAGTTCCGTGCCGTCGACCGTAACGGCGAGGCGCTGCTGCGATTTGCTGATGGTGACCACGACGTCGGCCTGGGCCTGGGCCGGCAAGACCGGAACCAGCAAGCCGCACATGAGGCCCAATACAGGGCCAAAGAGTGCGCCGGAGCCGCGACTTAACTTGGCGGCGGCGATGCGTCGCATGCCGAACCTCCATCAAACAAACGCGCCGATACGCCAATACCGCCAGTCTGCTGGCCAGCGGACCGCCTGTAAAGCATTTGTTAACTATAAAAACCGTTGGCGCGGCGGGGATTTTTCCGGCGAGGCCCGGCATGGAACTTCGGTCCGCCACGTTTAAACCATCGCGCGCAATTAACCTGACAGGCTGCGGCGAAATCGCTAAATCGGAAGCGTCATGACAATCAGGGGCGTAGCCATTCTCAGTGTTTTGGTCGTCCTGGCCGCCGGCGCTTTCGTCGTCGACCAGCATATAAATCTCGCGCCGTTGCCGGCCGCCACCAAGACCACGATCGTCGCCGACATCGCGCCGGCGCCGGCCGCGCCCGCGCTCGCCAACTCAATCGAAGCCAAACCAACGGACGCCAAACCGGTCGAGAGCAAGCCCGCCAACGCAAAGCCGGTCGCGGCCGCGCCGGTCGAGAGCAAGCCGGTCGAGGTCAAGTCTTTCGAATCCCAATCGATCGAAACCAAACTCCACGAGATCAAGCCGGCTGAGGTTAAGCCGGCTGAGGCCAACCCCGTTGAGGCAAAATCCACTGAGGCCAGGCCTGTTGAAACGAAGCCTGCTGAAACGAAGCCTGCTGAGACCAAGCCCGTCGAACTGAAGCCCGCTGTGCCGAAGCCGGTCGCGGTCCAACCGGCCGAAGCCAAACCGGTTGAAACCAAGCCGGCCGAAACCGCTGCTGCGCCGCCGCCCGTAACACCGCCCGTCGCCGCGCCGGCTCCGGTTGTCAGCGCTTCGCCCGCCCCGCCGCCGGGTCCGGTTGTCGCCGCGCTGCCGGCCGAAACGCCGGCGCCCGCCGTTGTCGCAGCCCCGCCGGTCGTCATGGTGCCGGCGCCGATGCCGCAAGAAAGACCGGCGATCGCCGAAACCAAAAAGACAGTCGTCGCCGCCAAGACTTTATTCGCCGCCGAGAAGCTGCCGAGCTTGGGCAAGGCGATGGCGCTCGGCTATTACACGCATGGCTGCCTGGCCGGCGGCGTTCCGCTGCCGGTGACCGGGCCGACCTGGCAGGTGATGCGCGTGTCGCGCAACCGCAACTGGGGCCACCCGAGCCTGGTCAAGTTCCTGGAAAAATTCGCGTCGCTCGCCACCAAGGCAACCGGCTGGCATGGCGTTTTGATCGGCGACATGGCCCAGCCGCGCGGCGGTCCGCTGCCCTTCGGTCATATGAGCCATCAGGTCGGCCTCGACGTCGACATCTGGTTCATGCCGATGCCCGGCCATCTGTTGAGCAAGGAACGAGCGCGAAAAAATTTCCGCGATCAGCCTGGTCGCCGCCGACCGGAAGCACGTCAATCCGAAAACCTGGCAGCCGAAAGCCGACGTCGCCTTCATCCGCACCGCCGCCGAGCAGCCTGAGGTCGAGCGCGTGCTGGTCAACGCCGCGATCAAAAAGGAAATCTGCCGGATGCAGGGCAACAAGCATCCGAGCCTGGATGGACAAAGTGCGCCCCTGGTACGGCCACGACGACCACATCCATGTGCGGCTCGAATGCCCGCCCGGTTCGCCGAATTGCAAAAAACAACCGCCGGTGCCGGACGCCGCCGGCTGCGGCAAGTCGCTCGACTACTGGTTCTCCGACCGGGTGCTGCACCCGAAGCACAAGAAGGGCGGCAAGCCGAAGCCGCCGATGACCATGGCCGATCTGCCGCCGGCCTGTAAGAAAGTGTTGGCGGCGCCCGACGCTCACACCGCGAAGAACTAGCGCCCAGCGCCGGACTGTGCGAACCGGCTTTGTCGGCTCGATCACGCCACCGGCAACACGTTGGTGTACTTCACCTGCTCGAGCGCGAAGCTCGACTCGATCGAGGCGATGCCTTCCAGCCGCGTCAGCTTGGTTTTGAGAAAGCGCTCATAGGCCGCCAGGTCCGGCACCACCACCCGCAGCCAGTAATCGCGCGGGCCCGGTCATCAGGTAGCATTCCAGCACTTCCGGCCAGCGCGCGATGGTTTTGGCGAATTTGTCGAGCAGATCTTCCTTCTGCTTTTCCAGCTTGACCGACACGAACACGCTGACCGGCAGCCCGACCGCCACGCTGGTCGAGCACCGCGACATAGCGCGTAATCACGCCGGACTTTTCCAGGATGCGCACCCGCCGCAGGCAGGGCGACGGCGACAGGCCGACCTTGGCGGCGAGATCGGCCAGGCTCATGCGGCCGTCGTCCTGCAAATTGCGCAGAATTTTCAGGTCCATGGCGTCGAGGGCCGGATTTGGCATAAATCACCTGTTTTTGTCCGGTTATTGACAGAATCACGCTATTCCAGATGCAAATTTATAAGGGGATTTAGCATGCATCGCCAGCGCCAAAGGCTCATATTGAGGCCATGCAACAGCCCGCCGCCATTTCCGCCGACAAGCTCGCCAGCCTCTCGCGCGCTCGAGCGCAAGGTGCTGTGGCTGGCCAGTTGGACCATCCACAACGCCAATCACCTGCGCGAGAACAGCTGACGGCCTGAAGGTCGGCGGCCATCAGGCCTCGTCGCGCGTCGCTCGCCACCATCATGACCGCGCTTTATTTCGACGTGCTGCGGCCGCAGGACCGCGTCGCGGTCAAGCCGCATGCCTCGCCGATCTTCCACGCCATTCAGTATCTGCTCGGCAAGCAAACGCAGAAGAAGCTGGAAGATTTCCGCGGCTACAAGGGCGCGCAGAGTTATCCGTCGCGCACCAAGGACACCGACGACGTCGACTTCTCGACCGGCTCGGTCGGCCTGGGCGTCGCGCAGACTTTGTTCTCGTCGCTGGTGCAGGATTACGTGCACGCCCATGGCTGGGCCAAGGATCGCGCCGGACGGCCGCATGGTCGCGCTGGTTGGCGACGCCGAACTCGACGAAGGCAATATCTTCGAAGCGTTGCTCGACGGCTGGAAGCAAGGCCTGCGCAATTGCTGGTGGATCATCGACTATAACCGGCAAAGTCTCGACGCCGTCGTGCGCGAAGGCTTGTGGGAGCGCTACGAGCAACTGTTCAAGAATTTCGGCTGGGATGTGGTGATCGTCAAATACGGTTCGCTGCAACAGGCCGCGTTCAAGGAGCCGGGCGGCGACAAGCTGCGCCACTGGATCGACACCTGCCCGAACCAGCTTTATTCCGCGCTGGTGTTCGCCGGCGGCGCGGCCTGGCGCAAGCGACTGAACGACGAGATCGGCGACCAGGGCGACGTCTCCAAGCTGATCGCATCGCGCAGCTGACGACGAACTCGCCGCGCTGATGAACAATCTCGGCGGCCACGACCTGCCAGCGGTGCTTGAGGCGTTTCATGGCGTCACCACCGACAAGCCGACCTGCTTCATCTGCTACACGGTGAAAGGCTTTGGCTTGCCGATGGCCGGCCACAAGGACAACCACGCCGGCATGATGACGCCGACGCAGATGGAAACTTTCCAGAAGGCCATGGCCGTGCGGCCCGGCCATGAATGGGACAAGTTCGAAGGCCTCGCCGACGCCGACAAATTGCAAGGCTTCCTCGATGCCGTGCCGTTCGCCGCCGACAAAAATCGCCGACTGAACGCGCCGATGATCGACGTGCCCGCGGAGATCCCGATCAAGATCCAGCCGATGATGGCGACGCAAAACGGCTTCGGCGCCATCCTGAACGAGATCGGCCGCGGCGACAGCGACTTCGCGCAGCGCATCGTCACCACCTCGCCGGACGTCACGGTCTCGACCAATCTTGGCCCTTGGGTCAACCGGCGCGGCCTGTTCGCGCACGAGAACAGGTCCGACACTTTCAAGAGCGAACACATCCCCTCGACCTTCAACTGGGAATTCTCGCCGCAAGGCCAGCACATCGAACTCGGCATCGCCGAGATGAACCTGTTCATTCTGCTGTCGGCGCTCGGCCTGTCGCATTCGATCAACGGCGAACGGCTGTTGCCGATCGGCACCTTGTACGATCCCTTCATCGCGCGCGGCCTCGATGCGCTCAATTATGCCTGCTATCAGGACGCCCGCTTCATGGTGGTGGCGACGCCGTCCGGCATTACGCTGGCCGGCGAAGGCGGCGCGCATCAGTCGATTGCCGAACCTTTGATCGGCATGGCGCAGGATGGACTGGCCAGTTTCGAGCCGGCCTTTGTCGATGAACTGCCGGCGATCATGAACTGGTCGTTCGCCTATATGCAAAAAAGCGGTGATGGCGTGGCTTCTGAAAATAACTGGCTGCGCGACGAGACCGGTGGCTCGGTCTATCTGCGGCTGTCGACGCGGCCGATCGAGCAGATCCCGCGCAAAATGACGCCGGACTTGCAGAACGACATCGTCGATGGCGGCTATTGGCTGCGCAAGCCGGGACCGAATGCCCAAGTCGTTGTCGCCTATACCGGCGCGATTGCGCCGGAAGCCATCGCCGCCGTCGGCATGATGGCCGAAGACCGCCGCGATGTCGGCTTGCTCGCGATCACCTCCGCCGACCGTCTCAATGCCGGCTGGAGCGCGGCGCAGCGTGCGCGCGAACGCGGGCTGGTCCATGCGCGCTCACATATCGAACGCTTGCTGGCCGATGTGCCGCCGCATTGCGGCATCGTCAGCGTGGTCGACGGCCATCCGGCGACGCTCGCCTGGCTCGGCGCGGTCGAAGGCCATCGCACCCGCGCGCTCGGCGTCGAGCATTTCGGCCAGACCGGTTCGCTGGCCGACCTGTACCGGCACTACGGCATCGACGCGAATGCGATCATCGCCGCCGCGCAATCGATCGCGCCGGGCCGGCCGATGCGGTATTTGAAGGCGATGCCATAGCGCTCCGTTCTGTCCGGAACCGGTTATCAACGCGTGACTTGCAAGCGCGCCAGCGTTTACCCGACCCATTCATCGGATTGTCTCTCCGCCAGTGTCGGTCTCCGCGTTTTCGCGACCGCCGATAGAGTAAACCACTTCTGGAAAGTCCGGCACAAATGACGCTCACCGGTGAGCTGAACGCTTCCCGTCTTCAATGCCTTCGACAGCGGGATATCACCCATCCAAATGTAGATCATGTCTCGTGAGGAGCTCGTGACATAGCAATCGACATCCTTGCCGGGATCTTCGTAGCAAAGGTCCACTTCGCTACCTTGGCAGATC
The DNA here is from genome assembly GCA_963830125.1 of uncultured Alphaproteobacteria bacterium. Classification (GTDB taxonomy): domain Bacteria; phylum Pseudomonadota; class Alphaproteobacteria; order Rhizobiales; family Xanthobacteraceae; genus Pseudolabrys. The sequence continues at coordinate 480,386 of CAWHKU010000007.1, read as the reverse complement.
AGCCACCAATGACGGAAATTCTTGTTCTTGACATCGGTGAACTGAAAGCAAAGGACGTTTTCCCCTTCCGGCAGGGCTTTCTTGTCGATCCGCCGTTGAATATCGAACATCAGGAAAGACACGTCGAGATCATCAGGCCCCATCTCGTCGCGCGCCCATCGCATACCCCAGATCGCCAGCGCTTCGACCACCCCGGCAAGCTCACGCCCTGCCGCGGTCAGGCGATATTCATGGCCTCGCTGGCCATCCAGACGACGCTTGACGATCACGCCCCGCTCTTCCAGTTCTTTCAGGCGCGTATTGAGAACCGTCGGCGAAATTCGGGGAAGCCCGCGTTGCAGGGCGTTAAATCTGCTGCTTCCCAAGAGCATTTCGCGAACGATCAAGATCGACCAAGGATCCCCAACGATCTCGGCTGACTTGGCTATCGGGCAGAACTGACCGTATCGGTGCATCGGATTTCTCTCGCCTGTTGCCTCCGGCCGGTCAACTACGGATTGCGTAGTTGATTGCTCCGCATCGCGCAGTATCGGATTGGGCCTGCCAGCGCCCATTCCATTCCGCATGGCCGGACCGGCCCGCGACAATGGAGATGAACATGATTGGCTTTCTGATACGCATGCTGGAATTATTCGGCGTGGTCTTTCTGCGGTTCCGCCCCATTCCCCGTCTGTGGGGCGTATGGCTCGTCGGCGTCAACGTCGCGTGTCTCTATTTCATCACACATATCGAGGCGCAAGTCGTCTTGGCAGTGACCGCGGTTGCGGTCGTGGCCCAGACGTTGATCTATCAGCGCACTGGATTTACACGTATCCTCGGCTCGACCCATGTCCTATGGGTTCCAATGTTCGCGTGGATGGCGACGCGTATCGACACCATCATCGGCGAACCGGCCTTGGCCGCTTGGCTCCTTGTTCTGTTCGCCACGAACATGGTTTCGCTTGTCGTTGACACGATCGATGCCGTTCGCTTCCTGCGCGGCGAACGGGCGCCGCACTACCGCTGGAACTTGGCGGATCAAACCTGACGACCCGCCGGTTAACGCCCACCGTGACGACTGGAAGGGCTACCCCTTCCGGTCCTCCACAATCATCGCCGCGCCCTTCTCGGCAATCATCATGGTCGGCGAATTGGTGTTGCCCGAGGTGATCGACGGCATCACCGACGCGTCGATCACGCGCAAGCCATCGATGCCGATGACGCGCAAGCCGCGCATCGACCACCGCGCGCGGATCGTCGTCGCGGCCCATGCGGGCGGTGCCGACGGGATGAAAGATCGTGGTGCCGACATCGCCGGCGGCTTTTTCCAGCGCCGCCTCGTCGTCGTTCGACACCTGCGGCCCGGGCAGGAATTCCTCCGGCGCGTATTTTCGTAACGCCGGCTGCGCCACGATCTCGCGCGTCACCCGGATCGAATCGGCGGCGACCCGGCGGTCTTCCGGCGTCGACAGATAATTCGGCGCGATTGCCGGCGCTTGGCGCGGATCGGCCGATTTCAGTGTCAGCGCGCCGCGCGAGGTCGGGCGGATATTGGTAACGCTCGCCGTAAATGCCGGGAACGAATGCAAAGGTTCGCCGAACTTGCCGAGCGACAAAGGCTGCACATGATATTGAATATTGGCGCGGTCCTGGCTCGGATCGGATTTGGTGAAGGCGCCAAGCTGCGACGGCGCCATGGTCATCGGTCCACGCCGCCGGAACACATAGTCGAGACCCATCTCAAGCTTGCCGGCCAGCGAGGCGTTCATCGTGTTCAGCGTCTTGACGCCCTGCACCTTGAAGATCGTGCGCAATTGCAAATGGTCGTGCAGATTGCCGCCGACGCCCGGCTTGTCGAGCACCGGCGCGATGCCGTGGTGCGTTCAAATGCGCCGCCGGGCCGACGCCCGACAACATCAGCAGATGCGGCGAACCGATCGCGCCCGCCGACAAGATCACTTCGCCACGGCAGCGCGCTGATCGCAATTCGCCGTTCTGGCGCCAGCGCACGCCGGTCGCGCGCTTATCGGTAAAGGTGACGCCTTCCGTCAAACAGCCGGTTTCGACCTGTAGATTTTTCCGGTGCATCACCGGCTTCAAGAAGCCGCGCGCCGCCGACCAGCGCCGACCGAGCTTCTGGTTGACGTGAAAGTAAGCGATGCCCTCATTGTCGCCGGTGTTGAAATCGGTCACCGCCGGGATGCCGTATTGAATGGCGGCGTCGCGAAAGGCGTCGAGGATTTCCCAGGACAACCTTGCTTGCTCGACGCGCCATTCGCCGCCCGCGCCATGTTCGCTATCGGATCCTAAGAAATGATCGACATGCTTGCGAAAGAACGGCCGGACGTCGTCCCACGACCAGCCCGGCAGGCCGAGCTGGCGCCATTGGTCGTAGTCGGTCGCCTGGCCCAGCATGTAGATCATGCCGTTGATCGCGGAGCAGCCGCCGATCACCTTGCCGCGCGGATAGTTCAGGCTGCGGCCGTTGAGGCCCGGCTCGGCTTCCGTCTTGAACATCCAGTCGGCGCGCGGATTGCCGATGGCGAACAGATAGCCAACCGGAATATGAAACCAGATCCAGTTGTCGTTGCCGCCGGCTTCCAGCAGCAACACGCGCTTGCTCGGATCGGCGGATAGCCGGTTGGCCAGTACGCAACCGGCCGAACCCGCGCCGACAATGATGTAGTCGAATTCGCCTTCGATCGGCGCCGCATTCACCATTACGATATTCCCTGAACATTCCCTCAGTTCGGACTTTACCTGGGCTGGCGGGACTTGCTAAGCTCAAACCACGACCTGCGGCATACTGTGCGTAAGCTGCATTTTACCGGAACGGCGGTTTCGGTGACGGATCGTTCTCAATCACGATTTGACGCCAGCCCGGCGCCTTCGCGGCGCCCGAGGAGTACCGCCATGTTTGCTCGATTCAGCACCATTCTCGGTTTTGTCGCGGCGCTCGCTTTCGCGCCACACCCGGCCGCTGCGCAAGATAAAGCGCAACCGAGCCTTACCGTGTTTGCCGCTGCCTCGATGCGCAATGCGCTCGACGACGCCAACAAAGCTTTTAACAAGACCACCGGCGTCAAAGTGGTGGCAAGCTATGCGGCCTCGTCCGCGCTCGCCAAGCAGATCGAGCAAGGCGCGCCGGCCGATGTCTACGTCTCCGCCAACATCAAGTGGATGGACTACCTGATCGGCAAAAAGCTGATTGCCGCGGGCACAAAGGTCAATCTGCTCGGCAATGCGTTGGTCCTGATCGCGCCGACAAGCGCCAAAATCGACCACGTCACCATCGGCAAAGGCTTCGATATCGCCAAGCTGGCCGGCGACGGCCGCATCGCGGTCGCCAACACCAAGGCCGTGCCGGCCGGGCTCTACGCCAAGGCGGCGCTGCAAAATCTCGGCGCCTGGAAGGCCGCCGAGCCGAAGCTGGCGCAAGGCGAAAACGTCCGCGCAACTTTGGCCTATGTGGCGCGCAACGAAACCCCGCTCGGCATCGTCTACGCCACCGACGCCAAGGTCGAACCGAAGGTCAAGACGATTGGCGTCTTCCCGGAAGATTCGCATCCGCCGGTCACCTATCCGGTGGCGGCGACCGCCGACACAAAGAACCCGCATGTGAAGCGTTACTTGACCTTCTTGCGTTCTTCCGCCGCCAAGGCGATCTTCGAGAAATACGGCTTTAGCTTTTTGATCAAGCCGGTGTCATAAGGTCGGCGTGCTCGAACTCACCCCCCAGGACTGGACGGCCATCGCGCTGTCGTTGCGGATCGCCAGCGTCGCGACGCTGGTGGCGCTGCCGTTCGGCGTCGCCATCGCCTATGTGCTGGCGCGTAAAGATTTCTGGGGCAAGTCGCTGCTCGACGCGGTCGTGCATCTGCCGCTGGTGCTGCCGCCGGTGGTGACCGGCTATCTGTTGCTGATCACTTTCGGGCGGCGGGCGCCGGTCGGCGCGTTTCTCGCCGATCATTTCGGCATCGTGTTCTCGTTCCGCTGGACCGGCGCGGCGCTGGCCTGCGGCGTCATGGCGTTTCCGCTGATGGTGCGCGCGATCCGGCTGTCGATCGAGGCCATCGACAGCCGGCTGGAGGACGCCGCCTCGACGCTCGGCGCCAATCGCTTTTGGCTGTTCGCCACCATCACGCTGCCGCTGGCGTTGCCTGGCATCATCGCCGGCATGATGCTGGCGTTCGCGCGCGCGCTCGGCGAGTTCGGCGCCACCATCACCTTCGTTTCCAACATTCCGGGCGAGACGCAAACCATCTCGGCGGCGATCTATACCCTGACGCAGGTGCCGGGCGGCGACGCCGCCGCGCTGCAACTGGTCATCGTCGCCGTCGTCATCTCGGTCGCCGCCTTGATGGCGTCGGAATTCTTCGCCCGCCGCGCCGGCGCGCGGGTCCACGGTGTTTAAATGCTAGTCGTCGAAGTCGAAAAGAAGCTCGGCGGCTTTACGCTCAATGCGCTGTTTGCCAGCGAAGGCGGCGCCACCGTGCTGTTCGGACCGTCCGGCGCCGGCAAGACCAGCATCATCAACATGATCGCCGGACTGATGAAGCCGGACCGCGGCCGCATCCTGCTCGGCGATCTGGTGCTGTTCGACAAGGAAGCCGGCATCGATCTGCCGGTCTGGCAGCGCCGCGTCGGCTATGTCTTTCAGGAAGGCCGGCTGTTTCCGCACATGTCGATCAAGCGCAACCTCGACTATGGCCGCTGGATGGGCGGCCATCCGGCCGACCCGGCAGCTTTCGCGTCATGTGGTCGAACTGCTCGACATCGGTCATCTGCTCGACCGCCGGCCCGGCAAATTGTCGGGCGGCGAGCGCCAGCGCGTCGCGGTCGGCCGCGCGCTGCTGATGCGCCCACGCCTGCTGCTGCTCGACGAGCCACTGGCGTCGCTCGATGCCGGCCGCAAGGACGACATCCTGCCTTATCTCGACCGCCTGCGCGACGAGGCCAAAGTGCCGATGATTTATGTCAGCCACGACGCCGGCGGAAGTGAAACGCATCGCGACGCGTGTGGTGCGGGTCGAGGCCGGCAAGGTGACGGCGACGGGCGGAGTGGAGTTGCTGACCGCGTGAACTGGTGTATGCTCGCGCCATGTTCCCACCCGCACGAATCGTCTGCCTGACCGAAGAAACCGTCGAGACGCTTTATCTGCTCGGCGAAGACGCGCGCATTGTCGGCGTCTCGGGCTATGCCGTGCGGCCCAAGCAGGTCCGCAAGGAAAAGCCGCGGGTGTCGGCCTTCATCTCCGCCGACGTGCCGAAGATATTGGCGCTTGAACCCGACCTGGTGCTGACCTTCTCCGATCTGCAGGCCGACATCGTCGCCGAGTTGATCCGCGCCAACGTCGCCGTCCATGCGTTCAACCAGCGCGACGTCGCCGGCATTCTCGACATGATCCGCACCCTCGGCGCGTTGGTCGGCTGCCCGGGCAAAGCCGACGCGCTCGCGGCTCGCTGGCCACCCGCGTCGACGCGGCGCGCGCGCAAGCCGCAAAACTGCCTCGCCGCCCGCGGGTCTATTTCGAGGAATGGGACGAGCCGATGATTTCCGGCCTCGGCTGGGTGTCCGAACTGGTCACCGCCGCCGGCGGCATCGAGGTATTCCCGCATCTCGGCCACCGCGCAAAAACGCCAAGGACCGAATCGTCACGCCGGAAGCCGTAATCGCCGTTAGTCCCGACATTGTCATCGGCTCCTGGTGCGGCAAGAAATTCGAGCCCGCCAAATTCGCCGCCCGGCCCGGTTTCGATCGAATTCCGGCGGTTACCAACGGCTTCCTGCGCGAGGTCAAATCGACCTTGATCCTGCAACCGGGCCCGGCGGCGCTGACCGACGGGCTGGACGCCTTGACCAAGATCATTGCCGAATGGGTGGAAAACCGGCCGGCCGCCGTGCTAGGGTGAATTTCGCCTCGAACCACAAGGAACTGACACCGATGCCCGCCCAGCCGCAAAAAACCGCCCAGTCGTCCGAACGTGTTGTGGACCGATCTGGCGCTGGTCGCTTTCCTGATCGGCTTCGACGTGGTGACGCGGCTGTTGCCGCATGCGCCGGGCTTCCTGCCGGTCGCGGCCAGCGCCTTGTTCGCCGGACGGATGCTGCGCATTCGGCCCCTGGCCATCGTGGTGCCGGTAACCGCAATGGCGATCTCCAGCCTGCGCTTTCGGCCTGGAAGACTGGCGCGTTGCGCTGATCGTCTACGCCGCGCTGGCGCTGCCGGCGATCGCCGGCATGCTGTCGCAGCGCTGGAGCGGCATCATCCCGACCGCCGGCGTGATGCTGGCCTGCTCGCTTGCCTTCTTTGTGCTGTCGAATTTCGCGGTCTGGGCCTTCAGCGGCATGTATAGCCTCACTGTCGCCGGCCTGATCCAGTGCTACGTCGCCGCACTGCCGTTCCTGCAGAACACGGTCGCCGGCGATCTGTTCTGGACCGCGGTGCTGTTCGGCGGCGCTTTTGCGATTAATCGGGCCATCCAAAATGGCCCGTCGCGGGCACACGGCGCGCAGTAAGAGCGCGCTTAGCCAATCCACTTCTGAACGCGCTTACGACCGCCTTGGCGCGGCCGGGCAAGGTCGTCGCCGCTTCCGGCTCGGCCAGCCGCAGGCCGACAGTCGTCACCTTGCCGTCCTCGACCTTGTGCGCCAGCAGGGCAATCGGACCAAGCCGACAATGTCGCCGGCCTTGGCGGCGCGCCCGAGGTTCTCGGTAAAATAATCGGCCAGTGTCACTTCGGTATGATCGGCGGCGACCTGTAGCCCGTAAATATCGGCGAGCGCGCCAAGCGGCGCGGTGCCGGCCACGAAGAAGTCGCCGAGCAGTTCCGGGTCGGGCTCGCGCGGCGGCGGCATGTCCATGAAAAAGCGATCGAGCGCCTGGGCCTTTTCCGGCGGCGCCAGCAGATAAACATAATCGCCTTCGCGCACCGGTTCGGCTTCCGTCGGCGTCAGAATGTCCTCGTCGCGGATCACCAATGTCGGCCGCGCCCAGTTCGGGATCAGACCGCGCTTGAGGAACGGACTGTTGGCCGGCACCGGGTAGCCGACCATTTCGCGCGCCATCTGGCCGGGCAGATCCAACTCGACCCGGCGCGGCAGCGGATCGCTGCGGGCAAACGACATGTCGAGCTTGCGCGCCGACAGCGCCACCGTCCAACCCTGGATCAACAGCGACGTCAGCACGACCACGAAGGCGACGTCGAAATACATATAGGCGCCCGGCAACCCGACCATCAGCGGGATCGACGCCAGGAAGATGGCGACCGCGCCGCGCAAGCCGACCCAGGAAATGAACAGTTTCTCGCGCCATTGATAGTTGAACGGCCACAGGCACAGGAACACCGCCGCCGGCCGCGCCACCAACATCAACACCAGCGCGATGACGACCGCGCCGACCAGGTTATCGGCCAGCCGATCCGGCCAAACCAACAGGCCGAGCAGCACGAACATCACGATCTGCGCCAGCCAGGTGATGGCGTCGAGAAACACCACGACCGAGTTGTGCGCGCGGGTCTGCCGGTTGCCGACCACCAGGCCGGCCAGATAGACCGCCAGAAAGCCGGACGAATGCAGCGAATTGGCGAAGGCAAAGACCACCAGCGCGCTCACCGCCACGAACGGCGCGTGCAGACCTTGCGCCAGCGATACCCTGTTGAGCACCAAGGGTAATGATCCGGCCGCCGCCATAGCCGATCAGACAGCCAAGCGCGATGTCGCGAAACAGCGTGACAAAGGCATGCGACCAGCTCTGGCCGCCGGCCGCCAGCACCTCGACCAGCAGCAAAGCGAGAAACACCGCGAACGGATCGTTGGTGCCGGACTCGACTTCGAGCGTCGAGCGCACGCGCGGGCGCAAGCGCAGGCCGCCGGCATTGATCAGCAGGAACACCGCCGCCGCGTCGGTCGAGGCCACCACCGCGCCCATCAGCAGCGCCTCGATCCAGCCGATGCCGAGCACGAATTTGGCGACCGGCGCCAGTCAGCACCGTGGTGATCACGCACGCCGACGGTCGCCAGCATCACCGACGGCGCCAGCACGCTGCGGATGGTGGCGAAGCGGGTGCGCAGACCGCCGTCGAACAGGATCAGCGCCAGCGCGATCGAGCCGACGGTATAAGCGGTGCCGACATCGTTGAATTTCAGCCCGCCCGGGCCGCCCTCGCCCGCCAGCATGCCGACCATCAAGAAGACCAGCAGCAAGGGCGCGCCGAACCGCAAGGCGATCAGGCTCGACAAAATGCCGGCCAGAACCAGCAGGCTGCCGAGCAAAATCGCGAGACTGACGATGTCGAGCGAACCCATGGCGGTGTTCGAATCCTCCTATTCCCTATAGGAAGGCTTCGCCGGTGCCAGAGCAACGGAAAATACGCCGCGTCCAGCGCGACAACGGCCGCACGCCGGGCTTCGGCGTTAAAATCGCCTAAAATTATACCGGCTGGAACACCGGGCTGAGCCGCAAGGCCGCGATCAGTGACGTGTCATGTCCGGATGCACGCCAAGTTGTGCACCTTGGCGTGCATCCGGGATGGCCGTTGTGATCAGAAAGCGACCTTGTCGCCGCCCTTGAGCGACAGGATCTCGCGCGCGTCGTCCGGCGACGCCACCTCGAGGCCGAGGCCTTCGATGATCTTGCGGACCTTGGTCACCTGCTGGGCGTTGGTCTCGGCCAACTGGCCGGGGCCGATCCACAGCGAATCTTCCAGGCCAACGCGGACATTGCCGCCCATCGCCAAAGCCTGCGCCGCCACCCGCATCTGATTGGCGCCCGCACCCAGCACCGACCAGTGATAATTCTCCGGCCCGAGCAGACGGTCGGCGGTGCGCTTCATCATGATGACATCTTCCGGATGCGCGCCGATGCCGCCAAGCAGGCCGAACACCGATTGCACGAACAGCGGCGTCTTGATCACGCCGCGATCGAGGAAGTGCTTGAGCGTATAGAGATGCCCGATGTCGTAGCACTCGATCTCGAAGCGGGTATTGTTCTCGGCGCAGGTCGCCAGGATATATTCGATGTCGGCAAAGGTGTTCTTGAACATGCCTTTGCGCGAGCCTTCGAGATAGGGCTCTTCCCAGTCGTGCTTGAACTTGCCCTTGTAGCGCGGGATCATCGGGTAAAGCCCGAAATTCATCGTGCCCATGTTGAGCGAGGCGACTTCCGGCTTGTGGGTCGCGGCCGGCCGCACCCGCTCTTCCGCCGTCATGGTCGGCGCGCCGCCAGTGGTGATGTTGACCACCACGTTGGAGCGCTGCTTGATGACCTTGAGGAAGGGCGAGAAAGCTTCCGGCGACTGATCGGGACGGCCGTCCTGCGGATTGCGCGCATGCAGATGCACGACGGCGGCGCCGGCCTCGGCCGCACCAATGGCGGCATCGGCGATTTCCTGGGCGGTTATCGGCAGATGCGGCGACATCGACGGCGTGTGAATTGAGCCGGTAACGGCACAAGTAATGATGACTTTACGCGGCTTCGCCATGAGCTATCCATCCCGGTGATAAGAGTGTTGAGGTTTCTTTGTTGGACGTGGATGGCGATCTTACCGCATGATGACGACCCGTGGGAACGAGTTTTCTGATACGGTCATAGCCCGCGATACGGAACGGGCCGAATCTTGCCCACCCGCCGTTTGAACTTGCGCAGTATGAAAGATGCCCGCCTTGGACGACATGAATCAGCCTAAGGTTGCGCGGGTTTCCGGCGTCGTCATCGGCACCTTATGCGGCACCGGCGCGGCGCTCGCCTGGGCCGCCGGTTTCGTCGCTGCCAAGCACGGCATCACCATTGGCTTTACGCCGGCCGATCTCGCTCTGCACCGTTTTCTGTGGTCCGGCCTGTTGCTGATGCCGCTGGCGCTGCGCGCCGGCATTCGCGATCTCGGCGGCGTCGGCTGGGGCCGCGGCGCCATCGTGACCATTCTGTCCGGCCCGCCGCAGGCCCTGATCGCCTATACCGGCTTCATTCTGGTGCCGCTCGGCCACGGCACCACCATCCAGCCGGCGACTGCCGCCTTAGTCGGCATCGTGCTCGCCGCCGTTATTCTGCGTGAGCGGTTGTCGGTATCGCGCATTATTGGCGCCATCGCGATCACCGCTGGCTTGATGGTGTTCGGCTATGAATTGCTGATGACGATCGGCAGCCACGGCGTCGGCGGCGACCTGTTGTTTTTCGGCGCAGGCGCGTTCTGGGCCTGCTTCGGCATTTTGCTACGGCAGTGGCATATTTCCGGCACCCGGGTGGTCGCGGCTGTCGGCGCGCTGTCCGTGCTGGTCTATGCGCCGTTTTATTTCGTCTTCATCGGCGTCGATAATATGATGCGCATGGGGTTGTACGAAAACCTGCTGCAAATCGCGGCACAAGGCATCATCGCCGGCGTACTGCCGATCTTCTTGTTCGCGCGCGCGGTCACTCTGCTCGGCGCCGGACGCTCGGCGACTTTCCCGGCGCTGGTGCCCGGCTTCTCGTTGATCATCGGCTATCTCGCGCTCGGCGTGGTGCCGAGCCTGGCACAGGTGATCGGCCTGGCCATCGTGCTGATCGGATTCAGGCTGACCATGCGATAGCGCAACGAAAGTTATATGATTGCCGGCCGCGCGGGCGGTTCGGCACCATGCGAATGACTGTGCAAAAAAACGCAGGGACCTTGCCATGAACGATCAAAACGATGCCGCGTTGGAAGGCCGCTGCACCTGCGGCGCCGTGCGCTATCGGCTGAAAGCCAAGCCACTCTTCGTACATTGCTGCCATTGCACCTGGTGCCAGCGCGAAACCGGATCAGCCTTCGCCGTCAATGCGTTTATCGAAGCCTCGCAGGTCGAACTCTCGCAGGGCGCGCCGGTAAAGACGACGCTGCCCAGCCTGAGCGGCAAGGGCCAGACATTCTGGCGCTGCGCCGATTGCGGCGTGACGGTGTGGAGTAATTATGCCGGCGCCGGGCCGAACTTCAATTTCGTCCGGGCCGGTACGCTCGACGAGCCGTCACGCGCGTCGCCGGACATTCACATCTATACGTCGACCAAGCAGCCCTGGGTCGTGCTGCCCGACGGCGTCCCCGCGGTCCCCGAATTCTACAAACCCGCCGACACTTGGCCGGCCGAAAGCCTCGCGCGCTTCAAAGCCGCAAGGGGCACAAGCGACGCTTAAGCGCCGCTTACGCCGCCTTCTTCTTGGCCAGAAACTCGCCCATCCGGCCGAGCGCCTTTAAAATATTTTCGGTCGAGTTGGCGTAAGACAGCCGCACGTAACCTTCGCCAAGAATGCCGAAGTCCGGCCCGCCGATGATGGCGACGCCAGTTTCGTCCAGCAGCGCGGCCGCCAATTCCTTGGCCTTCCAGCCGGTGTTCTTGATATTCGGGAAAGGCATAGAACGCGCCCTTCGGCGTTGCGCAGGACACGTTCGGCAATTTGTTCAAGCCTTCGACCACCACTTTGCGGCGCTTGTCGAACTCGGCAATCATTTTCCAGACTTCGTCCTGCGGCCCGGTGAGCGCTGCCAGTCCGGCATATTGCGCCGAGGCGTTGACGCAGGAATGCAAATTGACGGCGAGTTTGCGGGCGTAGTCGTACAGCTTGCCGGGCCAGACCGCGTAACCGAGCCGCCAGCCGGTCATCGCATAGGTTTTCGACCAACCATTGAGCAGGATGAGCCGGTCGCGGATTTCCGGATAGGACAGCAGGCAGACATGCTTCTCACCGTCATAGACCATGTGGTCGTAGATCTCGTCCGACATGATGGCGACGTCCGGCCACTGGGCAAGGCCGGCGACTAGCTTGTCGACTTCACTCTTCGGCGTGACGCCGCCGGTCGGGTTGGCCGGCGAGTTGACGATCAACAGCCGGGTCTTCGGCGTGATTAGCTTGAGCGTCTCTTCCGCTGAAAAGGCAAAGCCATTCTCCTCGCGGATCGGCACCGGAACAGGCGTCGCACCGGTGAATTCGATCATCGAACGGTAAATCGGAAAGCCCGGGTCGGGATACATGATCTCCGCGCCCGGCTCGCCGAACATCAGGATCGACATGAACATGGTCGGTTTGCCGCCCGGCATGATCATGACGCTGTCGGGCGAGACCTCGACCGCGTAGCGCTTGTTGAGATCGGCGGCGACCGCCTCGCGCAAGGCCGGAATGCCGTTAGCCGGCGTATAGCCATGATGGCCGTCGCGCAGCGCCTTGATCGCCGCCTCGACGATGAAGTCCGGGGTGCGGAAGTCGGGCTGGCCGATGCCCAAATTGATGATGTCGCGGCCTTGGGCGGCCAGGGCATTGGCGCGGGCCAGCACGGCGAAGGCATTTTCTTCGCCAATGCGGTCGAAAGCCGCGATCGTCTTGAGCATCGGTTATTTCCTCGGAGTAAGGCCCAACTTGGCGGCAGTTCAGCCCATCCGCGGTCCAAAATCAAACGATTCCGAGGGCTTAAGCCGGACCCGGACCCGACAGCGCCGGAGTTCAGGCCGCGCTCACCCGCCAGCCGTAGTCGGATATGCCTATTCTCCATGTACCGTATGTTGGACCATGATAGCGAGGTACCTGGTGCGAGTGTAGCGGGAGGAAATCATGCAAAGCAGCCTCAGGCGCAACGACGTCAACAAACGCGGACGCACGGCCAAGCGCGCCGAGACAGTCGCCGCAGCCAACACCTTATACAGCCGCGACCGCAACGACCCCGCCTGGGAGGTCGTCAGAACCCTGATCAATGGCGGTACCGATCCAAGCCGGCTGCTCGAACTTTACTATTGGACGCGCGAGCCGGGCATTATCGAACTGATCCGCGCGTACCTCGATTTGCCGGCAACAACGCAACGAAGCCTTGGTAATTTCCTGCTCAACGTGAAACCGCAATCGATCGCAGCGGCACTCGACGCGCAAGGCGGGCTGCTGCTGTCGGGGCGAAGCGAGACCGCGAGCCGTTAGCAAGGGCGTTATTTCGCCAGCAGATCCGCCGTCGCATCCTTGAGGCTGGCGGTGCCGCTGAGTTGCATTGCGCGCACCAGTTCAACGTGCAAATGGTCGAGCACGGCGGTGACACCATCGGCGCCGTTGACCGCCAAGCCCCAGATGATCGGACGGCCGATCATCACGGCGCGGGCACCGAGCGCCAGTGCCTTGAGAATATCGGTGCCGCGCCTGATGCCGCCATCGACATAGACTTCCGCTTTGTCGCCGACCGCCTCGACGACCTCGCCGATCGCGGCCGCGGTCGTGACCGTGGTGTCGAGATGACGGCCGCCGTGATTGGACACCATGATGGCGCGCGCGCCATGCTCAGCGCAGGCCAGCGCATCGTCGCCGCGCAGCACGCCCTTGACGATCACCGGGATCGGCGAGCGTTTGACCAGCCATTCGAGTTCGCGCCAGGTCGCCGGATAGTTCACCTTGCCGACGAAATCGGGATGATAAAACGTCCGCGCTATCGGCCGGCCCGGCATGTTGATGTTGAGAATGTCCGGCGTCGGCTCGTGTTGGGCGCGCGCGGCGCGCGGCGCCCAGCCGCCAACCGGCGAATCCACGGTCAGCACCAAGGCGGTGAAGCCGGCCTCGACCACACGGTCGATCAAGGCTTCAACCTCGGCGCGGGTTCGGCCAATAATAAAGTTGGAACCATTGCGGCGCGTCGCGCCGCTCCTCCGCGACATCCTCGATCAGGATATTGGATTGCGACGCCATCACGTAAGCCGCGCCAGCCGCCGCCGCGCCGCGCGCGGTAGCGCGCTCGCCGAGCGGGTGAAACATTTTATGACGCCCGGTCGGCGCCACCATGATCGGCGTCGGCACCTGTTGGCCTAACAGCGTGACGCGGGTGTCGATGGCAGTGACGTCGCGCAGCATCCGCGGCCGCAGCCGCAGCGCGCGCCAGGCCGTGATGTTTTCGGTCGCGCTGATCTCGTCGTCGGCGCCGGCGGCACAAAAGGCAAAGGACGCCGGCGGCATCCGGGCACGCGCCTGCTCTTCCAAGGCATCGAAATCGACACTGTCCACGGCATGTCCCCCGGCAACACTGGTTTGTTGCGCACCATACTAATCCAGCCCAGCCATGCTTGCCGGCCAATGCTGATATTGGCCCATGATGAACGCTCATAGCCAGCATCGCGGATTGGCATTGTCCTTCGGCGCGCAATCGTGCCACGTTCCCCACGTTACGATCGGGATTTGACGATAATGAAAAATACGACCGCCGAAAAACGCCGTGCTTTCCGCGAACTGCACGAGGGTGGTTGTTTCGTCATGCCAAATCCCTGGAATGCCGGCACCGCGCGCTATTTGCAGGGGCTCGGCTTCAAGGCCCTGGCGACCACCAGTTCGGGCTACGCCCACGCGCAAGGCCTGGCCGACGGCGACGTCACGCGCGACATGGTGCTCGGCCATTGCCGCGAGATGGCGGCTTTCTCGGATCTGCCGGTCAATGCCGACTTCGAAGGCGGCTACGCCGACGACCCGGCCGAAGTCGCCGCCAACGTGCGGCTGTGTGTCGAAACCGGCGTCGCCGGTCTATCGATCGAAGATTTCACCGGAAACGAACGCGCCCCGCTGTACGATTTCGATCTGGCGGTCGAACGCGTACGCGCGGCCCGTCTGGCCATCGACCAGGCTGGCGGCGATGTCGTGTTCACCGCCCGCACCGAGGGCTTCATCCATGGCAAGCCCGACCTCGACGAGACCATCCGGCGGCTGAAGGCATTCGCCGATGCCGGCGCCGATTGTCTTTATGCGCCCGGCATCAAGACCCGTGAGCAGGTCGAAGCCGTGGTCAAGGCGGTCGCGCCCAAGCCGGTCAATCTGCTGATGTCGGCGGCCTGCGGCTTTAGCGTCAGGGATATCGCCGCAATGGGCGTGCGCCGGATCAGTGTCGGCGGCACGCTGGCGCGGGTCGCCATGCATGCTTTCATCAAATCGGCCAAAGAAATCGCCGAAGCCGGCACCTTCGACCGTTTTGCCGGCGTCATCTCGAACGCGGAACTCAACGCATTTTTCGGCGGCGGTGTGAAAAAACCAAAAACATGACAGGCTCGGAGCTTCATCCCGACACAGGGCAGCAAATCGGCCTGCCGGTTGACACACAGTCGGCTGAGCGGCCCGGCGTGATCACGCTACGGGGCCGTTTCGGGCACCTGGAAAGCCTCAAGACCGGACACGCGGAAAACCTGTGGCAAGCGGTGCGCGGCCACGACGCACTCTGGACCTATATGTACGACGGTCCATTCACCGACGAGGCGGCATTCTCGGCCTGGATCACAGCATGCGCCACCAGCGACGACCCGCGCTTTTATGTCATCCTTGACGCCAAAGACCGTGCGCTCGGCGTCGCGGCATTGATGGCCATCCAGGAAACATATCGCGTCATCGAGGTCGGCAATATTCTCTATGCGCCGGCGTTGCAGCGTACGCCGCTCGCCACTGAAGCTCAGTATCTGCTCGCGCGCTACGTCTTCGAGAACCTGGGCTACCGCCGCTACGAATGGAAATGCAACGCGCTGAATGCACCGTCGCGGCGAGCGGCCGAACGATACGGATTCAGTTTCGAAGGCATTTTCCGCCAGCACAGAATCGTCAAGGGCCGCAATCGCGACACCGCCTGGTTCTCCATGCTCGACAACGAATGGCCGGCGCGCAAGGCGGCTTTCGAGCGCTGGTTGGCGCCGGAAAATTTCGGCGCCGACGGCAAACAGAAACTCAGCCTCGGCACGATCAACGGCATAGCCGAATGAGCGACAGCGCCGCGACGTCGTCCGGCGGCCTGCTGCGGCAGCGACCGTTCGTGCTGTTCTGGTTGTCGCGGCTGTCGGCAACGATGGGCTACCAGATGCTGGCGCTGGTGATCGGATGGAAGGTCTACGAACTCACCGACAGTGCTTTCGATCTCGGATTGGTCGGACTGATCCAGTTCGTGCCGGCGGTGATCCTGACTTTGCTGATCGGCCACACCGCCGACCGCTATGACCGCCGCCTGATCGTACGGATTTCGCAAAGCATTTATGCACTTTCAGCGCTGATTATCACGATAGCAATGTTCACAGGCCATCTAAGTCGCGACCTGTTGTTCGCGGTCGTCTTCATGCTCGGCAGCGCGCGCGCTTTTGAAATGCCCAGCGGCAGCTCGCTGCTGCCGGCTTTGGTGCCGAACAGGTTGTTGCCGCGCGCGGTCGCGGGTTGGGCCTCGGCCAACCAGGTGGCCGTGATCTGCGGGCCGGCGCTCGGCGGCCTGATTTACGTGGTTCAGCCGGTGGCGGTCAGCGGACTTTGCGTGGTGTTTTTCGTCGCGGCCGTGACCCTCGTCAGCATGATCAAGATCAAGGGCAATGTCTCAGCCGACCGCGAGCCGCCGACCTTCCGTTCGGTGCTGGCCGGTTTCGCCTATATCAGCCAACGCCGCCGGCTGCTCGGCGTTATCTCGCTCGATTTGTTCGTCGTCCTGCTGGGCGGCGCGACTGCGCTTTTACCGATTTTCGCCAAGGATATTTTGGCGGTCGGCCCGGTCGGGCTTGGCCTGTTGCGTTCGGCGCCGGCCACAGGCGCGCTGACTACCGCACTAATTTTGTCGTACTTTCCAGTCGAACGTCATATTGGCCGCAAGATGTTCGCCGTGACCGCTATCTATGGCGTAGCCACCACCGTATTCGGGCTGTCGACCTGGTTTCCGTTGTCGCTTCTGGCGCTGGCCGCGCTCGGCGCCTCCGACGCGGTCAGTGTCGTCATCCGATTTACCCTGGTTCAAATGGAAACCCCGGACGAAATGCGTGGCCGGGTCAGCGCAATCAACTACCTTTTTGTTGGCTCGTCGAATACGCTGGGGGAATTCGAGTCCGGCACGGTCGCGGCCTGGCTCGGCGCGGTGCCGTCGGTACTGATTGGCGGCATCGGCTCGCTGGTGATCGCGGGCACATGGATGGGATTGTTTCCGGATTTACGAAAGCTCGACCGGTTTGAGCCGGCGGATGGACAACAAGAAACGGTCTAGGGAGTACACCGATGCATATTCTGGTGACCGGCGCCGCCGGCATGATTGGGCGGAAGCTCACCGCCCGGCTCGTCAAGGATGGCAAGCTCAACGGCAGCGCCATCGACAAGCTGACGCTCATCGACGTGGTCGCGCCGCACCAGCCGGACGGCTTTAACGGCGCGGTTGAAGTGTCGACCAGCGACCTGTCGGCGCCGGGCGCGGCCGACAAGGCGATCGCCGGACGTCCGGAGGTCATTTTCCATCTCGCCGGCGTGGTCTCGGGCGAAGCTGAGACCGATTTCGACAAAGGCTATCGCGTCAATCTCGACGGCACCCGCGCACTGCTGGAAGCGATCCGCGCTGCCGGCGACACCTACAAGCCCAAGGTCGTCTTCACGTCATCTATCGCAGTCTTCGGCGCGCCGTTCCCGGACGCCATCCCGGACGACTTCCATCTAACGCCGTTAACCTCCTACGGCACCCAGAAGGCGATCTGCGAATTGCTGCTGGCCGACTATACCCGGCGCGGCATGCTTGACGGCGTCGGCATTCGCCTGCCGTCGATCGTGGTCCGGCCGGGCAAGCCGAACAAGGCGGCCTCCGGTTTTTTCTCCGGCATCATCCGCGAACCGCTGGCCGGTCAGGAGGCGCTGCTGCCGGTCGCCGACAGCGTGCTGCATTGGCACGCTAGCCCGCGCTCGGCGGTCGGTTTTCTGATCCATGGCGCGGGCTTGAGCCATGCCCAGCTCGGCGACCGGATCAACCTGACCATGCCGGGCGTCTGCTGCACTGTCGGCGAGCAGATCGAGGCGCTGACCCGCGTCGCCGGCGCCAAGGTCGCCGCCCGGATCAAGCGAGTGCCTGATCCGCTGGTCGAGCGCATCGTCGCCGGCTGGCCCAGCCGTTTCGATGCCCGCCGCTCGGTCGAACTGGGTTTTACCGTCGAAGCAAGCTTCGACGACATCATCCGAGCCCATATCGAGGACGAATTGGGCGGTAAAATCGCCTGATTTTCCGGCCTGCGGCGGCCGCGCTTGCCGCCGCAGGCCCCAATCCTTACATTGCGGATCATGACCTACATTGACGCCGCCGTCGCTCCTCACCGCAAGACCGGACAGATCAAGATCCACGGGCCCGAAGCCTTCGAAGGCATGCGTAAGGCCGGACAGCTGACCGCGCGCTGCCTCGACATGCTGACCGACCACGTCGCGCCCGGCGTGACGACCGACGCCATCGACAAGCTAGTGTTCGAATTCGGCATGGATAATGGCGCGCTGCCGGCGACTTTGATGTATCGCGGCTACAAGAAGTCGACTTGCACCTCACTCAATCACGTCGTCTGCCACGGCATCCCGAATGAAAAACCGCTCAAGGACGGCGATATCGTCAATATCGATGTCACCTTGATCCTCGACGGCTGGCACGGCGATTCCAGCCGGATGTACCCGGTCGGCAATATTCCGCGCCGGGCCGAACGGCTGATCGAGGTCACTCATGAATTGATGATGCGCGGCATCGCCGTCATCAAGCCGGGCGCGACCACCGGCGATATCGGCCACGCCATCCAGAGCTATGTCGAAGCCCAGCACATGAGCGTGGTGCGCGATTTCTGCGGCCACGGCCTCGGCCAGCTGTTCCATGACGAGCCGAATATCGTTCACATCGGCCGGCCCGGCGAAGGCGTCGTGCTCAAGGCCGGCATGTTGTTCACGGTCGAGCCGATGATCAATCTCGGCCGCCCGCATGTGAAGGTGCTGTCGGATGGCTGGACTGCGGTGACCCGCGACCGCTCGCTGTCGGCGCAGTTTGAGCACTCGGTCGGAGTCACCGAAGACGGCGTTGAGGTCTTCACCTTCTCGCCAGCCGGGCTCGACAAGCCGCCTTACAAGCGCTGAGCTTATAGATCGACAAGAGCCGACGCGGGGGCGCGTGACCTTCAACTGACCGAGATGTAATGCCCACCGCCTGGATAGCCTTCGCGATCGCGTCCGCCTTTTTCCTGTTCGAATTCGTCACCCGCACGGAACCCAGCCTGGCGGCCGGCGCCATCGCGCATTTTTATGGCCTGTCGGAGGGTGGCTTCGGCACGCTCGCCAGTCTGTTCTTCTGGGTCTATGCGCCGATGCAGATCGTGGTCGGGCTGGTGCTCGACCGCTACGGCGCCAAGCGTTTCATCGTACTCGGCAGCGCCTGTTGCGCGGCCGGGGTGTTGATTTTCGCCGCGACCGATCATGTCGTAGCCGGCGGTCTGGGCCGCGGGCTCACCGGCTTCGGCGCATCATTCGCTTTCGTGGCAGCGCTTTGGCTGGTCAACCATTGGTTCGCGCCTGAGCGCTTCGCGTTTTTGTCCGGCGCGGTCAATGCCGTCGGCATGGTCGGAACGGCGATCGGCGGCGTCGCGCTGTCGGGCCTGATCGCGCTCGACGGCTGGCGCACGGTGTTTATCGCAACCGGCGTTGCCGGGGTCGCGCTGTGTCTGACCGCGCTGGTTTTTCTGCGCGAGCCGCATTCGCCCGCGACCACCGCGACGACGAAACCGGTCGAGCACGTCCGCCGGACTTTGATCGAAGTGCTAGGCCATCCGCGCACCTGGGCGATCGCGATGATCGGCATGCTCTATTACATGCCGGTGAACGTCTATGGCGGGCTGTGGGGCACCAGCGAACTGATGAAGGATCATCATCTATCGCAAGTCGCCGCGCAAACCACGGTATCGATGGTGTTCTGGGGCATGGCGGCCGGCAGCCTGGCCGGCGGTTATTTGTCCGACCTGTTTGGCCACCGAAAATATTTTGTCGTCGGCGGCGCCGTCGCAACCGGACTGGCCTATGCCGGCGTGCTTTATGGCCCCGGCTCGGAAATGGCCGCCAGCGCAATGTTGTTGACCGCCGGCTTTTTCGGCGGATTTCAAATGCTGACCTTCGCGATGGCCAAAGAGGGCCAGCCGAACCGGCTGGCCGGCACCGTGGTCGCCTTCGTCAACATGATCGGCATTGCCGGCGCAATCCTGTTCCAGCCGCTGGTCGGCTATCTCGCCGACCTGACCGGCGGCGGCTTTCACACCGCGCTCGCCAGCGTGCCGATCTGCGCCGCTTTGGCCGCGCTGATCGCACTGTTTCTGCCGGAATATCGCCACCCCGATCATCGCCCCGGCGCCCGCGCGCCCCGAGCCGCGTCCTAAACCGAACAACCGGCGGCCTGAAATCCTCCCTCGTCGATTGCATTCGGCTGCACTACAATCGACGCGCAAGGATCGAGCGGGCGTGGGGTCATGACCGAGGATACCGACCGAATTGACGACATGTCCGGGCTTTCGGAGGCCACGCCGCATTATCACGGCCACCGCGAGCGGCTGCGCGGGCGATTTCGCGATGCCGGGCCCGACGCGCTCAGCGAGTACGAACTTCTGGAACTGGTCCTGTTCCGCGCCATCCCCCAGCGCGACGTCAAACCGCTCGCCAAGGCATTGATCGCCAAGTTCGGCTCCTTCGCCGAAGTGGTGGCGGCGCCGCCGAAACGCCTCGCCGAACTCAAGGGCATGGGCGAAGCGGCCATCACCGAACTGAAAATCGTGCACGCGGCCGCCAATCGCCTGGCGCGCGGCCAGATGCAAAAACGGACGGTGCTGTCATCCTGGTCGAGCGTGCTCGACTATTGCCGTACCGCCATGGCCTACGAAGACAAGGAGCAATTTCGGCTCTTATTCCTCGATAAACGTAACCAGTTGATCGCCGACGAGGTGCAGCAGAAGGGCACCGTCGATCACACGCCGGTCTATCCGCGCGAGGTGATCAAGCGGGCGCTCGAGTTGTCGGCGACCGCGTTAATCCTGGTGCACAATCATCCGTCCGGCGATCCGACGCCGTCACGCGCCGACATTCAGATGACGCAGGCGATCATCGATGTCGCCAGGCCGCTCGGGATCTCTGTCCACGACCACATCATCGTCGGCAAAGAAGGACATGCCAGCTTCAAGGGATTGAAGCTGATTTAGAGGCACTACTGCCGCACCAGCATGATCTGGTCGGAACCACCCGCCACACGCTGCCAATTGCCGCCTTCGGCTTCGACGAAGCGCCAGGGCGTTCCGGTTGCAGGCATCAACATCAACTCACTGCCGTCCAGCCGCCAATGGGTGAATTTGAGCGCGGCATCGCAGCCGGGCTCCAGCGTCAAGCCAAAGCCATCGCCGAAAGACGAAGCGGCAAGCGCCAGGGTGCAGATCGCCGCACCGCGGCGGGTCACCACCCAATCGCCCGCCAGATCGGGCGGCTTTTTTGGCGCGGGACCGGCGGCCTCCGCGTGCTGCAGGAACAACACACCGACGCCGGGCGTCGGCGCTTCGAAAATGCCGCTTTCGACTTCGCTGAACTCCACCAGCGGCTGGCCGGCGGCGTCGAGCAAAAACAGATTGTCGTCGTCGGGCAAGCGCCAGCCGGCTATTTTCTCAACCAGCGGAAACTGAGCGGCGCAATTGGCATCGAACGATACCTTGAAGCCGACCTTGACTGAATCGCGCTTGAAGGTCGCGGTGCAAATCTTGTCGCGCGCGGCGTTGGAAAATTCCCAGTCGCCGAGCATCGCCTTGGCGGATTCGCCCAGCACCGGCGGCGTCTGCGCCGAAGCGGCGGTGGCAAGCGTCAGCGCGAAAAGTCCGATCAACCACCGAATCATGGACGCGCGCCCTTATGCCCTCGTCTTACCGGCACGCGCCCGAAGCCCGCGAATCCGGAACGGCGGCGAGTTTAGCACCAGTTCGGGCGCGGCGCGCTAGCGCTTCGGCGGATAAGGCGTTTCCGCCACCGGCGTCAGCGGCGGCTTGCCGGCGGCCCAGGCCAGGATGTTGTCGACCACCAGTTGGTCCATCGCCGCCCGCGTCACCTCGGTCGAGGAGCCGAGATGCGGGAACAACACGACGTGGTCCATGTCGATCAGTTCCTGCGGGACATGCGGCTCGTTGACCACCACGTCGAGGCCGGCGGAAAAGATCGTGCGATCCTTGAGCGCCTGGATCAAAGCCGGCTCGTCGACCACCGAGCCGCGCGCCATGTTGATGACGATGCCCTGCGGCCCGAGGGCTTTCAGCACTTCGGCATTGATCAGGTTCTTGGTCGCCGCCCCGCCCGGCACGATGATCATCAGCGTGTCGACGTCGCGCGCCATGTCGAGAAGCTTGGGATAATACTTGTACGAGACGCCGGGTTGCGGATTGCGCGAGTGATAGACCACCGGCACGCCGAAAGCTTCCAGCCGCTTGGCAATCGCCTTGCCGATGCGGCCCATGCCGACCATGCCGACGGTGCGGTTGCGCAAAGTCGCTTTCGATCAGCGGAAAATGGGCTTGCGGCCATTTGCCGGCGCGGACATAGCGGTCGGCCTGCGGAAACTCGCGCACGGTGCACAGCAGAAGGCCGAGCGCGGTGTCGGCGACTTCCTCGTTCAGCACTTCCGGCGTGTTGGTGACGACGATGCCGTGTTCGCCGGCCCATTTGGCGTCGATATGATCGTAGCCGACGCCGAAACTCGAAATCTGCTCGAGCTTCGGGAACTGCTGCATGAAGGCGCCATCGATCTTGTTGGCGGTATAGGCGACCGCGATGGCGCGGATCTTGCCGCCAACCGATTTGATCAGCGCGTCCTTGTCGGCCGCGCCGAGATAATCGTGCAAAGTGACTTTCGGCTCCATCCCGCCGATCAGCACCGGCTTACGGCTTCCGACCAACAATACGTCCGGCTTTTCGCCCGCCATCGTTCAACTCCTAGATTAACGCCGTAACCGGCGCTTCGACCAAGCTCTTGAAAGCCGCCAGCAATTCGGCGCCGAGCGCACCATCGATCACGCGATGGTCGCATGACACGGTGACCGTCATTTGACTGACGAATTTGACGCCGCCGTCTTCGGTCTCTACCGGGGCGCGGCGCGAGGCGCCGACCGCCAAAATGGTGGCATGCGGCGGATTGATGATGGCGGTGAATTCGCGCACGCCGTACATGCCGAGATTGGAGATCGCACTCGCCCCGCCCTGGTATTCATGGGCTTGCAGCTTCTTGGCGCGGCCGCGTTCGGCCAAGTCGCGGATCTCATTCGAAATCGCGGTCAGTGATTTCTGATCGACGTTACGGATCACCGGCGTAATCAAGCCGCCGTCGAGCGCCACCGCGATGCCGATGTCGGAATGAGTGAAGCGCAAGATGCGGTCGCCGGCCCAGACCGCATTGGCGGCCGGAATGCGTTGCAACGCCGCCGCCCAGGCCTTGATGATGAAATCATTGAGCGACAGCTTGAACGCCGGCTCACCGTCGGCATCCTTGGGCGCGGCGGCATTGGCCTGTTCACGCATCGCCATCAGGCGGTCGATGTCGATATCGGCCATCAGATAGAATGTCGGGATAGTCTGCGCGGCCACCGTGAGGCGCGTCGCGATGGTCGCGCGCATCGAATCGAGCGGCACTTCTTCGTAAGCGATGCCTTCGTACAATGCCTTGACCTGCGCGAAGCTGGCGCCGGTCGCCATCGCGCCGCCGGAGGCAGGCGCGGCTTTATCGATATCGGCGGCGACAATGCGGCCATGCGGGCCGGTGCCTGAAACGCGACTGAGATCGATGCCGCGCTCCGACGCCAAACGCCGCGCCAAGGGCGTAACGAAGCCGCCGCCGGCCAGTTTCGCTGGACCGTAATTGCGCTCCGGCGTGCGGACTTCGTGCCACGCCGTCATGTTGGGATAGGCGAAATCGCGCGCGGTCGTTTCAGAAGGACGATTGATGGCGCGGCGGTGGCACAAACGCGGCCGCCGACATCACAGGCGCGGCGGCCGCGGCTGGTTTCGGCGCGGGTGCCGATGCAGCCGCAGCGTGCGCTAGCGCTTCCGCCCCACCCTCACCAGCAATCGACGGCCACCACAGCGCCGACCTTGGCGGTCTCGCCGACCTGAAAATGAATATCGGTCAGCGTGCCGCCGAAAGTCGCCGGCACTTCCATCGAGGTCTTGTCGGTTTCGATCTCGAACAGGTTGTCGCCCGGCTTGACGGCGTCGCCGGCCGACTTGAACCACTTGACGATCTTACCCTCGGTGACGGTCTCACCGAGTTGCGGCATCAGGACGTCCATTGACAATCGCTCCTAATTCTCTTCCCGCTCGCCGCGTTTACCACGTCATCGAGACATATTGCGTCTCGAGAAATTCCTTCATGCCTTCCTGCGCGCCTTCGCGGCCGAGGCCGGACTGCTTGGTGCCGCCGAACGGCGCCGCCGGATCGGACACCAGACCGCGATTTAAGCCGATCATGCCGAAGTCGAGTTTCTCCGACACGCGAAGCCCGCGCGAAATGTCCTTGGTGTAGAGATAGGCGACCAGGCCGTATTCGGTGTCGTTGGCGCGCTTGATGACTTCATCCTCGGTCTTGAAAGTCTGGATCGAAGCGACCGGCCCGAAGATTTCCTCGCTCAGCATCTTGGCGTCATCGGAGACATTGGTCAGCACGGTCGCCGGATAGAAGAAGCCCGGCCCGTTTGGCATGTTGCCGCCGGTCAGGATCTTGGCGCCCTTCGACGTCGCGTCCTCGACCAGTTCGATCACCTTGTCGCGGCCTTCCTTGTTGACCAGCGGCCCGAGGTTGACGCCGTCGTCGAGACCGTTGCCCATCTTGAGGCCGGCCATCTTGGCGGTGAGCTTCTTGGCGAACTCGTCATGCACCTGTCTCGTGCACATAGAAGCGGTTGGCGGCGGTGCAGGCCTCGCCCATGTTGCGCATCTTGGCGATCATGGCGCCTTCGATGGCGGCGTCGATGTCGGCATCGTCGAACACCAGAAACGGCGCGTTGCCGCCCAGTTCCATCGCCGGCTTGACGATGTTGTCGGCGGCTTCGTGCAGCAGCTTGCGGCCAACTTCGGTCGAGCCGGTGAACGACACCACGCGCACGCGGCTGTCATGCAGCATGGCGCTGACACCACCTTGCCGGACGAGCGCGACGGAATGACGTTGACCACGCCGGGCGGCACGCCGGCTTCTTCCAGCGCCGGCATCAGCGCCAGCATGGTCAGCGGCGTGTCGGAGGCGGGCTTCGAGCACCACCGGGCAGCCGGCGGCGAGCGCCGGACCGATCTTGCGGGTCGCCATCGCGGCCGGGAAATTCCACGGCGTCACCAGCACGGCGATGCCGGCCGGCTTGTGCTGCACGAAGATGCGCGCGCCCGAGGCTGGCGCCATCGACACCGAACCGTTATTGCGCACGGCTTCCTCGGCGTACCAGCGGAAGAACTCGGCGGCGTAAGCGACTTCGCCGCGCGAATCGGACAAGGCCTTGCCGTTTTCAACCGTGATGATTTTGGCGAAACGTTCGGCGTCGCGCATGATGACTTCATAAGCCTTGCGCAGGATCTCGGCGCGCTCGCGCGGCTTCTTGGCGGCCCAGGCCGGGAATGCGGCTTGCGCGGCGTCAAGCGCAGCCTTGGCGTCCTCGACGGTGGCGCTCGCCACCGAGGCGATGGTCTTTTCGGTCGCCGGATCGGTCACGTCGAAGCGGCCGCCGTCGGAGGCCTTTTTCCATTTGCCGCCGATGTAGAGATCGGTCGGAACATTGGCGAGAAGATTGTCGTACATGGCGATGATCCTTCACTCTGCATGGCCCGGGCGCGACGCAGCGCGAAATGGTGCGCCGCAGAACCGGGACCTTCTCAACCCGTAACGATCCCGGGTCTGCAGCGCATCACCAATCGGTGCTGCGCAGCGCCCGGGAAAAGCGTCAACTCCCGAGCGACTTGCGCACCGTCTCGACGATCCGCGCCGGCGTCGGCAGCACGATGTCTTCCAGAATATCGGCAGCCGGCAACGGAATATGCGGCGTAGTGATGCGCACCGGCGGACCATCGAGATCGTAGAAAGCCTCGTCGGCAACGATCGACACGATTTCCGCGCCCCAGCCGCACAGCCGGGGATTTTCCTCGACCGTGAACAGCCGGTGCGTTTTGGCCACCGAACCGAGAATGGTCTGGGTGTCGAGCGGCACCAGCGACCGCACATCGATCACTTCGGCGTCGATGCCGTGTTCGCGTTGCAGCGTTTCGGCCGCCTCCAGGGCGCGCGACACCATCAAAGCCAAAGCGATAATGGTGCAGTCCTTGCCGGGCCGCACGATCTTGGCGGTGCCGAGGGTGTCGAGAATTTCGCCGTCGGGAACTTCGCCTTTGGTGGCGTAGAGCGACTTGTGTTCCAGGAAGATCACCGGATCGGGATCGCGCACCGCTGCGGCGAGCAGGCCGATGACGTCAAGCGGCGTCGACGGCGCCACGACCTTGAGGCCGGGGATCATCATGCACCAGTTTTCGACACTCTGAGAGTGCTGCGCGCCGAAGCGCGAGCCGGCGCCGTTGCCGGTACGCACCACCAGCGGACATTTGGTCTGCCCGTTCGACATGTAGCGACTCTTCGGGAATTCGTTAGCGATGTAGTCGAAACACACCGCAAAGAAATCCGAAAACATAATTTCCGCGATCGGCTTCAAGCCAGTCATCGCCGCGCCCATGGCCGCGCCGAGGATCGCCTGTTCCGAAATCGGCGTGTCGCGCACACGGATCGGGCCGAACTGTTCATAGAGACCGACAGTCGCCTTGAACACGCCGCCGGCTTTCGCGACGTCTTCGCCGAGAAACACGACGTCGTTGTCGCGCGCCATTTCCTGCGCAATGCCGCGAATAACCGCGTCACGATAGGTTATTTCGGCCATCTTAATTTCTCCACGCCCAGCCGCCATCGGCGTAGACATCAGTTGTCAAAATATCGAGCGGCGGCATCGGCGCGGCCTTGCATGCCTCGGTCGCGTCATCGACTTCCTTGCGCACGCTGGTTTCGATTTCTTCGATCGTAGCGTCGCTGACGCCGAATTGCTTTAGCCGTTCTCGATAGATCTTGATCGGGTCGCGCTCTTTCCACTTTTCCAGTTCGCCCTCGGGACGATACTTGGCGGGATCGGCGCGTGAATGGCCGCTATGACGATAAGTCATGCATTCGATCAGCGACGGACCGTCGCCGGCACGCGCCTTGGCGAAGGCTTTCTGCGCGGTGCGGTAGACCACGTCGGCGTCGTTGCCGTCGATCACGATACGCTCGAGGCCGTAAGCCGACGCACGATCGGCGGCCGGGTGCTCGACGGCAGTCACGTCGCCGATCGGCGTATATTCCATGTAGAGGTTGTTCTCACACACGAACACGACCGGCAGTTTCCAGACCGACGCGAAATTCAGCGCTTCATGGAAGGCGCCGATATTGGTGGTGCCGTCGCCGAAGAAGCAGACCGACACGTCCTTGTCGCCTTTATATTGGGCGCGCCAGGCGGCGCCGCAGGCTATCGGCAGATGCGCGCCAATGATGGCGTAGGAGCCCATCACGCCGTGCTCCTCGGAGGTCAGATGCATCGAGCCGCCTTTGCCGCGCATCAGGCCGTTGTCGCGCTGCATCAGTTCGCCGAGCACCTTTTCGACCGGCACGCCGCGCGCCAGCGTATGGGCATGGCCGCGATAGGTGCAGAATGACAGGTCGCCCTTGACCATCGCCTCGCCGAAACCAGCGGCGATCGCTTCCTGACCGAGGGACAGGTGGCTGGTGCCCTTCACCAAATTCTGCAGGAACAGGTCGAAAGCGCGCTGTTCGGCATCGCGCAGGCGGACCTGCGAACGGTACAAAGCCAGCCGCTTTTGCTCGCCGATATCGTCATTCAAACCGGAACCGGCGGGCACCGCCGCCCGGTCATTCGCAGTCGCCATGGGTGATCCTCACAGTATCGAAATCGGCTTGTTCTTATTGTCGGGCCGGAACTTAGCCTTGATGAATGCAGGGCCGCAACTCTCCTATTTCAGATGCGGCCTATGCTATTCGACGACGACGCCGGTTGCCGTCACCGCCTTGCCCACCTGTCTTTCACGATGCAAAAGGTAGAGCCCGGAAACCACCACGATGCCGGCACCGGCGAGAGTCCAATTGTTGGGCAGGTCGCCGAAGACCAGATAGCCGAGCGCAATCACCCAGATCAGCTGCGTATACATGAACGGCGCCAGCACGACCGGCGGCGCCAGACGGTGGCCGATGATGAGCATATAATGGCCAATGGTGCCGAAGGCCCCTGTCGCCAGCATCATGGCAATCAAGAACCAGTTGTCCGGCATCGTCCAGACAAAGGGCACTACCGCGCACATCGCCACCGCACCGACCAGATTGGAATAAAACAGCGTGGTCTCGCTGGAGTCGGTGCGCGCCAGCACCCGGGTCGCGATAATGTAGACGCCGTAACAGAACAGCGACGCCACCGATAACAGCGCCGCCGGATGAATGCCGCCGAAGCCCGGCCGCGTCACCAGGATGACGCCGGCAAAGCCGACCAAGATCGCGCACCAGCGCCGCCAGCCGACCCATTCACCCAAAATCGGTCCCGACAACAGCGCCACCAGAAACGGCGTCGCGAACAGGATCGAAGTGGTCTGGTCGAGTTGCAGCCAGCGCAGCGCGAAAAAGTTCAACAAGGTCGAACCGAGCAGCAAAAACGATCGTCCGATCTGCAGCCACGGCCGCGAGGTCTTCATCAGCGCCGGCTGGCGCACCGGATTGGACAGAAACAGGGCAAGAACAAACGCGCCGGCATAGCGCGCCCACACCACCTGCAATGTCGGCATAAAGTGGTTGAGATACTTCGCAGTCGAATCCAGACAGGCAAACAGCGCCACCGCACCGCACATCAAAGCGATGCCGATTAGACGCTGGCGGCGCTGGTGGGCGGCGTCGGTCAATAGGTCGCCCGGCCGCCGGAAATATCGAACACCGCGCCGGTCGTGAACGAACATTCGGCCGAGGCGCAGAACGCCACCAGACCGGCGACCTCCTCGACTGTGACAAAACGTCCGCGCGGGATTTTCGACAGCATGAAGTCGATGTGCTCCTGGGTCATCTGATCGAAGATCGCGGTCCGGGCGGCTGCCGGCGTCAGGCAATTGACCGAAATGTCATGCGCCGCCAGTTCCTTGCCGAGCGACTTGGTCAGCGCGATGACGCCGGCCTTCGATGCCGAATAGGCCGGCGCGTTAGGATTGCCCTCTTTGCCGGCAATCGACGCAATATTGACGATGCGGCCGTAATTCTGCGCAATCATCGTCGGCGCGACGGCGCGGCAGCAATGAAACGGGCCGTCGAGATTGACCGAC
This sequence comes from uncultured Alphaproteobacteria bacterium, assembly GCA_963830125.1. Lineage (GTDB taxonomy): Bacteria > Pseudomonadota > Alphaproteobacteria > Rhizobiales > Xanthobacteraceae > Pseudolabrys. Next base: position 451,282 of record CAWHKU010000007.1, on the reverse strand, counting down.
AGCACCTGATGCCAGGCTTCGAGCGGATAATCCCAGGTTTTTACATTCGGCCCGGCGATGCCGGCATTGTTCACCAGAATGTCGATGCGGCCGAAGGCCTTGAGCGTATCCTCACGCGCGCGCTCGACATCGGCATAATCGGTGACGTCAACGCCGATGGCGGCAACGCGTCCGCGCCCGGCCAAGGCGACGACGGTCTTGTTCGCCAGTTCGATGTCGTGGTCCCAGATTGCAACCGCGGCGCCGGAATCGAGAAAGCGTTCGACGATGGCGCGGCCGATTCCTTGCGCGCCGCCGGTCACGACCGCGAAGCGGCCGCCGAGATCAATGGTGTTGGACATGGCCTTGAACGCTCCCCGGGCGATTTGTCTTCGTTTTGCACGATGATATAATCAGGTTACCGGGGAAATAGCAGCCTCCCCTAAAAGATAGCAGCCATCCGTCCCCGGGATTGCAGCCCATCCGAGGATCCTGTTCCGAGGATCGCAACCAAGCGCTGGTCCTTTGTGCTTTGGTGCGACCGATGGATACGATGTTTCTCTGGCTTTTCCTGATTTCGACCTTCGTCGGCGGCATCGTCACCGGTCTGGCGGGCTTCGCGATGGGTCTGGTGGTGTCCGGCGTCTGGCTCCACATCCTCACGCCGCAACAGACCGCCGGCCTGATCGTCGGCTATGGCCTGCTGGTGCAGAGCTACAGTATCTGGAAGCTGCGCCACGCGCTGAACCTGAAGGCGGTCGCACCCTTTGTCGCCGGTGGCGCGGTCGGCGTACCGATCGGGGCGATGCTGCTGTCACACCTTGACCGCGACTATTTGCGAACGGGGGTTGGTATACTGCTTGTGCTCTACAGCAGCTATTTCCTGATTCGGCCGACGGTGCATACCGTGCGCGCGAGCCTCCCCGCCGATGTCGGCATCGGGGTCGTGAACGGGATTTTGGGCGGGCTGACCGGGCTGGCCGGACCGATCATCACGGTCTGGTGCCAATTGCGCGGCTGGCCGAAGGACGCGCAGCGCGCGGTGTTCCAGCCGGTGATCCTGGCGGCCTTCGCCATGACCGCGATTTCCTTGGCGATTACCGGCGCGGTCACGGCCGAACTCTTAAAAATCTACCTGCTTGGCCTGCCCGCCTTGGGCGCCGGTCTGTGGGTCGGATTGAAGCTTTACGGCCACCTCGACGAGGCCGCCTTCCGCAAATTGATTCTGGTGTTGCTACTGGTGTCCGGGTTGGTTCTGGTCATACCCTTCTCGATGTTTCAATAGCCGGGACGCGCATGACACCCTCCGATACAACCACCGCCGACGCGCCGGCCCATCCGAGCTTCGGCGACGCGCTTAAGGTCTGGTTCAAGGTCGGCTGCCTGTCGTTCGGAGGGCCGGCCGGCCAGATCGCGATGATGCACCGCATTGTGGTTGACGAAAAAAAGTGGCTGCCGGAAGCGCGCTTCATGCACGCGCTGAATTTCTGCATGTTGCTGCCGGGACCGGAGGCGCAACAACTCGCCACCTATACCGGCTGGCTGTTGCATGGCGTGCGCGGTGGACTGGCCGCCGGCATTCTGTTCGTGCTGCCGGGCACCTTCGTGATGCTGGCTTTAAGCCTGCTTTACGCTTACGGCCGCGGCATCAGCGCGGTCGATGGCGCGCTGTTCGGCATCAAGGCCGCCGTGCTGGTGATCGTGGTCGAGGCTTTGATCCGCATCGGCAAACGGGCCTTGAAATCCTGGTTGCTATACGGCGTCGCGGCGGCGGCCTTTATCGGCATTTATTTTCTCGCCTTACCTTATCCCCTGATCGTCGTGCTGGCCGCCATGATCGGCTTTATGTCGACGCCGGTCCACCCGCAAAAACTCGGTCTGCCGGCCAATGACAACGTGGTAACACCGACCGCCGGACGCTGGCGGCACGCCGCGATCTCGGTCGCCACCGGGCTCGCGGTGTGGTGGGCGCCGGTATTGCTGGCCGCGCTGACGCTCGGGCCGCACCATGTACTGGTCGACATCGGCCTGTTCTTTTCCAAGCTGGCGGTCGTCACCTTCGGCGGCGCCTATGCCGTGCTGGCCTATATGGCGCAGCAGGCGGTCGAGAACCATCACTGGCTGACCGCGCCGGAAATGGTCGATGCCTTGGGGCTGGCCGAAACCACGCCCGGCCCGCTGATCCTGGTGACGCAATTCGTCGGTTTTCTCGCCGCCTTCCGCGATGCCGCGCCGTTCACGCCGTTGATCGCCGGACTGATCGGCGCCGCTCTGACGATCTGGGTGACCTTCGTGCCGTCGATGCTGTGGATTTTTGCCGGCGCGCCGTTCGTCGAGGAACTGCGCGGCAACAAGAAACTGGCCGGCGCCTTGTCGGCGATCACCGCCGCCGTCGTCGGCGTGATCCTGAACCTATCGGTCTGGTTCGCGCTGCATGTGCTGTTCGGCACGGTCAAGGAAATGCATTCCGGGCCGTTTCGCTGGTACAGCTTTAACGAAAACGCGCTCGACAGCCATGTCGCGATCCTGGCGATCACCGCCGGCGTTGCTGACCTTCCGGTTTCACCGCAGCCTGATCGAGGTGATCGTCGTGATGGCGGTGCTGGGGATGATCTCGCAAGGGGTGTCGTTCTGACATCGCCCGCCGCAAGGAAACGCCGATGCTGGGCGCCTTGATCGACCAGCTGATGGAGCACAAGGCGACGTCGGTTGTCATTGTGCTGGCGCATGTCGCGGCACTGATCTGGGCCGTGGCCTTGCGCAAAGGCCTTGGGCCGGTGCTCGGCCTCAACCTGATCATTGCCGCCGGCATTCTCGTCTACAACGCCAACCAACTCGGCATCGATGCTGCGACTATGCCGACTACCGGCTATTGGCGCTGATGGCCTTCGCGCTGGCGACTTTTCTCATTTCGGCCGCCGCGCTTTTCGGCCTTGCGCATTCCGGCGCGCTGATCTGGATCGCCTTTGCCGGCAATTTCGCCATGAGCGCGCTGTTCATGGCCTTCGCACTGCTGTTCAAGATGGACCGGCTGTTCTGAGGCGAGACGGCTAACGCTCGCGCGCCACCGCGCTTTCATGCCAGCGCCGCAACGTCCAATGCGACACCGCCGACAGCACCAAGAAAATCGCAACCCCGGCCAGCGATAGCAACAGCAACGCCGCGAACATGCGCGGGATATTGAGGCGGTAGCCGGATTCGGCGATGCGGTAGGCGAGACCTGAGCCGGCGCCGGCGGAGCCTGCGGCGATTTCCGCCACCACCGCGCCGATCAGCGACAACCCGCCGGCGATGCGCAGGCCAGCCAGGATTTGCGGCAGCGCCGCCGGCAATTTCAGATTGATCAGCACCTGCCAGCGCGAAGCTTTGTACAGCTCGAACAGCGCCAGCAGATTGTGATCGACCGAATTGAGATCCGAGCGTGGTGTTGGCCAGCACCGGAAAGAACGCCACGATCCAGGCGCAAGCCAGCACCGCCAAAGGCTGCGGCAGATAGATCAGCAGCAACGGCGCGATCGCAATCACCGGCGTGACCTGCAGGATGACCGCGTAAGGGTAAAACGAATATTCGACCAGCCGCCATTGATTGAAGATGACGGCCAGAACGACGCCGCCGACGGCCGCCAGCGCAAAGCCCTCGACGGTGATGGAAAGCGTCACCAGCAGCGAATGCCACAGCAAGACGCGATCGGTCACCAGCGTCGAAAACACGACGCCCGGCGCCGGCAGCACATAAGGCGGAATGGCAAAAGCGCGCACGGTCAGATCCCAGGCGAGCACGACCAGCACCAGCATCACAAATGGCAGCGCAATGCGGAGGAAGCGTTCAGTCATGAGCCCGCCTCGGCCATGGCGCCGGCAAGCGCATCGGCGACCTGATGGCAGTAACCGGCATATTCCGGTGACATCCGGTAGCGGTCTTCGCGCGGATAGGGCGCCGGGATCTCGATCTCGGCAAACACCCGGCCCGGCCGCGGCGTCATGACGACGATTCGCTGCGACAGATAGACCGACTCGAACACCGAGTGCGTCACGAAAATCACGGTGCGGCGCAGTTCCTGCCACAACGCCAGCAACTCGTTGTTGAGTTTAAAGCGGGTGATTTCGTCGAGCGCGGCGAACGGCTCGTCCATCAGCAGCAATTGCGGCTCGGTCACCAACGCGCGCGCAATCGAGACCCGCATTTTCATGCCGCCGGACAATTCGCGCGGGAAAGCATTTTCGAAATCGCTCAACCCCACTTGCGCCAGCACCCGGCCGACCGCCGCACGCGATGACGCGGCATCGATATGGCTTTGAGCTTGCGTCAGCTTGAGCGGCAGACGCACGTTATCGGCAACCCGCGCCCACGGCATCAAGGTCGGGTCCTGGAACACAAAACCGATGCCACCGGCGTCGCGCGCCGAGGTTTCGACCGTGCCGGTGCTGGGCGCGCTCAAGCCGGCGATAAGACGCAACGCCGTCGACTTGCCGCAGCCGGACGGCCCAAGCAGCGTCACGAATTCGCCGGCCCGCACCGTCAGGTTAAAGCCGTCGAGCGCGACCGTGCCGCGCTCATAGCTCTTGCCGACATTCCCAAGCGCGACAACCGGGGCGACTGGCGAATTCATCGAGGCCGCAAATTTACGCCGACGCGCTGGTTCACGAACTTCAACGTGTAGGCGCGCTTGTAGTCGAGACCGGCCCTGACCACGCCGGCCCGCACCATCTTGTCGTAGAAGCTTTTCATGCGCGCGTCGGTCATGGCGCCGATGCCGAGCTTGATTGCATCGCCGGAATCGACAATGCCGAACTCCTTCATTTTAGCGACCGAATAAGCCAGCAGCGCGTCGGTCATTTCCGGGTTCTGCTTTTTGATCAGCGCATTGCCGGCATGGTTGTTGCCGTAGAGATAGTGGTACCAGCCGATCGCCGAGGCATCGACGAAGCGCTGCACCAGATCGGGATTTTTCTCGACCAGATCACGGCGCGTTTCGATCAGCGTCGAATAGCTGTTGAAGCCGTAATCGGCGAGCAGAAAGATCCTGGGCTTGAAGTGGCCTTGCGTTTCGATCGCATAAGGCTCCGAAGTCACGTAGCCTTGCATCGCGACGTTCTCGTCGGCGAGGAACGGTTGCGGATTGAAGGTGTAAGGTTTCACCTTGCGCTCGGTAAAACCATAGTCGGCCTTCAGCCATTGGAAGTAACTGACCAGGCCTTCTTTCGAGACCAGCAGCGTCAGATGCTTGAGGTCATCGAGATTGCGCGCCGCGTCGGGATGCGCCAGCAGCACCTGCGGGTCTTTCTGAAAACTCGCCGCCACCGCGATGGTCGGAATGTTTTGCGTCGACCGCATCAAACGACTGCAGCGAATTGGCGCTCATGAAAAAGTCGAGCTTGCCGACCGGCAACAGAATGCGATTGTTGACGTTCGGGCCACCCGGCACGATCTCAACGTCCAGCCCGTATTTCTTGTAGGTGCCGTCGGCGAGCGCTTGGTAAAAGCCGCCATGCTCGGCCTCGGCCACCCAATTGGTGCCGAAACGAACCTTGTCGCAGCGCCGGCCCGGCCTCTTTCGGCGCCGGCGCGGCGCCATGCTGGGCCTGCGCCGGCAGCGATGACGCCGCCGCCGCAAGCAACAGGGCCGACAGAAAGAAGGCAGCGCGCCGCATCGTCTTAATTCTCCGGTTTTCGGCGGAAAAAATAATCCGCCACGCGTTCCAGCGTAAGACCTTGCACCAAAATCGTAAACAGAACGACGCCGTAAACCGCCGCCAAAATGGGCTGACGGAAACCCGCTTTCAGGCAGCGAAAGCGCCAGCGCAATCGAGATGCCGCCGCGCAGACCCGACCATGTCAGCAGAACCGTAGCTCCGATCCGCACCTTGAGCCTGGTGACGATCAGCGCCAGCGGTCCGACGCTGGCGAAGCGCACGAGCAAGCTTAAAATAGCGGCAGCGACGGCAGCCATAAATATTGCCGAGTCCGCCCTCCACCACCACGATCTCCAGACCGATCAACAAGAAAAGTAAAGAATTGAGCACTTCGTCGATTACCGACCAGAACATGTCGATATGGCGGCGGGTATTTTCGCTCATGGCATACTGACGGGCATGGCTGCCGACCAGGACGCCGGCGATCACCACCGCGATCGGCCCGGACAGATCCAACAATTCGGCCATGCTGTAAGTCACGGTAACCAGCGCCAGCGAAATCATCACCTCGACGTCGTGCTGATCGATCGCACGCATGGCGCGGTAGGCGATATAGCCGCCGGCCAGACCGAGCAGCGCGCCGCCGAGCGCCTCATAGACGAACAGCAAGGCTGAAATGACCGAGGCTGATATCACCAGTGCCGCTGGCCGCCACGCCGACCAGAAGCGTAAACATCAAGACGCCGACGCCGTCATTGAGCAGGCTTTCGCCGGCGATGACGCCGCGCAATTCGGCCGGCAGACCGATGCGCTCAAGCGCCGCTCCGACCGCGATCGGATCGGTCGGCGCGACGATAGCGCCCAGCACCAGGCACCAGCTCAACGGCACGTTCAAGCCGGCAAGGCCAAACACCCACCACATCGCAGCCCCCATCAAGAAGGTCGAGATCAACACCCCGATGGTGGCCAGCACGATGATGGTGCCTTTGCGCTTCCACAGGTCGGAAAAGCTCACCGACAAAGCGGCAGCGAATAACAGGAAACTCAGCGCCCCGTTCAAGAGCGCCGCTGGGAACGACACGTCCTTCAGGACCATTTGCGCCCAGGGCTGCACCAGATAGCCCGGGAAAACCGCGTCCCAGGCAATCATCCCGACCGACAGGCCGAGCGCGCCGATCAGCATGCCGATGGTGCGCGGCAAATGCAGAAATCGTGATTGAGGTAGCCGAACACGGCCGCGAGCAGCAAAAGCACCGAAAATAGATGAAAAATCGAGAGCATGGCGCAAATCCGGTTTGGGCTGGGCTTTGGCGCAACGCCCTATGCATACGGCAGGTTCACCGGGAGATCGTAAAAAGTTCGACCGGCTTTGAACCTTTTGCTCCCTCCGACGACCAATGACCATGCGGCCAATTGTGGCCGCCCTCAATTCACCGGATGGAGCCCGCCATGACCCAGTTCAAAAAGACCCTTACCGCCACCCTCGCCGCCCTCACCCTCGTCACCGCCATCGCCGCCTCAACCAGCGAATCCCAGGCCCGCCCGCGCTTCGGCGCCGGCCTCGGCATCGGCCTAGTCGCCGGCACGCTGATCGGCGCCGCCGCCGCCTCGAACGCTTATGCCGGCCCGCGCTATGTCGAAGAGCCCGGCTACCGCGAATGCCGCTACGTCGAACGCTACAACCGCTGGGGCCACCGGCGCGTCGTCAAGATCTGCACCGACTACTAATCGGCAAGTTGCGATCGGCGTTTCCCCCCGTCCCGGCGCCGATCGCTCAGGTCCGCCCGCTACCGAACCGGCCCAAGCCGATGCGGGTGGCGGGCGGACCAATTTTCAAGCGCCTTCAACACCAGCCTTTGGGTGCAACGCGGCATCAACCGCCATCGCTGCGGCAATCCTTGGCTTGTCTTGCCCGGCCCAATTTGCATTGATAGCCAGAATAACAGCCTCCGCTTCACCAAGGCCCTGCCGGGTCGGCCAAGTGGACCCGTACGAAGCGGAACCATAAAATCATCGGGAGGAGTCAAACGATGTCGCTTGCCAAAGCACTGCTCACATTCGCCGCCGCCACGCTGGTGTCGGTCGACGACCGCCTCGGCACAAACCGAAATCAAACTCGGCCATGTCGGCGCGCCCGGCTCGCTGTTCGCGCAGTCGGCCGAACTGTTCGCCGCCAAAGCCAATGCCAAGCTCGGCGACAAGGCCAAGGTCGTGGTCTACGGCTCGAGCCAGCTTGGCGGCGACTCGGAGTTGCTCGAAGAAGCTCAAGCTCGGCACCGTCGATCTGGCGCTGCCCTCGACCGTGATGACCTCGGTGGCGCCGGAGTTCGGCGTGTTCGAGATGCCCTATCTGGTGCAGGACCGCGGCCACGCCGCCCGCATCGCCAAGGATGTCGTGCACCCGATCCTCGCGCCGATCGCCTTGAAGCACGGCTACCGCATTCTCGGCGTCTGGGAGAACGGCTACCGCCAGATCACCAACAACAAGCGCCCGATCGTGAAGCCGGCCGATCTCGACGGCATCAAGCTGCGCACGCCCAAGGGCATCTGGCGCGTCAAGATGTTCAAGGCCTATGGCGCCAACCCATCGCCGATGGCGCTCAAGGAAGTGTTCGTGGCGCTGCAGACCGGCGTGATGGACGGCCAGGAAAATCCGCTGACGCAGATCTATTCGCAGAAGTTCCAGGAAGTGCAGAAATACCTGTCGATGAGCGGCCACGTCTATACGCCGGCCTATCTGACCGCCGGCGCCAGCTGGTCGCGGCTGTCGCCCGACGTGCAGAAAATCCTGTCCGACACCGCCGTCGCGGTCGAGCCGGACATCCTCAAGCTCGCCGCCAAGCTCGACAACGACCTGCTCGAAAAGATGAAGAGCTCGGGCATCAAGGTGAACCAGGTCGACAAGGCCGCCTTCATCGCCGCCTCCAAGGGCGTCTATGCCGAGTTCGCCAAGGAAGTGCCGATGGGCAAGATGCTGATCGACAAGTCGCTCAGCCTTGCCAAAGGCTCGTAAGCGCGACTAGAACGCACGCCGGGCCGGCAACGGTCCGGCGTGTCGCATTCTGCCGGCGCGAGACGCCTGTCCGGGCCGTCCGGCCACTCCATGAATTTTTAAGCGCCCCCATGAAATCAATCCGCCTCATCTACGACCGCGTGCTCGAAGCCATCGCGGTGATCATGATCATCACGGTGACGGCGATCGTCACCATGGGTTTCGTCTACCGCGGCATGGGCGACTCGCTGGCCTGGTACGATGAAGTCGCCTCCGTCGCGCTCGCCTGGCTGACCTATTATGCCGGCGCGCTGGCGGCCTTGCGCGGCGCCCATATCGGCTTTGCCGGTTTCGTCAATTCGCTGCCGGCCAACTGGCGCGTCGCCGCCGCCGCCTTCTCCTCGGCCGTGACGATTTTCTTTTTCGGCTTGCTGACCGTGGTCGGCATCCAGGTGGTCGACGTGCTGGGCGGCGATACGCTGGTCTCGCTGCCCTGGGTGCCGCTTGAAGCTGACCAATTCAGTGATCCCGATCGCCGGCGTGCTGTTCGTGATCGCCGAACTGCTGCGGCTGCCGGAACTGCTGGCGGAGGCGCGGCGCGGCCCGCTGACCGACCATGAATTACAGGCGGCGCTCGAACATGCGCAAGCCGGCGGCAAGGAGATCCGGTCGTGAACATTGCCATCGTCGCCATGCTGGTCGGGCATGATCGGACTGGTCATGCTGAACGTGCCGATCGCGGTCGCGCTCGGCGTCGTCGCCGTCGCCGCGATCTGGATCGTGCAGGGCGCGACCATGCTGCCGAACGTGGCGCTGGTCATGTATGACGGCGCCACCAGTTTCCCGCTGCTGGCAGTGCCGTTGTTCATTCTCGCCGGCGGCATCATGAATGCCTCGTCGATCGCGCGCCGGCTGATCAATCTCGCCAGCGCCATTCTCGGCTTTGTCCGCGGCGGCTTGTCGATGGTGACTGTCGGCTCGGCGATGTTCTTTGCCGAGATTTCCGGCTCGGCGGTCGCCGATGTCGCGGCGCTCGGCACGCTGCTGATCCCGGCGATGAAATCGCGCGGCTATTCCAAGGAATTCGCCGCCGCCGTCACGTCATCATCGGCCAGCCTGGCCATCATCATCCCGCCGTCGATCCCGATGATTCTTTATGCCGCGATGGCGCAGGAATCGGCGGTCAAGATTTTCGTCGCCGGCATCATTCCCGGCGCGCTCGGCGGCATCGGCTTGATGGGCGCTGTGCTACTATTACGCCCGCAAATACGACTTCCCGGTCGAGCAGCGCTTCAACCTGTGCAATTTGGCGAAGGCCGCGCGCGAGGCGATCTGGGCGATGGTCATGCCGGTGATCATTCTCGGCGGCATCTTCGGCGGCTTCGTCACCGCCACCGAAGGCGCGGCGCTCGCCGTGCTGGCGGCGCTGCTGATCGCCGTCATTATCTATCGCGACCTGACGCTCAAGGCACTGTATCAAGCCTGCGTCGACTCGGCGATCCAGACCGCCGTGGTCATGCTGCTGGTGGCCGCCTCCGCGCTGGTCGGCATTTATCTGACCGAAAGCCAGTTGCCGCAAAAGCTCGCCGCCTCGATCATTCACATCACCACCAACCCCTATTTCGTGCTGCTGATCCTCAACGTCTTTTTCCTGGTCATCGGCATGTTCCTGCATTCGGCGGCAGCGATCATTCTGACGGTGCCGATCGTGCTGCCGCTGATCCATCAGGTCGGCATCGACCCGGTGCATTTCGGCCTGGTGCTGACGCTCAATCTCGCCATCGGCCAGCAGACACCGCCTGTCGCCAGCGTGCTGATTGCGTCCTGCTCGATCGCCAAGGCGGATATCTGGCAGGTCGACCAAAGCCAATCTCGGCTTCGTCGGCGTGCTTGCCGGGGTGCTGTTGTTGTGCACCTATGTGCCCTGGATATCGCTTGGTGCTGATCCACCTGTTCTACGGAAGCTGACCGGATTAAAGCCGCTCGCCACCGGCATCCAGACTCATCGCCAGCACCCGCGCGACATGCGTCGCATCACGGCCGCTGCCGTCATGGATCTGGTGTCGGCATGACGTGCCGTCGGCGACGATCAGCGCGTCGTCCGGCGCTTTGCGCACCGCCGGCAACAGCGACGCCTCGCCCATTTTGAGCGAGACATCGATGGTCTTGGCGTCATAGCCGAACGAACCGGCCATGCCGCAGCAGCTCGAATTCGATGGTCTCGACGTTCAACTCCGGGATCAGGCGCAGCACGCTTTCGACCGCGCCCATGGCGGCGAAGGCCTTCTGGTGACAATGGCCGTGCAGCAAAGCCTGTTGCGGCAACGCGCCGAGCGGCAGGTCGAGTTTGCCGTCTTTGAGTTCGCGGGCGAGGAATTCCTCCAGCAGCAAGGCATTGGCCGATAGCTGGTCTGCCGCTTCGCTTTTCAGCACCGCCGGCAATTCATCGCGGAAGGTGAACAGGCAGCTCGGCTCCAGGCCGACAATCGGAACGCCACGCGCGGCGTATGGCGCCAGCGCATCGAGCGTGCGCTGCATTTCACGGCGCGCCTCGTCGACCTTGCCGACCGACAGGAAGGTGCGGCCGCAGCACAGCGGGCGCGTGTCGCCGTCTTTCGGCAGCGCCGCGTGCACGTGATAGCCGCCGGCGACCAGCACGCTCAGCGCGGCGTCGAGATTTTCGCGCTCGAAATAACGATTGAAGGTATCGGCGAACAGCACGACTTCGCGCGGCGGCGCGTCCGCCTTGCCGGGCTTATAACGCCAGTCCGAGCGGTCGACGTAAATATCGCTGCGCCATTTCGGCAGACTGCGCTTGGCAGAAAAGCCGGCGACCATTTCCGACGCGTTGCGCATCAGCGCATTGCCGTCGCGCATGTTGAACAACGCCGGAAAGCGCGCGGCATAAGGCGCGTAACGCGGCAGATAGCCGACCAGTCTATCGTGCAACGACAGACCGTGCTTGGCGGCGCGCGCGGCCTGCACCTCGATTTTCATGCGCGCCATGTCGACCCCGGTCGGGCATTCGCGTCGGCAAGCCTTGCAGGATACACACAGCGACAGCGTCTCGGCCAATCTCGTCGGAGGTCAGCGCATCCGGTCCGAGCTGACCGGAAATCGCAAGCCGCAAGGTATTGGCGCGGCCGCGGGTGACGTCACGCTCGTCGCGGGTGACGCGATAAGACGGGCACATGGCGCCGCCAGCCAGCTTGCGGCAGGCGCCGTTGTTGTTGCACATCTCGACGGCGCCCTGGAAACCGCCGCCGACGCCGGGATAAGCCGACCAGTCGAGTTCGGTTTTCATCTCGACGCCGTGATAATCCGGCTTGTAGCGGAGCAGCGAACGGTCATCGAATTTCGGCGCCCGCACGATCTTGCCGGGATTATACAAGCCGTTCGGATCGAAGCGGTCTTTGACCTCTTCGAAGGCGCGCGCCAGCTTCGAGCCGAACATCGGCTCGTTGAATTCCGAGCGCACGATGCCGTCGCCGTGTTCGCCGGAATGCGAGCCTTTATATTCGCGCACCATGGCGAAAGCCTCTTCGGCAATCGCGCGCATGGCGTGGACGTCTTTTTCCAGCCGCAGGTTCAACACCGGGCGGACATGCAGACAGCCGGAACCGGCATGGGCGTACCAGGTGCCGCGCGTGCCGTTCTTCTCGAAAATCGCCGTCAACCGCGTGTATAATCGGCGAGATGCTCGAGCGGCACCGCGCAATCCTCGACGAAGGACACCGGCTTGCCGCTCTCCTTCATCGACATCATGATATTGAGGCCCGAAGTGCGCACGTCGGTGATCGCGGCCTGCAGTTCGGGATTGAGCACTTCGACCACGCCGCCCCATTTGGCGCCGCTGTTACTCCAATCGAAGCCGAGATCGCCGATCAGCTCTTTAAGCTGGCGCAGCCGGCGCAAATTCTCTTCGTGATCGTCTTCGCCGAATTCGACCAGCAGAATGGCGGCCGGCAGATCGCGCACGAATTTGTCGAGCGTCGGCTTGAACATCGCAATCGCGCCGGCAAGCTCGATCATCGTTTGGTCGATCAGTTCGACCGCGATCGGCTTCAGCTTGACGATATGCTGGGCGCAGTTCATCGCTTCATAAAAGCTGCCGAAGTGCACCGCGCCGACGGCGCGGCGGCCGAGCAAAGGCGACAGCTTGAGTTCGATGCGCGTCGAGAAGCCGAGCGTGCCCTCGCCGCCGACCAAAATGTGCGACAGGTTGATGTCGTTTTTACCCGGCACCAGCGCGTCGAGATTGTAGCCGCCGACCCGGCGCTGCACCTTCGGGAAAGCGCGCGGCGATCTCGTCGGCCTCGCGCGCGCCGATGGCGAGCAGGTCCTGCGCCAACGGCCGCAACAGCCGCCGGCAAGTCGTCGACGTTGCCGCCCACCTCCGCCTATCGGGCCGAAATGCGCCTTGCTGCCGTCGGCCAAGAGCGCGTCGATCGACAGCACGTTGTCGCGCATGGTGCCGTAGCGCAGCGACCGGCCGCCGCAGGAATTGTTGCCGGCCATGCCACCAATGGTGGCGCGCGAGGCGGTCGAGATGTCGACCGGAAACCACAGGCCGTGTGGTTTAAGTTGTGCGGTTGAGTGCGTCGAGTACGATGCCCGGTTCGACCGCGCAACGGGCGTTGGCGACGTCCAGCTCGACGATACCGGTGAGGTACTTCGAACAGTCGACCACCAGGGATTCGTTAACCGTCTGGCCGCATTGCGAGGTGCCGCCGCCGCGCGCCAGCACGGTCGCGCCCTTCGGCCCGGGCGATCCCGATCGCCCGTTCGGCCTCCTCGGTTGTGCGCGGGGCGACCACGCCGACCGGCGTGATCTGGTAATGGGAGGCGTCGGTCGCATAACGGCCGCGGGTAAATCGGTCGAATTGAACGTCCCCGGTCAATTCGGCCTTAAGTCGCCTTTCCAGGCCGGGCATTACGACCGCCAAAGCGCCGTTCCTCTTGCGTCAGATAGGTTTATGCAGGTCTCGATTGCGGAAAACCGCTTGACCGCAATGTCGCATTCATAGTTCAACGCCACAAGCACCGCTCCCAAATCACGATCTTGCCGGGACGGGCCGTGGCTGAAAGCCCACGAATACCCACACATGCTGCCGTTTTAGGAGCGGACTTCCAATGGCTCAGAATTCCTCGCGTATGGCCGGTCGCCATTTCCTGCATATCCCGGGTCCGACCCCGGTGCCCGACCGCGTGTTGCGGGCGATGGACACGCCGATGATCGACCATCGCGGTCCGGAATTCGCCAAGCTGGCCAAGAAGTGCCTGGAAGGTATCAAGACCATCTTCAAGACCACCAACCCGGTGATCATCTATACCGCCACCGGCACCGGCGCCTGGGAAGGCGCGCTGGTCAACACCCTGTCGCCCGGCGACAAGATCCTGATGGTCGAGACCGGCCAGTTCGCCACGCTTTGGAAGAAGATGGCCGAGAAGCTCGGCCTCAAGCCGGAGTTGATCCCGACCGACTGGCGCCGCGGCACCGATCCCAAGCTGATCGAAGACCGTCTGCGCGCCGACAAGGCGCATGAGATCAAGGCGGTCTGCGTGCTGCACAATGAAACCTCGACCGGTTGCCTGTCGCCGATCGGCGAAATCCGCAAGGCGATCGACGCCGCTGGCCATCCGGCACTGTACATGGTCGACACCATCTCGTCGCTCGCTTCGACCGACTATCGCCACGACGAATGGGGCGTCGACGTCTCGGTCGGCGGCGCGCAGAAGGGTCTGATGATGCCGCCCGGCATGTCATTCAACGCCATCAGCGACAAGGCGATCGCCGCCAGCAAGACCTCGAAGCTGACCAAGTCGTTCTGGTCCTGGGAAGACATGCTGGCCATGAACAAGTCCGGCTTCTTCCCCTATACGCCCGGCACCCAGATGCTGCATGGCCTGTCGGTCGGCATCGACATGCTGCATGAGGAAGGCCTCGACAACGTGTTCGCGCGCCACGATCGCTTGGCCGAAGCCACCCGCCGCGCGGTCAAGCACTGGGGCCTTGAGACCGTCTGCGCCGATCCGACCTATCAGTCGTCGACGCTGACCGCGGTGTTGCTGCCGGAAGGTTTCAACGCCGACGCCTTCCGCGCGCTGGCGCTCGAGACCTTCAACATCTCTTACGGCGCCAGCTTCGGCGCGCTGGCCGGCAAGTACTTCCGCATCGGCCATCTCGGCGACATCAACGACCCGATGTTGATGGGCGCCTTGTCGGTGACCGAAATGGCGCTGGAACTGTTCGGCGTGCCGATCAAGAAGGGTGGCGTGCAGGCGGCGATGGATTATCTCGTCACCGCGCATGGCGGCGCCAAGAAGCAGGCGGCGGAATAAGTTTTCGTTGCCGACGAGATTAAAGTGGCCGGGCCAAAAGCCCGGCCATTTTTTATGATTGCGGCTGGAGATCGCCGCCCGCCTTGAAACTGTCCTTGGCGAAGGCGATGCGCTCGGCCACCGGCAATTTGCCGGCATCGGCACGATCAACGACGTCAAGCCGCGCACCTAAGCCTGCCCGGTTGGCAATCTGAATATTGAGTCCAGGACGGGCATTGAGCTCAAGCATCAGCGGGCCCTTGGTGCGGTCGAGCACGAGATCGACGCCGACATAACCCAAGCCGGTCATGGCGTTGCAGCCGGCGGCGATCTCCAGCATGCGGTCGAAATGCGGAATTTGCACACCGCTGACATTCGCCAGCGTGTCAGGATGCTGGGTAACGACGCTGTTGCGCCACACCGCGGTCAGCGTCCGGCCGCTGGCGAGATCAATGCCGGCGCCGATCGCGCCCTGATGCAAATTGGCCTTGCCCTCGGACTCGCTGGTCGGCAGCCGCAGCATGCCCATCACCGGGACACCGTTGTAGACAATCAAGCGGATGTCAGGCACGCCGAGATGGGTGATGGTCTGAAACACCGGATCGAACTCAACGCAGTATTCGGCAATCACGCTGTCGTCCTGGCCGCCGAGACTATAGATGCCGCTGAGCGTGTTCTGCATGTGGAAGCGCAGATCATCCCAGGCCATCGTGCGGTGACTGCCGAGACGCAAACGGTCGCCGACCCGGCCCTTGATAACCAGAATGCCGTTGCCGCGGCTGCCGTTCGCCGGCTTGATGACGAAGCTCTCGTATTTGTCGAGCAGATCGCGCGCATTTCGGATTTCGCCGCTGTAGCGGAACGCGGCGTAAAGCTCGGGCACTGCCAGTCCGGCCTTATGCGCCAACTCCTTGGTCTGCAGCTTGTCGTCAACCAGCGGATAGAGCTTTCGCGGGTTGCACGGCAGAATGAAATCGCCGTTGCGCCGGTTCATGCCGAGCACGCCCGCGCTTTCGAGCCGCCGCGCCAATTGCCAGGGCATCATCATGAATGCGGCTCCGCCAGCACCTTGAAGCGGAACAGCTCCAGCAACCGATAGCCGGTGTAGCGGCCAATCAGCAGCGTCAGCCCCATCAACACCAGCACCAACTCCGGGAATGCGAAGAAGACATGCTGTACCGGCTGGGCCGACATCAGCAGGTAACAAACCGCCGCGATGATCAAACTCAGCACCGCCAGCTTGATGGCTTCGGCCGGCCCGCTTTCATCCCAAATCACCGAGACGCGCTCGATGGTCATGGTCAGGATGACCAGCGGGAACAAGGCCACCGACAGGCCGCGCTCGAAGTTGAGTTTGTCCGACAGCACGGTGACGACCGCCATCAGCAGGATCACAAACATCAGGATCGCCGCCAGACGCGAGACCAGCAGCAGTTTCAAATGCTCTAAATAGACCCGAACCAGCAGGCCGGCGGCCAGCACAAATGAAAACAAGGCGAGGCCCCATACCAAATGGGTTTCGCGGAAGGCCAGTGCGATCAGCACCGGCATAAAGGTACCGACCCCGCGCAGGCCGATAATATTACGCAACACCACCAGCATGAACACGCCGATCGGGATCGTCATGATGACGCGGAAGACTTCGCGCTGCGTCGCAGGCAGACCGTAAAGCGAGTAATTGACCAAGAACGAACCGGTATGCTTGCCGAGCGACAGCGCCCGGCGCAGCACGACCTGATCGACCCGCGTGTTGGTGATGCGCCGGCGGTCGAGCTTGCCGCCTTCGACCTGGACGAACGGCGCATCGCCGCGCCACCAGGCAAAATAGTCGCGCGGGATGCGCGGCTCGCCGGTCTCGGCCGAGAAAGCCTGCCAGTGCCCGCCGACCGAGACTTCCAGCCAGGCTTTGGGGTCGACCGAGATGCCGGTCTTCGACAAATCGAGCCCGTGAACGGCGTTGGCAAAACGGCCGTTGACCCGCAGGATCTGGGCGGCCAGCGACGCGATCTTCTGCGGCGAACGGTCTTCGCCGAGCAGGAAGCGCACGTTCTCGGAACGGTCGCGCGAAATCAGGTCACGCAGCAGCACTGACACCAGCGTAATGTCGTCGGCGGATTTGGTATGCGCGGCGGCGTAGAGCGTGCGCGCGACCGTCTGGGCGTTTTGGCTGAGCGTGACTTGTTGCGGGAACGGCGGCAAAGGCTGACCGTCGCGCGCACGGACATTGTTGTGGTGCACCACGAAGCGCTGGCGCGCAACGATCAAGCCACTGACCTCACGCGCCGTCAGGTTGACGCGGCGGTTGGCGCCTTCTGGCGCCAGCGTAATACCCAGATCCGGGGCCGCCACCCGATGATCGAGCACGCTGAATTCACGGGAGTCCCGCGGCACGAACATCGACAACTTGAGCGGACCGCCATTCGCGGTGACACGGATTTCGCTTTCCACCTGCCAAGCTATCGTGGTGGCTTTGGCGCGCAGCGGCAAACCGATGACGGAAACTTTATAGACGAACAGCCCCAAGCCGATTGCAGCCAGCACCGCGGCGAGAACGTAGACATGCAGGTTGCGCATTCGTCACTTCCCGTTTTTGCACGGCTGCGGGAAGAGATGCGTGCGACCTGAATCGACCAGGATGCGTGAACTCAGAAAGCGGCGCCCAACGAGCAACGCGGTGCGCCGATCGGAACGGTCGGTCAGCGTGAAATCGGTCACCGCGACCTGACCGGCAAGGCAAATCTTGAGCTGAACGATCGGCCGACGGGTATCCTCGACTTCGGCACGCATGATGCGCGCCGTACGATTGGTCTGCTGCTCGATGGTGACGGTTTTCCCATCCATGCCGGTGAGCGTGAAGCGGTACCAGGTTTTACCATTGCGCTTGAATCGATCGAGGCCGGTCACCCCCAACGAAGACGAATCCGCGCCGGTATCGAGCTTGGCATTGAGGGTGACGCCGTAATCCGGGAACGCGGCGGATTCGATCCAGCCCGCGACCGTGGGTCCGGGAGAGCCTTGCAACGGCGTGGTTTGTGCAAGAGCCATAGGCATGTGAAGGCCGACAAAGGCAACGCAAAAGACGAGGCATAACCGCAACATCTTGCAGTCCCCTACAGAATTTTAAAAATATCTCAGAAAAGTACAGGGGCGACAATGATGTAAATCAAGCGCCGAGGCAGCCACCGACGGCTAGGCCGCCTTCTCCCAATCGTTGGCCTGCACGATGCGCGCGACGAAATTCGAAACCGTCTTCAGCGTCGCCTCCGGCGCTTCACGCGCAGGATTGTGTTTGGCGCCTGCCAGGAGCGCGACCTCGACGGGGCAGTAACATTCCCGTTCGGCCACTTCGATCTGCTTGACGGTGCCGTATTGGTCGTCCTCGCCCTGTACGACCAACATCGGCACCCGGATATAAGCCAGTTGCTCGGTGATGTCCCACTTGCGGAATTGGGGATCGAGCCAGGCATCGTTCCAGCCCTTGAAGGCAACGTCGACGTCCTTGTGCCAGCGCGCCAGTTTGGCGCGCAGGTCAGTGGTCTCGTAGGCCTTCTTCGCCTCGGCGATGGCGGCGATGCCGACATCCTCGGTGAAGAAATGCGGCGCGATCAGCACCAGACCACCGACGCGGTGATCCTGGTGCGAGCCGGCATAGATCGCCGCAATGGATGCACCATCGCTGTGACCGAGCAAGAGCCCGCGCCGAAAGCCGATTTGATCGAGCAGACGCGGCAACATCTCGCGCGCCGCGTCATGCATGTAAGTGAGCGGGCGCGGTAGCGGCACCGGCGACGACTGGCCGTAACCGGCGCGCGAATAGACAAAAACGCCACAGCCGGTCGTTTGTTGCAATTTATCCGGAAAATCGCCCCACAGGCCGACGCAGCCGAGACCTTCGTGCAACATGACAATCGTCGGCGCAGAACTGGGCCGCGGCCCAATCATGCGGTATTCGAGCTGTTGCTCGCCGAGCTGAAGAAAGCCGGAGTTGTTCAGAGTCATTTCAATTCACGGCCGTTACTGTTCCGCCCGCAGTTTAAACCGCTGGATCTTGCCGGTCGCGGTCTTCGGCAGTTCGCTGCGAAACTCGATCCAGCGTGGATATTTGTAGGGCGCGAGCAGATGCTTGACGTGATCCTGCAACGCGTGCGCCAGATCCTCACTGACCTTGTCGGGCATCTTGAGCACGACGAAGGCCTTCGGCTTGATCAGCTTCTGTTCGTCGAACCAGCCGACCACCGCAGCTTCCAGCACTTCCGGATGCGACGACAATGCTGATTTCGACCTCGAACGGCGAGACATAGATGCCAGACACTTTCAACATGTCGTCGGCGCGGCCGGCACAGACGTAATAGCCGTCTTCATCCTGGAAATATTTATCGCCCGAGCGCGTCCATTCGCCCTGGAAAGTCGAGCGCGATTTTTCGCGGTTGGCCCAATACATGATCGCCGAGGTCGGGCCGCGGGCATACAACTCGCCCATCTCGCCTTGCTTGACCGGCAGGCCGTCTTCGCCGATCAGCTTGATCTCGTAGCCCGGCACCGGTTTGCCGGTGGTGCCGTATTTGGTCGCGCCCGGCCGGTTGGTGAGAAAGATGTGCAACATCTCGGTGGTGCCGAGGCCGTCATAGATATCGACGCCGTAGCGCTCCTTCCACTTGTTGGCGATCAGCTCCGGCAGCGCTTCGCCCGCGGAAATGCAGCGGCGGAATTTCACTTCCGACTTTTCCGGCATGTTCGGACTGTTCAGGAACGCGGCATAGAAGGTCGGCACCGCGAAGAACATGGTCACCGGATGCTTACGAAGCAACGCCGCAACGCCATCCGGCGTCGGCCGTTCCTTGTTGAGCACCGTGGTGGCGCCGACCGACAGCGGAAACGTCATGGCGTTGCCGAGGCCGTAAGCGAAAAACAGTTTCGCCACCGAATAGACCACGTCGCTTTCCTGCAAACCGGCGATCGGCGTGCCGTAGAGATCGGCGGTCAGCTTGAGGCTGCCGTGGACATGGACCGCGCCTTTCGGATTGCCGGTCGAGCCCGAGGTGTAGAGCCAGAACGCAATGTCGTCGGCGGTGGTCGGCGCGGTGACGTCTTCCGGTTCGTCGGCGCCGATCAGATCCTCGAACAGCCGATAGCCTTTTGCGTCAAGCTTCTGCGGATTTTTGCCGGAGACGATGACATGATCGAGGTCCGGGCATTCGGCGATCAGCTTCTCGAATTTCGGGAACAGTTCTTCCGACACCACCAGGCATTTGGCCCGGCTGTTGGCCAGCATGAAGCGGTAGTCGTCCTCGGTCAGCAGGGTGTTGACCGGCACGGCGACGATTCCCGCCTTGAGGCAGCCCAGGAAAGCGGTCGGCCAATCGACGGTGTCGAGCATCGCCATCAGCACGCGCTCTTCGCGCCGGACGCCGAGACCGCGCAAGGCGGCGCCGAAGCGCGCCGCGCGGTCGGCCAGCTGGCCGTAGGTCGTCACGCCGCGGGCGTCGATATAAGCAGGCTTATTGGCTCGGCCGGCATCGAGGTTGCGCTGCAACACATCGGCGGCGAAGTTGTAGAGTGGCGTGGTTGCGCCCAGATCGGGAGACATGCCCGATTCCGCCGTGCGCGCTTCGGCGTTAGTCATTTTGGTTTCCTCCAGAGAATTTTGCGTATTATGCCTAGCCAGGGCCAAGCTGCCTAGCGCAGCATAATTCCAAGCAAAAACGAGCCGTTCAGGGAGTTCGACGCATGATTTTCAGCCGCGATCGCATTTTGACCAGCCATGTCGGCTCATTGCCGCGCAATGAGAAGCTATCGGACCTGCTGCTGCGCCAGGAGGCCGGCGAACAATTCGACCCGGCCGAAATGGCGTCCGAGATGGACAAAGCGGTCGGCCATGTCGTCGACAAGCAAGTCGAGGCCGGCATCGACATCGGCAATGACGGCGAGCAGCAGCGCGTCGGCTTCCAGACATACGTGCCTCAGCGCATGTCGGGCTTCGCTGGCGTGTCGAAGCGGCGGCGCGGCCAGGAATTCGAGGAATTCCCCGAACTGGTGGCCAGCCTGACTCGGCGCTTCCCGCATGTCAGCAAGCAGCAGAATGCGCCGGAATGTCAGGCCGAACTGCACTACCTCGACATCAAGCCGATCGAAAGCGAACTGGCGCGCTTCAAAAGAATCGCTAACGCCAAATTCGCCGAGACTTTCATGACCGCGCCGTCGCCCGGCATTATTTCCTCGACCATGCTGAACGCCTATTACGACAGCCACGACGCCTATTTGGCGGCGATCGCCAAGGAGATGCGAAACGAATATCTGGCGATCCATAAAGCCGGGCTGCTGTTGCAGATCGACGCGCCCGATCTGGCGATGGACCGCACCATGATGTACCGCGACCTCGACGACGCGGCCTTCATCAAACGGGTCGAAGCCCATATCGCCGCGATCAATGCCGGCATCGACGGCATTCCGCCCGATCGCGTCCGGCTGCATGTCTGCTACGGCAATTGGGAAGGCCCGCACATTCACGACGTCCCGTTGGAGAAGATCCTGCCGGCGATCTACCAGGCCAAGGTCGGCGCGCTGTCGATCGAGTTTTCCAACCCGCGCCACGCTCATGAATATGCCGCGTTCAAGAAGCATCCGCTGCCGAAGGACATGCTGCTGATCCCCGGCGTGATCGAGACCACCTCGAACTTCGTCGAACATCCGGAAGTCGTCGCGCGCCGCATCGAAGACGCGGTGACCGCGATCGGCGAACGCGAGCGCATCATCGCCTCGACCGACTGCGGCTTCGGCACCTTCACGAACCGCGAATGGGTGATCGAGCCGGCGGTGTGGCTGAAGCTCAAGTCGCTGCGCGAGGGCGCCGATATCGTGTCAGCCAAGCTGTGGGGCAAGAAGGTGGCGTGAGCCCCTTGCAGGAACACCGCCATGCTCATTCTCTACGATTTCGGTAACTCGGTCTGCTGCCAGAAAGTCCGCATCACGCTGCGTGAAAAGGGCCAGGAATGGGAGGCGCGTCGCGTCGACCTGTTCACTGCCGCGCAGTTCGATCCGCAATATCTCAAGCTCAATCCCAAAGGCGTGGTTCCGACATTGGTCGACGACGGCGTGCCGGTGATCGAGTCAACGCTGATCTGCGAATATCTCGACGACAAATTTCCCGAGCCGCCGCTGAAACCGAAAGATCCGGCGGCGCGCGCCAAGATGCGGCTGTGGAGCAAATATGTCGACGAGGGTCTGTTCGAAGGCTGCACCGAATTTTCATTTTCGGCGATGTTCCGCGAGAAGATGAAGAACATGCCGGAGGAGACGCGTCAGATCCGGTTCCGCAACATCGGCGATCCGCGAAGGCGCGACCGGTTCATGTCGACTTATGAGTTGGGGGTGCAGTCGCCTTATGTGCTACACGCCATCGGCGCCTATGAACGGGCGTTCAAGCAGATGGAAGAAGACCTGGCCGCCGGCGGGCCTTGGCTGATGGGCGAGCAAGTGACGCTCGCCGACATCAATCTAATGCCGCTGGTGGCGCGATTGGCCTATCTCAAGCTGCTCGAGGTCTGGACCCACGACCGGCCGAACGTTGAGGCGTGGTGGCAGCGCGTGCAAGACTGGCCGAGCTTTAAGACGGGCCTGAGCGATCTCATCACAGAGACCGAGTTTTCCGAGATGGCTTTGTACGGGCCGAAGATCCGCGACGCGGTCGCGGCGCGGCTGGCCGACGTGAAGCGGGATATGGCGGCAGTGAAGAAGTGAGGCGTTTGCTCTCCAATCCTCCGGTGGAGGGGGAGGTTAAAGCGCGCTTGTTGCACCCTCGTGCATCATCGATCCGATTTTCAAACAGCCCTTAGCCAACGCTCCGCCGCCCCTGTTGTTTAACGGCACGGGGACGCCGGCCTTCCTCTTCGTCCCTCGGGCATATTTTTGCGCATATCGGGTAAACCCGACATGCGATGCCGAGGGGATGGAGCGCCGCGAGGCGCCTCATCTTAAGTCGCACCTTGCGGTGCGTGCGTCCTTTTGCGTGAAGGACGCTGCGCCCCGCGGCGCTCCACCGGCGGTGTCTTACGGCGTCCGGGCCGCGCTTCTAGCCAGGGGTTGCCCCCACGCTATCAGCAAGCTCCTTGCGGCGGATCATAGTGTCCGCGGCATAGCAGTTTGCTTTGCGCAAACTGCGTAAACTTGTTTGCGCGTGCCCCGGCGCCGCCCGAGCGCGAAGCGTGCGTTTCGCTTCGCCCGCAGGCACCGCACCTTGTTCCATCGTCGTGACGCCTCGCGAAGACGCCCTCAGCCGAACAAGGCGGAGGGAATATAGTCCCTATATAGGAATGTTGTCAAGACCCATCGACGCCAGGGCCGCCCGTCTCCATCAAGGCCCGGCCATGCCCGCGCGCCCACCGCGGCCAGTACCCGGTTTGTGCCTGCCCGCTGCCGCATGGCGAAAATGCGCGCGCGAATATCGCCGTGACCAAAAGCCGCGCGCGTGTTAATGCCCGCGTGAAGGCCTATACTGCTGCGACCCAACCGGCCCGGCGCCGGCTCAAGCAAAAACGTCTCAAGCAATAAACGCAAAGAACGCACCGAGGAGATCACCCATGGACAAAGCTCTTAGCCGAATCAGCGCCGAGGACATCAACCCGCGCCACAACTGGGGCCGCGCCCTGCCGTCGCTCGGCATCATGGGCGTCGACTTCGAAGAGCGCGTCGATTATCGCCGCCTGCACCGCTACCGGCTCGGCCGCGCCAAGCAGGCGCTGGAGAATTCCGAACTCGGCGCGCTCTTGGTGTTCGACGTCAACAACATCCGCTACCTGACCTCGACCAAGATCGGCGAGTGGGAGCGCGACAAGCTCGCCCGTTGGGCGCTGCTGACCCGCACCGGCGAACCGATCTTGTGGGACTTCGGCTCGGCCGCCGTCCATCACAAGCTTTATGCGCCGTGGCTGGCGCCGGAAAACTGCAAGGCCGGCCTGATCGGTCTGCGCGGCACGGTCGCGCCAGCTTTCGGTCTGATGAAAAAACACGCCGAGGAAATCGCGGCGCTGCTGCGCGAAGCCGGCGTCGCCGACATGCCGATCGGCGTCGACATCATCGAACCGCCGATGATGTTCGAACTGCAAAAGGCCGGCCTTAAGGTCGAAGACGGCCAGCAGATCATGCTGGAAGCACGCGAGATCAAGTCGCAGGACGAAATCGCGTTGCTCAACCGCGCCGCCGCCATGGTCGACGGCGCCTATCACATGGTCAACGAAGAACTCAAACCCGGCGTGCGTGAGAACGACATCGTCGCCATGGTCAATGAGTTCCTCTATCGCCACGGCTCCGACGACGTCGAAGCGGTCAACGCGGTGTCAGGCGAGCGCTGCAACCCGCATCCGCATAACTTCACCGACCGCCTGATCCGGCCTGGCGACCAGGCGTTCTTCGACATTTTGCAAGCTTTCATGGGCTATCGCACCTGCTACTACCGGACCTTCAATGTCGGGCGCGCCACGCCGGCCCAGCACGACGCCTATAAGCAGTGCCGCGAGTGGCTCGACAATGCGATGGCGCGCATCAAGCCGGGCGCCGCCACCGCGCATATCGCCGAGGCCTTCCCGACTGCGGAAGAGTTCGGCTTCCCGGATGAAACCTCGGCTTTCGGCCTGCAGTTCGCGCATGGCCTTGGCCTGGCGCTGCACGAACGCCCGATCATCTCGCGCGTGATCTCGATGGAGCATCCGACCGAGATCAAGGAAGGCATGGTGTTCGCGATCGAAACCTATTGCCCGGCGACCGACGGTTTCTCCGGTGCGCGCATCGAGGAAGAAGTCGTGGTCACCGACAAAGGCTGCCGCGTGATCTCGCTGTTCCCGGCGGAAGAACTGCCGATCGCGAACCGGTACTAAGACGAGTTTCGGGGCGCGCCCGCGCAAGCGGGCCCGCCCCGAACATGTCTGCCTATACCGACCATGCCCCGGCCTGGCTGCGTGACTTAGCCTTCAGACTATACGTCTCGTTCGGCTTTCCGGTGCTGACGCTGATCAAGGCCCTTGCCGCCTGGCGGGCGACGGAACCAATCGTCCTCCCGGAACTTAGACTCCCGACAAGCTCAGGGAGAATGATTCAGATGGCTGAAGGCAGCAACGGAAACGGCGTGCTGGGCGTTCTGGTCGGCGCGCTTATCGTCATCTTGGTCGGCGGCGGCGTCCTATACGCCACCGGCAACCTCGGCGGCGGCGGTGGCGGCAAAACGGTGAAAATCGAAATGCCGAAGATCAGCACCACCAAGTAAACGCATATTGTCGCGATACGCGATGGAACGCCGGCCGGGCCAACGCCCGCCGGCGTTTTTGCGTGCCGCGCGTGCCGGTGGATGACGTGAGAACCGGCACGACTCCGGAGATGCTTTGCCTATAATCGCGCGATGCTGGCCGCCCTCACCACCTTGCTGATTTGCCAACTCGCCGGCGAAGCGACCGTGCGCGCTTTGGCGCTGCCGGTGCCGGGCCCGGTGGTCGGCATGATCCTGCTGTTCGTACTGATGCTGGCGCGCGCGCCGCTGCCGAAAGAAACCGGCGATACCGCTAACGGCCTCCTGAAACATCTATCATTGCTGTTCGTGCCGGCCGGGGTCGGCGTCGTGCAGGAGATCGGTACGCTCGGCAGCACCGGCTTGCGGCTGATCATCGTGGTCGTGCTCGGCACCGTGATCGCGCTGACGGTGACAGCGCTGACCTTCGCCGGCGTCGCGCGCCTGATCGGCACGGACAGTCTTGAGCCCGTCAAGGACGATGGGCCGGGAGAGCCGGTATGATCGAATCGCCGCTCAAGACGGTTGTCAGCCTGTGGGTCTATTTGTCAGGCAAGCCGCTGTTGTGGCTGACGGTCACGCTGGCGGCTTACGTCGTCGCCGACGCGATCTCGGCGCGCCTACGCCGCCATCCGCTGGCCAATCCGGTGCTGATGGCGGTGGTGCTGGTGGCCTGTCTGCTGCTTTTAACCGGCACGCCCTACCGGGATTATTTCGCCGGCGCGCAATTCGTCCACTTCCTGCTCGGCCCGGCCACCGTCGCGCTGGCGGTGCCACTGGTGCAGCACCTGCCCGACGTGCGGCGCGCCGTGGTGCCGATGCTGGTGGCGCTGGTCGTCGGCTCGTTCACGGCGATCGCCTCGGCGGTGCTGCTGGCGCGGGTGTTCGGCCTCGACCGGGCGGCAATGCTCGCACTGGCGCCGAAATCGTCGACCGCGGCGATCGCCATGGGCATCGCCGAGAAGATCGGCGGCGACCCGGCGCTGACCGCCGTGCTGGTGATTCTGACCGGCATCACCGGCGCCATCGTGGTCACACCCTTGATGAACGCCTTGCGGCTGAAGAACTACGCGGCGCGCGGATTCGCCGCGGGGCTGGCGTCGCACGGCATCGGCACCGCGCGGGCCTTCCAGGTCGACCCGGTGGCCGGCGCCTTTGCCGGCATCGCGCTCGGGCTCAACGGTTTATTGACCGCATTACTGGTGCCGGTGGTGATAGAGTGGCTGGCGCCCTAGGCTGAAGGGGCTACCGCAGGGCAGACCTGCAAGCCAAAGGGTAGCAGGCGGACACAGCCATGCTTAGTCCAAGGTCAAGTTCTCACGGTTTCCGGGATATCGAACAATGACGGCTGCCCCTATTTCCGCATCTACCGAAACTTCCGGCCTGGTGCCGGCGCGCGGCCTGCCGACCGGGCTGAAGCGGATCTTGCCGGCCGGTTTCGGCAGCGCGGTCTGGCGCGGCTTTCGCGGCAAATGCCCGGCCTGCGGCGAAGGCCGGCTGTTTCGCGCCTATCTGAAAGTGGCCGACGAATGCCCGGCCTGCGGTGAGGAAATGCACCACCACCGCGCCGACGATTTTCCGGCCTATCTGGTGATCGCGATTACCGGCCATATCCTGGTGCCGATCGTCCTGGCGGTCGAAACCGAAATCGTGCCGGCGCTCTGGGTCAGCGTCACGCTGTGGCCGTCGCTGGCCTTCATCATGGCAATCAGTCTGCTGCAACCGGTCAAAGGCGCGGTCGTCGCCATTCAGTGGTTCGGCGGCCTGCACGGCTTCGACGCTGCCAAGAAGGCGCGGACGCTAGCCGGCGCAACCGGCGCCGCATCGGCTTAAGCCGCGCGCACCCGCGTGACAAAATCCTGGGCTTCTTCCTGCAAGGCCGCCGCCTGACGATTGAGGTCGGCGACCGCCTGCAAGATCTGTTGCGCGCCGGTATGGGTCCGGCTGGCGAATTCGTTGACGCCTTCGATCGTGGTCGATACCTGACGGGAGCGCTCGGCGGCGCCTTCGACGGTTTCGGCGATACGCTGGGTCGCCTGGTTCTGCAATTTGACCGAGCCGGTGATGGCGCGCGCGACGGTTTCGATCTGCGCAATCGCGCCGGACATCGAGTGGGTGGCGTCGCAAACGCCGTCGATGATAACGCCGACCGAACCGGTGCGCTCCTTGATGCTGGCGAGCGCCTGGGTGGTCTGCCCCGCCAAGGTCTTGACCTCCTGCGCCACCACGGCGAAGCCGCGGCCGGCCTCGCCGGCGCGCGCCGCCTCGATGGTGGCATTGAGCGCCAGTAGATTGGTCTGGCTGGCAATGGCGTGAATCATGCCCGCCACCTTCTCGATATCGTCGACCGCCGGATTAAGCCCGTCGGCGGTCGAGACCGCGACGTCGGCGCGCCGGGTGGCCTCGGCCACCACGCCGGCGGCATTGGCAAGCTGGCTGTCGATATCGTTGATCGCCATCGACAGTTCCTCGATCGCCTGCGAGACAGTGCCGGCGACCGCCGAACTGTCCTGCGCAACCTCGGCCGCGGCCTGGGCGTAGCGGCCGGATTCGTCGGCGACCTTGGTCATCGATTGCGCCGACTGATCGAGTTCGGCCGCCGATTTCGCCAGCGCCGCCGCCACGTTCAGAATCTTGATTTCGAAATTGCGCGCGAATTGGTCGAGCGCCTCGCGCTTTTCCGCCGCCGCCTGCTCGCGCGCGCGCTGACGCTGGATTTGCGCCTCGCTCAGAGCGACCGCGTTGTCGCGGAACACCAATACGGCGCGCGCCATGGTGCCGACTTCGTCGCGGCGCTTGAGCCCGGCAATATTGACGTTGAATGTGCCCTGCGCGATCTCGCGCATGACAGCGGCCAGCCGCTGCAACGGCCGGGCGACCGCGACATGGGCCAGGAACATCGCCAGCACGACAGTGACCAACGTGCCGCCGGCCAACAGCGCGAACAACAGACTGTAGGTCGCCGCCTTGCGTGCGGCGGCTTCCGCCATTGTCGTTTTCATCTGGCCGCCGAGAATATCGATCAGCCGGTTCATGCTGGTGGTGGCGTCGACCAGCGCCGGATCGAACTTGAACTCAAGCGCGAACCGCGCCGGCTCGCGCTGACCGGCAATGACCATGTCGTGGACCTGAACGGCAATACTGTTGACCAACTCGAGCCGCCGCAACATGCCGTTGACCGCGTCGCGATGCGCCGGCAGGGTCTCGATCACGCCGTTGAGCCAGAGCTTGGCCGAGGCATATTGCCCGGCCCGTTCGTCATTGGCCTCGCGCATGGTGTCGGGATCGCTGGTGGCGGCCATCTTGTAAGTGGCCAGCCCGAGCGACTCGACCGCGATTTTCGATTCGGTCAGAATCAGCCGGGTCGGCGCGACCTTGTTCGCGACGATGTCATTGACCCGGTCGATTTCGTGCAGGCTGTCCAGGCTGTACCAGTTGGCGCCGGCCGACAGAATCCCCAGCGCACCGATCAACAGCATCGCCTTGGCGGCAATCGGCAAACGAAAAGACAACAGACGCAGCATTGTATTTGTGACATCCGGACAAGCGGTATTTGAGCGTTTGTCTAGCGGCCAATGGTTCCCGATCACTTAAGACGCCGGTCATGCGAGCGTCACGCTGACATTGTCACAATTCATCACTGTCATGGTTCGTGATTGTCACAATGTGAGCCGTTAATTTGTCACAAATTGACCCGTCCGGCTGGCGCGGGCCGCCGCGCTCAACTGTCGATGCCCATTGCTTGAGCAAAGGCACGGCGCACCTCGGCCGGCTGGCCGTAATGATGGCGAAATCCGGCCAACCGCTCGCGCAACAGTGGGTGCTTGTCATAATCGGCGAGCGGCACGCCCTCGACATTGTATTTGCGCATGACGTCCGGCAGCGGCACGCAGGCGGCTATCTTGGGGTCGCGGATAATACCCGAGGGGTCCTGACCGGCCGCCACCTTTTCGAGGTCATCGAAAAAGCGTTTGCGCATCTGGGTGATGCCGATGTCGCTGGAGCGCAGGTTCTCTTTCGTCCGGTCGGCGATAGCGCCCTGCCCGACCCAGCCGACAATGTCCTGGTTGACGACGTGACTGACGATCCATTGTCCGTTGGCGTCGCGCACCGGGCTGACCCAGACCGGGACTTCATCCTGCACGTAAGGCTCGCGGCCCTTCGGTACCCGCATGAAGAACCAGGAAATGCTGAGCGTGTTCTCGTCGTCGACCGGCACGCGCCATTCGAAATGCATACCGAGGTAAAAAGCGTTCGGCCATAACGCCACCCGGCCGACCGACCAGTTGACGTCGCTCTCGCTGCCGCCCTCGCGAACGCGACGATAGACGAAACCGTGTTCGAATTCGTCATAGGCGATTTTGAGATGGCGCGGCGATTGGCCATCCTGACCGCGCAGCCGCGCGCTCCAGTTGTCGTGCATCCATTCGAAATGCACCGGGTCTATCGAGTTTTCCTGGCACTGGAACCAGTTGCACGGAACGTCAGCGGTGACGATTTCGCGAAACCCGTTCTCGAACGTGAACGGCTCCCACACCGGCAATTCCGGCGCCGGCTCAGGCCCCATATAAGTCCACAACAGGCCGGCGAGTTCGCGCACCGGATAGGCACCAATGGCGCAGCCGTCGCGGCTCTTCGGATTGGGGTTGGCGACATCTTCGTAAGGCTGTTCAATGCATTGACCGCTCTGGTCAAATTTCCAGCCATGATAAAAACAACGCAGGCCGGTCTCTTCGACGGTGCCGCAAGACAAGTCGGCGCCGCGATGCGAGCAGTGCCGCGCGACCAGGCCGTAGCGGCCGCCAAGATCTTTATAGAGCGCAAGATCCTCGCCCAGCAGCCGCATCGGCTTGACGCGATTCTCGGCAAGCTCGCTGGCGCCCCCGATCGGCATCCAATAGCGCCGTAACAGGTTGCCCATCGGCGTGCCCGGCCCGACGCGGGTGAGCATATCGTTACGTGCCGCGCTCAGCATGACGAAGCCCCCGTTGACCCGGCTAGGCGGTCTTCTCGCGCAAATGCGGGAAACGCTCGGTCAGCAGCGAGCCTTCATAATAAGTCGGCGCGAAAGCCGGATGGGCGCGGATATTGTCGAACCAGGTGACGACACGCGGCAGATCCTGCCAATCGGCAAAATTGAGATCGTCCATGCGTACCAGCGCCGGCATCGCCGCGACGTCGGCGAGGCTGATATCCTTGCCGAGCAGCCAGGGGCCGCCGCTGGCCGCGATCTCGTCGCTCATGCGCTCGTAGGAACGGCGCAGGCGGGCGAGCGCGGCGTCCATCTCCTCCTTGGGAAAGCCGGTCTGGCCCATCTTCAGCATGAATTCCTTGCGCAGCGGCTTGGATTCCGCCATCGCCACGAATTGTTCGCGGCTCATCGCCTGGAATTTCGGCAGGAACGCCAGATTGAAGGTCGGCACCCGCACCGAGGCCGCCGCCATCTCGTCGATGAAATGCATCAGCGAACGCATGTGGGCGCGCTTGACCGGATCTTTCGGCGTGAAACTCGCGCCCGGCGCGACCTCGTCGAGATATTCGGTGATGACGGTCGAATCGATAACGATCGCGCCGTCATGGTCGAGCGTCGGCACGACGCCGTTCGGGTTGAGTTTGAGATAATCGGGCTTGAGCTGATCGCCTTCGAGCAGGTTGAGTTTCACCTCGTCGAAAGGCAGCTTCTTGGTGTTGAGTACGAAACGCACCCGCTGACTGCAGGTCGATTGCGGCGCGTTATAAAGCTTGTAGGCCATCGTTCGTTTCTCCCCGAAAATCTTTTTTGCAGTCTGTCATCTAATCCGGGCCCGGGGCAATGGCCGACCGGCTTTATAGCACCGCGATCACCCGCCTTTGATCGCGCTTTCGCTCAAGCCCTGGCGCAATTTTTCCAGCCGCTCTTGATAGCCCTCGCCGTTGCCGTAGTCGTCGAAAAAGGCATAGCGCGCGTGACTGCCGATAACGCGGCGGGCATGTTTGATCGGGCACCAATATTGCTCGGTGCGGCCGGCAATTTCGCGCGTATAGCTGACGAGACCGTTGGCGTAAGCGCAATAGGCGCAATTGAGCTTTTCGAGCGCGTTGAGATAAGCGAGATGGTGGCGATCGAACACCAGATGGTCAGACCGCTTGACCTTGGCGATGCCGTAGATCGGAAAGCAAACCGCCTGATAGACAGTGACAAACAGGTCGAGCAGAAGAAACGGCACGATGCCGGCATAGATCACCGGCGCGGTCAGCAGCACCAGCGGGCGGGCGCCTAAAATATAAGGCAGGAGCTTTTGCCGTAGTTCGCGATGGCGGCGCAGCAGCTCGGCCTCGAAAGCGATACGGCCGTGCTCGATGCCGATTTTGAGATCGGCGCGACGCTTGGCGAGTTCTGCGTCGAGTTCGCCCTGAAGGGTGCTAATTTTCTCGATCAGTTCATTGATCTGCGGGGTCATTTAAATCGTTCCTGGGCGCCGGACGAAGGAGAAATATGCGTTTCGGGGCGCCGGCGCTGCGTTGGGCCGAGCATGGGCCCTGGCGCGAGGAATTTACAGGCTCTTTACTTGTGACAAGCCGGCGCAACCGCTTCAGTGCTGGGGTGCGCAACCGTCCAAACCCTTCCTTGGGGCCTTAACGGCGGTCTGAATCCTCCACCTCATTCACACAGGGCCCCCAATTGGGGGCCCTTTTTTTGTCGCCGGCGCGGCGAATGCATGATTATTCCCGCGCTCGGCGAAAATATTGCACGTCACACCGGGGAATAACGCAGGGGGTCTCGGCATTGATCAATTGGGGCTTTGAATACTCAACCCACCCATGTTCCGGAGATCTCACATGCAGAAACGCCTGATTCCGCTCGCCGCCGCGTTGGCGATATTTGCAACCGCCGCCTTCGCGCAAATGGCGCCGACCCACGTCGGCGACAGCGCCAAGGGCAAGGTGCTGACTGACGCCAAAGGCATGACGCTCTATACCTTCGACAAGGACAGCGGCGGCAAGTCGGCCTGCAACGGCGGCTGTGCGGCGAACTGGCCGCCGCTGATGGCGGCCGCCGACGCCAAGCCGGGCACCGGCTACACCGTCATCACACGCGCCGACGGCGGCAAGCAATGGGCGCATGGCGGCAAGCCGCTTTACACCTGGAAGAACGACAAGAAGCCGGGCGACATCACCGGCGACGGCTTCTTGAATGGCGCGTGGCATATCGCCAAGCCGTAGAAAACTGTCCGCCAAACGGCGAGGCTCACGCGCTTAACCCTCTCCCCTTGTGGGAGAGGGTGGTCCGAACGAAGTGAGGACCGGATGAGGGGGCGCTTAGCGATAGACGGCCCCCTCACCCGCCTTCGCTCGGCTTCGTCTCCGCTCAGGCACCCTCTCCCACAAGGGGAGAGGGTAAGAGAGCAAGCGGCAATTCGGCATTCCAACTAGCTAATTATCACTCCAGCCCGGTCGGGACTTTCTTATTCTCCGAGGTCAGCTTCATGCCGGCGAGTTCGGCCATGGTCTCCGCCATCTTGGCGAAGTCCTCGGCCAAAATCTCCTTGGCGTTCGGCTGCGACAGCGCCTTGCCGATATGCTGCTGGATGACCTCGCGGGTCGCCGCCGTCACCGGCATCGGTACATTGTATTCACGGCCAAGGCCGAGGCCGAGATCGAGGTCCTTGCGCAGCAGTTCCGGCGTGAAGGTCGTGGTCCAGTCGAGATTGACCAGAGCCGGCGTCTTGTAGGCGGTGAACATCGAGCCCATGACGCCATTGTTCATGAAGGCCAGGAAGGCCTCGCGCGGCACGCCCATCTTGTTGGCGAGCAGTGTGATTTCGATCAGGTTCTCGATCACCACGCCGAGCATGACGTTGTGCGCGATCTTGCAGATGCGCGCGAGTTCGCCGTCACCGACGTAAGACACGCCGCGCGGCGCGAACACTTCGATCACCGGCATCGCCGCCTTGGCCGCCGCTTCCGGCCCCGACACCACCGATGACAGCTTACCCGCCTTGATGACCTGACCGTTGCCCGACACCGGCGCGCAGACGAACTCGACGCCATGTTCCTTCAGGCGCGCGCGGATACGCACGGAATCCTCGACCGAGATCGACGAGCAATCGACGAAGGTCTTCGGCAGCGGACCCTTGGCATTGGTGACGATGCCGTTGTCGCCGAAATAGACCTGCTCGAGGTCCTTGCCCTCCGACACGATGGCAAACAGCATGTCGACGCCGGCCAGGTCGGCCGGCTTGTCGACCACCTTGCCGCCGACCTTGGTCAGCGGTTCGGCCTTGGACTTGGTACGGTTCCAGATCGAAATGTCGTAACCGGCTTTGGCGAGGCGTTCCGCCATCTGGTACCCCATGCGGCCAACGCCGATCCAGCCGATTTTCAGATTGTTCTTCGACATCACGAAACTCTCCCCTTGCGATCACGCCCGCGCCGCACGCGGTTGCGTCAATTTTATTCAGCAGGGCTTTAGCCGTTCTGACAACAAATCGCCAGAGGGAAGCAGCCAGCCGGATTTGCAACGACGCGATGCTTGTGGCCGGCGAGTAAACGGCATTATCTTAATAGCAATGCCGGTCTTAAAGCTGGCGCAATGGCCCACCATAAGTGGCCAACAAAAATAGACGTTACGGGAAGGAACGCCTGCACCATGCAGGATGCCGCTACGATCGCAGTCGCCCCGACGCGTGAATCGCGTTGGTCCGAACGTTTACGCGTGTTCGCGCGCAACGCGTTTCCTTTCGTCGTCGTCGGTGCGATCTGGGAAATCGTCGCACGCTCCGGAACTTTTCCGCGCAAACTTTTTCCAACGCTGGAAGAGATCGCGCGCTCCTTTATCGATCTCACCATCTCAGGCATTTTGCCGCACCACGCCCTCGACACCGTGATCCGTCTGCTGTCCGGCTTCGGCATCGCGGCGGTCTTTGGCCTTGTCATCGGCGTGCTGATGGGCCGGTCGCGACGAATGGAAGATATTTTCCTGCCGCTGGTCAGCATTCTCGCGCCGATACCGGGGCTGGCCTACACGCCGCTGTTTCTCTTGTGGTTCGGCCCCGGCCAGTTCTCCGCCGTGCTGCTGGTCGCATTCGTGTCGAGCTTTCCGATCATCTACAACAGTTGGACCGGCGTGAAGGCGGTCAAGGAAATCTGGGTGCGCGCGGCGCAGGCGATGGGCGCCGACGACCGCCGCATGTTCACCCATGTCATTCTGCCCGGTGCACTGCCCTACATTCTGACGGGCTTAAGGCTCGGTCTGGCGCAAGCCTGGCGCATTCTGGTGGCGGTCGAGATGCTGGCCGCGGTGCCGTGGGGCTTAGGCTGGCTGATCTTCGGCGCGCGTGAGTTCTTGAACACCGATGCCATGATGGCCGGCGTGGTGGTGATCGCGCTGATCGGCCTGGTGCTCGAGAAATTCGTTTTTCAGAAGATCGAAAACTACACGGTCGTGCGCTGGGGCATGGTGGGGTCGATGGAATGACACGCCAGCAACAAAACAAACGCTCGATGATCCGCGCCGCGATCACTTTGATCGCCGCGGCGGCTTTCTACGAAGCCCTGGCCTATAGCGGGATCTTCCCGCGCGTGCTGCTGCCGACCATTCAGACCATCGTGTCGACGCTCTACGGCATGTTGGCCGACGGCAGCATTCTGGTCCACGCCGGTGCGACGCTTTACCGCGTGCTGGTCGGTTTCGCGCTGGCGATTGCCGTCGGCCTGCCGCTCGGCATCGCGATGGCGCGCTTCAAGCCGGTGGAGAATTTCTTCTTGCCGCTGGTGTCGGCGCTGATGCCGATCCCGTCTTTCGCGCTGGTGCCGCTGTTCATGCTGTGGTTCGGCATCGGCAACCTGACCACGATCCTGATCGTGTTCTACGCCGCCACCTTCCCGATGCTGTTCAACACCTGGTCGGGCGTGCGTTCGGTCAATCCACTGTGGCTGAGGGCTGCCGGCGCCATGGGCGCAAATGAACGGCGGCTGTTCTGGAAAGTCATCATCCCCGGCGCCTCGCCTTTCATCATCACCGGCATGCGGCAAGCGTTCCTGCGATCCTGGATCGCAGTGGTCGGCGCCGAAATGATCGCGGCCTCCGACTTCGGCCTCGGCTGGGTGATTTTCGACGCCAAGGAATTCCTGCAGACCGACGTGATGATGGCCTCGCTGGTCGTGATCGGCGTCATCGGCTTTGTGTTCGAACGCGTCGTGTTCGGCGGCATCGAACGTTTCACCGTGCTGCGCTGGGGCATGGTGCGCACGACCAAGGGCTGATCGAACAGAATTTCGTCATTCAAAATCAAGAAGGCGGCGCGCAACTATGGTTCCGATCGAAATCGATAACGTGACGCTCGAATACGACACGCCGGCCGGCAAGGTCACCGGCGTTCAGGATGTCTCGTTCGACATCGGGGCGTCCGAATTCGTCTGCATCGTCGGCCCGTCCGGCTGCGGCAAGTCGACGCTGCTCAACGTCATCGCCGGCTTTTTGCCGCCGGCCGCCGGCGAGATCCGGCTCGACGGCAAGGTCATCAAAGGCCACGGCCTGGACCGCGGCGTGGTGTTCCAGGATTTCGCGCAATTGTTCCCGTGGCGGACCGCGCTCGGCAATGTCTCGTTCGGGCTGGAGATGAAGGGCATCGCCAACCCGGAGCGCGACAAAATCGCCCGCGAGCATTTGCGGCTGGTCAAGCTGGAAAAATTCGTCGACTCGTTCCCGCATCATCTGTCGGGCGGCATGCAGCAGCGCGTCGCGATCGCGCGCGCGCTGGCCTACGACCCGTCGGTGCTGCTGATGGACGAGCCGTTCGCGGCGCTCGACGCCATGACCCGCGACGACATGCAGCGTCTGCTTGCCGACGTCTGGCGCGAGACCCGCAAGACGGTGATCTATGTGACGCACAACGTCTCCGAGGCGGTCTATCTCGCCGACCGCGTCGTGGTGATGTCGGCGCACCCCGGCACCGTGCAGGCCATCATCAAAATCGATCTGCCGCGCCCGCGCGATCCGCTGAGCGTGGAATTCGTCGAATGCCAGAAACAATTGATGCGGCATCTCGGCCATCAAGTCAGTGCCGAAGATGCACAACCGGCCGCTAACGGCCATGCCAAGGTCAGCGCCTGATCGACGACCACCGATCCTGCGCCGAACCTGAAAGGGAGGATGAGCAATGACGACATCGAAAAAGGGACTAACCCGGCGGCACTATCTCGCGGCGACCGGCGCCGGCGTGATGGCGGCGGGACTGGGGCTGCGCCCCAGCTTCGCGGCCGACGTCATGCTGCGGCAGGGCTACCAGACCAATATGTGGGGCATGCCGACCTATTATCTGATGCGCTCCGGCCTGCTGGAGAAGCACGGCATCAAGTTCGAGGAATTCGCGGTGCCGTCCGGCAACCTGACCATGCAGCAGATGGTGGCGCGCCAGGTCGACATGGGCACCTATGCCGGCCCGTCCTTCATCATCGGCAACGCCAAAGGCGGCCTGATCGCCGTCGCCAAGATCGAATATGTCGGCAAGACCGTGCGCGTGATGGCGCGCAAGGAACTCGGCCTCACCAAGGTCGAGCAACTCAAGGGCCTCAAGATCGCCAACCAGACCGGTTCATCGATCGCCAACATCTTCGTCAACCAAGTCGCGCCCAAAGCCGGGCTGCACAAAGGCGACTTCCAGGAAGTCCGCATGAACGTCAACGACATGGTCGCGGCGATGGCCGCCAAGACCGTCGATGCCATGGTCAATGTCGAGCCCTATAACGCGATCGCGGCGGACGAAGGCCTGGCGACGTCGATCTCCGACTTCTACGAGTTCGACAAGCTGCCGGTGTTCATGGCGGCGACGCCGGAATTCATCGACAAGAATCCGGATGCCGTCGTCGGCTATCTCAAGGCCTGGATCGAAGTCGCGAAGGACTTCAAGGAGCAACCCGACAAGGTCTCGGACACGATCTATTCGTTCTACACCTCGAAGGGCTACAAGATGTCGAAGAAGACCTTCGCCAAGGCGCTGAGCAATATCGAAGTCGGCCCCGGCTGGCCGGACGATCTCGACGGCTACATGAAGCATCACGCCGAGGTGCTGCTGGAAGCGAAAAAGATCAAGGCGATCCCGGACTTCAGCAAGGCGTTCCGTAAGGACTTCTTCAAGAAGGCGAGCGCATAGCTCACATGCGCTTGCTCGCCGCTTCAAAGCGAGGCGGCGGATGACGCCGCAAGCCGCATGTTGTAGTTAAATCAAGCCGGCGCTGACGCGCCGGCTTTTTCCCTGATCATTTTCAAGCCTTGAAAACGCGAACGTCCTGCATTCTGCAACGCCCTGGAGACATCCATGTCCGCCGACCCGCTTAAACAACAGCCCGAGCCGACCTTGTGGAATTTCAAGCTGCTGGCGCAGAACAATCTCGGCGGCTTCGGCGGCATGGGCGAAGGCATCGCGGTGCAGGTCGCCAAAGACGGCCGCCGCATCGCCTGGCTGGCGCATGAAAGCGCGCCGAAGAATTTCACCGGCGTCGACGTTTCCGATCCGCGCAATCCGAAAGTGGTGGTGCAGACCTCGCTGCCGCACGCCGACGTGCGCTCGAACTCGCTCGATTTGTCGGGCGACATTCTGGCGGTCGCCTATCAGACCAAGCGCGTCGGCATGCAGCCGGCCGGTCTCGAACTGTTCGACGTGTCGGTGCCGGAAAATCCGCGCTCGCTGTCGTTCTTCGACTGCTCGGGCCCGCACTCACGCGGCGTTCATCAATTGTGGTTCTGCGACGGCGAATATGTCCACATGGCCTCGGGCGCGCCCGACTTCGTGCCAAGCAACCCAAACGATGACCAGTTCTACCGTTGCATCGACGTACGCAATCCGACGAAGCCGGTCGAGGCCGGCCGCTGGTGGATGCCGGGCACGTCGGCGACCGACAACGTCAAGCCGCCGCCGCGCCATCCGCTCGACAAGGGCTATCGCGCCCATAACACCAACGTCTATCCGCAGCGGCCGGACCGGCTTTATCTTTGCTACATCGATGGCGGGATGTTCGTGATGGACATCGCCGACAAGGCCAACCCGAAGGTGATTTCGCACTGGACCAATTCGCCGCCTTACACCGGCTTCATGCACACCGCGGTGCCGCTGTTCGACAGAAACCTCATGTTAGTGACCGACGAGTCGACCGAGGACAACGCGGTCGACTGGCCGAAGCTGATCTGGGTGCTCGACGCGCGCGACGAGCAGCATCTGGTGCCGATTTCGACCTGCCCGCTGCCGCCGGTCGACGCTTATAAGGACCGGGGCGGACGCTTCGGCGCGCATAATATTCACGAGAACGTGCCGGTACCGACGTCGTGGCAGAACGACCAGATCGTGCTCGGCACGTTCTTTAACGGGGGCTTACGCGCCTACGACATTTCCAATCCGTATCAGCCGAAGGAAGTCGCCGCCTTCGTGCCGCCGGCGCCGGAGGGCTCGTCGGTCGGCGCGATCCAACTCAACGATGTCTATGTCGACGAGCGCGAGATGGTCTACACCGTCGACCGGTTCTCGGGCGGGCTCTATATCCTGGAGATGGATTTTTAAGCGCGCAACTAGCTGCCGCGAACCTTGCGTCATAACCCGCTCGTCCCCGCGGAAGCGGGGACCCAGTGCTTTGGCCAAAGAACTGGATTCCCGCTTCCGCGGGAATGAGCGGAGAATGTCGATGGACTAGACCGCATCGCAGCCATGGATGATGCTATAGTTCCGCGATGAACTCACTCTTCCCATCAGCCGCTGCCGGCCAATTCGGTCGCCGCCTCAAGCGCACGCGCGGCGCCAAGGTGCCGGTGACCGTGATCACCGGCTTTCTCGGCGCCGGGAAAACTACGCTGCTCAAGCGCTTTCTGGAGACGCCGGAAGGCGCCGGCACCGCGGTCGTGGTCAATGAATATGGCGCCGTGGGCATCGACGACGCGCTGGTGCGCGGCAGCGCCGACGAAACCGTGCTGCTCGGCAATGGCTGCCTGTGCTGCATTACCCGCACCGATTTGCAGGAAGCGCTGCGCCGCATGGTGGTCGAGCGCGAGCGCGGTGACCTGCCCGACTTCAAACGTATCGTGATCGAGACCAGCGGCATGGCCGACCCGTCGCCGATTATGCAGACCTTCGCCACCGACCGCGCGCTCGGCGAGGTGTTTCATCTCGACGTCGTCGTCACCGTGGTCGACGCCGTCAACGGCGGCGACACGCTCGAATGGTCGGCGGAAGCACGCAAGCAGGCGATCTTGGCCGACCGGCTGGTCATCACCAAGACCGACATCGCCGGCGACGGCGCGGCGGAAAGGCTGGCAGCGCAACTCCGCGCGCTCAACGCCCATGCCGACATTCTCGAAGCCGAGAACGGCGACCTCGATCCGGTCAAGTTTCACCGAACCGACTGACGACCGGCGCAATGTTTTTCTGGCGGAGACCACGCATAGCGACGGCGTGTCGAGTTTTGTGCTGACCTATGACGAGCCGATGCCGTGGCCGGTGTTTGCGCGCGCGATGGACGTGCTGGTGACCATGCGCGGCACCGACCTGTTGCGGGTCAAAGGATTTCTGAACGTCGAGGGCTGCAAGGGCCCGGTGGTGGTTCAGTTCGTGCAGCATTTGTCGCCGCCGCCGGTCGAGCTGGTGAATTGGCCGGACGGCGACCGGCAAAGCCGCGTGGTGTTCATCACGCGGAATATTGCCGAGAAGCAGGTGCGGGATTTGTTCGCGGCGGTGCGGGGGCTTATTTAGCGGCGCGGCGTTTTCTTTAACCCTCTCCCCTGGTGGGAGAGGGTGGCGAGCCTGAAGCGATAGCGAAGGCGAGCCGGGTGAGGGGGGCGCGACAACAAGCCCCCTCACCCGGTCCTCGCTTTGCTCGGACCACCCTCTCCCACCAGGGGAGAGGGAAAGAGAGAACGCCGTAACGCCTGGGCTAAATAGCCAATCGCTTGATGCCTGCCCGCGCTTCGCGAATAACGTCCGGCACGGCGGCATCGTTGTTCGGCGCCATGATGTGCACGCCGGCAACGCCGGGAATGTCGCAAAGCTCAGCGATCAGATCGACGCAGATCGCACGTCCTTCGGCGACTGGATCGCTTGCCTGCTCCATGCGCGCGACAATCGCATCGGGAATGATGGTGCCGAACAGCTTTTCCTTCATCCACAGCGCCGACTTGGCCGAGCGCAACGGCGCGATGCCGATCAGAATCGACAGCTTGTCAGCGATGCCATGTTCGGCCAGCCGCGCCAGATAGCGCCGCACAACGCCAGCATCCATGCAGAATTGGGTCTGCGCGAATTGCGCGCCAGCGTCGATCTTGCCTTGCAGACCTTTCGGCTCCCAGCCGGCCGGCGGATCGATCGGACTGTCGGCGCCGCCGAGAAAGAATTCGGCCTTGCCGGCGACCTTGCGGCCCGAGGGCAATTCGCCGCTGTCGCGCAAGCGGCGCGCGGTATCGAGCAACTGCCGCGCATCGAGATCGAACACCGGCTTGGCGTCGGGCTGGTCGCCGGCGACTGGGGTCGTCGCCGCGCAGCACCAACAGATTGCGCACGCCGGCTGACGCCGCCGCGATCAGGTCGCTCTGCAAGGCGATGCGGTTACGGTCGCGGCAGGTGAATTGCAGAATCGGCTCGATGCCCTCCTGCACCAGCATGGCGGCTGCCATGACCGCGCTAAGATGCGGGCGCGCGCCGGCGCCGTCGGTGAGATTGACCGCGTCGGCCAGGCCTTTCAGCGGCAAGGCCTTGGCGATGAGGTCGGCGCGGTCGAACGAGACCGGCGGCGTCACTTCGGCGGTGATGACAAAGCGTTTGGCGGTCAGCTTTTTCTGCAAGGTGTCCATGCCAAACGGGTCGCAAAATTATGTGGACCTGGCAAGCGCAACAGTGACAAAAGAGCGCAAATGGGAGCGTGGGCCGTGCCCACTGGAGACGCCATGGCTCAAATCGCCAAACCGCTCGACGAGGCGCTGTCCGCCATTACCGACGGCTGCCTGCTGGTGGTGCCGCGTGAAGTCGCCGGCGTGCCGATGGCGGCGACCCGCGCGCTGATCCGGCGCGGCATCAAGAACCTGCATCTGGTGGCGCTGCCGACCTCAAGCCTGCAAGCCGATCTGCTGATCGGCGCCGGTTGTGTCGACACGCTGGAGACCAGCGCGGTCAGCTTCGGCGAATTCGGGCCGGCGCCGCG
This sequence comes from uncultured Alphaproteobacteria bacterium, assembly GCA_963830125.1. Lineage (GTDB taxonomy): Bacteria > Pseudomonadota > Alphaproteobacteria > Rhizobiales > Xanthobacteraceae > Pseudolabrys. Next base: position 409,925 of record CAWHKU010000007.1, on the reverse strand, counting down.
TTTCACGGCCGCGATCACCGGCCGCACCATCAAGATGATGGACGCCACCTGCCCGGCTTTGCATGCCGCCTTGCAGGCGTCGGAAAAGGGCGTGCCGTTCATGCCGTTGCGCGGCTTGATCGGCTCCGACGTTTTGAAATACCGCGACGACTGGAAGGTGATCGATAATCCCTTCGGCAATTCCGATCCGATCGTGCTGTTGCCGGCGATCAAGCCGGACGTCGCGTTGTTTCATGCGCCGATGGCCGATCGCTTCGGCAATGTCTGGATCGGCCGCCAGCGCGAATTGACGACCATGGCGCACGCCGCGCAACGCACCGTCGTCACGGTCGAGAAAATTCACGACGGCAATCTGCTGGAAGACCCGACGCTGGCCGCCGGCACCCTGCCCGGCTTTTACGTCGAACTCGATCGCGATTGCCGAGAACGGCGCATGGCCGTTGCCGCTGCCGGATTGCTACAAGGCCGACAGCGCGCATCTGGCCGAATACGCCAAGATGGCGGCGACACCGGAGGGCTTTGCCGAGTATCTTGATAAATATGTTTTCGAGAAGAAGGCCGCGTAAGTGAACTACCGTCCCGAAGAACTGCTGATCGACCAGGTCGCGCAATTGATCGGCGACGTGCGCCATGTCGCGGTCGGCAACGCCTCACCGATTCCGGCCGCCGCCTCGTTGCTGGCGCGTGAACTCGGTCACGGCAGGCCCTATGTCTCGCTGCTCGGCAGCGCCAAGAACACCTTCTGGACCGACGGCGGCCGCGAACTGTTCGACTGCGCCGGGCAAGGCCGCATCGACGTGTTCTTCCTGTCGGGCGGCCAAATCGACGGCCACGGCAATATCAATCTGGTCGAGATCGGCGACCACGACAAACCGAAGGTACGCTTTCCCGGCTCGTTCGGTTCGGCCTATCTCTATTATGTCGTGCCCAAGGTGATCCTGTTCCGCACCGAACATTCGCGCCGCACCTTGGTGCCGCAAGTCGATTTCATCAGCGCGGCCGGGCGCCAACGACGACAACGTGTTCCGCACCGGCGGACCGATCGCGTTGATCACCAATCGTTGCCTGTTCTCCTTTGCCAAGGGCCGCTTCACCTTGGCGAGCGTCCACCCCGGCCATACGGTCGAGGAAGTCATCGAGAATACCGGTTTCGAGTTTGATCGCCCGGGCACCGTGCCGGAAACGCCGGCCCCTTCGGCCGAGACCCTCAAGCTGTTGCGCGAAACCGTCGCGCCGCAACTGGCCGATGTTTATCCGCAATTCGCCAAACAGATCTTCGGCGTCGAACAGCCGGCTTTGACGGCGTAAAGCTCTGCCGCTCTCGCTTCATTCGGCCGGTCGGCCTCTCCCCGCAAGCGGGGAGAGGCGCACTTAAACCGCGTTACAAAGCCGCGCCGACGACCGTGGCCAGCGGCGTGGTCGGATGACCGATCAACTTGCTGAGCTGATGGCTGTCGTCGAACAGCGCACCCTTTGACGCCCCGGCGTCCGAATCCGCCAGCAAACCGGCAAGACCTTCCGGCAGACCGGCGCCGAGCAACGCCGCTTTGAAGTCGGCTTCCGGCAGGTTCTGGTAGCCGATCGGCTTGCCGGACTGGCGCGCGATTTCGGCGGCGAATTCGGCGAGCGTATATGAGGTGTCGCCGGCCAGTTCATAGACCTTGCCGGCCTGGCCTTCGGTCGTCAGCACCGCAACGGCGGCTTCGGCATAATCGGCACGCGCCGCCGACGCGATCCGGCCATCGCCGGCGCTGCCAAACATGGCGCCGTGCTGCGAGCGCGGACGGAACGCTGGCCGCATAGTTTTCGGTGTACCAGCCGTTGCGCAGCAGGACGAAGGGAATGCCGGAGGCGCGCAGCGCGGCTTCGGTTTGCCGATGTTCCTCGGCCAGGCCGAGCGGAGACTTATCCGCGTCCAGGATGCTGGTGTAGGCGATGAGTTTAACGCCGGCCTGCTTGGCGGCGTCGATCACGGCGCGGTGCTGCGGCGCGCGCTGGCCGACTTCGCTCGATGAGATCAGCAGCAATTTTTCGATGCCGGCAAAGGCTGACGCCAGCGTTTCAGGCCGGCTGTAGTCGGCCAGGCGGACCTGGATACCGGCGGCCTTCAGATCAGCGGCTTTGTCCGGGCTGCGGACCGCCGCGACGATCTCGGCGGCGGGCAGCTTTTTCAAAAGGTTTTCAATGACAAGACGGCCAAGCTGGCCGGTGGCTCCGGTAATCGCAATCATCGGGGGAACTCCTTGTTTGGTGTTGCGTAGCCCCCACCTAGACTGCTAACAAACTAATTGTAAGTACCTACAAAAAGGTAAGTATGAAGATGGCCAAACCCAGCCAGCCCAAGCGGCCCGGCCTGATGTCCGCCAAAATGCAGCGCGGCGACCTGTTCGCCGCCGCCTGCCCGTCCCGCAGTGTGCTCCGGCATATGACCAGCCAATGGGGCGTGCTGGTGCTGGTCGCGCTATTGTCCGGCACCCACCGGTTCAGCGAGCTGCGGCGCAAGGTCAGCGGCGTCAGCGAGCGGATGCTGGCGCAGACTCTGCAATGGCTGGAAAGCGACGCGCTGGTGAACCGCAAATCGTTTCCGGTGGTGCCGCCGCATGTCGAATACAGCCTGACGCCCTTGGGAGTCGAGGCGGCCAAACATGTCGAAGCGCTCGCCGATTGGATCGAAGAGAGTCTGCCGCTGATCGAGCAGCGGCGTTCCGCTTGAAGCGCTGAATTGACCGCCTGCACTGGAATCGGCACGAGCCCTGCATTAAATTTGGGGCATGAGCGATTCATCCGCTTGCGACGAACCGCGCACCGCCTTGCGCACGGCGATATCCTGGACCGCTTGGCCCGGCCTGCTGGCGATTTGCCTGGCGATTACCGGTTATGGCTTTTCGCTCGGCCATCCGGCGCTCACCTTCAACGCCGCCTATGCGGTGCTGGCGATCTGCCTCTACGTGCTGGAACAGACCATGCCGCACGAGCGGGTCTGGAACGAAAACGACGGCCAAACCTTCGCCAACATCGCCCATACCTTGACCAGCAAGGGCGCGGTGCAGAGCGTGGTGGTGTTCTCGACCGTCATCGGCCTGACCACTTACGTGACGCCGGCCGCCGAACCGGGCTACGGCATCTGGCCACGGACCTGGCCGATGGCGATCCAAGTTGTGATGGCGATTGTCGCCGCCGAGTTCGGACTTTATTGGGCGCACCGCATCGCCCATGAATGGCCGTGGCTGTGGCGCTTCCACGCCGTGCATCACAGCGTCATCCGGCTGTGGATCGTCAATACCGGACGGTTTCATTTCGTCGACAGCTTCAAGAGCATCGCCATCGGCATGGCGATCCTGCTGGCGCTCGGCGCGCCGATGGAAGTGCTGATCTGGCTGTCGGCGATCACGGCTTACGTCGGCATGCTGACGCATTGCAATGTCGACATGCGCTTCGGCCCGCTGTCGTGGTGGTTCAACACGCCGGAACTGCACCGCTGGCATCACAGCCGCGACTTGCGCGAAGGCAACAAGAACTACAGCGAAAACATCATGCTGTGGGACCACATCTTCGGCACCTATTACAATTCGCGCGACCATCGCCCGCCGGTCGATATCGGCATTGCCGAACCGATGCCGCCGGGCTTTTTGCAGCAACTGGCCTGGCCGTTCCGGTCGCGCACCGGTTAACCGCCAAGCCCATTTAATGGCGCGCATTCATTTGACTTAGATCATGGTGCGACGCGATAAATCGGCCAAATATATCTTTAGCCGCGCAGCCGCGGTTCGTAGCTTTCACCTGCGTCATTCGGGAAATATTGATTTTCCAAGACGCGCCCACCACAAATGGGAATGAACGGCTTTGGCCCCGGCCGCACGACTTGAAATCGGGTTTCTCCCCGTTTCGGTTGAGGGCATTGAGATGTCAACAGATCTTCAAACATTCGTTATGTCACCGGTTGCCACCTGCAGGCACCAATCGCCAACCTTGACCTCGCACCGCAGATCGTTCGATCTTGGCGGCACTCTGACGTCATTTGCACGCAACGAAAAACTCTTTGGCAAAGGCCGAGCGGGCCGAATACCTTTTCGAGGTCGAAAGTGGCTGCATACGGACCTTCGACACTCTCAATGACGGCCGCCGCTGGATCAGTCGATTCTATCTTCCCAACGACATCGTTGGGTTGGACGCGCGCGAGAATCATGTCATCTCCGCCGAGGCGACCAGCCCCAGCAAGGTTCGCCTCATTGAAAGAGCGGCGCTGATGTCGCAAGCCGCCCGCAATGTCGATGTCGTGAAGTATCTGATGGATATTGCGGCGATCGAATTGCAGCACGCGCAGAACCATAAGCTCATTCTGCTGAAAGGCGCGCAGGAACGCATCGTCGACTTTTTGCTCGAATTGAAAGACCGCGAGCAAAATCAAACCGCGGTCGACCTGCCGATGACACGCGTCGATATCGCGGATTATCTCGGCCTCTCGATCGAGACGGTGTCGCGCATTTTCACGCGTCTTAAAGGCACCTCGGCTATTTCGTTGCTGACGTCGCGGCGCATTGATCTACGCAATCTGCCGCGCGCATCAATCGCTTGAACGAGCCCCAGCGGCTTGATCACCACGCCGGCGACAAAGGCGGCAACGGCCGCAGCCGGGCTGCGACCGGCCTTGCGCCACTCACAATCACTTCACATTCATTGGGCCACGCCCGCCAGAACCTTCTCGAAGTTGCCGGACAGGATCGCAGTCTTGTCGGCGTCGGAAATATTCAGCCCGCGCACATGCGCAACGCAATCGCGCATTTCCATGTCGTAAGGGTAGTCACTGCCGAGCATCACCTTGTCGACGCCGACCAGACCGATCATCGCTTCCAGCGTCTTATCGGAATGCAGGATGGTGTCGTAGATAAAGCGGCCGGCGATATCGACCGGCTGGGTCTTGACGTTGACCTTCGGCTCGGGCCGCACTTTCCAACCGTGCTCCCAGCGCGGCGCCTGATAGGGCGTGAAGCCGCCGCCATGCGCCAGCATGACCTTGAGCTTGGGGAAGCGATCCATGACGCCGCCGAAATAGAGGCTTGCGGCGGCAATGGTGGTGTCGAGCGGATTGCCGATCAGGTTGCGCAGGTAATAAGCGCCCATGCGGTCTTCGCCGGCGACATTGTTGGGATGGATGAACATGAAGGCGCCGAGCGCCTCGGCGGTGGCCCACAGCGGCTCGAATTCGGCTTCGCCGACATAACGGCCGCCGACATTGGAGGCGATCATCGCGCCCTTGAAGCCGAGCTTGGTGATGACGCGTTTGAGTTCATCAGCAGCCGCCTCCGGCTGACCGATCGGCAGCGTGGCAATCGCCATGAAGCGGGTCGGATGGTCCGCGACATGCTTGGCCATCTGGTCGTTCTGGATCGCCGCCACGATTGGGCTCAGCTCAGCACCGAGATTATAGAGATAGGTTTGCGGCGAGGCCGACAGCACCTGCACGTCGACGCCTGCGGCATCCATGTCCTTCAGGCGCTGCGGAATGTCGTAGCCGCCGAGCGGGAACGGCCGGTACGGCACGCTGCCGACTTTCAACTCCGCATTGGCATCGTCATAGGGCGTGATCGTCACCGGCGACTGCGGCGCGGCTTTGCTGATGAGGGCCGCGGTTTCAAGCGTCAGAATGTGGCTGTGGGTATCGATGGTCCGCTGGGTCATTTCGTCCCCTGAAAATTTTTTTATGAACGCGCTGCCCCCTCGCGCAAAGCCCGGTTGCAGACCGGAGCCCACCGTTTTCAACGGCGATGCACAGCTGGAAGAGTGCCTCAGTGCCGCACCTCCGCAACCGGCGCAAGCCCCTGTTTGCGGCGCGAGTTTACGCTATAAAAGACGCCCAATCGGCCGGGCGTTCGTCCGGCCCCTGACGTGAAGCGCAAGGACACTCCCATGACCGCGACCGGACCTGCCCGCACTAAAAACGAACCGCGCGTCGAAGACGATGCTCTGGTGCGCGGCCATGGCCGCTTTGTCGACGACCCTCGCTTGCCGAACCAAGCCTATGCCGCCTTCGTGCGCTCGCCGCATGCGCATGCGCGCATCAAATCGGTCGACGCCAGCGCGGCGCTGAAAGCCAAAGGCGTGCTGGCGGTGTTGACGGCCGACGACATCAAGGACGCCGGCATTGGCGGCATCTCGCGCCACCCGCCGATGGTCGGCCGCGGCGGCGCCAAGATGGTGGTGCCGTTCCGGCCGGCGTTGGCCGGCGACAAGGTGATGCATGCCGGCGATGCGGTGGCGGTGGTGGTGGCCGAGTCCGCGGCGCTGGCGCTTGACGCCGCCGATCTGGTCGCGGTCGACTACGAAGAGTTGACACCGGTGGTCGATCTCGACGCCGCGATGAAAGCCGACGTCCAACTGCATGCCGACGCGCCCGGCAATCTGTGCATCGATTGGCCCGGCCCGGCCGCGCCCGAAGGCAATGAAGCCAATGTCGCCGACATCTTCGCCAAGGCGGCGCATGTCGCGAAAGTGCGCGTCACCCATCAACGGCTCGTGGTGGCGTCGATGGAAACCCGCGGCGCGACCGGCGTCTACGACAAGCAGACCGACAGCTATACGCTACACGCCTGTTCGCAGAGCGCCGCCGGCATGCGCGGCCAAGTCGCCTCGATCATGGGCCTGCCGGAAGACAGACTGCGCGTCATCACCGAGGATGTCGGCGGCGCCTTCGGCATGAAGACGACGGCCTATCCGGAATATATCGCGGTGCTGGTGGCGGCGCGCAAAGTCGGCCGGCCGGTGCACTGGCAGTCGACGCGTTCGGAAGCCTTCGTCACCGATTGCCAGGCGCGCGACGCCATCACCGATGCCGAACTGGCGTTCGACGACAAAGGCAAGTTCCTCGCCTTGCGCATGCGCCATCTGTGCAACCAGGGCGCCTATATCGGCAATGCCGGCATCAACATCAACACCAACAATTTCGCGCGCTGCCTTCCCGGTATGTACCGGATTCCGAAAATCGACGTTTCCGCCGCCTGCTATTTTTCCAACAAGGTTCCGATCGCGCCCTATCGCGGCGCAGGACGCCCGGAGGCGAACTACGCGCTTGAGCGCGTCGTCGAGGAAGCCGCCCGCATCCTGAAAATGGACCCGGTGCGCCTGCGCAAGAAGAACCTGATCCCGGCCTCGGCGATGCCGTTCAAGACACCGATCAATACTTATGACTCCGGCGATTTCCCCGGCATCGTCGACAAGGCTTTGACGCTCGCCGACTATGCCGGCTTCAACAAGCGCAAACGCGAAGCCGCCAAGCGCAAGAAGCTGCGCGGCATCGGCGTGTCCTGCATGCTGGAGCATGCCGGCGCGACGCCGATGGAAACCGCGTCGCTTGGCTTTCCCGGCGACGGCAAGCTGGTGCTCGGGCTGAACGTGCAATCGACCGGCCAAAGCCACGCCACCGTGTTCGGCCGCCTGCTGGCGAACAAGCTCGGCATCGACTTCGCCACCATCCAGCATCAGCATGGCGACACCGACCTCGGACTTGCCGGTGGCGCCTCGGTCGGCTCGCGGTCCGCGATGTGTGCAGGCTCCGCGATCGTGCACACCGCCGACGTGATGCTGGAAAAGGGCAAGAAGATCGCCTCCGCGCTGTTGGAAGCGTCGGAAGCCGACATTCAATATGGCGGCGGCGAATTCTCGGTGGTCGGCACCGACCGCAAGATTTCGCTGTTCGACACCGCGCGGCGCGCCAAGGAGATCGGCGAAAACCTCGACACCAAGGATAAGGCCGAAGCGCCGCTGACCTTCCCGAACGGCTGCCACATCGCCGAAGTCGAGATCGATCCCGAGACCGGCCTGCTGGAGATCGTCACTTATACGGCGGTCGACGACTGCGGCAACATGCTCGACAAGATCGTGGTCGAAGGCCAGGTGCAGGGTTCGATCGCCAACGGTCTCGGCCAGGCATTGACCGAAGATGCGGTCTACGATTCGCAGAGCGGCCAATTGATAACCGGCTCGTTCATGGATTACGGCATGCCGCATGCCGAGATCATGCCGATTGAATTGCGCGAGGCCACGCATACGGTGCCGGCGACCACCAACCCGCTCGGCGTCAAAGGCACCGGCGAGGCCGGCACCACGGCGGCGATCGCCGCGGTGATGAACGCGGTCTCAAACGCGATCCCGAACGGCGCCGCCGACTACATGGAAATGCCGGCGACACCGGCCAAGATCTGGGAAGCGGCTCAGAGGGGCTTGGCTGCCGGGAAGTAGTAGCCGGTTGTCATCACCGGGCTTGTCCCGGTGATCCCGCTTAGAATGGCAGTGCGCCCCTAAGCGAGATGGCCGGGACAAGCCCGGCCATGATGGGTCGAAATAAAAAATGGCCGGGCATTTGCCCGGCCATTTGCATTTTATAGACGTTCAATCTGCGCGCAACTCACGCCTGCGAAATGAACTTGGTGTTCATGTAAGCCTGCAGACCCTCGACGCCACCTTCCGAACCGTAGCCGGAATCCTTGATGCCGCCGAACGGCGTTTCCGGCGTCGAGATCATGACGCTGTTGACGCCGACCATGCCGGACTGGATGGCATCGCCGACCGCGTTGGCGGTCGCGCTCGAGGTGGTGAAGGTGTAGGCCGCCAGACCGAACGGCAGCGAATTGGCGCGCTCGACCACCTCGTCGAAGCTCTTGAACGGCACGATTGGCGCCACCGGCCCGAACGGCTCCTCGGTCATGATCTTGGAGTCATCCGGCACGTCGGTGATCACGGTCGGCTCGAAGAAGAAGCCCTGGTTGCCGTGGCGCGAACCGCCGGTCTGGATCTTGCCGCCGCGCGCCTTGGCATCGTTGACGAACGATTCCATGGCGTCGAGCCGGCGCGGATTGGCCAACGGCCCGAGCGTGGTGTCCTTGTCCAGGCCGTCGCCAAGTTTCAAGCCCTTGGCATATTCGGTAAAGCGGGCGACGAATTTGTTGTAGCCCTTTTCCTGCACATAAAAGCGCGTCGGCGAAATACAGACCTGACCGGCGTTGCGATACTTGAACGCCGCGATCACGTCAGCGGCCTTTTCCGGATCGGCGTCGTCGAACACGATGACCGGCGAATGGCCACCCAGTTCCATGGTGGCGCGCTTCATGTGGCTGCCAGCCAAAGCAGCGAGATGTTTGCCGACCGGCACCGAACCGGTGAAGGAAATCTTCTTGACGATCGGCGACGGGATCAGATGTTCCGACACGTCGGCCGGCACGCCGAACACCAAATTCAACACGCCCGCCGGCAGGCCGGCATCGGCGAAGCACTTCACCAGTTCGACGCAGCCGCCGGGGGTTTCTTCCGAGGCTTTGATGATCAGCGCGCAGCCGGCGGCGAGTGCGCCGGCGATCTTGCGTATCGGCGTCAGCGTCGGGAAGTTCCACGGCGTGAAGGCGGCGGCGACGCCGATCGGTTCCTGCGTGACGATCTGGCGGATGCCCTTGACGCGGCCCGGCACGATGCGACCGTAGGCGCGGCGGCCTTCCTCGGCATACCAGTCGATGATATCGGCCGAGGTCAGTACTTCAGCGCGCGACTCGGCGTAGGACTTACCCTGCTCCTGGGTCTGGACCTTGGCGACATGGTCGTGACGCTCGCGCAGTAGATCGGCGGCCTTGCGCATGATCTTGCTGCGGTCATAGGCCGAGGTCGCCTTCCACAAGGTGAAGGCTTTTTGCGCGACGGCCAGCGCCTCGTCGAGATCGGCCTTGCTGGCGTGCGGCAATTTCGCCAGCACCTTGCCGGTCGCGGGATTGATGACATCCTCGCTCTTGCGGCCTTCGGCGCCGAGCCATTTGCCATCGATATAAAGCTTGAGATCGGTGTACATATTTTAGCTTCCTTGCGTTCCTCACGAGACCCGGATTTTCGTTGACGATGGATTAGCACTTTCGCCGCTGTGCGGCCAGCGCGGTATAATTCCCGGACATGGCGCGGTGGCGGTCGGCGTCAAAGAAATGGCCGGGACGAAGCCCGGCCATGTCGCGTCCAATGATCGAGAAGCCGCTTACTTGCCGGTGAACACCGGCTTGCGCTTTTCCATGAAAGCCTTACGGCCCTCGATAAAGTCATTCGAGGCGAAACAGGCCTGCACCATCGCTTCGCATTTTTCCATGTCGCGCTCGCCTTCATCGGCAAGGATCTGACCGACGATGAACTTGACCGAATCGACGGAGAGCGGCGCGTTACCGGCAATCGTCTCGGCATAATTATTGACATAAGCTTCCAGTTCGCCGTCCGGCAGCACGCGATTGACCAGACCCATCTGCAAAGCTTCAGCGGCGGTGAACTGGCGCGCCGTATAAAAGATTTCCTTGGCGAAAGACGGCCCGACCACGTCGACCAGCTTCTTCAGACCGGCATAACGATAACCGATGCTCAGCTTGGCCGCCGGTACCGCGAACTTCGAGCCCTCGGTGCAGATACGCAGGTCGCAGCTCAAGGCCAATCCCATGCCGCCACCGATGCAATAGCCCCGGATCATCGCAATGGTCGGCTTGGGGAAATCGTAGAAGGCACCATAGGCGCGATCGACCGCCTCGTTGTAGCGGTCAGAGGTCTCCTTGCTGGAGCGCTCTTTGTCGAACTTGGAAATGTCGGCGCCCGACACGAAGGCCTTGCCGCCGGCACCGTTGACGACGACGACGCGAATCTTGTCGTCATTCTTGAATTCGTCGAGATAGCCTTCGGCGGCTTCCCACATGTCGAGCGACACGGCGTTATGCCGTTCCGGATTATTGAAAGTCAGATAGCCGACGCTGCCTTCTTTGCGGGACAGCATCTTGTCGGTCTTGATGGGCGCGTTCATCTCGTCATTCCTTCATTAACGTTGACCGTCATCCTGAGGTGCGCGCTCTGCGCGCCTCGAAGGATGGCAGCCCGGGCTTCGTTGCCCGTCGCCCTTCGAGGGCCGCTTCGCGGCCACCTCAGGGTGACGGATCTGACTCACACCGCCTTGGCGGCATGCAGCTCGGCGATCTCGTCATCGGCGAAACCGAATTCCTTCAACACCTCGTCGGTGTGCTCGCCCTGTTTCGGCGGCGTCCGCACGATCTTGCTCGGCGTGCGCGACAGCGCAAAAGGCTGGCCAACGAAAGTCTGGGTGTCGCCGTTCGGCTTCTTGGCGTCCTGCGCGATGCCAAGATGCTCGACCTGCGGATCGGCGAACACCTGATCGATATTGTAGATCGGCCCCGACGGCACGCCAGTCTTCTCGAAAAGCTCAATCCATTCGACGCTGGTCTTGGCGACGGTCTTGGCTTCAAGCGCGGCATTGACGGCCTTGCGATTTTTCGAGCGAAGACTGTTGGTCTTGAAATCGGGATTATCGAGAAGTTCGGGCGCGCCGACCGCCTGGCACAGCCGTTCCCAGATCACCTGACCGGCGGCGGCGATATTGATGTAGCCATCGGCGGTCTTGAACACCCCGGTCGGGATCGTGGTCGGATGATCGTTACCGGCCTGCTTGGCGACTTCGTGCATTTGCAGCCAGCGCGCGGCCTGAAAGTCGAGCATGAAAATCTGCGCCTGCAGCAGCGAGGTGTTGACCCATTGGCCCTCGCCGGAGACTTCGCGTTCCAAGCAGCGCGGTCTGGATGCCGAGCGCACAGAACAGACCGGCGGTCAGATCGGCGACCGGAATGCCGACGCGCATCGGCCCGCGTCCCGGCTCACCGGTGATCGACATCAGCCCGCCCATGCCCTGCGCGATCTGGTCGAAACCCGGCCGGTCGCGATAGGGACCGTCCTGACCGAAGCCGGAAATGCTGGCGAGCACGATGCCCTTGTTGACCTTTTTCAAGGCCTCATAATTGATGCCGAGCCGGTCCTTAACGTCGGGACGGAAGTTTTCGACCACGACGTCGGCTTTCTTGACCAACCGCATGAAGGTGGCCAGCCCCTGCTTGGATTTCAGATCCAGAGTGATGCTGCGCTTGTTGCGGTGCAGATTCTGGAAGTCGGCATTCTCGCGCGGACCGCCCGGCCCCTCGCCCTTTTCCAGGTGCGGCGGGGTCTCGATCTTGATGACGTTGGCGCCCCAGTCGGCGAGCTGGCGCACGCAGGTCGGCCCCGAGCGCACGCGCGTCAGGTCGAGAACGGTGAAGCGGGAAAGGGCCTCCGAGGCCTTGGGAACGGTCATGAGAGGGGCTCCGGAACGGTTGGGAATGCCGCAGGGTAGGGTTTTGCGGGCCGACAATCCCCGATCTCTTCCGCCTTGTCCATCGGGCCGGACCGGCCGTTTCGACGGTCCGGCATGCGGATTTTAGCGAATTCGGCGTAGTTTATTCATCAATCCGCGCAATAAAGGTGGCGGCCGCCTTGAAAAGACCACCGAGCCCTGTCATATGAGCCGTACGAATGAACGACCCGGACTTGAATATTCAAGATTTGGGTTTGCGGGCTAGCGTGCACGAACTTCTCTAAAAACGAATTTCGCCCCGCCCATTCGATTTTCTGAACACGACCGACTTCCCTGGCAACGCGGGCAGTCAAAAAACCGCGATACCGCCGGTCGCTTCAGCGATTCGGCCGTCTTGCCATATAGAAAGAGTCCTTTGACTTCATTTAACGACTTCGGCCTCGCAGAGCCGATCCTCCGCGCGCTCGCGGAAGAGAAATACGAAACCCCCACCCCGATTCAGGCTCAAACCGTTCCGATCGTTTTGCAGGGCCGTGATGTCATCGGCATCGCGCAAACCGGCACCGGCAAGACCGCGGCCTTCGCGCTGCCGATCCTGAACCACATTTTCACCAAGCGTATGCGGCCGGAGAAGAAATCCTGCCGCGTGCTGGTGCTGTCGCCGACGCGCGAACTGTCCGGCCAGATCGCCGACAGCTTCCGCGCCTATGGCCGGCACATGCGCCCGCTCGCGATCGAACTCGCCATCGGCGGCGTGCCGATCAACCGGCAGATCCGCGGCCTCGCCCACGGCGTCGAAGTGCTGGTGGCCACCCCGGGCCGTCTGCTCGATCTCGTGCATCAGCGCGCGATCACCTTGAACCAGGTCGAAATCCTGGTGCTCGACGAAGCCGACCGCATGCTCGACATGGGCTTCATCAACGACATCCGTAAGGTTGTCGCGATGCTGCGCAAGGAGCGCCAGACGTTGTTCTTCTCGGCCACCATGCCGGGCGAGATCACCAAGCTGGCCGATCAGATGCTGAGCGATCCGGCCCGCGTGTCGGTGACGCCGCAGGCTTCGACCGTGGAACGCATCACCCAGAGCGTGATCCTGACCGAAAAGGCGTCCAAGCCGGCGTTGTTGCTTGATGTCTTGAAGACCGAGACCACCGATCGCGTGCTGGTGTTCACCCGCACCAAGCATGGCGCCGACAAGGTCGTGCGTCATTTGCAGAAGTCCGGCTACGGCGCCGAGGCGATCCACGGCAACAAGTCGCAGAACCAGCGCGAGCGCGTGCTCGCCCAGTTCCGCAACGGCAATCTGCGCATCCTGATCGCGACCGACATTGCCGCCCGCGGCATCGACGTCGACGGCGTCAGCCATGTCGTGAATTTCGATCTGCCGAACATTCCGGAATCCTACGTCCACCGCATCGGCCGCACCGCGCGCGCCGGCCGCGATGGCGTCGCGATTTCGTTCTGCGACCACGAGGAAAATGCCTTCCTGCGCGACATCGAGCGCATGATCCGCATCAAGATCCCGTCGACCGACAAGCGCACCGGGGTTCGCCCGGCCCAGCGCCCGGCCGATCATCATCACGCCGCCAACGGCCAGAACCGGCCGCATCGCGGCCGTTCGCAGGGCGGCAACGGCGGAAATGGTGGCAACGGCAACCGCAATAACGGCGGAAACGGCCACCAGGGCCGCCCGAGCCGCAATGGCAGCCATTCCAACAACCCACAGGCGCCCCGGGCAGAAGCCGCACAGGGCGAGCCAAAGGCCATTGGGGGTGTTACATTCCTCCAGCGCCCGAACGAGCCGCGCCGTAACGGCGGCCAGCGCGCGCCGCGCTGACGTTTAGGCCCTAAAAAACCCGCCCCAAGCCGCCCGATTTCGGGCTTTGGACTTGGGGCGGGCACGGTTTTTACGATAAGAAGACCGGGAATTAAGCCGCCGAAGCAAGATTGCTGACCGGGAGAGGATTTGGATGGCGAAAGAAGAAATGCTGGAATTCGACGGGACGGTGACCGAAGTGTTACCGGACGGCAATTTCCGGGTGATGCTCGACAACCAACACGAAGTGCTGGCCTACACCGCCGGCAAGATGCGCAAATTCCGCATCCGCACCGGCGTCGGTGACCGCGTGATCGTTGAAATGTCGCCTTACGATTTGCAGCGCGGGCGCATCAGCTTCCGCCACAAGGGCGACGCCCCGTCGCCCAATCCGCAGAACCGCCGGCCGAATTTCCGAAGGCGGTAACGACAATCATCATAAAGCCGGCAAGCGGGTTACCGCCTGCCGGCTTTGTCGTCTGTTGAGCCGGCCTTGCCGGCTTTTTTTATGGACCAGCCGGTTTCCGTCACTTCACTTCCTCGGTAATCACCTTGAAGTTCGACATGATGCAGGGCCCGAAAGAAGTGACGATGGCGACGTCGGTGGCGTCGCGCCCGCGCGCCATCAGAATCCGGCCAATGCGCGGCACATTGTTGCGCGGGTCGAAAATATGCCAGGCGCCGCCGAGATAGACTTCCATCCAGGCGGCGAAGTCGCCCGCCGCCCAGGGCTGCGGCGTACCCATGTCGCCGAGATAGCCGGTGCAATAGCGCGCTGGAATGTTCAGGCAACGGCAAAACGTAATGGCGAGGTGGGCGAAGTCGCGGCAAACGCCGCGCCGCTTATTATAGACTTCCCAGGCCGACATGGTCGGATCGGCATGCTCGTAGCCGAAGGTAATGTGATTGTGGACGTAGTCGCAGACTGCCTGCACCAGCGACCAGCCGGCCGGCAGATGACCGAACAGTTGCCAGGCAGCATTCGACAGCCGGTCGGTTTCGCAGTAGCGGCTGCCCAAGAGATACACCAGCACATCCGGCGGCAGCTCGTCGAGGGCATGCTGATAGGCATTCGGCACCACCGGATCGAGCCGGCCGCTGTCCTGAATGGTGAAGTCAGCCGATATGGTCAGCCGGCCTTGCGGCGCGGTGATGATGTGACAGAAATTGCCGAAACTATCGTGATAGGTGCGCGCTGGCAGCTTCGGCAAAAATTGAATGCGGTCCCAGCTCAACAGATCGGGCGTGCGCGACGGATGCACGCTCAATTCCAAAATCATCGGCACCGGCAGCGGACAGTCATAGGTGATCTCATAGCCGGCGCGAATTTTCATGATATCCCCATCGTCCGCGCAAGCGGATGCTTGCCGGAAGCTATGCTAAGTCCAAGACGACGATAATGTTCCATTCTCAACCGCGAGCCGCTATCAAACAAGCGGCAAAAGGTAGCGAATTATGAGCGCAATACAGCCCCATCTGCTGGCAAAGGACGAATTGGCGCCAGTCACCGCCTATAATGAAGGCGGCCGTTCGCCCTTGCTGCTGATCGCCGATCATGCCGGCAAGCTGATCCCGCGCGCGCTGAACGGCCTCGGCGTGTCAGAGACCGAGCGCGCCCGTCACATCGGCTGGGACATCGGCATTGCCGGGGTGTCGAAGCATCTCGCCGATGCGCTCGACGCCACGCTGATCCAGCAAAATTATTCGCGGCTGGTGATCGACTGCAACCGGCCGCCGGGCGTGCCATCGTCGATGCCGGACATCAGCGAAGTAACGCCGGTGCCGGGCAATGTGAACTTAAGCGACGCCGACAAGGCCGCGCGTGTCACGGAAATTTTTCAGCCCTATCACGACCGGATCACAGCCGAGCTAGACCGTCGACAACAAAGCGGCCAGCCGGTGGTACTGATCGCGATGCACTCGTTCACGCCACACTATAAAGACGAGACGCGGCCCTGGCATATCGGGCTGTTGTACAATCGCGACGCCCGGCTGTCGCAACGCCTGTTGGCGCTGCTGCAAAAAGAGGCCGGTCTCGTCGTCGGCGACCAGGAACCGTATAAAGTCGACGACATGCACGATTACGCCGTGCCGGTGCATGGCGAACAGCGCGGCCTGCATCACGCCTGCATTGAAATCCGCCAGGATTTGATTGCCGATGAGCGCGGCCAGAAAGAATGGGCCGCCCTGCTGGCGCGCCTGCTGCCGCAAGCCGCGCGCGACGCGCAGGCGATTTAAACGTCGGCTTTCGGGCCGGCCAATTTTTGAAACAGAATATTGACGCCGACCACCAGACCGGCGCCAATCAGCGTCGCGATCAAGCGGTCGATCAACAGACCGACATCGATCGGTTGACCGGCATCCAGAATGAGAATGATCAGCGGCGTCATCACCGCCGAATAAGCGAGATAGTTGCGCGTCCGCAGCAACGGCCGCACGCCCGCCAGCATCGCCATGCCGGCGACCAAGGCCCAGGCCGGGGGCGTTTCGATAACCAGCACGCCGGTCGCCAGCACGCCCAAGGCGGTGCCGAACGCGCGTTGCGTGGTGCGTACCGGAAACGCGTCGATCTGCCATTCGATCAGCAGCGCAACGGTCAGCGCGACCCAATGCAGATGATGCGCCGGCCAGACAAAACGCAACGCACCGGCAATCGCGAGACACAGCATCAGCCGCAGCGCGAATTGCCAACCTGCGAGCCTGCTCAAGGCGTGCCGCCAACGTTTGAGGCGTTCACGCCAAGACGCATGCGGCGTCTCAGTCGGATCGCGGCCGGCGAAGCCCGCGGCGCGCGCCACCGCGCCGAGCGTAAGATTGACGGCCGACGACCACAGCGCGCCCGCGCCCATGGCCATCAATAGCCCGAGACGATCCGGCATATCTTCGGCAACGCCGACAGCGACCACCAAAAATAAGATGAAGCGCATCGTCATCGGCGTCACCGGACGGCCGAGGGCGGCGACCAGGCCGGCGGCCCCCGCCAGCAACACCATCGCGGCATCGCTTGATGCGCCGTAGCCGGCGACGCCAACGGCAACCGTCGCGGCCAGCGCTGTTGGAAAGAGCGCCGCAATCAGAGTCCGGAATTGCGCGCGAAAACTGCTGTGGGCTCCGATCCCGCCGACCATCAGTCCGCCGATCGCCAGCGAAAAACCGGTCTCCAGATCGCCCAGCGCCGCGCCCAGCAGGATCGGCGCCGCCATCCCGAGCGCCGCGCCGAGAATGGCGACCCAATCCGAATCGGCGTCATTCGACCAGCGAAAGGCCTCGATCCAATGCGTTTTCAGGCCGCTTGGTTTCGTCAAACGCGAAGCCCCTTGCTTCGGCGCGCTCACATTTCGTGCGCGCCGCCGAAGCAGCCATACAGCCAAGCCGTACCGCCGAAAATGATTATTTCGCCATGCAGTCGAGCACGGTCATGCGAACGCGGGCGATATCGTTGGATGCACCGGCCCAGGCTTTCGCCACTTCCTGTTCCTTGTTCGCCGCGATTTCGCGGGCACGGTAAATAAAATCGAACCGCGCGGCGAGGTACTCGGCCATCGCGTTTTCGCGCGCATTTGCATTAGCACCGGGAAAACTCCGGATAAGATCGGTCTTGGTCTTTTCCCAACTTCCGACACCGGTGCTGGCATCCTTGAGAACTTCGGCCGGCGGATCGTTGGGACGCTGGGCCCGAGCTTCTTTATAGGCGTCATAGAGCCGGCCCTTGAGTTTCGCCAGCACCACTTTGTCATTGATGCCGGTCGACAGCCGGTAGGCCTTCTGCGACAGCGACACCAACGTGCCGAACGGACCCGGCAGCAGCTTCACCAGCTTGTCGACGATGCGCTGCTTGGCGTCGCCGGTGCCGCCGATCTTCTTGGCGGCATCAAGCCATTGCGGATCGAAATCATCGGCGTTCGCAGCCGTAGCCGTCACCTCAACGACATGTTGCCGATAGGCGGCAAATTCAATCCGCTCCTTGATTTCGGCGTTGCGTGGCTCGTTCAGTTTGGCGACGGCTTCATCGAAACATTTGCGCGCCAGCGGACCTTCGGCCTGGCCGAGTTGCTGCCACAGCGCGGTGCGGACCTGCGCGTCGCCGAAGCCGGCCTGTTCAGGCGCCGCTTCCAACACGCGCCAAGTGGCGCTCGTCGGCTCCGTGCTCGGGCCGGACTGGGCGTTCCTGCCGGCAAGCATGGCGCATTTGCCAGAAGCCTTGGTCCAGGTGGCGGTGCCGCCGATCCAGTTCCCGCTACCAGCGCCACCTTCTTCCAAAGTGAGGCGCATTCTCGCCCTTGCCACATGTTCAGCGCTGCAGACCGGGTCGGAGTATTGCGTTGTCGAAACATACTTCATGTCGAGCGCGCCCGCTTCGACCGTTCCGTCGAGCACGTCCTTCGTGGCGATAGAGCCCCAATGCATGGACCCGTCACAATGGATCGATTTTCCGGACAACGTGCAAACATGTATAAATTTGAATTCTTCCTTGCCCGGCACCCAGGTGATGAGCTCGATGCGGCCGTTCTCCGGCAACACCGCATTGGCCGCCATGGCGGGAGACGCGGCAAGACTGGCCAGCAAAACGAATGCCGACAACAGGCGCTGAGACGACATTCCAGTTTCCTTTGCCGATAACCCATGCACCGCCCGGGCCCAACCAAACCTCAACGCTTTCAAGGTAAACCTTTGCCGGAGGCAAGGTTCGAGGACATTGACGTGCATCAATGGGCTTAGCGACACCGGTCGGTGAAGGCTTGGCCCTGCCCCACAAAGCCCACATTACAAACGGCTAATTAGCGCTCGCGAAGTGGGGCGGGTATAATCAAATCGTCAGGTTTGGTGTGCGCCGCACAAGCCGGCATGAATGAAGGTAACCACGATGAAATCGGTTTCCATCCTGCGTTTCGCATTGGCCGTCATCCTCGCCGGCGCGATCGGCGCCGCTTCCGCTCAGGAGGCTTCGAAGGACGCCGGCAGAGCGGAACAAAGCCGTAATGAACGGAGCGCGCCCGGCCCCGGTATTCTGAAACTGCTGCCGGCCGATTCCGTTACCCAGCACAGCATCGACACCGCAGACGGCAAGCTGTCCTATACCGCGACTGCCGGCACGCTCACTTTTTACGACCAGTCCGGCAGCCAGAGCGCCAAGGTGTTCTACACCGCCTATGTCGCAACCGAATCGTCCAGCAACAGCACAGCCGCCAACCGGCCGGTTACCTTCGTGTTCAATGGCGGACCGGGCGCGGCCTCGGCTTTTCTACATCTCGGTCTGGTCGGCCCGCGCATTCTCGAACTCGGACCGAACGGCCACGACGCCGCGCGCGCCAAGCTGCGCGACAATCCCAACACCTGGCTGCGCTTCACCGATCTGGTCCTGATCGATCCGATCGGCACCGGCTGGAGCCGCACCGTCAAGGCCGACGACGCCAAGCATTTCTGGAACGTGCGTAGCGACGCCGACGCGATGGCGAAAGCGATCGCGCTTTACGTCGCCCACAACAACCGTGGCAGCTCACCGAAATATCTGCTCGGCGAAAGCTATGGCGGCCTGCGCGCCGTCAAGACGGCGCGCGCGCTGCAACGCGACCAGGGCATCGCCGTCAACGGCATCGTGATGCTGTCGCCCTTGCTCGAAGGCTGGCTGACCTTCGGCGACGACACCTCGGCGTTGCGCGCCGCGCTGACCCTGCCGTCGCTGGCCGCCGCCGAACTCGAGCACAAGCACACGTTCAGCCTGGAAGCTCTCATGGCGGCCGAGAACTTTGCCATGACCGATTATCTGACGACGTTGGCGGTGCGGCCGCCGCAGGGCGCCGCCGCCGACACGTTTTATGAGAAGGTCGCGAAAATAAGCGGCCTGCCGGAAGACATCGTCAAGAAGAGCCGCGGCTTCATCACCAGTGCCTATGTCAAGAGCCTGCGCGCCGGCAAGATCGTCAGCCAATACGATGCCGACTTCGCGGTCGACGACCCGTTCCCGGAACGCAATGGCGAACGCGGCGGCGACCCGATCCTCGACGGCGTGACGCGCGCCTATGGCGGTGGCTTCGCCGCCTATGCCCGCAACGAACTCGGCTTCAAGACCGAAATGACCTACAAGCTGCTCGCCAACGACGTGACCCGTGGCTGGGACTGGCACGGCGGCCGCTATCAGGCCAGCGCCGAGGAGGACATCCGCACCTTGCTCGCCTTCAGTCCATCGTTTCGCCTGATGATCGCGCACGGCTATTCCGACATGGTCACGCCCTACGGCATGACGCGCTATGTGCTCGATCATCTGCCGCCGATCGGCTCGCCCGGCCGGGTCCGGCTGTCGCTCTATCGCGGTGGCCATATGTTTTATATCGATCCGGATTCCCGCAAAGGTTTCAGCACCGACGCGGCGGCGTTCTATCGCGCGGCGGAATAGCCCGACGGCGACGGCTCCCCATTGGCCGCGCGCACGGATCTTGCATAAGCTGGCATAAGCTGACCGCAGCAGCCCGGCGCTGGCTTGAACAGCCCGGCCGCGATCTGTCATGCTGGCCGGGCCGGCGCGTAATGGGGTTTTTATCTTGGATCTAGTTCTCACGGAATGGCTGAGCGCCACCATTCGCTGGCTGCACGTCATCGCAGGCATCGCCTGGATCGGCTCATCGTTTTATTTCATTCACCTCGACCTCAGCCTGAAGGCGCGGCCGGGCCAGCCCGACGGCGTCAAGGGCGAGGCCTGGCAGGTGCATGGCGGCGGCTTCTACCAGATGATCAAGTTCATGGTCGCGCCGGCCAAAATGCCCGACGAGCTGACCTGGTTCAAATGGGAGGCCTACGCCACCTGGCTGTCCGGTTTCGCGCTTCTGGTCGTGGTCTATTATCTTAACGCCGATCTGTTCCTGATCGACAAATCGGTGCTCGACATGACCGCACCGATGGCGGCCGGCGTCGCCTTCGGCAGTCTGGCAGCGTCCTGGATCGCTTATGAAGTCTTGTGCCGCTCGCCGCTCGGCAAGCACGAAGTGGCGCTGGCGCTGGTCGGCTACGTTTTTCTGGTGGCGCTGACTTACGGCTTCACCCATGTGTTCAGCGGGCGCGGCGCCTTCACCCAGATCGGCGCGCTGATCGGCACCATCATGGTGGCCAACGTCTTTGCGATCATCATGCCAAATCAACGCAAGACCGTGGCCGCGATGATCGACGGCAAGGAGCCCGATCCCGCCTGGGGCGCGATCGGCAAGCAGCGCTCGGTGCACAATAATTACCTGACGCTGCCGGTCGTGTTCCTGATGCTGAGCAACCATTATCCGTTGTTTTTCGCGACCAAATACAACTGGCTGATCGTCGCCATCGTGCTGCTGATCGGGCCGGTGATCCGGCATTTCTTCAATTCGCGGCACGCCGGCAAAGGCAGCCCGTGGTGGACCTGGGGCGTCGCCGCCGCCGGCATGATCGCGATTGCCTGGCTGTCGGCGGCCGGCCCCCGGCTTGAAAAGACCGGGGCCAATAATGGTAATTTGCCGGCAACGCCGAAATTTGCCGCCGTGAACGACATCGTCATGGGCCGCTGCTCGATGTGTCATGCCAAGGAGCCGTTCTGGCCCGGCATCGCCACCGCGCCCAATGGCGTGCGGCTCGACACGCCCGAAATGATCAAGCTGCACGCCCGCATGATCGCGATCAACGCGGTCAAGTCGAGCGCGATGCCGCCGGGCAATGTTTCCGAGATCACACCCGAGGAGCGGCAGGTGCTGGCGGCCTGGATCGCCGGCGGCGCGCCGGGGCAATGACCAGCTTTTCCCTCGACCAACTCAATGCCCTGAGCGAGACCGACTTCACCGCGGCGCTCGGCGACATCTACGAGCATTCGCCCTGGGTCGCGCAGGCGGCCAGCGCCAAACGCCCGTTCCTGACGCTCGCCGCGTTGCATGACGCGATGACGGCGGCGGTGCGCAAAGCCTCGACCGAGGCCAAGACCGCGCTGGTCAAGGCGCATCCCGATCTTGCCGGCAAGGCGGCACGCGCCGGCGCGCTCACAGCCGACTCGACCAGCGAACAAACCAGCGTCGGGCTCGACCGATTGACCGAAGGGGAATTTATCCGCTTTCACAATCTCAATGACGCCTACAAAAACAAATTCGGCATTCCCTTTATCGTCTGCGTGCGCCGGCACACCAAGGACTCGATCCTGCGAGAATTCGAACGCCGGCTGGTGCACGGCCGCAGCGCGGAATTCGACACCGCGCTTGACGAAATCTGCCGCATCGGCGCGCTGCGGCTCGACCAGCGGGTCGACGCCCCCGACAGACTGCCGCTTAGCGGCCGGCTGTCGACCCATGTGCTCGACACCCACAGCGGCACGCCCTGCCGCCGGCGTGCCGATCGAACTATGGGAATTATCGCTGGCCGGCGACAACCGGCTGATCCTGCGCACGGTCACCAACAAAGACGGCCGCACCGACAAGCCGTTGATATCCGAGCGTCCGGTGCCGATCGGCACTTACGAATTGCGGTTTTCGGTCGGCGGCTATTTCGCCGAACGCGGCGTGCCGCTGTCCGACCCGCCGTTTCTCGACGTCGTACCGATCCGGTTCAGCGTCGCCGAGCCGGAGGGCCATTATCATGTGCCGCTGGTGACCTCGCCCTGGAGCTATTCGACCTATCGTGGCAGTTGAGCAGACTGCCTAAATCGCAGGCAGGCAAGACAAGTGCCGCAATGAAGGACGCACGACAAGGCTGTCCCGGCAGCTGCTTTCCCGCTCTCTTCGTCGCACCCCCATTCGTCTAATAGCCGCGCCGCGGCCGTCCTCTGCGCGGCTATCGCGCTGGCGATCCACAGCTTTTCCAAGCCAAGCGCGCCATGGCGCGGCTTTAAGCAGTGCCTGCAATTAATTCATGGCTTCAATTGCCGAGAGATTTGGCACACTATTGGCTTGTGAATGCCGTGAGGGTCGCGGACACCGCTTGTGAGCTTTTGGGGGCAAGCGGTTGCCAGTCTGAAATCGAAGAGTTCGGGGCAGCGTTAGTATGTTGAATCCGGTGTCTGCCAGCAGCGACCCGACACGCGCTCCCTTGCTGCAGGCGATTGGCATCACCAAGGCCTACGGCTCTTTCCTCGCCAACGATTCCATCGATCTCGACCTCTACACCGGCGAAATCCACGCACTTTTGGGCGAAAACGGCGCCGGCAAGTCGACTCTGGTCAAGACCATGTATGGCCTGATCCAGCCGACCGCCGGCGAACTACGCTGGATGGGCGAAAAGATCGAGCTGACCGGTCCATCGGATGCGCGTTCGCGCGGCATCGCCATGGTGTTCCAGCATTTTTCGCTGTTCGACAATCTGACGGTGGCCGAAAACGTCGCGCTCGGGCTCGACGGCTCGGAAACCTTCGCCGCTATGTCGGCGCGGCTGGCGCAAGTCTCGAGCGACTACGGCCTGCCGCTCGATCCCAAACGCGAGGTCTGGCAATTGTCGGTCGGCGAGCGCCAGCGCATCGAGATCGTGCGCGCGCTGATGCAGAATCCGAAGCTGTTGATCCTCGACGAGCCGACCGCGGTGCTGACGCCGCAGGAAGCCGACCAGCTATTCACCGTGCTGGCGCGGCTCAAGAGCGAAGGCCGCGCGCTCTTGTACATCAGCCACAAACTGGATGAGGTGAAGCGGCTGTGCGACACCGCCACCATCCTGCGCGGCGGCAAGAAAATCTCGACCTGCAATCCGCGCGAAGAGACCGCGGCGTCGATGGCGCGCATGATGGTCGGCGCCGAAATCGGTGAGGTCAAAGCCGGTGCCGGCCGCGCCACCACCATCCCGCGCCTGTTGATCCACGACCTGTCGCTTGCGCCCGACGATCCGCAGGGCGTCTTTCTCAAGAACATCTCAATCGAGGTCAAAGGCGGCGAAATTCTCGGCATCGCCGGCGTTGCCGGCAATGGCCAGGACGAATTGTTCTCGGCGCTGTCGGGCGAACGGCTCTCGCCGCAATCCGATTGCGTCATTATCGACGGCCACGCCGCCGGCAATCTCACCGTCACCCAGCGCCGCCGCCTCGGCGCGGCCTTCGTGCCGGAAGAACGGCTCGGCCACGGCACCGCGCCGCGCATGAAGCTGTCGGAAAACGCGCTGCTGACCGGCCACGCCGCCAGCCATATGGTCAAACGCGGCTTTGTCAACAAGCCGGCGACTTTGGCGACCGTCGACAAGACCACCTCAACCTTCGACGTCCGCAAGGCCAAGCGCGATCCGGAAGCCGCCAGCCTGTCGGGCGGCAATCTGCAGAAATTCATCGTCGGCCGCGAGATATTGCGCGAGCCCGGCGTGTTGATCGTCAGCCAGCCGACCTGGGGCGTCGACGCGGGCGCTGCCGCCGTCATCCGGCAGGCGCTGCTTGACCTGTCGGGCCGTGGCACCGCCGTGCTGGTCATCAGCCAGGACCTCGACGAACTCGCCGAGATCGCCGACCGGATCGCGGTGATGTTTCATGGGACTCTGTCGGAACCGATCGCGGCCGCCGACGCCACGCGCGAAAAGCTCGGCCTGCTGATGGGCGGCGCGTCCGCCAGCGACGCGGCCGGACAACAGGAGGCGAGCCATGCAGTTGGTGCTTGAAAAACGCGCCGAGCGCTCGACCTTCATCGCTATCGCTTCGCCGCTGATCGCGATCGTGCTGACACTGGTGACGATGTCGATCCTGTTCGCGATCCTCGGCAAGAACCCGGTGACGGCACTTTATGTCTATTTCATCGAGCCGCTGACCGACACTTATTCGCTCGGAGAAATCGTCGTCAAAGCGAGCCCGCTGGTCATGATCGCCATCGGCCTGTCGCTTTGTTATCTCGCCAATGTCTGGAACATCGGCGCCGAAGGTCAATTCGTCATGGGTGCGGTCTGCGGCAGTTGGCTCGCGGTCGTCACCAATGGCACCGGCGCCGGCCATTGGGTGCTGCCGGCGATGCTGGTGCTGGGCACGCTCGGCGGCGCGCTCTACGCGCTGATCCCGGCGATCTGCAAGGTGCGCTTCGGCGCCAATGAAATCCTCACGAGTTTGATGCTGGTCTATGTCGCCGACCTGATCATGGATTACCTGGTGCGCGGGCCGTGGCGCGACCCGAAAGGCATGAACTTCCCGACCACCGCCTCGTTCGATCCGGTTGCGACCGTCCCGACCTTATTCGACGGCAGCCGCGTCCATGCCGGCGCGATCGTCGCGCTGATCGTGGTGATGCTGGCCGCCGTCATGCTCGGGCGCACCATCAAGGGATTCGAAATTCGCGTCGTCGGCGCCGCGCCCCGGGCCGCGCGCTTTGCCGGCTTCAGTTCGGACCGGCTGGTGCTGTTCACCTTCGCAGTGTCTGGCGGACTGGCCGGCCTTGCCGGCATCATCGAAGTCGCCGGCCCGATCGGCGTGCTGCAGCCCGGCATCTCGCCAGGCTACGGCTTCACCGCCATTATCGTCGCGTTCCTCGGCCGGCTGAACCCAATCGGCATTCTGATCGCCGGACTGTTTCTGGCGCTGACGTTCATCGGCGGCGAAGGCGCGCAAATCTCGATGAAGATCCCGCTCGATCTCACCAAAGTGTTCCAAGGCATTCTGCTGTTCTACGTGCTGGCCTGCGATTCTATGATCCTCTATCGCATCCGACTGATCGCGCCCTTGCGAAAGGCCGCCTAAGGAAATCTTCATGGCCACGCTGATTGAAGCCATTCTGATATCGATCGTCGCGGCCTCGACGCCGCTGCTTCTGGCGGCGGCCGGCGAACTGGTGGTCGAGCGTTCCGGGGTTTTGAATCTCGGCGTCGAAGGCATGATGATCATGGGCGCGGCCTGTGGCTTTGCCGGCGGCTGGCTGACCGGCTCAACCTTTCTCGGCGCCCTGTTCGGAATCGCCGCCGGCGTGGCCCTGTCTTTCGTCTTTGCGGTGCTGACGCTCGGACTGGCGGTCAACCAGGTCGCGGCAGGCCTCGCGCTCACCATTCTCGGCGTCGGCCTGTCGGGCCTGATCGGTGCCGGCCTGGTCGGCGAACGCATTACGCCGGCACCGCATCTCTACATTCCGCTGCTGACCGGCCTGCCGGTGGTCGGCAAAATTCTGTTTGGCCAGGACGGCTTCGTCTACTTTTCGGTCGCGCTGGTGGTGGGGATCTGGTGGTTTCTGTACCGCACCCGCGCCGGGCTGATCCTGCGCGCGGTCGGCGAAAGCCACACCTCGGCCCATGCGCTCGGCTATCCAGTGCTGAAAATAAGACTGCTGGCGGTGCTGTTCGGCGGCGGCTGCGCGGGACTGGCCGGCGCGTTTTTGCCATTGGCGTACACGCCGTTTTTCATTCCGGGCATGACCGCCGGCCGCGGCTGGATCGCGCTGGCGCTGGTCGTGTTCTCGTCGTGGCGGCCGGGCCGGCTGGTGGCGGGCGCTTATCTGTTCGGCGCAGTCACCATCCTCCAACTGCACGCGCAAGCCTACGGCCTCGGCATTCCATCGCAACTGATGACTGCGCTGCCCTATCTCGCCACCGTCATCGTGCTGGTCCTGATTTCACGCAAACGCGGCACGGCCGGATCGGCCGCACCCGCCTCGCTCGGCATGGTGTTCGTGCCTGATCGCTAACGCATGATCCCGAAAAGTGGAAACCGGTTTTCGGATGAGATCATGCGCAACTGAAAGACCAAATTCCCCGGAGCGCGCGGACGGGCGGCGCGCTTTGTTAGGGAACCGGAAAGCTACCCGTTTGAACCTCGGAGTCGATGCCATGAAAAAACTGATGATGCTCACTGCCGCCATCGCCGCACTGGCGGTGACCGCGACCACCTTCTCCGCCTCGGCGGCGGAGAAACTGAAAGTCGGATTTATCTATCTCGGCCCGATCGGCGATCTCGGCTGGACCTACCGCCATGAAATCGGCCGCCAGGACATGGTCAAGGCCTTGGGCGACAAGGTCGAGACGACCTATCTCGAGAACGTCAATGAAGGCCCCGATGCCGAGCGTTCGATCGTGCAACTGGCGCGCACCGGCCACAAGCTGATCTTCACCACCTCGTTCGGCTACATGGACCCGACCTTGAAGGTCGCCAAGCAGTTCCCCAAGATCAAATTCGAGCACGCCACCGGCTTCAAGCGCGCGCCCAACATGGGCACCTACTCCGGCAAATTCTATGAAGGCCGTTACATCCAGGGTGTGATCGCCGGCAAGATGTCGAAGAAAGGCGTGCTCGGCTACATCGGCTCGTTCCCGATTCCGGAAGTGATCTCCGGCATCAACGCCACCATGCTCGGCGCCCAGTCGGTCAACCCGAACATCAAGATCAAGATCATCTGGGTCAACACCTGGTTCGATCCCGGCAAGGAAGCCGACGCCGCCAAGGCGCTGGCCGATCAGGGCGTCGATGTGATCATGCAGCACACCGATAGCCCGGCGGCGATGCAGGTCGCGCAGCAGCGCGGCATCTACGCCTTCGGTCAGGATCCGACATGATCAAGTTCGGGCCGAAAGCCCAGCTGACTTCGATCATCGACAACTGGGGCCCCTATTACATCCGCCAAGCCAAGGCCGTGCTCGACGGCACCTGGAAATCTGGCGACACCTGGGATGGCCTGAAGGAAAAGATGGTCGTGATGGCGCCCTTCACCAACATGCCCGACGACGTCAAGGCTTTAGCCGAAAAGACCGAAGCCGCCATTATTGCCGGCACCCTGCACCCCTTCGCCTGCCCGGTTTACGGCCAGGACGGCAAGGCGGTCGAATGCAAGGGCGGCAAGAACCTCGGCCCCGGCCAGATCCTTGGCATGAACTTCTACGTCAAGGGCATCGACGACAAGATGCCGGGCAAGTAACGGGACATGCGAGGGAGGCTGTTAAAACAGCCTCCCTCGTCATCCGCGTATCATGCGCTTACCCTTGCAGCTTGCGCGCCGCCGCTTGATGGCGGCGCATCAGACCGGCCAGATCGAGGCCGGGAATGGCGCCGTCTTCAACGGTCCAGCGGCCATTGACCATCACCCGGTCGGCACGATGCGCGCCGCACAACACCAGCGCCGCCAACGGGTCGCCGTGACCGGAAAACCGCAATTCGTCGAGCTTGAACATCGCCAGATCGGCGCGTTTGCCGACGGCGATCTCGCCCAATTCAGGACGGCCGACGCAAGCCGCCGAGCCTTGGGTCGCCCAGCGCAGCGCATCCTTGTGGCTGACTTTGTTGACGCCATAACGCGCGCGCTGCAACAGGAAAGCAGCGCGAACTTCCTGCATCAAATTGGATTCATCGTTCGAGGCCGAGCCATCGACGCCAAGGCCAATCTCCACACCGGCGGTCTCAAGATCGCAAACCGGGCAGCAACCCGAGGCCAATGTCTGATTGCTGCAGGCGCAATGGCTGATCGATACGCCGCCTTTAGCCAGCCGCGGCATTTCCGTCAGCCGAGAAATGGATGCCGTGCGCCAGCCAGGTCCGGCAGTTGAGCCAGCCACAGTCTTCGAGATAATCGAGCGGCCGGCAGCCATAAAGCTCTTGGCAGAATTTGTTCTCGTCTTCAGTTTCGGCCAGATGCGTGTGCAGCCGCACATTCAATTTGGCGGCGAGATCGGCGGTCGCGCGCATCAACGAGGTCGTGACCGAAAACGGCGAACACGGCGCCAGCGCCACTTGCGTCATCGCGGCTTCGCCGGTTTCGTGATAGCGCGACACCACGCGCTCGCTGTCGGCCAGAATTGCATCCTCGTCCTGCACGACGCTGTCCGGCGGCAAGCCGCCGTCGCGCTCCGACAGATTCATCGAGCCGCGCGTCATCAACACGCGCAAGCCGAGACGTTTGGCCGCCGCGATCTCGATGTCGACGCCGTCCTCCAAACCTTTCGGGAAAACATAATGATGGTCGGTGGTGGTGGTGCAGCCCGACAGCATCAGTTCGGCCATCGCCACCGTGACACCGGCGTCGAGCGCGTCCGGCGTCAGTCTGGCCCAGATCGGATACAGCGCCTTGAGCCAGGGAAACAATTCGCGGTCGAGCGCCGCCGGCACCGCGCGGGTCAGGGTCTGGTAGAAATGATGGTGGGTGTTGATCAGGCCGGGGATCACGACATGGTCGCTGCGCCTCGAACGGCTTGGCGCCGGCGGTCGCCGGCTCCTTGCCCTTGGCAACCAACTCGACAATCCGGCCATCGGCAATAACAAGCCCACGCTCGGCGCCGTCGGCCAATATCGCCAGCGGGTCCTTGATCCAGATTGTTTCGGTGCCGGTCATACTCGTTTCTCCTCACCGTTATCCTATAAGTCTTGCAAGACCGAGACCAGAGCCCTCCACCGTTCGTCCCCGCGAAAGCGGGGACCCAGGGCAGCAAAGTACTGAGCCTGTATTCCTGGTTTCCCGCTTTCGCGAGAACGAACGGAGTATGTTGCACCGCCGGCGCAAACGGTGTCGCATGGATCTGAACACCATCAGCGAAGTCACGCGTCCAAAGGCGCGCGAGGAATTGACCGGCTGGCGCGCCGGCGACGCCTATGTCGGCGGCGGCACCTGGCTGTTTTCCGAACCGCAGCCGCGATTGAAGCGGTTGATCGATCTGACGACTTTGGGCTGGACGCCGCTAGAGGTGAGCACCGACGGCTTGGAAATCGCCGCCACCTGCACGGTCGCGCAACTCGACGCCTTTGCCCCGCCGGTCGAGTGGATCGCCGCGCCGGTCATCAACCAATGCTGCCGGGCGTTTCTGGCCTCGTTCAAGATCTGGAACACCGCCACCGTCGGCGGCAATATCTGCATGTCGCTGCCGGCAGGCCCGATGATTTCGCTGACCGCCGCACTCGGCGGCGTTGCGCTGCTGTGGGCGCAAGATGGCTCGGAGCGGCGGGTGCCGATTGTCGATTTCGTCACCGGGCCGTTGCGCAATGTGTTGCAGCCCGGTGAAGTGCTGCGCTCGATCGTCCTGCCAGCTTCGGCGCTGACCGGGCGCGCGGCATTCCGGCAAGTCTCATTGGCCAATTACGGCCGATCCGGCGCGCTGGTGATCGGCACGCTCGCCGCTGACGGCACCTTCGCGCTCACCGTGACGGCGTCGACGCCGCACCCGGTCAAACTCGCCTTCGATGCCCTGCCCCCGGCCGACATTTTACGCGCGCGCATCGACGCCGAAATTCCGGCCGACGGCTGGTACGACGACGTTCACGGCGCGCCCGCCTGGCGGCGGCACATGACGCTGCATTTCGCGCAAAGCATCCGCGACGAACTTACCGGAGCGGCGCGATGACCTTCACCATCAACGGCAAGACCTTCGCCGACACGCCGGCCGCCGGACAATGCCTGCGCACCTTCCTGCGCCAGCTCGGCCATTTCGGCGTCAAGAAAGGCTGCGACGCCGGCGATTGCGGCGCCTGCACCGTCTATCTCGATGGCGAGCCGGTGCATTCCTGTCTGGTGCCGGCCTTCCGCGCCGACGGCCGCGAGGTCACAACCATCGAAGGGCTTGCTCAAGGCAACGAGTTGCATCCGATGCAGCGCGCCTTTCTCGACGCGCAAGGTTTCCAATGCGGCTTCTGCACCGCCGGCATGATCATGACCGCCGCTTCGCTCAATCAGGCGCAGCGCGCCGATCTGGCGCGCTCGATGAAAGGCAACCTGTGCCGCTGCACCGGCTATCGCGCCATCGACGACGCCATTGCCGGCAAATGCCACATCGAACACGTCGAACACGGCGAAGGCGTCGGACACAACGTCCCCGCCCCCGCCGGTCCCGATGTCGTCACCGGCAAGGCGCGCTTCACGCTCGACGTCGCAGTCGAGGGCCTGCAGCACATCAAGCTGCTGCGTTCGCCGCATGCGCACGCCCGTATTCGCGGGATCGACAAGAGCGCCGCGTTGGCGGTGCGGGGCGTGTTCGCGGTGTTGACGCATGAAGACGCGCCCCAGGTGGCGTTTTCGACCGCGCGCCATGAAGTGCGCGAGACCGACGTCGACGACACGATGGTGCTCGACACTGTCGTGCGCTTCATCGGCCAGCGCGTCGCCGCGGTCGTCGCCGACAGCGAAGCGGCGGCCGAGGAAGGTTGCCGCAAGCTATTGGTCGACTATGAAATCCTGCCGGCGGTGTTCGATCCGGAACTGGCCATGCAGGATGGCGCGCCGGTCGTCCACGACAAGGGCCCGGAAACCCGTATTCCCGATCCGAAACACAATATCGTCGCCGACGTGCACGGCAATTTCGGCGACGTCGAAGCCGGCTTTGCCGAAGCCGATGTGACCCACGAAGGCACCTACTTCGTACCGCGCGTCCAGCATGCCCATCTCGAAACGCTGTGCGCTATCGCCTGGCTCGACGACGACCGGTCGGCTCAATGTGCGCTCCAGCACGCAGGTGCCGTTCCTGACCCGGCTGGAACTCGCCCGCGTATTCGATCTCGATCCGGACAAGGTACGGGTGCTGTGCGAGCGCGTCGGCGGCGGCTTCGGCGCCAAGCAGGAAATGATGGTCGAGGACATCGCGGCACTGGCCGCGCTGAAAACCGGCAAGCCGGTCAAAATCGAATTCACCCGCGAGGAACAGTTCATCGCCGCGACCACCCGCCATCCGATGAAGGTCAACATCAAGATCGGCGCCAAGCGCGACGGCACGCTGACCGCTATCCAGATGCATGTCGTGTCCAACACCGGGGCTTATGGCAATCACGGCGCGCCGGTCCTGGAACATGCCTGCTCGGAATTGATCAGCGTTTATCGCTGCCCGAACAAGAAAGTCGACGGCTACGCGGTCTATACCAATACCGTGCCGGCCGGCGCCTTTCGCGGCTACGGCCTGCCGCAGACCTCGTTCGCGGTCGAGTTCGGCAATCGACGAAATCGCGCGCGCCATCGGCATGGACGCGCTCGAATTCCGCCGCCGCAATGTCATCAAGCCGGGCGAGCCGATGATCGGCGCGCATGTCGCGCCCGACGACGTGATCTACGGCAGCTACGGCCTCGATCAATGTCTGGATTTGGTCGACGATGCGATGCGCCAACCCGACGCGCATGAAAAATTATCCGACGACTGGCTGACCGGCCAGGGCACGGCGCTGACCATGATCGATACCGTGCCGCCGGGCGGCCATTACTCCGACACCCATATCTGGCTGGAGCCCGACGGTGGCTATGCCATGACCATCGGCACCGCTGAATTCGGTAACGGCACCTCGACCGTGCACAACCAAATCGCCGCCACCGTTTTGAAACAAAACCAGCGCAAGTTCGCTTCACGCAATCCGACACCGATCATGGCGGCCACGACACCGGCGCTTATGGCTCGACCGGCACGGTGATCGCCGGCCGCGCCACCCAGTTGGCGGCGGAAGCTTTGTGCGAATTGCTGCTGACGTTTGCCGCCGCCCATAGCGGCGCCGAGCGCGAGCAATGCAGACTGACCAACGATGCGGTGCTGTGCGGCGGCAAGACCTTCGCGCTGACCGAACTCCATAAAGCCGCCAAGGCTGGCGGCATCGATCTGGCCGCGCATGGCAAGACAGACGGCACGCCGCGTTCGGTCGCGTTTAACGTGCAAGGCTTCAAGGTCGCGGTTAACCGTGTCAGCGGCGAAATCAAAATCCTGAAAAGCGTGCAAGCCGCCGACGCCGGTTTCGTCATCAACCCGATGCAATGCCGTGCTCAGGTCGAGGGCGGCGTGGCGCAGGCGCTCGGCGCCGCGCTGTTCGAGGAAGTCGTGGTCGACGATCTTGGCCGCGTCACCACTGCAAAGTTCCGCGACTACCACATTCCGACCTTTGCCGATGTGCCGCGCACCGAGGTGCTATTTGCGCAAACATCCGACAAACTCGGGCCGTTCGGGGCCAAATCGATGAGCGAAAGCCCCTATAATCCGGTCGCCGCCGCGCTCGGCAACGCCATTCGCGACGCCACCGGCGTCCGCTACCATCGCCTGCCGTTCAAGCCAGACCGGATTCAGGCGCAATTGCCGCAGGTCGGCTAACCAAAACTCGCTAAACGTCTGGCATTTCGTCGCTTTTACGCGCTGTAATGAGCCAAAGGCGGCCCAGAACTTGCATGAATATTGGGCATAGCCCTGGCAACAGCGACGCTAGAGTTCATATCGACCAACAGTAACGGGTAGCCATGTCGATCCTCGCCGGCCTCCACCACGTCACGCGCTACAAATATGACAAGCCGATCTCGCTCGGCCCCCAAGTCGTGCGCCTGCGGCCCGCGCCACACGGCAAAACCAAAATCCCGAGCTATTCGCTCAAGGTGACGCCGGCGCAGCATTTCGTGAACTGGCAACAGGACCCGCACGGCAATTGGGCGGCGCGGTTCGTGTTCCCGGAAAAGACCACCGAATTTTCGGTGACCGTCGATTTTCTCGCCGACATGGAAGTCGTCAACCCGTTCGACTTTTTCGTCGAGCCTTATGCCGACAATTGGCCATTCGAATATCCGGCGGATCTGAAGGAAGATTTGTCGGCCTATGTCGATCCGGAACCGGCCGGGCCGTTGCTGCAAACCTTGATCGATTCGATTTCGCGCGAGCCGCGCAACACCGTCAACTTTCTGGTTGATCTCAATCAGCGCATTCACAGCATCGTCAAATATATCGTGCGGCTGGAGCCCGGCGTGCAGACGCCGGAAGAAACACTGACGTCCGGCTTCGGCTCGTGCCGCGATTCGGCCTGGCTGATGACGCAACTGCTGCGCCACATCGGTCTGCCGTCGCGCTTCGTCTCCGGCTATCTCATTCAGTTGAAGCCCGACATTAAATCGCTCGACGGCCCGAGCGGCACCGACCACGACTTCACCGACCTGCATGCCTGGACCGAAGTCTATCTGCCCGGCGCGGGCTGGATCGGTTT
Source organism: uncultured Alphaproteobacteria bacterium (assembly GCA_963830125.1). Taxonomy (GTDB): domain Bacteria; phylum Pseudomonadota; class Alphaproteobacteria; order Rhizobiales; family Xanthobacteraceae; genus Pseudolabrys. Next base: position 376,187 of record CAWHKU010000007.1, on the reverse strand, counting down.
CGATCCGACCTCCGGCCTGTTGTGCGGCGAAGGCCATTTGCCGGTAGCGGCGACGCCGCATTACCGCTCGGCTGCGCCGATCACCGGCATGGTCGAGCCGAGCGGCGTCGATTTCGAATTCGAGATGAAGGTCGAGCGCATCGCCGAGCGGCCGCGCGTCACCGCGCCGTTCTCCGACGAAGCCTGGGCCGCGCTCGACGCGCTCGGCGAACAGGTCGACGCCGATCTGAAAACCCACGATGTGCGTTTGACCATGGGCGGCGAACCGACCTTTGTGTCGATCGACGATTATCAGTCGGCGGAATGGAACACCGCCGCTCTCGGCGATGAGAAACTCAAACGCGCCGGTCATCTGATCCAGCGCCTGCACGACCGTTTCGCGCCCGGCGCCTTGCTGCATTACGGCCAGGGCAAATGGTATCCCGGCGAGGAACTGCCACGCTGGGCCTATTCGTTGTATTGGCGCCGCGACGGCCAGCCGATCTGGAAAAACCTCGATCTGATCGCGCGCGGACCGTCGATCGCGCCGCCGACCGAGGGCGATGCCGGCCTGTTCGCCGAAGGCGTCGCCGCCAAGCTCGGCCTCCCGAACAAATTCGTGCAGCCGCTTTATGAAGACCCGGCCGAACGCCTGCTCAAGGAAGGCGCGCTGCCGCTCAATATCGATCCAAGCAATCCCCAGCTTGACGACGCCGCCGAACGCGGCCGCCTGATGCGCGCCTTCGAACGCAATCTCACGCAGCCGGCCGGCTTCGTGCTGCCGGCGCAGCACTGGAACGCGCAAGGCAAACCCGGTTGGTTGAGCGAGATCTGGACGACACGGCGCGGCCGGCTGTTCCTGATCGCCGGCGATTCACCGGCCGGCTATCGCCTGCCGCTCGGCGCCCTGCCCTATTTCGCCTCGGCCGATTATCCGCATCTGGTGCCGGGCGATCCCTTCGACGATCATCCGCCCTTGCCAGCGCCATCGGCGATGACGCCGCGCGCCGCCAAGGGCGAAGCGCAGAGCGCAACCCAGGTCGCGCAAGTCGAGCCGCCGCCATTCGCCAAGCTGCAATCAGCGGGCATTCCGGTGCGCACCGCCATGACGGTGGAAGTGCGCGACGGACGGCTGTGCGTCTTCATGCCACCGGTCGAAAAGCTGGAGGCCTATCTCGAACTGCTGGCGGCGGTCGAAGCCACCGCGGCCGAGATGAACATGCCGGTGCATGTCGAAGGCTATACGCCGCCGAACGACCCGCGCATCAACGTCATCCGGGTCACGCCCGACCCCGGCGTGATCGAGGTCAATATTCAGCCGGCGGCGAGTTGGCGCGAAGCCGTCGATATCACCACCGGGATTTATCAGGACGCCCGCGAGTCGCGACTCGGCACCGACAAGTTCATGATCGACGGCCGGCATACCGGCACCGGCGGCGGCAACCACGTCGTGCTCGGCGGCATCAACGCCGCCGACAGTCCGTTCCTGCGCCGGCCCGATCTGTTGAAAAGCCTGGTGCTGTATTGGCAACGCCACCCGTCGCTGTCCTATCTGTTCTCCGGCCTATTCATCGGCCCGACCAGTCAAGCGCCGCGCATCGACGAAGCACGCCAGGATTTACTTTACGAACTCGAAATCGCTTTCGCCAAAGTGCCGGCGCCCGGTATGGGCGACGCGCCGCCGCCGTGGCTGGTCGACCGGCTGTTCCGCAATATTTTGGTCGATGTCACCGGCAACACCCATCGCACCGAGATCAGCATCGACAAGCTGTTCTCGCCGGACAGTTCGACCGGCCGGCTCGGCCTGGTCGAATTCCGCGGCTTCGAAATGCCGCCGGATGCCCGCATGAGTCTGGCGCAACAACTCCTGTTGCGCGCACTGGTGTCGTGGTTCTGGCGCGAGCCGCAAGACGGCAAACTGGTGCGCTGGCAGACCGCGCTGCACGACCAGTTCATGCTTGAGCATTTCGTCTGGCAGGATTTCCTCGATGTGCTCGGCGATCTCAAACACGCCGGCTACAATTTTGACCCGACCTGGTTCGACGCGCAGCGGCAATTCCGCTTCCCGCGTTACGGCGCGGTCGAACATGCCGGCGTCAAACTCGAACTCCGCCACGCGCTCGAACCCTGGCACGTGCTCGGCGAGGAAAACACCGCCGGCGGCACCGCACGCTTCGTCGACTCGTCGGTCGAGCGGCTCCAGGTCAAGGTCGAAGGTTTCAACGAAGCCCGCCATGTCGTGACCTGCAATGGCCGCCGGATGCCGCTGCGCTCGACCGGCCGGGTCGGCGAATTCGTCGCCGGCGTTCGGTTCAAAGCCTGGAAGCTGTCGGCCGCACTGCAGCCGACGCTCGAGGTCGACGCACCTTTGACCTTCGATATCGTCGATTTGTGGAGCCGGCGGTCGTTGGGCGGTTGCGTCTACCATGTTGCACACCCGGGCGGCCGCAATTACGAGACATTCCCTGTGAACTCCTACGAAGCGGAGGCCCGGCGGCGGGCGCGCTTCGAGGATATCGGTCATACTGGCGGCCGTTTTGACCCGCCCGACGTCGTCCGCTCGCTCGAATACCCGACCACCCTCGACCTGCGGCGCCCGACTTAAAGATTGATTCGATACGAGATGGCTGTCCCAACTCATAACGCCAACCTGAAATCCGGCGGCGGCTTGGCGGCCTTGCTGTCCGGCTACCGGCCGCTACCCGGCATTGTCGATGAAATGATGGGTAGCGACGGTCAGGTGCGGGCGCACTGGAAGCCGTTACTGTCCATGCTGGCCGGTCTGGGACCTGAGGAGATCAGCCGGCGTTTTGCCTCGGCCGATCGTTACCTACGCGACTCCGGCGTGTTCTACCGGGTCTATGAAGACCCGGCCGGCGTCGAGCGGCCCTGGCCGCTCAGCCATGTGCCGCTGCTGATCGAGCCGACCGAATGGAAGGCGCTCGAAGCCGGCCTCGTGCAACGCGCCGGCCTGCTCGAGGCGGTGCTGGCCGATGTCTATGGGCCGGGCGAACTGATCCGCGACGGCAGACTGCCGGCGGCACTGGTCGCCGGCAATCCGGAATTCCTGCGGCCGCTGGCCGGCGTCGCCCCGCCCGGCGGCGCGCATCTGCGCTCGATTGCCATGGATGTCGGCCGCGGGCCGGACGGACGCTGGTGGGTGCTCGGCGACCGCGCGCAAGCGCCGTCGGGCGCCGGCTACGCGATCGAAAACCGGCTGGCTCTGTCGCGCGCCATGCCCGATATCTATCGCAAGGCCCACGTTAAACGCCTCGCGCCGTTCTTCCAGGCGTTCCAGGCCGAGCTCTTTGAATATAACCGGCAGGACGATGCCCGCGTCTGTCTGCTGACGCCCGGGCCGATGAACGAAACTTATTTCGAGCACGCTTATCTGGCGCGTTATCTCGGCCTGCTGCTGGTCGAAGGCGAAGACTTGGTGGTGCGCGAGGATGGCGTGTTCATCCGCACAATTTCCGGCCTGCGTCGCACCGAAGTGCTGTTGCGCCGTATCGACGCCGATTTCGCCGATCCGCTCGAACTCAACGCTCGTTCCCGGCTCGGTGTCGCGGGGCTGGTGCAGGCGGTGCGCGACGGCAAGGTCGTGATCGCCAACGCGCTCGGCGCCGGTCTTGTCGAAGCGCGCGCCATGTTGGCGTTCCTGCCGGCGCTGGCGCCGCATGTGCTGGGCGAAGATTTGTTGCTGCCCAATGTCGCGACCTGGTGGCTCGGCCGCGCCGATGTCCGCGACAACATTCTCGGCAAGCTCGACAGCATGGTGATCGCGCCGGCCTTTGCGTCGTCGCTGACCGACGTACAGCTCGGCAGCGGCGTTCTCGGCGCCGAACTCGACGACGATCAGCGCCGTGATCTGCTGCAGTCGATCGACGACCGCCGCATCGATTACGTCGCGCAGGAAGCGGTCACCTTATCAAGCACACCGGTCTGGCGCGACGGACGCTTGCAGCCGCGACCGTTCTCGCTGCGGCTGTTTCTCGCCAAGACCGGCGACAAATGGCAGGTCATGCCGGGCGGCTTCGTGCGCATTGCGGAAAACGCCGACGCCCGCGCGATCAGCCTGCAACGCGGCGATGCCACCGCCGACGCCTGGGTGTTGTCGGACGCGCCGGTCTCGCCGGTCACGCTATTGCCGTCGCCGGGACGGGTGGCAGTGCAACGCGCGCCCGGCATGTTGCCGAGCCGCGCCGCCGACAATCTGTTCTGGGTCGGACGTTATGTCGAGCGCGCCGAGGCCACGCTGCGGCTGACGCGCGCCGTGCTCAACCGGGTGGCGGAAGCCGAAGACACAGCCGCACCTTTGATCGAAACCATGACCGACCTGCTGCAAAGCTGGAGCGCCGCGCCGATCGATACCGTATTGGTGTCGGCGACCCAGGTCGCGCGCTCGGCCTTGATGGGCAAGGACTTCGACGGCTCGCTGCCGCGGCTGGTCCATTCGGCGCGCGCCGCCGCGTCCGTCATCCGCGAGCGGTTTTCGCCCGACGCCTGGAAGGCGATCAACGATCTGGTGGCAATGATCGACGCCGACCTGCCTTACGAGCCGGTCGAAGCCGCGATGATCGAACGGGTCGAAGCGGCGTTGCGGATCATTTCGTCGTTCTCCGGGCTGGCGCAAGAAAACATGACCCAACTGGCCGGCTGGCGATTTCTCGAACTCGGCCGCCGCATCGAACGCGCGTTGCAGACCTGCCGGTTCGTACGCTGCTTCGCCGAGCCCGGCGCGCCCGAAGGCGGGCTCGACGTCCTGCTGGAGCTGGCCGACAGTCAGCTCACCTATCGGCAACGATATGTCATGATCGCGGCGCTGGCGCCGGTGATCGACCTTGTCGTGCTCGACCCGAACAACCCGCGTTCGGTCGCCTATCAGGTCGAACGGATAGAAACTCATCTTGCCGCCTTGCCGCTGCAACAACCTGACGGCAGGCTGTCGCCGGTGCAACAGGTTGCCGCCGCGATCGCCACCCGTTTCCGTACCGCCAATGCCGGCCATATCGGCGAAACCGAGATCGTCAGCGTCGAAGCCGACCTGATGCGACTGTCGGAAACCGTCGCTTCGACTTATCTCACGCATAACGAACCGTCGCAGACGGCGTGGGAAACACCGGCATGATTTACGACATCCGCCAGACCACCGCCTGCACCTATGCCTCGGCGGTCGCGCATGCCCATCACGTGCTGCGCCTGACGCCGATCAACCGGCCCGGACAGCGCGTTCAGGTGTCGTCGTTGCAGATCGATCCGGAACCGGTGCACTGGCGCGAGGGTCAGGATTTTTTCGGCAACCGTCTGACCTGGATCGCGCTCGATCAACCGCATGAGACGCTAACGGTAAAAGTGTCGGCACGCATCGCGGTCGATAAGTTCGCCACACCGGCAGCGGCGCCCGCCTGGGAAGATGTGAAAGAAGAAGTGCTCGCTTCCTCCGAAATCGGACCGATGGCGCCGGCGCATTTCTTGTTTCCAAGCCGCATGGTGTCGCTCGATCCGGAGATCCGCGATTATGCGCGGCAAAGCTTTCCGGCCGGCCGCTCGATCCTGGAAGCCGCCACCGAACTGACGCGGCGGATCAAGACCGACATGACCTATGACGCCGGCGCCACCACGGTGACCACCACGCCGCCGATGTCATTCGCGCTGCGCCGCGGCGTCTGCCAGGATTTCGCGCATATCATGATCTCCGGCTTGCGCGGCCTCGGCCTGCCGGCGGCCTATGTCAGCGGTTACCTGCGCACCACGCGGCCGCCCGGCGCGGCCGCGCCTGCAGGGCGCCGACGCCATGCACGCCTGGGTGCTGGTCTGGTGCGGCGCTAAAACCGGCTGGGTCGGTTTCGATCCGACCAATGACATGATCGCTTCCGATGAGCACATCGTTTTGGCGGTCGGACGCGATTACACCGACGTCGCGCCGATGGACGGCGTCATCGTCGCGTCCGGCGGACAGCGCATCAACGTCGCGGTCAACGTCATCCCCGTGAACTAGGCCGGTTCATGAATTGAGCAGCACAGACGCGGCCGCTCATTATTCACGCCTTAAATTCGGAAAAAGAAATCACCTTACAAACCGGCCGGTGCCCATCTCACGGAGGCATTCGTGGCGATGGCCCTTGTCAAGCTAGGCGATACGTTCGAATATGAAAATAAGGCTGACTTTCGGGGGAGGTCGCGGCCGGCAACGCACGCAGACAACCTATCGATCGAATATCTGCGTTCACGGCCAGCGGCGAAATTTTAAAAATATGAAAATGAAATTCGTGCTGCGCGCCATTGCGGCTGGAGCGGCGATCGCCGGGCTGTCCGTCGTGACAGCGCCAGATGCACGCGCGGTCGAAGGCGGTCAAAGCTCCTTCCTAAAAGGCTTCCGCGATTTTGGAGCGGGCGTGCTGCCGGCGCCCGGCGTCCTCATCCGCAATGATCTTTACGTCTATAGCGGCAAGGAAAAATCGACCCTTCCGCAGGGCAAACTCGCCCTCGGTCTGCATGTCTACGCCAATGTTCTGAATGCCACGATCATCACGCCCTTTAAAATTTGGGGCGGCCACTACGCTTTCGCCGTGCGGGGCGCTGAGATGCATGCCTATGCCGACCGCACTCTGACGACGCCGAGGCGAACGACCTCGGCCGACGGCAAGCTTACCTCGTACAATGATGTCGTCATCAATCCGCTGATCCTCGGCTGGCACAACGGCAATTGGCATTGGAACGTCGCGGCGACAGTGTGGCTGCCGGTCGGCGATTACGATTTAACCCGCTTTGTCAACACCGGCAGACACACCTGGGCATGGTCGCCGCAATTCGCGGCAACCTACTTCGATCCGCGTTCGGGATGGGAAGTCTCGGGCGCGTTGAGCTATGTCTTCAGTTTCGAAAACACCGCGACGCATTACCGCTCCGGTGACGTCCTGAATTTGAACCTGACTGTCGGCCGGCGGATCGCGTCCGGCGTTACGCTCGGGCTGACCGGCTACATCGTCGAGCAGACGACGGATGACGGCGGCAGCGGCGATACAATCGGCAGCCGGCGCGCGCAGGTTTTTGGCCTCGGCCCGGCGATCCGGTTCCGCATGAAGTCCGGCGAAACCCCTGTGGCGATCGTCGCAAAGTATTATCGGGAGTTTTCCGCCCGCAATACCACTGAGGGTGATGCCGCCAGCCTGTCAGTGCGGGTGAAATTTTAACCCGAGAGGGCAAATCGCTAGCGAAGCATCGCTAACGACAACGTGCATGCATTGACGGCGTCACTAAAGCTTGACGCAGATGTTGCGCAGCTCGGTGTAGAACTCCATCGAATGCACGCCGCCTTCGCGGCCGACGCCCGATTGCTTGGCGCCGCCGAACGGCGTGCGCAGATCGCGCAGGAACCAGGAATTGATCCAGGCAATGCCGACATCGATGCGCGCCGCCAAGCGGTGCGCCCGCGTCAGATCATTGGTCCAGATCGCGGTTGCCAGACCATACGGGCTGTCGTTGACGCGGTCGGCGACTTCGTCTTCGCCGTCGAACGGCGCGATGTGGCAGCACGGTCCGAAGATTTCCTCGCGCACCACGGCGGAATCTTCCGGCAGGCCGGTCCAGATCGTCGGCTCGATGAAATAGCCGCCGTTCTGCGGCGCGCCGAGATCGGGTATGCCGCCGCCGAGCACGATCTTGGCGCCTTCCTTCTTGGCGCGCTCGTAATAAGACATGAACTTTCTGCGATGCTCAGCGCTGATCAGCGGCCCGAGATTGGTGGTCTGGTCGAAGGGGTCGCCCATTTTCAGGCCCTGCGCGGCCTTCTTCAGGCGCTCGACGAACTGGCTGAAAATCGGGCGCTCGACATAGACCCGTTCGGTACCGAGACAGACCTGGCCGCAATTGGCGAACACCGAGCGCATGGTGCCTTCGATCGCCTTGTCGAGATCGCAATCGGCGAAAACCATCGCGGCATTCTTGCCGCCGAGTTCAAGCGACACCGGCCGCACGCCCTTGGACGCCGCCGCCATGATCGCCTCGCCGGTGCGGGTCTCGCCGGTAAAGGTGATGCCATCGACACCGGGATGACGGGTGAGAAATTCGCCGGCGCTGTTGGGCCCCAAGCCCTGCACGACATTATAGACGCCGGGCGGAACACCAGCTTCGTTCATGATCTGGCCGAGCAGCGCCGCCGTGGTCGGGGTTTCTTCCGATGGCTTGACGACGACAGTGTTGCCGCAAGCCAAAGCCGGCGCGACTTTCCAGGTCATCAACAGCAGCGGCAGATTCCACGGACAGACGACGGCGATGACGCCGCGCGGCACCCGGATCGCGTAGTTGAGGGCGCCAGCGCCGTCCGGCGTCGCCATGCGGAAGGCTTCGGTCGAAGCGGTCAGGATCTGGTCGGCGAAGACGTTGAAGTTGGCCGCGCCGCGTGGAATGTCGAGGTGCGACGCCAAGCTCACCGGCTTGCCGGTGTCGCAGACTTCGGCCTGCACGAATTCAGCGAAACGCTTGGTGATGCCATCGGCGACTTTGCGCAGAATGGCCGAGCGCTCCTGGTCGCTCATCTTGCCCCACGGGCCCTTCAGTGCGCGGCGCGCGGCCTGCACCGCGTCGTCGACCAGCGCGGCGTCGGCCTCGTGCACCAGACTGACGACCTCGCCGGTCGCAGGATTTCGGTTCTCGAACGTCGATTTTCCCGACGACACCGATTTACCGTCGATGAAATGGCCGACCTCGGCGGTCTTGCCGGTGTGCACTTTCGGTGCGGCGATGGCGGCGCTGGTCATGGAGCGTTCCTCTTCCTAGAAAAGTTTTTCGATACGCGATGGCGGCGTTTGTGCCGGCGCGGTCATGCCGACGCGGAACAAGAAGTCGCGCGTCGCAGCAATGTGTTGTCCGATAAGTTGGCAGGCCGAGATCTTCGTCACGCTTGAGCACCGCCGCCATGATGGCGGCGTGCTCGGCATGGACGTTACGATCGGTGGTGCCCTGCGACAGGCTGAAACGCCGATAGCGCTCATGCTGGTGATACAGAATGCTACGGAAGCGTTTGGTCCAGCGCGACGGGCTGGCGGCGATCAGCGCGTCGTGGAAGTCGTGATTGCGCTGTTCCCATTCGTCGAGCCGGCCTTCGAGCGGCCGCCCGGTTTCGTCCTCGATCAAGCTAAGGCGATGAAAGGCCGCGACGATCGCGGCTTCCCAGGCGTCGTCGCCCAATTGCATGGCTTGGCGCAGCCCGGCGCATTCGAGTTGGATGCGGGTGTTGGTGATGTCTTCCAGGTCGTCTTCCGACACCTGCGCCACCCAGAAACCGCGCTGGCCCTCCGGCGTCACCAAGGCGTCGGCGACCAGCAGCGACAAGGCCTCGCGCACGGTTCCGGCGCTGACGCCGTATTCCGCTTTCAGATGCTCAACCGGCAGGCGCGCGCCCGGCAGCAGCTTGCCGTGCAGGATGTCACGCCGCAGCTGCTGATAAACAGTGTGGATGCGCGTCTTGCTGGCCGGTTCATCGACCGCGCGAGTGGCTGGTTCTTTGATCATCGGTGACCGGTGGCCTCCCCTGCCATTCGGGTCGCACGCTTTTCGCGGCATTCTGACGCATTTTTGTCAGTGTAGGTTGTAGCTGCCGAGCCTTATATTGAGAAAAATCAAAAATATCGATATTTTAGTTGGCACCGTCCGACATTTTCCATAGGTTTGCCGGCGGACCGAAACACAGAAATCGCGCAGAGCGCGCCGCGAGGCATTTTTGCCCCGCGACACGGGATAAGCGCGAGCAGAACCCCAAGGAGAATGCATGTTGAACGTGTTCCGTGGCAGCTTGGCTGCCGCAGCGACCGGACTTTTGATCGCAGCCGCCAGCATGACGCCGGCCCAGGCTCAGGCGCCCAAGCCGCTCAAGGTCGGCATCCTGCGCATCGCCAGCCCGTTGTTCGTCGGCGTCGAGAAGAAATACTTCGAAGCCGAAGGCGTGCCGGTCGAAATCATCTTCTTCCGGTCCGGCAGCGAACTGGTGCCATCATTGGCGCGCGGGCAGATCGACGTCGCCGCCACCGCGGCGGGCGCGGCGCTCTACAACACCATGGCCAGCGGCATTAAGACCAAGATCGTCGCCGACTATTTCTCGCTGCTGCCGAACAGCCATTCGCACGGCGTTCTGGTACGCAAGGCGTTGGTCGACAGCGGCCGCGTCAAAACGCCGGCCGACCTCAAGGGCCTGACCATCGCAATCACCGCCACCGGCCAATACACCCATTACGCCGCGGTTCATACGCTGGAAAAAGCCGGCTTGAAGGAAAGCGACGTGCGCTTGGTCAACATGTCCTATCCCGACATGACGGCCGCGCTCGCCAGCGGCGCGATCGACGCCGGCAGCAGCGTCGAGCCTTTCATCACGCTGACCACTCAGAAGAAGACCGGCGTGCTGCTGACGCGCGACTTCGAGACCATGCCCAACCTGGAAGTCGCGGTGCTGATGTTCGGCGAACGCTTGGCCGGCCCCGACCGCGCCATCGGCGTCAAGTTCCTGCGCGGTTATCTCAAGTCAGTGCGCTATATGCATGAAGCGCTCAAGGATAAGGCCAAGGCCAAGGACGTCGCGCAGATCTTCCAGAAGCGCCTGCCACTGAAGAGCGCCAGCCTGTACGAGACCATGGGCTGGCCAATTTCCCGGCCCGACGTTTCGGTCAACGTCGCCAGCTTGCATGAACAGCTCGACTGGTATGTGAAGCGCGGTCTGGTGCGCAACAAGCCGAACCTCGACGCCTTCATCGACACTTCGTTCGCCGCCGACGCGGCCAAGTAAGTCAGCAAGCGATTGGCGACAAGACAGTGAGCAACCAAGCAAAAATCGCGTTGCGCGACATCGGCCGCGTGTTCAAAGTCGGACATGGCGAACTGGTCGCGCTGCGCGACATCAATCTGGAGGTCGGCGAGCAGGAATTTGTCTGCATCGTCGGCCCCAGTGGCTGCGGCAAGTCGAGCCTGCTGCGGATGCTGGCCAGCCTCGACAAGCCGTCGAGCGGCACGCTTGATATCCGGCAGAGCGATCCGAAGCGGATGTTGTCGGCGATGGTGTTCCAGGAGGAATTGGTATTCCCCTGGCTCAATGTCGAGGCCAATGCCGCCTATGCGCTCAAGATCACCGGTCGCTACGACCGCAAGACCAGCCCGCAGCGGGTCGACTATTTCCTCGAGCAAACCGGCCTTAAGCCGTACCGCCGCTTTTATCCGCATCAATTGTCGGGCGGCATGAAGCAGCGGCTGTCGATTGCGCGCGCTTTCGTGCCGCAGCCGGAAGTTCTGTTGATGGATGAGCCGTTCGCCGCGCTCGACGAGCAGAACAAGCTGCTGTTGCAGCAGGAACTCGAGAAATTGTGGGAAGAGAGCCGCAGCGCGGTTGTCTTCATCACCCACAGCATCGACGAAGCCATCCTGCTGGGCGACCGCGTGGTGGTGATGACCTCGGCGCCCGGCCGCATCAAGGCCGACATTCCGATCCCGTTCGAACGGCCGCGTCAGCTTTCCGAGATCAAGGCGACGTCGGAGTTCGGCCGCTCTACGGTCAAATCTGGGAATTGCTGCGCGACGAAGTGCTCGCCGCGCGCGCCCGCAGCGCCGCCTCGGCGGCTTGAAGTTCAAGGCCAGATCATGAGCCGTTTCAAATCCGCGCTATCCCCGCTTCTGCTGATTGTGTTGTGGGAAATCTGTGCTCGATTGGGCTGGATCGAAGTCCGCTTTTTTCCGGCGCCTTCGACAATCTTTTTGCGCTTCGCGACGTCGGTGCAAACACTGGAGTTCTGGCGCGATCTGGGCTTGAGCCTGCAACGCGCCGGCATCGGCATGTTGATGGGCGGCATTCCCGGCATTCTGCTCGGGCTGGCGATGGGCCTGTTCCGGCCGGTGCGCGACTTTGCCCAGCCGCTGGTCGCCGGACTTTATCCGCTGCCGAAGATCGCCATTCTGCCGCTGCTGCTGTTGATTTTCGGCCTCGGCGAAATGTCGAAATACGTCACGGTCGCGATCGGCGTGTTCTTCATCATGGTGATCAACACCTCGGCCGGCGTGCTCAGCATCCGCCCGATCTTTTTCGACGTGCCGCGCAGCCTGCACGCCTCGCGCTGGCAGATTTACCGGACCGTCGCTTTGCCCGGCGCCCTGGCCGGCATTTTCACCGGCGTTCGGTTGGCGACCGGCGTCGCGCTGCTGTTGCTGGTGTCGGCGGAATTCGTCGGCGCCAATGAAGGCCTCGGCTATCGGATCTGGTGGTCATGGACCGTGTTCTGGGTCGACTTGATGTATGTCGGCCTGTTCGAAATCGCGATCCTCGGTTTCCTCAGCGCCTATCTGGTCGACCAGTTGGAGAAGGCGTTGCTGCCGTGGCGGCGCTGACCGCGAACGGCGGCGGCGTTCCATCGAACTTTTCAGCGGCTCACCGCTGAGTCGGACGCAGCACCTTTGGCAATCTCAAGGGCCTGCGATAACAACCGCGCGTCGCCAATGTGATTAGCCAGCACGAGCACCAGCTTGGCGTACATCAATTCGGCCTCGTCATCGCTCATGTCGCGCTGGGCATCGATCAGCGCCTCATAGAAGGCGTCCGGCTCGGCGATATTGGGCGTCACGATCAGGTCCATCACTTCCCCTCAGGCACCGATGGCGCGGGCCAGCGCGCGCTTGATCTTGGCTTCATCGAAAGCCCGCCAACGGCCGGCGACATATTGGTCGGGCCGGATCAGATAGACGGTGCCGGGCTTGCCGTCATAGCGCGCGGTCAACACGCCTTTGTCATCGACGATCTGGTCGCCGACGGTCAGCACCCGGGCCGCGACGTCGCCACAGGCAACCGGCCGCGCGCCGCCATCCTTACCGAACACCAGCAGGACGAAAGCCGTCACCGATCTGGTTGAGAAACCAGCCGTCCTGGCCGGCAACCTTGACCGGCGCGTCGGCGCAATTGGTGCCAGGCGCCATGAGGCCTGCGAACACATCGTCGTCCGGCGTGTTGAGCGAGGAGTTCACATAAGGCGTCGGCTGTGACAGCCGGCCGCTGTTGACGAACGGCCGGGCAAACGCGTTGTCCTTGCTGAGATCGAGCACGGCGTCGCGGAAGCGGCGGCTGGCGCGGCTCTTCGGCGTGATGAAGTCGGTCGACCGCGTCGAATTCTTGAGATTGTCGTCGGCGGCAAAAGCGCGCTCTTCGTGATAGCTGTCGAGCAGCGCCTCGGGCGCCGCGCCGTCGAGCACCAGCTTGAGCTTCCAGGCCAGATTGTCGGTATCCTGGAAGCCGGTATTGGCGCCGCGGGCGCCGAACGGCGACACCTGATGGGCCGCGTCGCCGGCGAACAGCACCCGGCCGTAACGGAAATTGTCGATGCGGCGGCAGGCGAACTGATAGACCGACACCCATTCCAACTCGAATTTACGGTCGTCGCCGAGCATCTGCTTGAGGCGCGGGATTACCCGCTCCGGCTTTTTCTCTTCGACCGGGTCGGCATCCCAGCCAAGCTGAAAGTCGATGCGCCAGACATTGTCGGCCTGCTTATGCAGCAACACCGACTGGCCGCGATGGAACGGCGGATCGAACCAGAACCAGCGCTCAGTCGGGAAGTCGGCCTCCATCACCACGTCGGCGATCAGGAAGCGATCTTCGAAGAACTGCCCGACAAAGCCGCCGCCAACGATGCGCCGCACGTCGCTATTGGCGCCGTCGCAGGCGATCACCCACTCGGCTTCCATCGTAAAGACGCCATTCGGCGTCTCGACCGTCAACTCGACATGATCGTCGGCCTGATTGAGGCTGATCAGCTTGTGCTTCCAGCGGATATCGACCTTGCCGGTCTTGCCGGCGGCCTCGATCATCGTTTCCTCCAGGTAATATTGCTGGAGGTTGATCATCGCCGGCATCTTGTGGTCGGCCTCGGGCAGCAAATCGAATTGATAGGTCAGCTCGTCGCGCACGAAGACCTTGCCGACCTGCCAGCTCACCCCTTTGGCGACGAGCCGGTCGGCGCAGCCAAGCCGGTCGAGGATTTCCAGCGGCCGCTTGGCGTAACAGACCGCGCGCGAGCCGACGCTGACCGTATCGTTGTCGTCGAGCAAAACCACCGATACGCCGCGATTGGCGAGATCAAGCGCCGCCGCCTGGCCGATCGGTCCGGCGCCAATGACGACGACCGGATGACGCACAGGAACTTTCGTGCGCTCCTCGTCGGAGGGCACGTAGTCGAACTTCGGATAAGTGTAGGTTGAGAGCACGGCTTTTCCCCGGCAAAGAGAAACACTCCGCCGGCGGCGTTGACGCCGCGCGACGACGCTTTGACAGGGATTACGTGGCCGCGAATTCCTTTTCATGCAGCCACGCGACATGGCGCGGCGGCTTCTTGGTCCGGCTCCACTCTTCGATCATCGCCGGCGCGGCATCTTTCAGTTTCTTCAATTTCTCGGGTGTGGCCGACCAGGCCGCGACCTCAAGCCGGTGTCCGTTCGGATCCCAGAAGTAAATCGATTGGAAAATGTTGTGGTCGGTCGGCCCGACCACGTCGAGCCCGTCGGCCTCGGCGCGCGCCTTGGCTTCCTCTAGCGCAGCCATGTCCTTGACGGTGAAGGCGATGTGTTGCGTCCAGTCCGGCGTATTGGGATCGCGGCCCATCGGCGGCGAGTTCGGCAATTCAAAAAAAGCGAGGATGTTGCCGCCACCGGCGTCGAGGAAGATGTGCATGTAAGGGTCCGGCTCCTTGGTGGAGGGCACCTTGTCCTCGGCGATCGCGCCGACCAGATCCATGTCCAGCACGCGCTTGTAGAAGTCGACGGTCTCTTTGGCGTCCTTACAGCGATAGGCAACGTGATGAATTTTCTCGATCTTCATGATGCGTCCCTCCGGCGATGGATATGCGGCCACCGCGCCAACTGTTTTCTTGGGGCAATTTAGTCACATATGTTACTATTTTGTCAAGACGCCTGAAACGGGCTAAAAACCCAATAAACTGGCATTATTGGCGATTTCAAATATGATTCAGTACCGTTTGATGGTATTATACAGGCGCGGAACGACCGAAGGCGGATAACGAGAAAAATGGCGGCAGCGATCGACGACACGGACACCCTGGCCGAAACCGACGAGGCTTCGTTCGACCTAACGAAGTTCATGCCCTATCGGCTGGCAGTGCTGGCCGACGACGTGTCCGAGACCATCGCGCAAGTCTATGTCGACCGCTTCGACCTGACCCGCAGCGAGTGGCGCGTTCTGGTGTGGCTGGGCAAACAGCGCGAGATGCAAGCCAAGGATCTCGGACACAGCGCCGGCCTCGACAAAATGCAAATGAGCCGGGCGCTGGCCCAGCTTCAGGACAAGAAGCTGGTGTCGGTCAAGCGCGACAGCCAGGACCGCCGCGGCAACATCGTGCAACTGACCAGACCGGGCCGCGCGCTCTATGACAAGATCACGCCGCTGGCGCTGGCCCGCGAAGATTTTTTGCTGGCCGCGCTGACGGGCGACGAAATCGCCGCGCTCGACGCGATCATCACCAAGCTACGCCGGCAGGCGATCGATCTCAAAACCCGAGGATAAAACAGCGGGCGAGTGGCGTCCCCGGCAGGACTCGAACCTGCGACCCCTGGTTTAGGAAACCAGTGCTCTATCCGGCTGAGCTACGGAGACGTCGACCCGCGATTTAGCACAAGGTTTCCGGCGGCGCACCCATCGGATCGCGCGTTTCGCCCGGCATATTGACGGCAACGCCGGCAAATTCCGACAATCCAGCATGGTTCATCCATGCCCCACTCGACGCTCGATCCCAGGGCTTGCACTCGCCCTTGTACTCACCCTGGCGCTCGCGGTGCCGGCGGATTCCGGCCAGGCGCAGGACGGCTGCCACACGACCGTATTCGGCTCAGGGCGGGTTGGCTCGGTGGGCGACGGCCGCACCTTGATGCTGGCCGATGGCCGCGAGGTCCGGCTCGCTGGGCTGGCGCCGGACAGTGGCGGTCGCGAGGCCTTGCGGCTTTTGGCCGGCGGCAAGCGGGTTCAACTGGCGCGGCTTGGCGCCGGCGGCAAGCCCGACATCGACCGCTATGGCCGGCTGGTCGCTTTCGTGACGGTCGATAGCGCGCCGCAGTCCCTGCAAATGGCCCTGCTGACGGTGGGCCAAGCGCGGGTTTTGGGCCGAATTCGGCGACAAAACCTGCGCCGCCGCCCTTTTAGCGACCGAAAACGCGGCCCGGACCGCCAAACGCGGGCTCTGGGCCAACCCCAATTTCGCCCCTTTAAGTTCCGAAAATCTCCCCGGTCTTGAGGCGGCGCGCGGCCATTTCGCGCTGGTCGAAGGCCAAGTTTTGTCGGTACGGGAAAGCGGCGGCACGATATACGTAAACTTCGGACGGCGCTGGACGCGTGATTTCACCGTCACCGTTCTGAAACGCCAGCGGCGCGCCTTCGCCGCCGCCGGCATCGACTTGAAACAGCTCGAAGGCCGCCGCATCCGGGTGCGTGGCTTTATCGAGCGGCGCGGCGGCCCCATCATCGCGGCATCCGCGCCCGAGCAGATAGAACCGATCGATTGAGGACTATGCGGTACGGCGTAACGACAGCAATGGAGTGGGCAAGTCTTTCGGCCCATAGCGCACGCGCTTTGGCCCGCGCTTGCGCGCTCGCGCTCGCCGTGACGGCTGCGGGCTGCACCGCCACGCCGGACAACCGCCAGGTCTCGCTGCCGGTGGCGGCGGCCGCCGCGCAAGACCAGATGCCGCCGGCGGCGTTGCGTGAACATGCCCGCATCCTCGCCTCCTATGGCGGCGTCTACGAGAATGCCAAAGTTCAGGCGATGATCGAAAAAATGGTGACGCGGCTGGTGGCGGCGTCGGAACGGCCGAACCTGAAATATCAGGTCACCTTGCTGAACTCGCCGGCGATCAACGCCTTCGCGCTGCCGAACGGACACCTCTATGTTTCGCGCGGGCTGATCGCGCTGGCCAATGACAAGGCCGAGCTCGCCTCGGTGCTGGCGCATGAGATGGGCCACGTCATCGCGCATCATGCCGAGATCCGGCAGGAGCAGGCGCGCCAGACCGCCATCATCAGCCATCTGGTCAATGACGTGTTGAGCGATCCGCAAACCGGCGCGCTGGCGCTGGCCAAATCGAAGCTGACGCTGGCGAGCTTTTCGCGCGCGCAGGAATTCGAAGCCGACGGCATCGGCGTCGGGATTTCGGCGCGCGCCGGCTACGATCCCTTCGGCGCCTCGCGCTTTCTCACCGACATGCAACGCAACGCCGATCTGAAATCGAACGGCAGCCCGACCGATTCGACCGCGCACGATTTTCTGGCCAGCCACCCGGCGACGCCGGAACGCGTCAAGAATGCGCTGCTCAATGCCCGGCAATATACCGGCCCGGGATCGGGCGAACGCGACCGCAATGAATATCTCGCCGACCTCAACGGCATGGTCTATGGCGAGGACCCGAGCGAGGGCTTTGCGCGCGGCCGCCGCTTTCTGCATCCCAAGCTCGGCTTCACCTTTGTGGCGCCACCGCATTTCACGCTCGACAATACCGCGCAGGCGGTGCTCGGCCTGAAAGAGGGCGGCGGCGAAGCCTTGCGGCTCGATGTCGTGAGCGTTCCCGCCGAACAGACCCTGGCCGCCTATCTGACGTCGGGCTGGATGGAAAACGTCGATCCGGCGAGCGTTACGCGGTTCACCATCAACGGTTTCCCGGCTGCGACCGCGACCGCCAAGGGCGAGCAATGGTCGTTCCGGCTGTTCGCGGTGCGCTTCGGCAGCGACGTTTATCGCTTTATTTTCGCCGTTAAGGCCAAAGCGATACCCCCGGCCACCGACCGGTCGTTCCGCGAGTTGGTCGCCAGTTTCCGGCGCATGAGCCTGAAGGAAAGCGCGGCGATCCACCCGCTGCATCTCAAAATCGTCAGCGTCCGCGCCGGCGATACGCCGGAAAAGCTGGCGGGCCGAATGGCCAGTTCCGATAACCGGCTCAAGCACTTCCGCGTGCTTAACGGATTGTCGGCGCACGACCGGCTCAAGCCGGGTGAGAAGGTCAAGTTGGTGGAGTAGCAGACACTCGACGCTTGGCTTTTTCTTACCCTCTCCCCTCGTGGGAGAGGGTGGCGAGTACGAAGTACGAGCCGGGTGAGGGGGAACAGCGCCAGTGACGAGAGTTCCCCCTCACCCGCCCTCGCTTCGCTCGGGCACCCTCTCCCACAAGGGGAGAGGGTAAGTGTATTCGCCGCTTCGCCTTTTATAACTCAGCTCTCGCCGGCTTCGCAGTTGATCGTGAACTCGCGCGGCACGTCCGGACCCCAGAGATAAAACGAATCTTCCGGCGCGTGGTCGGCGGACGGCCAGCGCTCCTCTTTCGGAATGTAGTCGATGTCGCAGGAATATTCCGCGAAGCTGCCCCACGGATCCATGATGTAGTGAAAATAATTGGAGCCGAGAACGTGGCGGCCGAGGCCCCAGCCCTTCTGATAGCCCTTGTCGTGCATGCGCATGGCACCGAGGCCGATATCGTTGACGCTCGACACATCCCAACTGCAGTGATGGAAGCCCGGCGCCGACGATTTCACCAGCGCCAGCATATGATGATCACTGCCGTGAATGCCGTGCATGAACGCGACCAGATCGGAGGCGCGGTCGGACAGCCGCAAGCCGAGGGTACGCTCGTAGAATTTGATCGAGGCCAAAACGTCGCTGGTGAAAATCAGCACATGTGACAGACGGCGCGGCCGCACCGGTGGTGCCATGGCGCGCACGGTAGCGCCGGGCTTGCCGGCCGGTACCGTCATCCACTGACTATCGGACTTCTGGTCCGGCGACACCTTGGGCGCCACCTTGACCTCCATCAGCACGCCTTCGTGGTTGCGGAACCAGAAGCCGTTGCTTTCGAAGCCCGGCGGCGGATCGACCAGCTTGACGCCCTCGCCCTCGATGCGCGCCTTCAGCCGGGCAATGTCTTCGGCATAGCAGCCGAACGACAGATGATGCAGCGCCTTGGCCTTGCCTTCGATCACCGAGCCCCAGCTATGGTCGTGACCGAATGTCTTGAGCTGCAACGAATTGCCGTTGCGCACCATATTGAGGCCGAAATTGGTATAAAATTCGTCCGCCACGTTGACGTCGGGAACCGACAGGACGAACTGATCGAGCGAGTGCACGCCCAGCGCACCGGATTCGGTGGTCGGCGGCACGTAGCCTTGAATGGCGGTCATCTGAAGCTCCCTAGACACTTGATGGTGTAATTTTCCGGCATCATACGCCTGCATTTTGCGGGGGCAACCTCTTCATAAGCGGCAAAAGCCGTCAAAATGCGACGCTAAAATCCTGCCCACCGCCTGCGACAGGTTGTCCCTGGAACCAAAGCGCCGGTCTGCGGTTTGATAGGGCATGACGCGTTCCGAGTCAGAAGGCCTTGGGCTTTCGTTATTGTTGTATGCGGCCGTGATAGCAGGCGTTCTCACCGCCGTGGCGCTACCGGTTTACTTCGCCAATGCGCCGAAGGTTTACGACAACCCGCCGCTGGCGAGCGCCGACCCTCTGCTCAATAGCCCGATCATCGGCGAACGCGTCACAACCCGCGTCCCGCTAGCGCATCTTCAACGGAAAGCCATCGTCGATCCGGCGGTTGTGGCGGCGTTGAACGCCAAGGCTAAGAAACCGGAACCGGCTCGCCATTCGGTACGCCAGGCTCTGGAACGTGCCAGGCGAACGCCGGTGGCGGAATTACAGCCGGAGCCGACGCACTCAACCTTCTTTTTGTTCAAGTTGTTCGGCGGCTAAACGCGGCCAGCGGCCACTTTGGGATGGCGAAACCTCAGGCGACGTCAAAGGACCGAAGCAGCGCCTTTTCGGCTTGGCTCGGGTGACGCTCCTTGTGATGCAAGACAAAGAATGACCGCTTCGGCAGTTCAATCCGAATGCGATGCAATGTCTTGGCCGCGATCGAAGGTGCGACGACCAGATCGGAAATCGCAGTGGCGTAGTTGCCGGTCTCGACCGCCGACCGCACCGCTTCATTGGACGGCAATTCAAGCTTGATCGTGAGGTCGGCCAGCTTGAGTCCATATTGCCTGAGGGCGGCCTCGAACATGGCGCGGGTGCCGGAACCCGGTTCGCGCAAGACCCAGCCGGTGTCGACCAACATGTCCGGCGTCACTCGCCGCTTCTTGGCCCAAGGGTGAGCCATCCCGACCACCACGATTAAGGCGTCGCCCTCGATCTCGCGGATCGACAGGACAGGATCGTCGATCTCGCCCTCGACCAACCCCAGGTCGGCGACGCCCTCATGAACATCGCGCGCGACCACTTCGGTATTGGCGATCTTGATCTGGAGATCGATGCCAGGATGGGCCGTCTGGAATTTTTGCAGACGCTGCGGCAGCCAATAATTGCCGACCGTCTGGCTGACCGAGATCGAGACCGATCCGCGATGCAGCCCGGCCAGATCGCGCAGGGTCTGTTCGGCATCCTTGGCGCGCGCCACCACGGCGCGCGCCTCGCTCAAGAACGTCCGGCCGGTTTGCGTGAGCACGATGCCGCGTCCAACCCGGTCGAACAGTCTGATGTTGTAGTGCGCCTCGAGCGCGGCCACCGCCGCGCTGGTGGCCGACTGCGTCAGATTCAATTCGTGCGACGCCTGCGTCACGTGTTCCTTTTCGGCAACCGCGATAAAGATTCGAAGTTGCTCGAGGGTCATCATCGTTTCAGCCAACCAATTTGATGAGCATCAGGCTAAAGCCCGCGATGAAGATAAAGGCGAACGCGCCAAGCAGAGCGGGCCTGAACCCTTTTGCCGTCACCTTGCGAATGTCGGTCTCCAGGCCCATGGCGGCGAGCGCGACCGACAACAGGAAGGTCGTCAGGAACACCAGCCAGGTCTTGGTCTCGTGCGGAATGACGACAACACTGTTGACGCCGACCAGCGCGATGAAGCCGAGAACAAACCACGGGATCGGCGCGCCGCGCGGCCTTGGCTGCCCGGCGCGCGGCGCCTTTGGCGCCGCGGGTCGCCATCACGCCGAGGCCGATTACCACCGGCGCCAGCATCATGACACGCGACAGCTTGGCGATGGTGCCGAACTGCCCGGCCTGCTGACCGTCCTGAAACGCGGCAGCGACGACCTGGGCGATCTCGTGGATCGATGCGCCGCTCCACAAGCCGAAGGCATGCGGGTCGAGGTGCAGCAGGCCGGGCAGCAACGGATAGACAAACATCGCGATCGACCCGAACACCGTGACGCAGGCGACCGCGTAGGCGACGTCTTCGTCATGCGCCTTGGTGACGGTGTTGGTGGCGATCACCGCCGAGGCACCGCATATCGAGGTGCCGGCCGCGATCAATTGCGCCAGCTTGGGTTCGACGCCGAGCCAATGGCCCATCCAGGTGGTGAAGGTGAAGGTCGCCAGCAAGGTCACGACGATAATGCCGAGGCCGATCGGACCAACCTCGACGACCTGGGCCGCCGTCAGTTGCAGGCCGAGCAGGATGATCGCCAGCCGCAGGATACGGCGCAGACTGAAGGTGACGCCCGGGCTTGGCCCAGATCGGCGTGCCGACGACGTTGTGGAAGGCGATCCCGATCAGAATGGCCAGGATCAAGGGACTGAGAGTCGCCACCCCGGGCACCTGCCGTACGGCGAAGGCGGCGCCGGCGACCGCCGCGGTCAGCAGCAGGCCGGGCAGGACGGCACCGATGTGATGCGACCAGGA
Source organism: uncultured Alphaproteobacteria bacterium (assembly GCA_963830125.1). Lineage (GTDB taxonomy): Bacteria > Pseudomonadota > Alphaproteobacteria > Rhizobiales > Xanthobacteraceae > Pseudolabrys. The sequence continues at coordinate 354,518 of CAWHKU010000007.1, read as the reverse complement.
CCGCCGGTGGGCGAGCGAATATTGGTCGGACGGCGAACTCAAGGAGACAGCGATTAATTCTTTGGCGACGGGGGACATCGGTTCACTCCATATGCTGACCGCCGTCATATCGCCGCTTCCGTTCAATCAATCCAACAGATTGTTTAGTTTAAATCATTCGATTTTATTTGTCGATTAGGTGGCCGACTACCGCGCCGGTAAAATCGTGCGGGGAGATCGGTGGCAGGCGGCATCGACTTTCGTTGAAGGACCGGCAGACGCGGCCGCTCAGCCTTCGATCTGATAATCCACATTGTCATTCTGCCAAACGATCGAAGTTAATTCTTCCCTCAGCGGACCACGTTACATCTCAGTGGAACAGACCTGCGATGAACGCCGGCACCCAGCGCCTCTCGATGTCCGCGACGCGGTCACCCGGACGGCAGCTGGAATAAGAAAACGGGAGAGATAGGCCGCGCTACACCGCTCGTCCGCTCATGGGCGGTCGGACAGTGCCACAAGCCGCGGCTCTATCTCCCACGACCATCGGGAACATGCATCGTCGCCGACGCCGGCGCCATGTCGAGACCATGCCTACACCATGCCGGTCAGTGTTCTGGGAATCGAAATGACAAGATCAACTCTTGAATGCGTGCGCCGCGATAATTGCCCCGACCTTTCGAACCTCGCTTTGAATATGGAGAAACCCCTGTGATCTCACTCGACATCCGTGCCCGTCTCTATGGCGTGGTGGCGCTGTTCGCCATCGGGCTGACGATCGTGGCGGCAATTCTTGTCATCACCCAGACCAACGCGATCTCGGCGCGGCGGCATCTGGAACTCAAAGGTCTGACCGACGCGGCAGTCAGCGTCATCGCCGCGCAACACGATTTGGCGAAGGCCGGCAAGATCAGCGAAGCGGAAGCCAAAACCCGCGCCCTCGCTTCGATCGCGGCCATGCGCTACAGCGGCAACAACTATTTTTGGATCAACAATACCGATTCAAAAATGGTGATGCACCCGATCGTTCCGAAAATGAACGGCCAGGATCTTTCCACCATGAAAGATCCCAACGGCTTTGCCTTCTTCGCCGAGATGATCCGGCTTGCGAAAGCCGACGGCGGCGGCTTCGTCGAATACATGTGGCCGCGGCCGGGCTCCGACAAACCGATCGAGAAGATCTCCTACGTCAAGCTGTACGCGCCCTGGGGCTGGATCGTCGGCACCGGCGTTTACAACGACGACCTGGTCGTCGACCGCAACCATGCCATGACCGTCGGCGGCATCGCCGCGCTGCTGATTCTGCTCGTCGTCGGCGGCATCTCGACCTTCTTCATTCGCGACATCGTCAAGCGGATGGCGCAGCTTCGCTTCGCCATGCTGGAACTGGCCAAAGGCAACTTCGACGTCGCCTTGCCGGACATCAAACGCAAGGACGAAATCGGCCAGATTGCCGAAGCCGCCGATCTGATCGTCGAGCGGTTCGGCGCGACCATCACGACGGTCAAGCAGGCGACCAACGAGATCACCAACGCCTCGGCCGAAATCGCGACCAGCACCACCGACTTGTCGCAGCGCACCGAGGAACAGGCCGCCAGCCTGGAAGAGACCTCGGCGGCGATGGAAGAAATCACCGCGACGGTCAAGAAGAACGCCGAGAACGCCCGCGAGGCCAGCACTCTGGCGACCGACACGCTCTCCATCGCCGATCGCGGCGGCCAGGTCGTCGCCAAGACCGTCGAAGCGATGTCCCGGATCGAGGGCTCATCGCGCAAGATCTCCGACATCATCGGCGTGATCGACGAGATCGCGCGCCAGACCAACCTGCTGGCGCTCAACGCCGCTGTCGAAGCGGCGCGTGCCGGCGATGCCGGCCGTGGCTTCGCGGTGGTGGCGTCGGAAGTGCGCAGCCTGGCGCAACGCTCGTCGCAGGCCGCCAAGGACATCACCGACCTGATCACCAACAGCACCGGCCAGGTCGCCGACGGCGTCGAACTGGTCAACAACGCCGGCAAGTCGCTCAGCGAGATCGTCGAGTCGATCAAGAAGGTGACGGCGGTGGTCGCCTCGATCGCCAATGCCAGCGCCGAACAGGCGACCGGCCTGGAGGAGATCAACAAGGCACTGAACCAGATGGACGAGGTCACGCAGCAGAACTCGGCGCTGGTCGAGGAAAACGCCGCGACCGCCAAGACCCTCGAGCATCAGGCCAGCGCGATGGCCGCCGACGAACGCATCGCGTTCTTCAAGCCGCGCAGCACCGGAAGTTCGCAGGCCGCCATCACGTTCGAACGCGACGAGCCGGCCGCGCCGAAAGCGCCGGCGCCGGCACGGGCGAAGCCGAAAGCGGCGGTCAGCCGCGGCCCGGTGCGCCAAATGCGGTCGGGAACGGCCACCGCGCTCAAGGCCGAGTCGGACTGGCAGGAATTCTAGCGTCCCGGCCGGCGGCCGGACCTAGATTGAAACAACTTAAAGCCCGGCAGCGATGCCGGGCTTTTTGGTGTTGGCACCCATGCCGATGTTCGGCTTGTCGAGGCGCGGGGAATGGTTCAATTGTGGGTCATGCCTGACGACATCAATCTTCCGCTGATCCTGCTGGCCGCTTTTGTTGCGGCGGCGAGCCCAGGCCCGGCGACGCTGACCATCGCCGGCACGTCAATGGCATCCGGGCGGCGTTATGGGCTTGCCCTGGCGTCAGGCGTGACGACCGGGTCATGGACATGGTCCATCGCGGCGGCGCTCGGCCTTGGCGCCGTCATGCTGTCTTACGCCTGGATATTTGAAGTCGTTCGCTATGTCGGCGCCGGCTACTTGCTCTATTTGGCTTTCAAGTCGGCGCGCTCCGCGTTGTCGCCCGGCGAATTTGCGCCGCAATCGATGGCGGCCAGCTCGCGGCGGGCGGCCTACGGCAAAGGCTTGGCGCTTCACCTCACCAACCCAAAAGCCATTCTGTTTTTTGGCTCGCTGTTTGCCATCGGCGTACCGGCCGACGCTTCATACGGATCGCTCGCGATCATTATTGGTGCCGTCGGCCTTCAGAACGCGATTATTTTTCACGGCTACGCGCTGCTGTTTTCGAACCGTTCGGTCATGGCGCGATACGTTCGGTTGCGCCGCTGGTTCGAAGCGACCTTTGCCGTTGCATTCGGCGCGGCCGGTTTGAAAATTCTGACGGCACGACTGCACTGAGATCCACCAAGAAATCTCTCGATTTAGGATCGGCGGAGTGCGCGCCAGCGCGACCAGCCAAACCATAAGAAGAGAGCCAGCAGCGCGACCGCGATGATGGCATCGAACTCGTGGAATAATTTACGCAAGGTCGGATCGCTATTCCAACGCTGGCCGAGCCGGAAACCGACATAGGCCAGCCCATAGCACCACGGCCAGGACCCGACGAAGGTGTAGATCTGAAACTTCATCATCGGCATGCGCGCGAGCCCGGCCGGAAAGGCAATGAACGTTCGCACGACCGGCAGCAGGCGGCCGACCAAAACCGTGACGGCGCCGTAGCGGGCAAAAAAGCGTTCGGCGCGCTCAAGGTCGCCAGCGCCGATCAAGAGGTAAGCGCCCCAGCGCTCGATCGCCTTTCGGCCGCCGGTGGCCGCGACATAATAGGCCAGCGTCGACCCGACATTGCAGCCGATGGCCCCCATCGTCGCGACGCCGAGCAAACTGAATTGGCCGACGGACGTGAGGTAGCCCGCGAACGGCATGATCACTTCGGACGGCAACGGAATGCAGGCCAACTCAATCGCCATCAGGGCGACCACGCCAAGGTAACCACCGACTGAAATCACCGCGACGATCCAGGCCGCGATGGTGGAAAGGAGCTGATCGATCATGGGTTATGTGTCTGCTTCGAAGGCCGGCTTCGCCTGTGGTCTCGTTGTCGCTGGAACTACCACGCTGTTTGCGACGCGTCTTGGGCGCACGTCAACACCCCCTGCTCTTTACGGCGCGGGGGCGCCGATGTCCCCTTTTTCGTTTCCCACAATGGGAATAATACGCGACGATCCCGAACATACCCGAAATCGAGGCTATCAGCGGCCGGTATCTTTATAACGAATAGGCAATAGATTGCCGTTTCATCATTCCTGATCCGTGTTAAGTTGGCGGTGCTTTTGTGGCGAGCGGGCCCTAGTTTTCATGCGCGGTTTACTGCGGAGAAGCGTGACTTTGTTGGCGATCTACGCGGTCGCCCTGCACGTTATTCTGCTCGGCTTAGCGCCAATCGCCGCCAACGGTTCAAGCGTCGATCCGTTCTCGGTCATCTGCCACGGCGGGACATTGACCACAGCGCCGGGCGGCGAAGCGCCGAGCACGCCGCACACGCTGCCGGGACATGCCTGCGAATATTGCAATCTTTGTTCGGTTATCGCGCCTCCGCCGGCTCCGGACGCCGATCTGATCGGCAATCTTTTGCCGACGCGCGTACTGCACTTTCTGAAGCCGGCATCGCACGCGCAGACAACCGGCATCGCGTTCCGCCCCAACTTCGCACGAGGTCCTCCGCAATTCGCCTGACGTCACGGCCGCCGGAGTGCGGCCGCGAGCCTTCATGTCTCAGCGAATTTGCAAGGAGTGACTTCGATGTCCGTCCGTTTGTTCAATACGGCTGCGTGTGCGCATGTTTGCGCGGCCGTCTGCGTTATTGTGGTATCCGGCGCCGTCCGCGCCCACGAAATCGTCGGCAACCGTTCCTTCCCGGCGACGCTCGCCATTGACGATCCCGGCGTTGCCGACGAATTGGCGCTGCCGACCGTGTCGGCCTATAAAACAGGCGACAATCCATCGGCCCGCCAGACCGATATATCGGGCGAATTCGCCAAGCGGATCACCGAGGATTTCGGCGTTTCTTTCGGCACGACCTATAGCCGGATCTATGCGCCCGGCGGGCCGGCGATGACCGGCGCCAGCGGCTTCCAGAACCTGGAAACGACGTTCAAATATCGCGCCTACAAGAATGCCGAACATGAGTTCGTCATGTCGGCCGGCCTCAACATCGAATGGGGCGGATCCGGCGCGCAGGACGTCGGGGCCGAACGCGGCACCAGCTACACGCCGACGCTCTATTTCGGCAAAGGCTTCGGCGACCTGCCGTCGAGTCTGAACTTCGCGCGGCCTTTCGCCATCACCGGACAACTTGGCTATGCCATCCCCGCCACGCGCTCGGCCGCCAGCATCGATCCCGACACCGGCGACACCATAATCGCCACCAATCCGAATGTTTTAGTCTGGGGAGCATCGCTACAATACAGCCTGCCCTATTTGAAATCTTCGGTGGTCGATCTCGGCTTGCCGGATTTCTTCAATCACCTGATTCCGATTGTCGAAGTGTCATTGCGGACCCCGGTGGCCAATGTCGCGGATTCGGGAACGGTCACGACCGGGACCGTCAATCCCGGTTTCATCTGGGTCGCCAATAGCTATCAGATCGGCGTCGAGGCAATGATCCCCGTTAACCGTCAGAGCGGAACCAGCGTCGGGGCCATCGCGCAATTACACTTCTTCCTTGACGATATTTTCCCGAACTCGATCGGACAGCCGCTCTTCGACAATGGTATTGCAACAGGGAGGCCGGCGTTCGGCAATTGATCCATGCGCATCAGAATCATCATCGCCACCGTCGCATTGCTGGTGGCGTTCGCCGGACTGGGCCGTGGCGCACAGGCACACGCCATGCTCGACCACGCCAATCCGCGCGTCGGCAGCACCGTGCATAAAGCCCCGGCCGAGATCGACTTATGGTTCACGGAGGCCGTGGAACCGGCATTCAGCGGGATCGAAGTCCGTGACATCAACGCCAAACGGGTAGATATCGGCAAGGCGCACATCGACCGCACCGACCACACCATGCTGCGGGTGCCGGTGAAGCGGCTGCCCGCCGGAACGTATAACGTCCACTGGCATGTCTTGTCGGTTGACAGCCACAGGACGCAAGGCGACTTCCTATTTTACATTGCCAAGTAAAGCGAAGTCACAAAGACGGTAGCGTGCGACATGGTGCTGGACACGACACTACTCGACCCTTTGATTGACGCGCGGGCAATCCATTTTGCAACAACGGTCCTGGCCACAGGGACGCTGTGCTTCCGTCTCCTGGTGGCCGAGCCGGCGTTTCGGGTGGCGGGCAATAGCCCGCCACCAGAGGCACAAACACTCCGCCGCCATTGGGCGTGGCTCGTCCTGAGCAGCCTGGTCGGTGTCATCCTCTCGATGCTCGCCTGGCTCGCGTTGCTGGCGGCGAATATCTATGGAACATCGGTCGTCGATGTGTGCCTGGACGGAGGCATTTGGACGGTGCTGAGCGGCACTCGCTTCGGCCAAGTGACTATCGTTCGACTGACGCTGACGGTCCTGCTCGTCGCTGCGGTGGGCCGGCCGTCATCGGCCGCCGCACCGGTGCGCTGGGCAGTCGTTTCGGCCATCTTGGCGATCGCTCTGCTGACAAGTCTGGCGTGGATTGGGCATGCCGGCGCAACGCCCGGCATCGCGGGCCAATTTCACTTGGCGGCAGACGCATTACACCTGATGGCGGCAAGCGCATGGCTTGGCGGGCTGCCGCCGCTTGCGATGTTGCTGGCCTGCGCGCGGCGGTCACCGGCACCGAGCTGGGTTGGCATAACCGCCGTAGCGATCCGGCGATTCTCGCTGCTCGGCATTGCCAGCGTGGCGACGTTACTGGTGACCGGCACCATCAACACCTTGAATCTGGTCGGCAGCATCGACGGTCTGATCCACACCGACTATGGCCAATTGCTGCTGCTGAAGATCGGGCTGTTCGCGGTCATGGTCGGGATCGCGACGATCAACCGGCTCCATCTCACCCCACGGCTGGCGATGACCGGCGCGATTGGCCGGCTGCAACGCAACAGCATAGCGGAAACCGGACTCGGTCTTGCCGTCTTGTTGCTCGTTGGAGCGCTTGGAACCATGCCGCCGGCCAGTCACACCCACCACAACGGCTCCTACACCGCGACACAACTCCCGCCCGGGCGCCGCCTTTGTGCATCTTCATTCCGAACAAGGCATGGCGGAAGTCACTATCTTGCCCGGCCGGCCCGGCATCAGCGATGCGTCGATCCGTTTATTGGCCGGCGATTTGGGCCCGCTGGCGGCCCAGGCCGTAACACTTACACTGGCCGCACCAACAGCTGGCAGTAAGCCGGCGACGCGGATCGCGTCACAAGCAGCCGACGGCAACTGGAAGATCAAGAAGATTGCGCTGCCTCAGCCCGGCATTTGGACCGTGGGCGTCAACATCGCGCTCGACGCCACTCACCGGCTGGTACTCAAGGGCCCGATCGTCATCACGCCTTAGCGGTCGGGACCGCCTGGAATCGAATGCCGGCAACAGGCCCATGATAGCGACCGGCGGCGCACCAGCGAAATTGGTACGCTTGCGGGATTTCAGAAAGAGGGCAAGGTCCGCCAAGTCAGCGTCTGGCGCTAATCAGACTAATCCGCGGTTGGAATGAACCCCGTGAATTGTTTCTACGCACGACAATGACCAGCGCCAAAGCAAATATCAGTCGCCAACAAAAAAAGCCCGGCGTTTCCGCCGGGCTTTTTCTTATTCGTTTAATCGTCGCGTTGGCCTTCGCCTTTTCAGGCCGCCTCTTCCTCGGAGTCGTCGGCAGCGGCGGCTTCCTCGGCGGCGGGCTTGGGACCGCGGCGCGGGCCCTTAGCGAGCGCTGCTTCGATTTCCTTGACCGCCTCGGTCTCGGTCACCTTCTGCACCGCCGCGATTTCGCGCGACAGCCGGTCGAGCGCTGCTTCGTAAAGCTGACGCTCGGAATAGGACTGCTCCGGCTGGGTGTCGGAGCGGAACAGGTCGCGCACGACCTCGGCGATGGCGACGATGTCGCCCGAGTTGATCTTGGCTTCGTATTCCTGGGCGCGGCGCGACCACATCGTGCGCTTGACGCGGGCGCGGCCTTTAAGGGTCTCGAGGGCGCGCTTGACCAGCGGCGGCTCGGCCAGCTTGCGCATGCCGACCGACACGATCTTGGCGGTCGGAACCCGCAGGGTCATCTTGTCCTTGATGAAGTTGATCACGAACAGTTCGAGCTTGGCGCCGGCAATTTCCTGCTCTTCGATCGCCAGGATCTGACCCACGCCGTGGGCCGGATAGACGATAAATTCGTTGGTCTTGAAGCCCTGGCGCTGCGTCGTCTTTTTATTGGTGGTCATTCCGGGCAAAACTCCTTCACCGGCGGCTTTTCGGCTGCCGGCCGATTTGGCTACGGGCGCCGCAGTGCGGGCAGAGCCGCGCTTGGCGTGCGAGGTCCGCCGGGTTGCGGCGGGCTTTTTCGGTCCCCGGCTCGAGCCGGTGGAACCCTTTTTAGATTTTTGACGCGATTTACCAGCCACTGTTTACACGTGGATCGCACGCCCTCTATGAAGACCTTGGGGTGAACCGCGAAAAATCAGGCTCCCCGGCAGGGAAGCATATCCGTGCGCGGCATTTTTTAATCTTCATCGGATTTATTGATTATATAGCACATTTTTGGGCAGAATCAAAGCCTTATGACGTTACAAAACGGCAATTCAGCTGTTGCAATTCTGCAAAATGACAAAATCGGTTAATCGACAGCCTAAGAAATAGGCAATAATACAAGCGTCGCAATAAGCTTTGGTCGCCGGCTGAGGGCCGCGAAAGCCGCCCCCTGCCGCTCGCCGTCCCCGCCGATTCGGCCAGCTAAGCCGCCAGACCGGCTCAAAGCGGGGCTGGCCTGCACCGAAGCCGCGAGGCGCTCAGTCGCCCTCGCCCGGTTCGGCTGAGAAGAACTTCTTGAACTTATCCGGCACCCCGTCCCATTCCTTGGCGTCGGGCGGCGCGTCGCGCTTGACCGTGATATTCGGCCAGGTTTTGGCGTATTCGGCGTTCAGTTCCAGCCACTTCTCAAGGCCCGGCTCGGTGTCCGGCTTGATCGCATCGGCCGGGCATTCCGGCTCGCAGACGCCGCAGTCGATGCATTCGTCCGGATGAATGACCAGCATGTTTTCGCCTTCGTAGAAGCAGTCCACCGGACAGACTTCGACGCAGTCCATGTATTTGCACTTAATGCAGTTCTCATTGACGATGTAGGTCATTCACCGCTCCGGACCTGGATTTTCGCACGCCGTGCCTATCGCAAAGCCTATGTAGGCTGCAAGCGGCGCGGTGGCCACACCGGGATTGTCCCTAGCCAGACGCGGTTTCGCGGTCGAGATCGCGGTAGGTTTCGGCCGCCTCCGGGGCGCCACCACGCCGCTCGCGAAAGCCCGCCACCTCCAGAACCCTCACCCGGCGGTCGAGCGCCAAGGTCACCACATCGCCGATACGCAGCGCATGGCCCGGAGCGCGGATGCGGTTGCCGTTGAGCCGGACATGACCGGAGGTCACGAGTCCGGCGGCGTCGCTGCGCGTGCGCACCACACGGGCGTGCCAGAGCCATTTATCGATGCGTTGGCGATCCACGCCTGCTCACACCGGGGGTTGGAACTACTCTTTATTGCCTTCGAGCTGCTGCTTGAGCGCGGCCAGTTTCGCAAACGGCGAATTGGGGTCCGGCGCCTTGTCGCGGCCGCCGGAACCCGAACCGCGCGGCTTGGCGTAATACTGCTCGCGCTCGGCGCGCTCGACCTGATCGCCGCGATCACGGCGCGGACGACCGCCACCGCGTTTGTCGTTGCGGCCGCCGCCCGGTTGACCGGGACGCCCGCCCGGCTGATTCGGCCTTTCGCCTGGCTTGGCGCCGGGCTGGCCGAAGCTTTTGGCCTGGCGCTCGGTGCGCTGCTGGCGTTCGTTGCGCTGGTGGCGTTCCTGCGCCGGCGCGCCCGCCGCATCGGCAGGCGCCGTGGCATTGCCTTCGGTGGCGGTCGCGGCCTGTTGCGGACGCCGGTTGTGGCGCGGACGATGCGGCCGCCGTTCGGCGTGGCCGCCCGGACGCCAGACTTCGATCATCTCCGGCTCGGCCGGCTTGGCTTCGGTGTCGGCGCCAGCGGACGCAGCGGCGGATTCATCGCCGGCCGGGGCCGCTTCGGTGGTCTCTTTGGCTTCAGTGACAGCCGGTTCGGCAGGAGCCTCAGCAACTGTTTCAGCGGCAGCGGGCTCAGCCTCGGCTGGCGCGAATTCAGCCGCCGGCAACAGCGAAGCCGTCGGGGCCGGCTCGGCCTCGGTGGCGGCAGCTTCGGCAACCGGTGCTTCGGCCGCTGGCGTTTCGCTCGGAGCAGCTTCAACCGTCGCTACGGCTGCCGGTTCTTCAGTCGCCGCCGTTTCGGCCGTCGCGGTTTCAATCTCGGCCAGCTTCCGTTACCGAAGCTTCGCTTGCCGCTGCCTCGGTGATTTCCGCCGGTTTGGCTTCAACCGGCTTTTCCGCCGGCTTCGGCTTGCGGTCCATTCGATAGCCGAGCGCCTGCAGGATTGAGGCGAAGTCCTCGCCCGACGCGCCGGTCAGCGACGTCATCGCGCCGGTCACCGTGAAGCCACGGCCGTCGAACGCGCCATCCGGCTTCGGCGTCGTCATGGTCTCGCGCCACGACAGCGCCGGACGAATGAGATCGGCCAGCCGCTCCAGAATATCGACGCGCACGGCGCGGCCGCCGCAGACCCGGTAGCCGGCGGTGCGATACAGCGCGACCGGCGTTTCCTTGTCGATCGGAATCGAAGTGCGCCCGCTCGCCGCCAGATGCAGCAATTCGGTGACGCCCTTGGCGTCCGGCGCTTCGTTCTTGAGCGCCCACAGCTGCGTCGCCAGAGCGCGCGGCGCCGGCTTCAGCAGGATCGGCAGATAGATGTGATAGGCGCCGAAACGCACGCCGTATTTGCGCAATGTCGCCCGCGACGGCTGGTCGAGGCCCTTGACCTCTTCCGCCACCTTCTGGCGTTCCAGCACGCCGAGCGACTCGACCAGTTGAAACGCGACGCCGCGCGCCATGCCAGTGATGTCTTCGGCGGCGGTCAGCGAGAACAACGGCGCGAGCAATTTTTCGATGTGGGTCTTGAGCCAGAGATCGAGCCGGGTCTGCACCAACTCGCGCGCCGGGCCGGTCAGATGCTCGTCGGCGAGAATGCGCACGCGCGGCCGCAAGGCATCGTCGCCAGCGGTCAGCTTGCCGACCAACTCGCCGGTCCAGCGCAACACGCCGTCATTGGCCAACACGATCTGCTCGTTCGGCGCTTGCGACAGTTTGGTGGCGCGCGCTTCAATTTCGCCGGCCAGCACTTTCTGCGCGGCGGCGTTGAGCGCCTTGGCTTCCGAGCCGGCCGAGGCCGAGGCGTCGGGTGCAAACAGGAAACCGTCGAGCCGGCCAATCACATGGCCTTCGACCGTTACGTCACCGGATTTTCCAATTTCAGTTTCAAGCATCGCGTTCTCTCGTAGCCTCCGCATCAACACGCTTGTGCGGCGGTCCACGAAGCGTTCGGCCAAGCGCTCGTGCAGCGCATCGGACAGTTTGTCCTCAATCGCGCGGGTGACACCCTGCCAGTGTTCCGGATCGGCGAGCCAATCAGGCCGGTTGGCAACGAAAGTCCAGGTCCTGACATGAGCGATCCGGTTGGAGAGAGTATCGATGTCGCCATCGGTCCGATCGGCGTGAGCGAGCTGACGGGCGAACCAATCTGTAGGGATGTTACCCTCTCGCATCAAGAATCCATAGAGGGTCACCGCTAATTCGGCATGATTGGCAGGCGCGATCTTGCGGTAATCAGGAACTTGGCAGGCCTCCCACAACCTTTCAATCGCCGCCGGGTTGCGCGCCAGCGCCCTTACGTCCTCGTCGCGCGCGGCGTGTTCGAGCACCAGAAGATCTTCGCCGACCGGCGCGCGGGTCAGCCCCGGCTCGTTCGGCGCCATCGCCAGCGAGGCCTGCAGGGCGCCAATCGACTTGAAATCGAGCGCGGAATTGCGCCATTGCAGCAAACGCACCGGCTCGAAGGTGTGGCTCTCGAGCGCCTGAACCAGTTCGGGCTCGAACGGATCGCAGCGGCCGGTGGTGCCGAAGGTGCCGTCGCGGGTGGCCCTGCCGGCGCGGCCGGCGATCTGGCCGAGCTCAGCGGGGTTGAGTTTGCGGAATTGGTAACCATCGAATTTCCGGTCGGCGGCAAATGCGACATGGTCAACATCGAGATTGAGACCCATGCCGATGGCGTCGGTCGCGACCAGATAGTCCACATCGCCGTTCTGGTAGAGCTCGACCTGGGCGTTGCGGGTGCGCGGTGATAGCGCGCCCAGCACGACGGCGGCGCCACCGCGCTGGCGGCGGATCAATTCGGCGATGGCGTAGACCTCGGCCGCCGAGAACGCGACGATCGCCGAGCGCGCCGGCAGCCGGGTGAGTTTCTTGGCGCCGGAATAACTCAGCATCGACAGCCGCGGCCGGCTCACGATGTGGGCACCGGGCAAAAGCTTTTCGACCATCGGCCGAATGGTTGCGGCGCCGAGCACCAAAGTTTCCTCGCGCGCGCGTAAATTCAGCATGCGGTCGGTGAAGACATGACCGCGCTCGAAATCGGCACCGAGCTGGACTTCATCGACGGCGAGAAAAGCGACATCGAGATCGCGCGGCATCGCCTCAACGGTCGAGACCCAGTAGCGCGCATGCGGCGGTTTGATTTTTTCTTCGCCGGTGATCAGCGCCACCGCGTCCGTGCCGGCGCGGGCGGCGACCTTATTGTAGACCTCGCGCGCCAGCAGCCGCAGCGGCAGGCCGATCATGCCGGACGAATGCGCCAGCATCCGTTCGATCGCCAGATGGGTCTTGCCGGTGTTGGTCGGCCCGAGCACGGCGGTGACGCCGGCACCGCGCGCATTTTTTTGTCGATTGGGCGGCGAGGAAAAGGAAATGGTCATTACGCGTCCAGCTTAACAACTAAATTGAGCAGCGGGCCGCCGGGTTCAAGCCCGGCCTTCCGCAAAACCGGGCACCGCCGGTCTTCAAACAACGCCCGGACCGGCTTGTGCCGCCTTGGGCCGCGCGGTTGTCTATCACACCATGGCGATAAAACAGCCGCCCGTTAAACTTTGGAACGGGGCTGGAACGAACCACGTCCGAATCGCCGATTCATTACAAATGTTGCTTCGTTCACGGCCACATCTGGCCCGCATGACGGCCACGCCTACTAGATCGGCACCCAAGCCGGCGGCCGATCCATTAAACTTGCCGGCCAAAGATTAACGGCGGCAACCGCGCTGTCCCACTTTGCGCCGCATCGCGATCGCGTCGCCCGGCCGTCGCGGCCGACGTGCGATGCTCAGCCGGCCAGTACACTTGTCCCATAATGTTACGGCTTGCGATGGTTAGCAGCCGCGCGGTTAAGTTCCGGAACGAGTCTGGAACGAACCGCGCCCGAATCGCTGAACTCGGGGCCAATGCGGTTTCGTTCACGGCGATATCTGGCCAAGCCCTTCGTCATCGCTACCAGATCGGGTGCCGCGACACCGATTCATTGAGCTTTTCGGCTTGCAAAAATTAACGCGCCCCGAGGACTCCGACCGGCCAAAGAGTTAAGCGGCTGGAAAGGCTTTGTTTGGCGCGTCAGGGCGATTTCGCGCCGGTCACCGGAGCCGCCGCTTCCTTCGCGACTTCCTTCAAGGGCGGTTTGGGCTGCTTGGCCGGCTTGTTTTGTGGCGATGCCTTGGCCGGGACCACGACCGGCGCCGCCACCGACACGAACTGGTCGGCTTCCAGCACGGCAGTGCCGATCGGCGTCGGGCCCTCGGCCCGGAACGGCACCAGCACCCGGGTGCCGGCAATTGGCGCCAGCCACACTTCCATGTCGCGCATCCTGGACAGATATTTGATCGCCGCGCGCGACGGCACGTAGCCGGCGACCGGCACGAAATAAACCGCACAGACCACCACCGGGCCGGCATAGCCCTTTGCGGCCTTGACCTGGTCCATGCGTTTAAAGGCGAGTTGCAGGTCGTAGCGCAGCTTTCCGTCGAACACCGCCGTACGGTGCCGACAGGCCTCCGGCGACAGCGGATTGCCGGTGCCGGGCACCCGTAACAGCGACGCCGTCATCGGATCGAGGACACCGCGCTGGGTCTCCTCGGTCAGCGGGACCCGCTCTTTATCCTGACCCTGCGGCGGCGTGAGCTTGAAATCCTTGACCTTGCCGTTGGCGACGATGAGCCGGGTCTGGTCGGTCTTTTTGCGGGTCGTGATGCTGGCGGCGTAGATCGACGTCACTGGCTTACCGGCCTGGAGCGTGCCGCTGGCGGCGCTGGAGCCCTCGCCGCCGGTAAAGATGCGCATCAGCCCGGTGGTCTCGCCGGTGGCCGCGGCGCTGTAGCGGCCGTCGGTAATGTCGATGACCCAGCTGCCCTTGCCGATCGGAAGGCCAGCCAGCCGCATGGTATATTGGGCTTCCAGCCTGCCCTGGGCGTGGGCGGCATCCGGCACAGCCACGGCCGCCGCCGCCAGAACCAGGGCAGCGGATGCCAAGAATCGCAGGATTTGCCTCAACGCCAGCACGAAGTATGATCCTCCTGCACGCCGGATCCGGCGAGCGGCTCACGGGACGGCGAGATCAGCCTATTTCGTCGGCGCGCAATACGCCGAATCTGTGATGGTTATACCGGTAAAAGACGGGATTTGGCCGCCAAAACCGACCGGAATCCTTAAGCTTGACGCACTCGCGCCCTCTCTCTATACGTCCAGCCGTCCTACCCAATAACGCTCGGACCGGACCGGCGCAGTTCCTGCGGCCAGATCGGTGCGAGCCATGTGCTTTTTCGAGGGATTTGCCATGTCATGGCGTTGCGATTTGACCGGTAAGAAGCCGCTGTCCGGCCACAAGGTCAGCCATTCGAATATCAAGACCAAGCGCCGGTTCATGCCGAACCTGCAGAGCGTCACGCTGACCTCCGAAGCGCTCGGCCGCTCGGTGCGCGCCCGCATCTCGACCCAGGCGCTGCGCACCGTCGACCACCGCGGCGGCTTCGACGGCTTCCTGCTCAAGGCCAAGGACGCCGACCTGACGCCGAAGATGCTCGAACTGAAGCGCCAGGTCGTCAAGAAGATCGGCAAGCCCGCGCCGGCCGCCAAGGCCAGCTAAAAGGGCCAGCTAAGGTTCGCTTCCGTTTCCAGTTTAAAGACGCCGCCTGCCAAGGCGGCGTTTTTGTTTGTGCGGCCATCGCCGCCCCCTGAGATGCGCGGCGGCGCCGCTCAATCAACCAGCGCGAACTGCAGCAGCAGATTGCGCTGCACGGCCGAAAAATTATCGTCCGACACCAGCGTGATGATGGTTTCGCCAGCGGCGTTCCGATTGACGGCGATGCCTTCCATATTGTCGATTTGATAAGCGAGGTCGGCTTCGATCAGTGATTTGCCGTCGACCAGCGCTCCATCCTTGATGAGGTTCAGCGGCAGGCGACGGATTCGCATGGCAACGCCGCGCGCCGGCGAATAGCGGCGCTCCAACAACAACAGATCGCCGGGCGGCAGAATGGCGCAATCGCTGACATCGAAGTCGTCGCTGCGCTTAACGGTGAAGCGCGTGACATGACCGCCGGCAGTGCCGCTGCCAAACACAAAGGACGCGATGATTGCCGGCGGCATCGAGGCTGCGTTCAGTGACGGCGATCAGTTTACCTTCGAACGACGAGCCTTTCGGCCCGGCCGCCAAGCATTCCAGGCTTTTGTTAAAAGTGAAAGTCTTGAAATCGGGCGGATGGGCGATCGGCTCGCCGCGCGCCAGAAAACCGTCACGCCGATAATCCAAGCGCAGAACCTGTTCGGCGCGTTCGATGCCGATATAGAACAGCCCGCCGCTTTCGGTCAGCGATTCAACATCGAACCACCCGCGCGCGGCCAACGGACGGCCGTCGGAGCCGAGGATCGGCGCCATTTCGGTCTCGGCGATGCCGTCCGGTCTGCCGTCACGATAGACGATGCGTCCGGCCAGCCAAGAACCGTTATCTGTCGCGGCAATAATATGACTGCCGTCCGGCTCCATGTGCAAAGCCGAAATCCCACCGAACGGTTCATAGCTTGACGTCAGCGCCAGCCCGCCGCGAAATTCGAGCGCGCCGAAGCGCGTTCTGGTTGGGTCACGGTTGTCGAACGAAACGATCGGCGTCGCCTGCACGACGATCCGAGTCGGCGCGGCCGCATAGTGCAGCGCCACTGCGACAGCAACCGAGCTGACAGCAAAGACCACCGCGCCCATGAGTGCGCGAACCAGCCACCAGCGGCGGCGTGCGGTCATCAGGCTACGCGTCTGCGGACGCGACGGGTCGGCCGCTCGGGAGCCGCGGCTTTTTCCGCGAACAATTCGGCCAGCTTCTCGGTCATCGCGCCGCCAAGTTCCTCGGCATCGACGATGGTGACGGCGCGGCGATAATAACGCGTCACGTCGTGGCCGATGCCGATGGCGATCAGTTCGACCGGCGAGCGGGTTTCGATTTCTTCGATCACCCAGCGCAAATGACGTTCGAGATAGTTGCCGGGATTGACCGACAGCGTGGAGTCGTCGACCGGCGCGCCGTCCGAAATCATCATCAGGATCTTGCGCTGCTCGGTGCGGCCCAACAGACGCTTGTGCGCCCAGTCGAGCGCCTCGCCGTCGATGTTTTCCTTGAGCAGGCCCTCGCGCATCATCAGACCGAGATTTTTGCGCGCGCGCCGCCACGGCGCATCGGCCGACTTGTAGATGATGTGGCGCAGATCGTTGAGGCGGCCGGGATTGGCCGGCTTGCCGGCGGTGAGCCAATGCTCGCGCGACTGGCCGCCCTTCCAGGCCCGCGTGGTGAAGCCGAGGATCTCGACCTTGACGCCGCAGCGCTCCAGCGTGCGCGCCAGAATATCGGCGCAGGTCGCGGCAACCGTGATCGGGCGGCCGCGCATCGAGCCGGAATTATCGAGCAGCAAGGTCACCACGGTGTCGCGGAATTCGGTGTCCTTCTCGGCCTTGAACGACAGCGCGTGCATCGGATCGATGATGACGCGGGTCAGCCGCGCCGGATCGAGAATGCCTTCTTCGAGGTCGAAGTCCCACGACCGGTTCTGCTGCGCCATCAGCCGGCGTTGCAGGCGGTTGGCGAGCCGCGCGACCACGCCCTGCAGGCTCGACAACTGCTTGTCGAGATAGCCGCGCAGGCGATCCAGCTCTTCCGGTTCGCAAAGGTCTTCGGCGGCGATGGTCTCGTCGAATTTCGGCGTGAAGGCGCGATAGTCCGGCCCGCGCGGTTCGTTCTGGCCGAACTGGCGCGGCCGCTGCGGTTCGCCGGGCGTCTCGGAGTCGCCCATCTCGCTGTCGTCCGACATGTCGGCGGACGGCGACTTCAGCCGATTCGGAAGCCTGGTCCGGCATGTCGTCGGCCGACACCTCGGTGTCCTCGGACGCCATACGCTGTTCTTCGTCGGAGTCGGCGCCTTCGCCCTCCTCGCCGGATTCTTGTTTCTTCTGCTCCTCGTCGCCTTCGTCGTCTTCTTCCTCGTTTTCGCTGGAGCGGTCGTCGCCCATTTCCAGCGACTCGAGCAGTTCATGCACGGCGTCGCCGAACTGGCGCTGGTTCTCGACCAGGTCTTCCAGACGGTCGAGATCCTCGCCGGCGCGTTCCTCGATCATCGGCCGCCAGAGGTCGACCAGCTTCTTGGCCGACGGCGGCGGCGCCAGACCGGTCAGGCGTTCGCGCACCATAAAGGACAGCGCTTCCTCGATCGGCGCGTCGGCGCGGTCGGAGATGTCGTCGAATTTGTTGCGGTGGCAGCGGTCGTCGAGCATGGCGGTCAGATTCTTGCGCCACGCCATCCATGCGGCGCGCGCCGATCGCTTCGACCCGGGCCTGCTCGACCGCTTCGAATACCGCGCGCGCCTGCTGGCCTTGCGGCTGCAGACGGCGATGCAACACGGCGTCATGGCAGGCCAGACGCAGCGCCATCGAATCGGCATTGCCGCGCACGATCGCGGCTTCCGCCTTGGTCAGTTTGCGCGCCGGCTCCGGCAGCCGCGCCTTGCCGCCCATCAGGCCGGGACGTTCGGCGGCGAACGACACTTCGAGATCGGGCTTGCGCGCCAGCGCGCGCATCGCACCGGCCACCGCCCGCTTGAACGGCTCGGTCGGCGATTCCTTCGACGACGGCTTGGGTTTGATATTGGACGCCATATTTTCCGCCACACTCGCTGCCTGCTTTCCCTCCCCCGCAAAGGGAGAGGGAAAGAGAGCTTAGCTCAGCGCCACGTTCACCGAGCTCTCCGGCAAGTCGATGCCGAAGCAGCGCTGATAGAACTCAGCCACGATCGGGCGTTCCAGCTCGTCGCACTTGTTCAGGAAGGTCAACCGGAAGGCGAAGCCGACATCGTTGAAGATTTCGGCGTTTTCCGCCCAGGTGATGACGGTACGCGGGCTCATGACGGTCGAGATGTCGCCGTTCATGAAAGCGTTGCGCGTCAGATCGGCGACCCGCACCATCTTGCCGACGATGTCGCGGCCTTCGGCGTTGGCGTAATGCTTGGCCTTGGCCACGCACGATTTCGACTTCGTTGTCGTGCGGCAGATAGTTCAGCGTGGTGACGATCGACCAGCGATCCATCTGCGCCTGGTTGATCTGCTGCGTGCCATGATAGAGGCCCGAAGTATCGCCGAGGCCGATGGTGTTGGCGGTCGCGAACAGCCGGAACGCCGGATGCGGCTTGATCACGCGGCTCTGGTCGAGCAGCGTCAGCCGGCCGGAGGATTCCAGCACGCGTTGGATGACGAACATCACGTCCGGACGGCCGGCGTCATATTCATCGAAACAAAGCGCGACATTGTTCTGATAGGCCCACGGCAGGATGCCGTCGCGGAATTCGGTGACCTGCTGGCCGTCCTTGACGACGATGGCGTCCTTGCCGATCAGATCGATACGGCTGATGTGGCTGTCGAGGTTGACGCGCACCATCGGCCAATTCAGCCGCGCCGCGACCTGCTCGATATGGGTCGACTTGCCGGTGCCGTGATAGCCGGAAACCATGACGCGGCGGTTATGGGCAAAGCCGGCCAGAATCGCGAGCGTGGTCGGACGGTCGAAACGATAATCCGGATCCTGGTCGGGCACATGCTCGTCCGCCTTCGAATAGGCCGGGACTTCCATGTCGCTGTCGATGCCGAACAGCTGCCGGACAGACACCTTCATGTCGGGCAGATTGGCGGGCTTATCTTGCACTGCGGTTGCCATTGCTACTCCGTGGCCCCGGAAACGGCGCGGGGCCGCGTGTCTCGCCGGGATAAGGCTTGAGATTTAAATCGCACCGCAAGCTATCAGAAAGCCGGCAGGGAGCGAAAGCGGGGCCCCGGCATAGCTCAAATACCGGGGGATTTCAGGCGGCCGGCCAAGGTTCGCCCTCTGAAAACGGCCAGAGGAACCACCCCCGCCCCGAGGGCGGCGGACCGGCCAAATCAGCCCATTCCGACCGATTTCAGATACTTATAGGCCTTAATAATCTCGATCAGGCGGTCTTCGGTCGAGCGGTCGCCGCCATTGGCATCCGGATGATGCCGCTTCACAAGGTCCTTGTATCGGGCTGAGACCTGCGCCTTGGTGGCGCTAACCTCGAGGCTGAGCGCCTCGAACGCCTTGCGCTCGGCATTGCGGATGGTGCGGGTCTCGACGCGCGTCTTTTGTTCCTTACCGGTGCCCTCGAACAGGCCGAACGGGTCGCCCGAGCCGCCGAGCGCGCTCAAATCGGGCTTGGCCTGCTTTTTACCGGTGCCCATTTTCCAGGTCGGACGATGGCCGGTCAGCGCGTCCTTCTGGTAGGCGCGAACAGCATCGTCATCCATGCCGGAGAAGAAATTGTACGACTGATTGTACTCGCGCACGTGCTTGACGCAGTAGTGCCAGCGGCCCGTGGAGTTCGGACCCTTTGGCGCGAAATTGGTCGCCTTTTCCTTGCAATCTGCCCATTGGCAAACCGGACCGTCGTTTTTGCGACTACGATCCTTGCTCGGTTTAACGCGAATGCTGTCGAAGAGGGGGGAATCGATTTTCATGGCCGGTAATTATGCGCTTTTACAGATGATGGCTTCAAGTCTTGACAATGGTATGGCGGCACAATTCTGGCGGTATTGCGCCCATTGACCACCGCAGGCTCGCATCCTAGGTGGGGTGCATGCGAACCGCAGACGTTATCACGAAGAAATTGACCGAGGCTTTCGGTCCGGAAAGCCTCAATGTGGTGGATGAATCCCACCAGCACGAAGGCCATGCCGGGCACCGGCCGGGCGGGCAAACTCACTTCAGGGTCTATATCGTGTCGGAAGCCTTTAAAGGGAAGAGCCGGATCGACCGCCATCGCATGATCAACCAGATTCTGTCGGACGATCTGGCCGCCGGCGTCCATGCGCTGGCGATCCATGCTCAGGCGCCGGGCGAAGGCGCCTAGCGCCTATTTTCCCTTCGCCGCCGGCGCACTCGGCAGTGGCTGGATCCGCAACGCCGTGATGCGATTGCGCGCGCGCCGCAGCACCCGGAAGCGGAAACCGTGAAAGGTGAAGCTCTGCCCGACTTCCGGGATAGAGCGCGCCTCATGAATGACCAGGCCGGCGATGGTGGTGGCCTCCTCGTCCGGCAAGTTCCAGTCCATGACGCGATTGAGATCGCGAATCGGCACCGCGCCGTCGACATTGACCGCGCCGTCCGGCTGTTTGCGCACGCCCGGCATGGCAATGTCGTGCTCGTCGGTGATGTCGCCGACGATCTCTTCCAGAATATCCTCGAGCGTGACCAGGCCCTCGACCTCGCCATATTCGTCGACCACCAGCGAGAACGGCGTCTTGCGGCGGCGGAAGGCCTTGAGTTGATCCGACACCGTCCGGGTATCAGGCACGTACCAGGGCGGCGTCAGCAACGAGGCGATATCGACTTTTTGAGAATCTCCATCGACCGCGTGCAACGCGCGCAGCAGATCTTTGACATGCAGAATGCCGACGATGTTTTCCGGATTGCCGCGCCAGAGCGGAATGCGCGTCACCGGCGAGGCGATCACCGCGTTGACCACGTCCTCGGCTTTTTCATCGGCATTAAGCGTGATCATGTTGGTGCGATGGATCATCACATCCGACAGCACCAATTCGCGTAAGTCGAGCACGCCGCCAAACATGTCGCGGTCATGGGTCTCGACGCCGCCCTCGCGATGCAACAGATCGACCGCGCCGCGCAGTTCCTCATGCGCCGACAATACCTGCTGATCAACGCCGACATTGATGCCGATGAATTTGAGCAGCCAGCGCACCAGCATCTCGATCATCATCAGCACCGGCCCGAGCGCCTTGACGATGATCAGCATCGGCCGCGCCACCAGCAAAGCGATGCGGTCGGGCGCGTTGAAGGCCGCGGTCTTCGGCATGATTTCCGAGAACACGACCACGACCACGGTCATCGCCACCGTCGCGTAGACAATGCCGGCATTGCCGAACCAGGCCAGCATGATGCCGGTCGCCAGCGACGACGCCGCGATATTGACGGCGTTGTTGCCGAACAGCAGCGCGCCGAGCAGGCGTTCGCGCTGCGCCAGCAGGCGGTTGACGACAGCTGCGCGTTTGTTGCCGTTCTTTTCCAGCCGCGCCATGCTGGCGCGCGACGAGGCGGTCAGCGCGGTTTCGCTGCCGGCGAAAAACGCCGACAACAGCAGGCACACGAACACAATAAAAAGAGACAGCCAGTCGTTTGCGGTCATCAGTCGGTTTCTTTTTGACGCATGATATTATCCGAAAACCGGTATCCATCCACGGATCAAGTCCGAGGACATGCTTTTCGGGATCATGCGCTAGCCAGTTTTTCGGCGAGGAAGGCGCGCACCTCGACCGGGTCGACATCATTGGCGACGAACGCCTCGCCGACGCCACGCGCCAGAATGAAAGTGAGCTTACCGCGTTTGACCTTCTTGTCCTGCGCAATCAAATTCATTAGCGCATCGGCATCCGGCACGCCGCCGGGGACATCCTGCACGCGGGTCGGCAGACCGACCGTCGCCAGATGCGCGCGCACGCGGCCGGCGGTATTGTCGCCGACCAGGCCCTTGCGGGCGGAGAATTCGAACGCCAGTGTGCAGCCGAGCGACACCGCTTCGCCATGCAACAGGCGCTGCGAATAGCCGGCGCCGGCCTCGAACGCATGGCCGAAGGTGTGGCCAAGATTGAGCAAAGCGCGCTCGCCGGTCTCGCGCTCATCGCGCGCCACCACGCCAGCCTTGGCGCGGCAGCACGCCGCAATCGCTTGTTCGCGCGAAGCGCCACCGGCGAACATGTCCTGCCAATTGGCTTCCAGCCAGGCGAATAAGCCGGCATCGCCGAGCAATCCGTATTTGGCGACCTCGGCGTAACCGGCGCGGAATTCGCGCTCTGACAAGGTGTCGAGCATCGCGGTGTCGGCGATCACCAAAATCGGCTGATGGAACGCGCCGACCAGATTCTTGCCCTGTCGCGAATTGATCCCGGTCTTGCCGCCGACCGAGGAATCGACCTGCGCCAACAGCGACGTCGGCACCTGAACAAAATCGAGCCCGCGCCGCACACTCGCCGACGCGAAACCGGCGAGATCACCGATGACACCGCCGCCGAGCGCGATCACCAGATCGTTGCGCTCGATGCGGGCGGCAATGATCGCCTCGCAGACGGCTTCGAAGGTGGCGTAGTTTTTCGAGCCCTCGCCAGCCGGCACGACAAAGTGCGACGTCTCGATGGCGCTTGCCGCCAGGATCGCTTCAACGGTGGCAAGGTGATGCTGGGCGACGTTCGCGTCGGTGATGATCACGGTCTTGGCGCCTGGCCGCAGCGCCTTGATGCGCGCACCGAGGCTGGCGATGACGCCGCGGCCGATGACGATGTCATAGGTGCGCTCGGCGAGCGCGACCTCGACCACGATCGGTTCGCCGGCGCCGGCTCGATCGCCAACGGGCGCGGACATTGGCCCGGTTATGGGCGCGGTCATGACTTCTTCTCCTCAACGGCCGGCGCGCCGCTTAGCATCGGATGCTTGAGCAGGCTGGCCACGATATCGTCGACGATGGTTTCGTGCGGTTCGTCGCGCGACTGCACGGTGATGTCGGACAGGGCGTAGACCGGTTCGCGCAGCGGTAACAAGTCTTTCATCTTGTCGACCAGCGGCCGTTCGCCGCGCCGCCGGGTGCGCTTCACCAGCACGTCGAGGTCGGCCTTCAGCCAGACCGAAATGCCCTTGATGTGGATCAGGTCGCGGGTGCGCTGGTCCATGATCGCGCCGCCGCCGGTCGCCAGCACCTGCGGGCCGTGGTCCAGGAGCCGCGCGATCACCCGCGCCTCGCCGGCGCGGAAATAGGGCTCGCCGTGGGTCGAAAAAATATCCGGGATGCTCATACCGGCGGCGAGCTCGATTTCGGTATCGGCGTCGACGAAGGGCAGGCCCAGGCGGCTGGCCAGCCGGCGGCCGATCGACGACTTGCCGGCGCCCATCATGCCGACGAGAACGACCGACCGGGCCCCGAGAGCGCGCAGGATCTGCGCGGTCTGGACCGATTCGAGGGCGTTTTCCGCGGGCTTTTGAGCGGCGGTATTAACCATGCTAGGGTTCCAAATCGGCGTAACGGTTCCATATAGCAGCAAATGTGACAACTGCGATGGCCGGGCTTGTCAGGGATTAACGAACATGGTCGTACTCGCGTGACCTGAAGTCCCTGTCGCGGGCGGCTGCCGGCTCTCATCAATGGCGATTGTTAAATGCCGAGTCTTTTCCGATTCCTGTTTTTCGTCGGGCTGATCGCCGGAGCGATCTATGTCGGGGTGTTTTCGCTCGCCAATTTCGTCAAATACCAGCCGCGCGAGATGGTCGTGACCGTGCCGCCCAACAAATTCGTCAAGCAGACGCAGTAACCCGCAATGGCCAAAAAATTGGTCAAGCGGCCCAAACCGTCCGACGACGCGCTGATTGAACTGTTCCTCGACATGCAGGCGGCCGAGCGCGGCGCCGGCGAGAACACCCTGGCGGCCTACCGCAACGATCTCGAAGACCTGGGCGCGCATCTGCGCGCCGCCGGCAAGACGGTCGGCAAAGCCGATACCGACGACCTGCGCGGTTTCTTGAAAGATCTCGCCGAGCGCGGCTTCGCCGCCTCGTCGTTGGCGCGGCGGCTGTCGGCGACGCGGCAGCTTTATCGTTTCCTCTACGCGGAAGGAAAACGCGGCGACGATCCGGCGGCCGTGCTGGAAGGTCCCAAGCGCGCGCTGACGCTGCCGAAGATTTTGTCGATCGCCGAAGTCGACGGCCTGCTGGCGCAGGCGCGCGCCAATGCCGAGAACGCGACCTTGCCCAAGCCGCTGCGGCTGCGGCATGCGCGGCTGCTGTGTCTGTTGGAAGTGGTCTACGCCACCGGCCTGCGCGTCTCCGAACTGGTGGCGCTGCCGGCCTCCGCCGCCCGCCCCGATCAGCGCATGCTGGTGGTGCGCGGCAAAGGCAACAAGGAACGGCTGGTGCCGCTCAATGCCGCGGCCAAGCGCGCCATGAGCGAATATCTGCAATTGCGCGCCGAGGCCGAACAAGAAGCCGGCAAGGCGGCCAAAGGCGGCAAGAGCAGCACCAAGAGCAAATGGCTGTTCCCGTCATTCGGCGAACAGGGTCATATCACCCGCCAGCATTTTGCCCGCGAACTGAAAGCTCTGGGGCAAGCCTGCGGCATCGCGCCGGCGCGCTTAAGCCCGCACGTGCTGCGGCACGCTTTCGCCAGCCATCTGTTGCACAACGGTGCCGACTTGCGGGTGGTGCAAACCTTGCTCGGCCATGCCGATATCTCGACGACGCAGATCTACACCCACGTGCTTGAGGAACGCCTCAAGACTTTGGTGCGCGATCTGCATCCGCTCGCCGATAGCGACAAGACTTGAGCCTTACGCCGCCGGCTTAAGCTGCCGGCTTGGCGTTCTTCATGTAGTAATTGGCGTTCTTGCCGAGCACCAGTTTGCGGATCAGCGCCCGCACCGTCAGGCTCTTGCGCAGCGGATCGACGATCGCCTTGACCGAGCGGAACAACGCCAGCTTGACCGCGTCGAGGCGCGGATGATGACCCGGCGCGCGCTGCGGAAAGCCGAGACGGCGCAGCAGCGAATTGACCACGAAGACATCGTTCTTGGCCATCACCGCCTTGGTCTTCCAGGTCACCGCCATCGAGATCGAAAACTGCGAGCCGGTGCGCACCCAATGCGGCGCCAGATAAGGCACGAACAGGCCGTCGCCGGGTTTCAGCGCATAGCAGGTCGACTTGGCTTCGAAATCGTCGCTGTAGCTGACGTTGCGATGCTTGGTCAGCGAATGCTCGATTGAATCGTCCGACACCACCGAACCGTCACGGTTGTCGCAAACGGTGAAGAATTTGTCGCCGTGGATATGCACGAAGATATTGTCCTCGGCGTCGACATGGAACGGCGTTGTCGATTCCGGCGACGACACGAACATGAAGCCGCGAATATCCTCGAAGCCGGCGTCTTTCAGGCTGGCATGGCCATTGGCGCGCGCCACCGACAGCAAGCTCTCCTCGATCACGGCGCGGTAGGCCGGATGCTGCTCGACGCGTTTGAGCACCATCCAGGCGCCGCAGGTCTCGATCTGGCGAATGACTTCGGCCGGATCGAGATCGATCAACTGGGTCTTGCTCGGGTCCTGGCCGATCGCCGCCTTACCGGAACTATATTCGATCGAATCGGCTGGCAGCTCGCGCACCAGTTCGACGATGCGCGGCAGCGTGAACAGCGGATTATCGGCGAGATGATGCCGGATCCGGAACGGCTGCAACGGAAAGGCGGCAGCGAAGGCGGCGGAGTCGGCGGGTTCGACCAGGGCGGCGGCTGCGGTCGTCATGGCTAGTGTCCTTTCAGCGAGCGAAGACGGTGGAAAATGGTTCGGGCTAATTCGCGAAAAGCCCGGCGCGTGCCGATCAGCGCGGCGAACAACGCCAGCGCCGGCTTGCCCGGTTCGACCGGCAGCAACAGATCGCCGACGGCCAGGCGCGCGCGCCAGATATGATCGATCATCGGATGGCCGCTGACCGCGGTTGAATCGGCGTCGTCGAAGCGGGCGTCGGCACACAGGTGACGCGTGATGTCGAGCGTGATCTGGACGCCCGGCGATGTCTTGGCCAGCGTTTCGTCATAGGCGATCTTGAAGAAGTAGCCGCGGCGCAAATGCCGCAGCAACACGCCGGCGGCGACCACCGTCGGACCGCGCGACAAGGTCGCGACTTCGGCGGCGCCCGCCGCTACCAAATCGGTCACAGCGGTTTTGATGAAGGCGGCGTCGCCCGGCTTGCAGGCCAGCGCTGTGCCGTTGGCGCCTTTCCAGCCGGCCGCTTCCAACGCCAGGAACCTATCGAGCGCCGCTTGCGTTTCGGCGCCGGGCGCCGCGATGTTAAAAACAACCTCGCCGTCATCCGCCAAACGATTGCGCTGACGGCGCAGCTCTTTGACTTTCTTCGGCCCAAGTTCCGCGATCGCTAATTCGCCATCCTGCGTCGCGTCGAGGCGCGCGCGCTCATGATGATTGAAGGTGTAAGGCGCGGTGTTGAACGATGAGATCGCGCTACGCAGCGCGTTAGCCGCCGGTCCTTCGTCGGTCATCGCCGGCAACAGCAGCGCCATCGCGCCAGCTTTTTTCGCCGCCAGCAGCAAAGCGCGCGCGGCGATGTCGGGCTTGTCGCGATCGATCAGCGGCGTCGTCAACGGCGAGTAAGCCTGCCAGGCGACAAAAACCGGAATGGGAAGTTTCAAAGCCCGCCACGCCGATACCACCGGCAGCAAGCCGATCAGCCGGGTGCGCGCCGGGCTATCCCAGGCGAGCAGCACGCGTGCGCCAGATCTTCCTTCGGCGTGGCGCGCCACTGCGCGCGCCCAAGCCGGATGGTAAAAAGCGTTCGACTCGATGGCGCGGCCGGCCAGCTCGGCCCAAGGCCCCTGCGGGACGCTGAACAGATCGACGATCTCGACCGTGTCATAAATCGAGGCAGACGCACTGCCGGCTTTTGCGCCGGGCATTCGTCCCTGCCATCCGCTCCAACTATCGATGATCGACATGTCGTCCCACGCGCCCCGTACATACTTGGGCCGCACACTGGACAATTGGCGTTAAGACGAAGAAAAAGCGGCCGCATACACCGCCCGCGATGAAAAACAGGGTTAAAACCGCTCTACCGGTATCGGTTGGAATTGCGGTAATTCTTAACTATATGGCGGGCATCGTCGGCTTCGCTTAACTCAAAGGCTGTCCAAGGGCCAGTTGCCGCCTTCAGCCCGTCCCATTAACCGTCACATCAACACAACGATCATCGCTATGCGCAGTTATCTCGATTTTGAAAAACCGGTGGCCGAGTTGGAGGCCAAGGTCGAGGAATTGCGCGCGATGGGCGAGACCGACAACGCGGTCTCGGTGACTGACGAAATAAGCCGGCTCGAGGTCAAGGCTGCGCTGGCGCTCAAGGAGCTCTATGGCGAGCTCACGCCCTGGCAGAAGACCCAGGTCGCCCGCCACCCGCAGCGCCCGCATTGTCTGGATTATGTCGCGGGCCTGCTGACCGAATTCGTGCCGCTGGCCGGAGACCGCAAATTCGGCGACGACGAAGCCATTATCGGCGGCTTCGGCCGGTTTCGCGGCGAGAGTATCTGCGTGCTCGGCCATGAAAAAGGCTCCGACACCGAAAGCCGCCTTAAACACAATTTCGGCATGGCCAAGCCGGAAGGCTACCGCAAGGCGGTGCGCCTGATGGAAATGGCCGAACGCTTCGGCATTCCGGTGTTGACGCTGGTCGACACCGCCGGCGCCTATCCCGGCATCGGCGCCGAGGAGCGCGGCCAGGCCGAAGCGATCGCGCGCTCGACCGACGTCTGCTTAGGTCTCAGCGTGCCCAATGTCGCGGTCATTCTGGGCGAAGGCGGCTCGGGCGGCGCCATTGCACTGGCCACCGCCAACCGGGTGCTGATGCTCGAACACGCGATCTATTCGGTGATTTCGCCGGAAGGCGCGGCCTCGATCCTGTGGCGCGATACCACCAAGGCCCAGGAAGCCGCGACCAACATGAAGATTACCGCCCAGGACATGGCCCGATTCGGCGTCATCGACGCCATCGTGCCGGAGCCGACCGGCGGCGCCCACCGCGACCCCAAAGCCGCGATCGCGGCCACCGCCGAGGCCATTGCCGGCGCTCTCGCCGACCTCAAACCGCTCGACCGGGCCGCCATCCGCCAGCAGCGACGCGAAAAGTTCCTCAATATGGGCCGGATTCCGGCCCGCGCCGCCAGCTAAAGCCGCCGCAAGATCGCCGTATAGCTCCGGCAAGAGAGTTCCGGACCATCTCGTCGGCTCCTGTGAGCCGCCCCCTGTGGTGACCGCCAAATCCGCGCTTGTCAGGATTTACAAGTGGTTTACCATAGACTTACGGGTAGCCCAGGACGGCCTGGATTGCCTTGCAGATGCCACATCTTATGGCTAACGATGTCTCAATGAGGGTTCGCCCCTTCGGGGAGTACTGCGTTTTGAGACGAGGCTTCGTACGCGCCCTTTCGGCGTCCGTGGCAATTGCCGCGGCGATTTCGCTTGCCGGTTGCGATGCCGACAGCATTTCGCCGTCCGGGCGCTCGCAGGCGCCGCTGTCTCAGAAGACCCTCTCCGAAATCGCCGACAAGAATATGGAGAAGGACTCGCCGATCCTGGCCCGCATCTTCAAGGAAGAAGCGGAGATGGAGATCTGGAAAAAGGATCGCAGCGGCCAATACGCGCTGCTCAAGACCTATCCGATCTGCCGCTGGTCGGGCGATCTCGGCCCCAAGAAGAGGGAAGGCGACCGTCAGGCGCCCGAGGGCTTCTACGCCATCACGCCGGGGCAGATGAATCCGGCCTCCAATTACTACCTCGCCTTCAATACCGGTTATCCGAACGCCTATGACCGCGCCTGGGGCCGCACCGGCTCCGAACTGATGGTGCATGGCGACTGCTCGTCGCGCGGCTGCTACGCGATGACCGACAAGCAGATTCAGGAAATCTATGCGCTCGCACGCGAGTCGTTCTTCGGCGGACAGAAAGAGTTTCAACTCGAAGCCTTCCCGTTCCGCATGACCGCGCTCAACATGGCCAAGCATCGCAACAACCCGAACTTCGCGTTCTGGAAGATGCTGAAGGAAGGTTACGACGCACTTCGAGGCGACCCATCAGGAGCCGAAGGTCGCGGTCTGCGAAAAGCGCTACGTGTTCGATGCCGCGCCGCCGGACAATGCCTCGCGCCCGCTATCGTTCAACCCGCGCGGCAAGTGCCCGGTGTACCAGCTCGACAAGAATGTCGCCGACGCCGTGCTCGATCACCGGCGCAAAGAACAAATCAAAATGGCCGAATACATCGCCGACGGCGTTGCGGTGGTGCCACCGCGTCGCGGCATCGACGGCGGCATGAACCCGGTGTTCGCCGAAAAATCGGCACCCAGCCGGGCTACGATAGCAAAGGCCACCTGATTCAAGTGGCGGCCGCGCCGGGTTCGCTGCCGCGGTCCGACGACAAGCCAGCGCCTGTGTCGATGGTGTCGGTGCCGCAAGCAGCCGCCGCAGCTGGCCAGCATCAGCAGCACGCCGTCGTGATGGCCAACGTGCCGATGCCGCAGCCGGCGCCGGAGCCGAAAGTCGGCGAAGCGCCGCCGAAGAGGCCGACCACGATCACCGGCCTGATCGGCAACATCTTTGGCAGTTCAGCCGGCGCAAGCCGAAACGCACCGAGACCAACGCCAAGAGCGCACCGGTCGAGACGCGAAGTCGGCCGCGGCAACAAGACCGACTGGCGGCCAAGCCGAAACGCACGACCCACGCGCGCACCGCTAACGCCGCGCCCAAGCCTCACGCCCGGCCGGCCGCGAAAGCGGTTGCCCATGCCGCGCCGCAGCCGACCCGCGGCCAAGCCGCGCGGCGCGCCGGTCGATACCGCCGACGACACGCCGGCCGCCAACGAGCCGCAATTGCGCACCGCGTTCTCGGCGCCGCGCGACGAGCAACAACGGCATTCTGACCGGCGCCCAGCCGGTGGTGCCGGCCGGCTCCTTCGACAGCCGCTGGTCGGGCCTGCGCTAATCTTTTAAATCTCTTGACGTAGATTTCGTCGTGGCTGGCCGCGTCGGGGACGCCCGGCCCACGGCGGTGAGATCGGTTTCATGGATTGCTTTGTCTACGTCCTCGGCCGCCGCGGCAAAAGCCGCACCCTGACCTATGTCGGCTGGACCAACGACGTCATGCGCCGGCTCGAAGCAGCACAACAACGGCAAGGGCGCGCGCTCGACGCGCGGACGCACTTGGGTGCTGCTGCATTCGGAATGGTTTCGCTACCAAGGCCGAAGCCATGAGCCGGGAATGGCACCTCAAGCGCGAACGCGCCTTCCGCAAAAAGCTGGCGCAGCGGATCAAGCCTGACGCCGGCCCGGCGCGCGTCCGATATGGACAGGCCCAAGACTCGAGTCTAATCAAGACTTAGGTCTAATCATGCGCCAAAGCTGCGGCGCCGTCGGAAAGGCAGCCGCCCAATCGCGAGGAGCGCGCCATTAGCCCATCAGCCCCCCATTCCGACAGCCACTTGCCGCGCAAAAATTTCGGCACCTGGGAGTTTCCGGTTCTGCATGTCCGCGGCGGCACCTCGACCGGCCTGTCATCTGGGATCGCGTCGCGCCCAAAGAACTTGCAGCTGCGCGAAGAATTGCTGCGCCACCTGATGGGCCTGCCGCTGACCGGCACGTCATCCGACAGCAAGCAGATCACCGGCCTTGGCCGCGGCTATCCGACCAGCAACAAAGTGTTCTTTGCCGAGATGGCGGTAAACGCACAAAGGCGAGCCGCGCATCGTCTCGACGCTGGCGCAACTGGCCGCCGGCAAATCGCAGATCGACTGGAGCGTCAACTGCGGCAACATGTCGGCGGCGCTGCCCTTCTGGGCGATCGATCAGCACTTCCTGCCGCGCGAACTCAACGGCCATGGCGAAGTCGAAATCTTCAACACCAACACCAAGTCGACATGATCGGCCGCGTGACGCTCGATGGCGACGGCTTTGCCTTTACGTCGATTCCCGGCGTTGATGGCGAATTTCCCGGCTGTCGATCTGTTCATGGCCAATCCGGTCGGCGCCAAAACCGGCAAGGCGTTGCCGACCGGCTCGGCTTCCGACCGCTTCGGCGATTACACCGTGTCCTGCGTCGATGTCGCCGTGCCGATGGTGATCGCGCGCGCCTCCGAATTCGGCAAGACCGGCACCGAAGCGGTCAAGGATCTTGCGCAACGACGAGGTCTTCTTTCTCGGCGCTCAAAAAACTCTGGATCGAAGCCGGCTTGAAGATGGGCCTCAAGAGCAAGAGCGGCCAGCCGATGACCGCCGACGAACTCGCCAACAGCGAAACCATCCCGAAGGTCTGCATCGTCGGGCCGCCGGTCAATGGCGGCAATATTTCGACCCGTTATTTCACGCCGCAGGAGGGCCACGCCACCGATGGCGGTGACCGGCGGCTGCTGCCTGGCCGCCGCCTGTCTGATGCCGGGAACGGTCGCCTATGAAATCGCGCAAGGCCTGCCGGCGCTTACCGCGACGCCGTCGGAAGTGCAAGTCGATATCGAAAACCCGGCCGGCATTCTGTCGGCGACCATCGAAGGCACGCTGACCAATTCGGAAACCAAAATTACGCGCGCCGCGTATAAACGCTCGGCGCAGATTCTGGTGCGCGGTTATGTGCCGGTTTATCGCGCCTCGGCGGCGCTGCAGCAGGCGCTTGCCGAAGCGGCCGACAATACCGGCGCGCATTAGCCGCGCCGCACAATAAGCCTTATAAAGCAGGCTTTCCGACACCGATCTATTCACAATCCGGGTTTGACCATTGGCCGCCAACTCGCAATAGTGTCGGCGATTCTACACACCCCCTTGGACATCCTCAGCCGTCCCTTCGTGTCTGCCGTGCCGGACGCAGCCTTCGCGTCCCCCGGCCAATAATAGGTTCCTGATGTCATCGACCACGGCCCTTGCTTTCGATCTGACCACGACCGAAGACCTGACGGAGACCACACCCGAGACGCCGGCAAACATCACGACCGAAGCGGTTATAGCATCGGCTGAGGAGCCAACGGAGCCGACGTCCGAGACCGCTGAGGCGCCAGTTGCCGCGGCGACCGACCTCGTCGAAACGCCGACCCTGACGCCGGTCGCCCTTGACGCCACACCAGCGCCCGCCGGTAAAATCGCGGCCTGGCGCGCGCAGGTCGGCAACGCCGGCCTGGCGGCTGCCGGCACCGGCGTGGTGATTGCCGTTGGTGGCGGTATCTGGGCCGCGCTGGTCAACGTGCCGGCGCCTATTGCGATCATGGCCGGCTATTGCACGCTAGCCGGCGCGCTGTGCGCGACGGTCGCGCTGCGCAGACCGCCGGCGGCGCCCGCCCCTGCCGACGCGCCAGCAGTCAGCAACGGCCCGACCACGCACTTCGAAGCCTGGCGGCTGGTCAATAAATTCAGCGTGTCGGACGCCTCACGCCTATGGTGCGATCTCGAGCCAGGCTCATCCGTGACGCAGGAAACCATCGCTTGGGCGCGCGTGATGCTGGACGCGATCAGCCGCGGCGAACTGCCGATGGTCGAGCGCATCGGCGCGCGCAAAGAGGCGATTGAGCACGAGCGCAACAATCCGAGCTGGCATACCGAGATGACGCGCGAAGCTTTAACCGCCTGGGCCAAATCACACGATTTCAACCCGCGCTTCTTGCGCGATTAAGCGCACGATCGGCTTGATTAGTTCGGCAGCGTGGTCTTGGCCGACGCCGTGATCGCGCGCGACAAGGCGACGATTTCGTTTTCCAGCTTGGCCTGCCGGTTCGTCAAGTCGAGATAACGCCGGGTTGATGCACCGTTGGACGCCCAGTCGCCGGAGGCGCGCTCTTCCGGCGACACCAGCGCCATATCGGCAATCAACTCTTCGATGACCGCGTCCAGCTCATCGCGCTCGCGGGTCAGTTCGGCGAGCACCATAAGGTCATCGGGTTTTTTCGTCATAACGGCAATCTCGCGGCGGCATTCTTGTGACCTAAAACGCCGCGCGCAGCATAACGTTCCGGAGGCTTAACGGGCCCGCTCGGATTATACGCAAATCGCCCCAGCTTGTGCTGGTTTTTTTACCGGTAGCGAAGGACAGCCGGCGGCCGGCCGGCTATCCGAGGGCCGCGCCGCGCGGCACAGCCTCTTGGCTCGGCTCGACAATCTTCAGGCCCTCGGCGAAGCGAAACGCGCTGACTAGATCGCGGTCGAGCTTTGAACCCATCTCGATCAGAACCCGATAGGCCTGTTCGGCCGGCATGGCCGGCCGATAGGAACGGTGCTCGATCAACGCGCCGAAGATATCGGAGATCGTCATGATCCGGACGAGATCGGAAATATCGTCGCCACGCAGCGCATGCGGATAGCCCGAGCCGTCGAGGTACTCGTGGTGATGGAGCACCATGTCGAGCATATCCGCCGATACGCCGTTTACGGAGCGCAGCGCCTCGAAGCCGTATTCCGGATGTTTGCGCATGACGGCCATTTCGACGTTGTCGAGCGGGCCGTTCTTTTCGAGAATTGTGATCGGGATCCGGGCTTTGCCGATGTCGTGCAACATGCCGGCAAAAGAAAGCCTTTCGCGATCGCGCGCCGAGAAGCCGAGGTTTTCGCCAAACGCGACGGCCACGCCGGTGACGATCAATGAGTGCCGGTAGGTCTGGCTGTGATGCCGGCGTACATTTCCGATCCAGGAACCAAGCCCCTGGGTCTCGATACAGGCGACCAATTGTTCACCGGCGGCATCGAGCTTGGCAAAATCGATCGGCGCGCCAAAACAGGCAGACGAGAAGGTGTTTTCCAAGGCTTGAATTGCGGAGCCGGCCGCCGGAATGCAAGCGAGCGACGGTTCGCAGCTATCGGCAGCCAAAGTATCGATCCCGCCCACCAGCATCTTCTGCAGCGCCGCGCCGGTCACAGGCCGGTGGATGATATCGGTCGCGCCGAGCGCATAGGCCTGGATCTTCTCGCTGCGCGAGGTCTTGTCGACTGCGAAAATGAGTTTGCCATTTTTCGGCCTGGCCTTGGCCCATGCCTTGATTTTCTCAAGGCGCGCGCCCCCGGTCAGCTTGATGTCGAAAACCTGAAGTTGACCCGGCGCGACATCGCGGAACCGGCTGGAATCAAAAAACTGCAAATCGAATATTCCGCCAAGACTACGCCGGATCGAGTCGACACCAACGCTACGGTCAAAATCGACGAAAATCATAAGCTGCTTCATGGCCCATCGCTGCCCTCGATGCGGTGCCGCCAGATTAAAATCGGCGTGCGATCCGGTTTTAACGTCCGATGACAGGGTCGGCGTGAAGCCGTAATAAATCGCACCGCAAGCGGGCGCGATTTTCAGGAAAATTGATTCAAAAGCTGATGATTAAAAGAAGAAAACGGCAGCGCCGGCGAAACTGAAACAACGCTCGCGCATCAATGTGGCCGGCGCAACAAGGCGCCGGCTATTCGTTGACCGGAACGATAATCTTGCCGATGGGCCAAAGTGCTATTCCCGCAAGTTTTAAATGGGCCCAGGCAAACGGTATGCCGATAATAGTCACAGCGAGCAGAACGGCGGTCACGAGATGGCCGAGCGCAAGCCACCAGCCTGCCAGCACAAACCAAATGATGTTGCCGATCATGCCGAGCGGACCGGTGCCGATATCTTCTCTACCGAGATATTCGGTCCGCGTTACGGCCTTCTGGCCAAACGGCAGAAGCGTGTAGGCCGCAATCGTGAACGCGGCTTTCGCCCAAGGCAGCCCGATAATCGTGATCGCCATCAGTAGACCGGCGATCACCCAGCCGATCGCCATCCAGATGCCGCCAAATAAAATCCAGAGCAGATTGAATAAAAGCGATAGCGGAGACATCGGATTCTTTCATACAGCCATGCGAGCTGACGATTGAGCCGCGCAGATCGGATCGCACCGCGCGATGATCTATCAGGCGCCCACCCGCGCACGATCGCGGACAAGGGCTCTGGACTTCGCGTCGAACAGATCGGAGGCCGTCAGGGTGATGAGAAACGCAAACGCCAACCCGGTGGCAGTCAATGCCAGTAAGATCAGCAAGGGGTACCCGAACTCATAGACCGAAACTGCAATTGCAAACATGACGTTCGCCATGAAGAAGAATTTCGCATCCGGCGCCCCACGGACGGCGTCCTTCGCGAGCCAGCCAACGACCGGAATGTGAAAGAAAGCGCGAAAGGCGAGATTCATGTTTGCACCCTGTAGTCATCAGTTAATTAAAGCCCGCACATCAACCACTGGCGCGATTGACCGCGATATGCCGCCCGGCGAACGACCGCCGAGCTAGTTGTTCTTGAGGTACAGCGACCGCGACGACTCCGCCTTACGCAAACCGACCGTGGCAGTGCTTGAATTTCTTGCCCGAACCGCAGGGACAGACTTCGTTGCGGCCGACCTTGCCCCAGGTCGTCGGGTCGTTCGGATTGCGCTCGGCAGCCTCGACGACGGCCTGGCCGCCGCCGCCCATCACCGAGGTCGGCGCCAACGACGGCAACGCCAGTTCGTCTTCGCCGGTCGTCGGATCGACGTGATGGGCTTCCATATAAGGCAGCTCGCCGCCTTCCTCATCCGGCGGCGCCACGATTTCGACCCGCATCAGCTGGCCGGTGACGACCTCGCGCAAGTTGGCGATCATCGCCTCGAACAGACTGAAGGCTTCGGCCTGGTATTCGTTAAGTGGATCGCGTTGGCCGTAGCCGCGCAGGCCGATTACCTGGCGCAGATGTTCCAGCATGACCAGATGCTCGCGCCAAAGATTGTCGAGCGATTGCAGCAGAATCGACTTCTCGACATAGCGCATGACCTCGGGGCCCCATTTGGCCACCTTGCCCGCCATCCATTCGTCGGCCTGGCGTTCGATGCGCTCGCGCACCTCCTCGTCGGCGATGCCTTCTTCCTTGGCCCAGTCCTGCACCGGCATTTCGAGCGTGAGCACGCCTTTGAGCTCCTCGTCGAGACCGGCGACGTCCCACTGCTCGGGATAGGCGTTTTCCGGAATGTGCTTGGCGACCAGTTCGTCGATGACCGAATGGCGCATGTCGGCGACGGTTTCGTCGACATGTTCGTCGCGCATCAGGTCGAGCCGCTGCTCGAAGATGACCTTGCGCTGGTCGTTCATCACGTTGTCGTATTTCAGCAGGTTCTTACGGATATCGAAGTTGCGCGCCTCGACCTTCTGCTGCGCCTTTTCCAGCGCCTTGTTGATCCAGGGATGAACGATCGCCTCGTTCTCCTTCAGACCCAGCTTGGTCAGCATGCCTTCGAGCTTGTCGGAGCCGAAGATCCGCATCAGATCGTCTTCGAGCGACAGGAAGAACTTGGAATGACCCGGGTCGCCCTGACGGCCGGAGCGGCCGCGCAACTGATTGTCGATGCGGCGGCTTTCATGGCGCTCGGTGCCGAGCACATACATGCCGCCGGCGGCCAGCGCCTTTTCCTTCAGCCGCGCGATCTGCTTGCGGATTTCGTCGGCGCGCGGGCTCTTGTCGCGCTCGCCCCAATCCTCGATGTCGGCGATTTCCTGCTTGATGCGCATGTCGGCGTTGCCGCCGAGCTGAATGTCGGTGCCGCGGCCGGCCATGTTGGTGGCGATCGTGACCGCGCCCGGCACGCCGGCCTGGCTGACGATGAAGGCTTCCTGCTCGTGATAGCGCGCGTTCAGGATGGCGAACACCTTGGTCTTGGAGGCGCCGTCGTCGCCGGAATAAAGCGCGGAGAAGGCGTTCGGGTCGGAGAAGTCGTGCGACTTCCAGCCGGCCTGGCGCAGCATGTCGGCGAGCTGTTCGGATTTCTCAATTGAAGTCGTGCCGACCAGCACCGGCTGGCCGCGTTTTTTGCAGTCTTCGATCAAGGTGATGATGGCGCGGTATTTTTCGACCGTCGAGCGATAGACCTCATCGTCGTCGTCGACGCGGGCCAGCGGCTTGTTGGTCGGCACTTCGAGCACTTCGAGCTCGTAGATATCCAAGAACTCGTCAGCCTCGGTCAGCGCCGTCCCGGTCATGCCCGACAGCTTGTCGTACATGCGGAAATAGTTCTGGAAGGTGATCGAGGCCAGCGTCTGGTTTTCCGGCTGGATCGGCTGATGCTCTTTGGCTTCGAGCGCCTGATGCAGGCCTTCCGAATAACGCCGGCCCGGCATCATGCGGCCGGTGAACTCGTCGATGATGACGACTTCGCCGTTGCGCACGATGTAGTCCTTGTCGCGCTGGAACAAATTGTGGGCGCGCAGCGCCTGATTGACGTGATGCACGACCGAGACGTTCTCGACGTCGTAGAGCGACTCGCCCTTCAATTCGCCGGCGGCGCGCAGACGCTGCTCGAGCTTTTCCATGCCGGCTTCGGTCAACGTCACGGTGCGCTGCTTCTCGTCGATTTCGTAGTCGCCCTTGTCGAGCGCCGGGATATAGCTGTCGATGGTGTTGTAGAATTCGGACCGGTCGTCGAGCGGACCGGAGATGATCAGCGGCGTGCGCGCTTCGTCGATCAGGATCGAGTCGACTTCGTCGACGATGGCGTAGGCATGGCCGCGCTGGACCATGTCTTCCAGCCGGAATTTCATGTTGTCGCGCAGATAGTCGAAGCCGAGTTCGTTGTTGGTGGCGTAGGTGACGTCGCAGGCATAGGCCTGCTGGCGCTCGGCGTCATCCAGGCCATGCACGATGTTGCCGACGGTCAGGCCGAGGAACTGATAGACTTGCCCCATCCACTCGGCGTCGCGCTTGGCCAGATAGTCGTTGACGGTGACGACATGCACGCCGCGTCCCGTGAGCGCGTTGAGATAGACCGCCAGGGTCGCGACCAAGGTCTTGCCTTCGCCGGTCTTCATCTCGGCGATCTTGCCTTCGTGCAGGATCATGCCGCCGATCAGCTGGACGTCGAAATGGCGTTGGCCGATGGCGCGCTTGGCGCCCTCGCGCACGGTGGCAAAGGCCGGGACCAGAAGGTCGTCGAGCGAGGTGCCGGCGGCGATCTGCTTCTTGAAATCGTCGGTGCGGGCCCGCAGCGCCTCATCGGACAGAGCGGCGATTTCCGGCTCGAGGGCGTTAATGGCCTGCGACCCGCGGCAGATAGGTCTTGATCGACCTGTCATTGGCCGAACCGAACAGCTTGCGGAAGAAGCCTTCGAACATCAGGGGAGCTCCTAGTCGTGTGCTGGGCGGCTTTTACCACGCCACAGCGGCCGGATCTGCTTCCGGCGCTCCGGAAATGCGGCTCTTTTTGGGCAATTTCGACGCGGACCGGGCTCAGATAGCCCACCCAGCCGATATTAAAGGAGAGATAGGAGGGGGTCGGATTATTGTCAATTGGCGGTCACCAATGGCCTTAACCGAAAGCCGCTCACGCGGACGTTAATTCTCCCGGCCAGTCCGGCATTGCAATGCCGGGATTGTTGAGCGACAACGGCCCGGTTCGCTTCTGGGGGCGAACCACACCCCATTCCAAGGACAGTATGATGACGATCCCGTTTTCGGCCGCCTGCCCGGCCATGCCACGCCGCACCGGTCTTCTGGCCGGCATTCTGACCGCCGCTCTAGCGCTGCTGGTAGTGACGGCCACGCCGCTGCTGGCGCAGGGCACCAAAGACGCCGCCGGCAAGGACCCGGTCGTCGCCACCGTCAACGGCACCGAAATCCACCAGAGCGACCTGGCCATTGCCGAACAGGAAGCCGGCCAGATCCCGCCGATGTCGGCGGACGCCAAGAAGGACTACCTGGTCCAGTTCCTGTCCGACATGATCCTGGTCACCAAGGCGGCCGAAGCCAAAAAGCTCGACGCCGACCCGCTGTTCAAGCGCAAGCTGGAATTCGCCCGCAAGAAGCTGCTGATGGAAGACCTGCTGGAACTCGGTCGCCAAGGACGCGCAGACCGACGCCGCCATGCACAAGGTCTATGACGACGCTATCAGCAAACTGCCGGACGAGCAGGAAGTGCACGCCCGTCACATCCTGTTCCGCGCCGAGGCTGGCGACGAGAAAGCCAGCAAGGCCGCCGAGGCCAAGGCCAAGGCGGTGGAAGCGCGTCTCGCCAAGGGCGAGGACTTCGCCAAGCTCGCCAATGAGCTGACCGAAGACCCGTCCGGCAAGACCAATGGCGGCGACCTCGGCTATTTCACCAAGGGACAGATGGTGCCGGAATTCGCCAATGTCGCCTTCAGCCTGGACAAGGGCAAGGTGTCGGCGCCGGTGAAGACCCAGTTCGGCTGGCATGTCATCAAGGTCGAGGACAAGCGCACCAAGCCGAAGCCGACATACGATGAGGTCAAGCCGCAGATCGAGCAATTCGTCGCCCGCAAGGCCCAGGCCGAACTGGTGACCAAGCTGCGCGCCGAGGCCAAGATCGTGAAGAACTACAAGGTCGAAGAGCCGAAAAAGGACGCGCCGGCCGACAAGAAGGCTGAGCCGGCGAAGAAGTAGTCGCCACCACCGTATTCGGTGATTTCGTGATGGCCGGCGCAAGGACAAGCCTTGTGCCGGCCATTTCGTTTATGTAGGCCAAATTGTGCCCGCGCATGCGGGTTGTCATGTCATTGGATGCCGCGCCGATGAGCACCTCCGTCTCCCCCCTCGCCCCCACGCACGTCCCCGACATGCCGGAAATCGCCGGCGTGCGGATGGCCACCGCCGAAGCCGGTATTCGCTACAAGAACCGCACCGACGTGCTGCTGGCGCTGTTTGCGCCCGGCACCACGGTCGCCGGCGTGTTCACCAAATCGAAGTGCCCGTCGGCGCCGGTCGAATGGTGCCGGGATATGCTCAAGGCCGGAAAGGCCCGCGCGCTGGTGGTCAATTCCGGCAACGCCAACGCCTTCACCGGCAAGAGCGGCCGCGCCGCCACCAAGCTGACCGCCGCGATCGCCGCCAAGGCCGCCGGCTGCAAGCCGTCGGAGATTTTCCTGGCCTCGACCGGCGTGATCGGCGAACCGCTCGATGCCACCAAATTCGCGCCGGTGATGGCCAGCCTGAATGAACGCGCCAGTGCCGGCGATTTCTTCGCCGCCGCCCAAGCGATCATGACCACCGACACCTTCCCGAAGGTCGCGACCGCCTCGCGTCAGGATCGGCAAAGCGAAAGTCACCATCAACGGCATTGCCAAAGGCGCCGGCATGATCGCGCCGGACATGGCGACCATGCTGTCCTTCATCTTCACCGACGCCGCGATCGCCGCGCCGGCCTTGCAGGCGCTGGTCAAGGAAAACGTCACCGACACCTTCAACGCGGTGACCATCGACGGCGACACCTCGACCTCCGACACGCTGATGATGTTCGCCACCGGCCAGGCGAAGGACTGCCCGCGTATCACCCGCGCCGCCGATCCGCGCCTTAAGGCCTTCAAGAAAGCGCTGCATCAGGTGCTGGCCAACCTGTCCGAGCAGATCGCGCGCGACGGCGAAGGCGCCCGCAAGCTGGTCGAGATCAAGGTCGAAGGCGCGGTGTCGAACGCATCGGCCCGGCGTATTGCCATGTCGATTGCCAATTCGCCTTTGGTGAAGACCGCGATTGCTGGCGAAGACGCCAATTGGGGCCGCGTTGTCATGGCGGTCGGCAAGGCCGGCGAGCCGGCCGACCGCGACAAACTGTCGATCTGGTTCGGCGGCATCCGTGTCGCGCACAAGGGCGCGCGCGATCCGGCCTATAACGAAGCCAAAGTCAGCGTCGAAATGAAAAAGCCGGAGATCTATCCTCAAAGTCGCGCTCGGCCTTGGCAAAGGCCGCGACCGGGTGCTGACCTGCGACCTGACCAAGGAATACATCGCCATCAACGGCGACTACCGGTCTTGATCGCAACCTTCAATCTACTGCGTGACCGTGACTTGAACCCGGATCCGCGCATCCATAGGGCCGTTCGTCTTGTCGAGACCGCGACGCGCGTAAGTGAATGTATCGCTGCCGACAAATCCCGGCCGCGGCCGATAAGTCAGGCTGCCGACAGAGCCCGTAGAGAGGGTGCCATGCGATGGCCGCGTCAGAATATAAATCGTATAGGTAGGACCCGCCGAGCGGAAACCTATTCGGCAGGTCTTCCCCTTTTTCACGGTCATATAGCCGTCAACGGTCTCGTGATTGACCCATCTGACATAGGGCATGCAGCTGGCCATTGCCGGCTCAGCAAACAAAACAAGCAACGCGGCCCCCATAGCTGAACTAAATTTGGACACAGCATCCCCTGTAGAATTAATACAGTGCAATTTAAGCACAATCTGAAGTTGAATCAATGTCGCAAGGAATTTTTTACCACCACCGCAGGCGGCCCTTACGGTACCGCGCTGTTGAATGGGTTTTAACTCAAGCTTCCTATGTTGAAGGGCCAAGGCCGTGAGCGTCAAAATCGTTCTTGTTGCCGCTTGCGCCCTCGTCGATGCCGATGGCCGTGTGCTGCTCGCGCAGCGTCCGGAAGGCAAATCGATGGCCGGTCTATGGGAGTTTCCCGGCGGCAAGATCGAACCAGGCGAACGGCCGGAACAAAGTTTGATCCGGGAATTGAAGGAAGAACTTGGAATTGTCGTTCGTGACGCCTGTCTGGCGCCACTTACTTTCGCAAGCCACGCCTACCCCGATTTTCACCTGCTGATGCCGCTTTATGTCTGCCGGCGTTGGGAGGGAACGGTCATCCCGCAGGAAGGCCAAAAGCTGGCCTGGGTACGGCCGAACAAACTGCAAGACTACGATATGCCGCCCGCGGACGTGCCGCTGGTGTCCCATCTGATGACGCTGTTGTAGCTCCCGTAACGACGTCTTTAGCTCCGCGCAGGATCGTGCCATGCACCGTTTGATGCCGACGACAAAAATCCGGCGCTTTCCGTCCGCCCAAGACGGCACCACCGCCATTGAATATTCCATTATCGCAGCCGGCATCGGCATCGCATTGATCGGCGCCTTTAGCGCCTTCGGCGATGCCTTGGTCGCTTTGTGGACGCGCATTTCAACCGTGCTTGTCTAACCTCTAAGCACCGCCCGATCCCGGCGCTTTTTCTCCGGTCGATATTTCCTTTGCTCCCAGAGCATCGGCCAGCCGCTGCGCCGCCGAGCCCGGCTTAAGCGGTTTTTGCTGACTGTCATGCGGCGCCCATCCAGTCAGCCAGACGATTTCGAAAGTCGCTCGCAAACGGCCGTCTTCATCGGCGAAACGGTCGGCGTAGATTTCCATCATACGCCGCAAGGTGGCGCGCTTGAGCGGCGTGCGCCGGCGCTCGTTGAGAATATTGGTCGCGCCCATCGCGCGCAGATCGCGCATCAACGCCAGCGGCGTGTCGTAGCGCACCGTCAACCGGTCGGAATCGATCACCGGCAGCGCGAAGCCGGCGCGTTGCAGCAAGCCGCCGAGATCGCGGATGTCGGCGAACGGTGACACGCGCGGCGAGATCCCACCTTCGATTTCGCTTTCAGCCTCGGCGAATGCATTGCGCAGTTCGGTCAGACTGTCGCCGCCGATCATGGCGGCCAGCAACAGCCCGTCGGGTTTCAAGGCGCGGCGGATCTGAATCAACGTGCCGGGCAGGTCATTCACAAATTGCAGCGCCAACGCCGACACCACCAGATCGAGCGAACCGTCGGCGAACGGCAAGACCTCTTCGTCGGCGACGATTTGCGGCGCCGCCGGATCGTGCGGCGCGACCAAGGGCGCGGCCGCCACGACGCTGGTCATCTTTCCGCCCGCCAACAATGCGCGTCGCAGCGCATCGGTCGGGGTGCCGAGATCGACGGCGCGCTCGAACGGCCGCAGCACCGCCGACAGCCGTTCGGCCAAGTCTTCGGCCACCCGGTCGAGCAGGAAGGTCGCGGGACCCTCCGCATGCGCGCGGGATTGCCGCGGCGCGCAGGAGTTGACGGTCGAAGATGGTGGGGTTCGGCGACATCTGATACTCTTGCAGCATGAACGACCTCGTCTCGGCAAGCCAAGACGACGAAGAACAAACTGGGGCGCCTTCACGCGTCGTGCAGTTTAGCACTGGATTGCGCGCCGCGCTGCGGTTGGTGCTCGATATCGCGCTGCCGCCGCTGTGCCCGTCCTGCCGCGATCCGCTCGGGTCCGGCGTCGGGCTGT
Organism: uncultured Alphaproteobacteria bacterium; assembly: GCA_963830125.1. GTDB lineage: Bacteria > Pseudomonadota > Alphaproteobacteria > Rhizobiales > Xanthobacteraceae > Pseudolabrys. The sequence continues at coordinate 311,448 of CAWHKU010000007.1, read as the reverse complement.
GCGCGGCCTGCTGGTCGAAGCTGTCGCCGATCGAGAAGCCCTATTGCGCCCGGCTCGGCATTCCCTTCGTCTACGACCCTGGCCCCGGCATCGTCTCGATGGAGGCGATGGCCAACCCGCCGGCCTATGACCGGGCGCGCGCCGCCGTGCGCTATGACGAGGTGGCCCGCAAGCTGGTGCTGTCGTTCAAATACGCCGACCGGCTCGATCTCGCGCCGATGATGGGCGCCTGGATGGCGCGGGCCGGACGCGAGCTGCTCGACGACACCGACGCGCTGATGCCGGTGCCGCTGCATTGGCGGCGGCTGTGGGCCCGGCGCTTCAACCAGGCCGCCGCGCTGGCCGGCGCGATTTCCGGGATTTCCGGTGTCCCGGTATGGCCCGACGTGCTCAAACGGGTGCGCGCGACACCACAGCAGGTCGGCCTGTCAAAGCCCCAGCGGGCCGACAATGTGCAGGGCGCGTTCCGGGTGCCAACCGAGCAAAAGCCCCGTCTAGCGGGCCGCCGGGTCATCCTGATCGACGATGTGCTCACCTCGGGGGCAACCGTCGATACCTGCGCACGGGCGCTGCTACGGGCAGGCGCGGCCAAGGTCGATGTGCTGGTATTCGCCCGGGTTGTCGCGCCCTTACGCGCTCCCATATAAGCTCTGCCGGTAACCGAGAGCGAAAACCCCTATGCCCCCGATTGAAATCTACACCACCCGCTGGTGCCCCTATTGCCACATGGCCAAGGCTTTGCTGAAAAAGAAGGGTGTCGAATTCACCGAATTCGACGTGTCCGGCCGGGCCGAGCGCCAGGCCATGATCGAACGGGCCCACGGCCGCAGCACCGTGCCGCAGATTTTCATCGGCTCGGTCCACGTCGGCGGCAGCGACGATCTCCATGCCCTCGAATATGACGGCAAGCTCGATCCGCTGTTGGCGGGCGAAGGGCAGAGTGCAGGAATGACAGAATGAGCCAGACACCGGCGACCTTCAAAGCCGCGATGATCCAGATGCGGTCGGGTCTTAAGCCCGCCGCCAATCTCGACGATGCGGTCCGCCTGATCGGCGAAGCCAAGGCCGCCGGCGCGGATTATGTGCAGACGCCCGAGATGACCAACATCATGGAGGTCAAACGCGAGCGGCTGTTTTCGACCATCGCCGAGGAGGACGCCGACGCCACGCTCGCCGCGATGCGCGAACTGGCGCGCAAGCTCGGCATCTTCATTCACATCGGTTCGCTGGCGATCAAGGTCTTGCCGGACAAAGCCGTTAATCGCGGCTTCCTGATTACGCCGAAAGGCGACATCGCCGCGCGCTACGACAAGATCCACATGTTCGACGTCGATCTCGGCAACGGCGAAAGCTATCGCGAATCGAACAGCTACCGGCCGGGCGATATCGCCATCACCGCCGACCTGCCTTGGGGCCGGCTCGGGCTGACGATTTGCTACGACCTGCGTTTCCCGGCGCTCTATCGCGCGCTGGCCGAGGCCGGCGCCACCATGCTGGCGATCCCTTCCGCCTTCACCCAGCAGACCGGCGAGGCCCATTGGCATGTGCTGATGCGCGCCCGCGCCATCGAGAACACCTGCTTCGTGATGGCCGCGGCGCAAGGCGGCAAGCACGAGAACGGCCGCTCGACTTTCGGTCATTCGCTGATCGTCGATCCGTGGGGCCGCATTCTGGCCGAAGGCGGCACCGAGCCGGGTTTCATCATGGCCGAGATCGATCACGCTTTGGTGGCCGAGGCGCGCGCCCGCATGCCGTCGCTGCAGCACGGCCGGCGCTTCGAAATCGTCGAACCGATCGCCGAGGCCGCGCATCTGCACATGGTGCGAGGCGCGGAATGATTCGCTACGCGCTTGTCTGCGACAAAGGCCATAATTTCGAAAGCTGGTTTGCGGACTCTAGGCGCTTACGACAAGCAGGCCAAGCGCGCGCTGGTGGCCTGCCCGCATTGCGGCTCGACCAAGGTCGAAAAGGCGATCATGGCGCCGCGGTTGGCGGGTGCGCGCAAACGTAAAGCGCCGGTCGAGGAACCCATGTCCGACGCCGCACCGCCGGCCGCCACGCCCGAAACCACCGCGCCGGTCGCGATGATGACACCGCAGGAGCAGGAGATTCGCGGCAAGCTCAAGGAGCTGCGCGACCACCTGACCAAGAACGCCGACAATGTCGGGACCAAATTCCCCGACGAAGCGCGCAAGATGCATTATGGCGAGACCGAGCATCGCTCGATCTACGGCGTCGCCACGCCCGACGACGCCAAGGAACTGGCCGAAGAAGGCATCGCCTTCCACCCGCTGCCGATTTTGCCAGACGAACGGAATTAGCTGGCTATCAGCCCGGGATAGATGCAAGCACTGAAGGCCGGTCGGTCGGTTGCGCGCCTGTTGAACGGGCGGCCGCAAATCTCTTCAAACGTGTGAATATTGCTGGTATCGTGGTCTGGCTCGGGGGGCGAGCATCGGGTCTGCGTGTGCCGGGGCCATAGCCGTCGGGGTATCGCGATGAAAATGAGTAAGCTCGGTTATTTCTCCGAGTTCCTGCTTTTCCCGCCGCTTGCTCTCGCCGCGGTGCTGCTGGCGTTTCGCACCGCGCCGCCGCCGCTTGTGACCTGTGCGATCGTCTATACGGTTGGGCTGATCGGCTGGACCTTGATCGAATATCTGCTCCATCGCGGCCTGTTTCACCACGCACCGATTCTGTCGCAGATTCACGAATCCCATCACCGGTCGCCGCAAGAGCTGATCGGCACGCCGGCTTGGGCCAGTGTTTTGATCTGTTTGATCGCCGTCGCAGGCCCATCCTGGGCGCTGCTCGGGTTTGACCTGGGAACCGCGGCGACGGCGGGCCTCATCACCGGCTACCTCTGGTACGTCTTTGTCCACTATGCGACGCACCACGGCCAGCCGCGCCGCGGCTCTTATTTATACCGGGCGCGCATGCGCCACGCGCGCCATCACCATTCATCGGAAAGTGGAAATTTCGGCGTCACCACCGGCGTGTGGGATCATGTCTTCGGCACCGCGCTCGACACGAATGCCGCGAAGGTTGCCGATGCCCAATGACGAAGGCACCGTCGTCTAAATTTGCGCTAATGAGCCCACACCAACAGCAGCACGCCGACCACCACCAGCACGATGCCAAGCCCCTCGCGCTTTGTCGTCGGCTGCTTGAAGATCAAGTGCGTCACGCCTTGCGCGAATAAAACCTCGACCAGTGCCAGCGTTCGCACACTCGCGGCTGTCGCAATCGCGAAAGCAAGAAACCAGAATTCCGAGGCGAAGGCGCCCATGAAGCCGGCGAACAGCGACGGCTTCCAGGCCTTGGCGATGTCGCGCAACACCTTCGGATCGCGCAGCACGAGATAAAGCGACAACAGCGCCGCCTGCATCACCAGCCCGACCGCGAGCGTGAAGGTCGCTGCCATCACGAAATGCGGCAAATGCAGTGACAGGATCGCGCCGCGATAGCCAATCGCCGACAGTGCGAATAACGCGCCGGAGAAAATGCCGACGATGGTCGAACGCTTGGTCGAGACCTGGCCGGCACCGGGCTTGAGCGAGATGACGATCACGCCGGCCGTGGCAATCAGAATGGCGGCGGCGGTCAGCAGCGTCACCTTGTCGCCGAGGAAGATCAGGCCGAACAGCGCGACCTGTACCGGCTCGGTCTTGATATAGGCATAAGCGACCACGAAAGAGCGCTCGCCCATGACTGAGAGCATGGTCGCGGTCGCCGCAATCTGCGCCAGCGCGCCGCCGACCACCCAGGCCCAGAACAGCGCCGGCGGATGCGGCAGGCTGTAGCCCGTAACAATCATCACCCCCGGCAGGAAGACGAACAACGCGAACGGAAAGCCGAACAGGAAGCGGACGTGGGTGGCGCCGACGGTGCCGAGCGTGGCGGTCAATTCGCGCTGCATGGCGTTGCGCGCGGTCTGCGCGGCGGCGGCGATGAGAGTGAAGACGGCCCAGAGCATGAATGATCTCGAACAGAGTCATGCCCGGCGTTGTGCCGGGCACCCACTCTTACTTTCCTACTAAGGCGCGGATGGCCGGGGCAAGCCCAGGCGCATGACGAGAGCAGCTATGCGCTGACGCGCGCTCGCGTCAGCTGCAGCGCAACAAAATTACGCCGCCGGCTGCTTCAGCTCCGCCGCTTCCGGAAATTCAGTGACCTTGCCGTTCTCGTTGTCGATCAACAGAAACAGATCGAAATAACGCATGGTCGGCGCGGCGCCGCTGCGCTTGATCACCGATTGACGCCATTCCTCATTATGCGCGCGCTGCGCCGCCTCGACCGACGGCCAGATATAGACGCCGGCGCCGGTCTTGCCGTTGAGCTCCAACAGGAAATGCTTGCGCAGCAGTTCCTTGTTGGCCTGCCATTTCGGAATGACGTGGCGGGCGTCTTCGGCGGCCTGCTCGCGCGTCCAACCGTGCGGTGAGTTGAATTCAACCAGTTCGAGGATCATGATTCTTCTTCCCTCTGCCGTTCTTTTTTTCGCGCGCGTCGCGACCAACATGTAATTGACGTCCATGTCGGACGATAATTGCCAGCGGTCGGCGAGCGGATTGTAGATCACGCCGCGCTCACCGACGACGTCGAGACCGGCGCGCTCGAAAGCGGTTTCGAGTTCGGCCGGCGTCACGAACTTGTCCCATTGATGGGTGCCGCGCGGCAGCCAGCGCAAGATATATTCCGCGCCGACAATGGCGAGCGCGAAACTCTTGAGCGTGCGGTTGAGCGTCGCCGCGATCATCAACCCACCCGGCTTGACCATCGAGGCACAGGTGGCGACGAAGGCCTTCACGTCGATGACGTGCTCGACCACTTCCATCGCCAGCACGACGTCGAATTTCTCACCGGCCTCGGCCAGCGCCTCGGCGGTGGTGGCGCGGTAGTCGATCTCAAGGCCGGAGTCCTCGGCATGGGCGGCCGCAATCGCGATGTTCTTGTCCGCCGGGTCGGCCCCGACCATCGACGCCCCCAGCCGGGCCAAAGGCTCCGACAAAATACCGCCGCCGCAGCCGATATCGAGGATGCGCAGACCTTTCAGGGAATCGAGCTTTTTGGGGTCGCGGTCGAAATGCGCCGCCGCCTGGTCGCGGATATAGGCCAGCCGGACCGGGTTGAACTTGTGCAGCGACGCCATCGGGCCGCGCGGGTCCCACCAGTCGGCGGCAAGCTTCGAAAAGCGCTCGACTTCGGCGTCATCGATCGAGGCGGCGCGGGCTCTGTGGTTCACCATTTGGACAGTCTCTTATGGGGTTTACGGCCAATTTCGCCTGTTTGGTTGCAGGTAGGCCAGCCCGCCGTTATGTATAGCCGCCTTTTGCGGCGCGTGCAGGGTACCCCTGCAATCGCCGCTTGTTAGCGCTTTTTGGCGCCCCCGGGAACGTCAGGTTTTTAATCGCTATGCCTCGCCTTGTCATGAAATTCGGCGGAACGTCGGTCGCCGATCTCGACCGCATTCGCAACGTCGCCCGCCACGTCAAACGCGAGGTCGACGCCGGCTATGACGTCGCCGTCGTGGTCTCGGCCATGTCGGGCGTCACCAATCAGCTGGTCGCCTGGTGCCGCGATGCTGCGCCTCTTCACGACGCCCGCGAATATGACGCCGTGGTGGCGACCGGCGAACAGGTCACCGCCGGCCTCTTGGCCATCGTGCTGGAGGGCATGGGCGTCAACGCGCGGTCCTGGCAGGGCTGGCAATTGCCGATCCTGACCAGCAACGCCCACGGCTCGGCCCGCATCCAGGACGTCAACGGCGCCGAACTGATCAAGCGCTTCGACGAACTCAAGCAGGTCGCGGTGATCGCCGGCTTCCAGGGCATCCACAAGGAAACCGGCCGCATCACCACGCTCGGCCGCGGCGGCTCGGACACCTCGGCCGTGGCGATCGCCGCCGCCATCGGCGCCGAGCGTTGCGACATCTATACCGACGTCGATGGCGTCTACACCACCGACCCGCGCGTGGTGCCGAAGGCGCACCGGCTCGACAAGATCGCCTTCGAGGAAATGCTCGAACTGGCCTCGCTCGGCGCCAAGGTCATGCAGGTGCGCTCGGTCGAACTCGGCATGCTGCACAACGTCCGCATCTTCGTGCGGTCGAGCTTCGTCAAGCCCGAAGACATCGACCCGCGTCAGACACCCCCCGGCACGCTTATCTGCGACGAGAGTGAAATCATGGAACACGAAACCGTCACCGGCATCGCCTTCTCCAAGGACGAGGCGCAGATTTCGATCCGCCGCGTGCAGGACAAGCCCGGCGTCGCCGCCGCCATCTTCGGCCCGCTGGCCGACGCCAGCATCAATGTCGACATGATCGTGCAGAACGTCTCGCCCGACGGCTCGACCACCGACCTCACCTTCACGGTGCCGTCGTCCGATTACGAGCGCGCCCGCGTCACCATCGAGAAGGCCAAGGGCACCATCGGCTATGAGCGGATGGACGGCGCCACCGATGTCGCCAAGGTCTCGGTGATCGGCATCGGCATGCGCAGCCATGCCGGCGTGGCGGCCAGCGCCTTCAAGGCGCTGTCGAATGAGAAGATCAATATCCTCGCCATCACCACCTCCGAGATCAAATTCTCGGTGCTGATCAACGCCTCGCAGACCGACCAGGCGGTGCGCACGCTGCATACGCTGTACGGACTCGACAAGGCGTAAGACCTCACGCGGGCGGCGCCCGGCCGGCGCTGCCGGCTCGATGACAGCTCGGCACGCTCGCGCCGGCCGTGCCCGAGGTGAGCTGACAGGCGGCCCACTGCCGGTTGTCCCCAGGCCAAGCCCCATAAACCGGCAAAATACCGGGCACCGGACTAGTTGGAAGCGCCGACTTGCCCCTTGCCGCCCGCTTTCGGTATAGCCTGAGGGACAGGCGGTTTCGGGGAGCGCCGGACCCTCAAGGCCGCACTTCGTGCATAATCGGGCCGTAAACGAGGCGGCAGCCCCGATTCCGGGCTAAAAAGGACCTCAAATGCGTGGCGCGCTCGGCGGTCCACGCGTGCTGTTGCGTCGGCTTCGCGAAGTCATGGCGGAGCCGGTCAGCGCGCAGGATCGTCTCGACAAGGTGGTCGTTCTGATCGCCGCCAACATGGTGGCGGAGGTTTGCTCTGTCTACGTGTTGCGCGTGGACGGAACCCTTGAGCTATACGCCACCGAAGGTCTGAAGCCCGAAGCCGTCCACGCCACCGTGATGAAATCCGACGAAGGCCTGGTCGGCCTGGTCGCCACCGAGGCGGCCAAGATCAACCTGTCGGCGGCGCAGGACCACCCGGCCTATTCGTTCCGCCCGGAAACCGGCGAAGAAATCTATCAACTCCTTCCTCGGCGTGCCGATCCTGCGCGCCGGCAATACGCTCGGCGTGCTTGACGGTGCAGAACCGCGCCCGCCGGACCTATACCGAGGAAGAAGAAGAAGCGCTCCAGACCACGGCCATGGTGCTGGCCGAGATGATCGCGTCGGGCGAATTGTCCTCGCTCGCCCGCCCCGGCGCCGAGCCCGCCGCCCGCCACGCCATGCATCTGCAAGGCGCGGCGCTGTCCGACGGCATCGCGCTCGGTCACGTCGTGCTGCACGAGCCGCGCGTCGTCATCACCAATGTGATTGCCGACGACGTCCCGCGGCGAAATCAAACGCCTCGATACCGCGATTGCGACCTTGCGCTCCGACCTCGACCGGCTGGTCGAACACCGCGACGTCGTCGAAGGCGGCGAACACCGCGACGTGCTCGAAGCCTATCGCATGTTCTCCTACGACCAGGGCTGGCTGCACAAAATCCGCGAAGCGGTGATGACGGGTCTCACCGCCGAAGCCAGCGTCGAACGCGTGCAGTCCGACACCCGCGCCCGCATGTTGCGCGCCTCCGATCCTTATTTGCGCGACCGGCTGCACGATCTCGACGACCTCGCCAACCGGCTGATGCGGGTGCTGATGGGCCAGGACCATGCGCCCGGCCGCGAGCAACTGCCCGACAACGCCATCGTGGTGGCGCGTTCGATGGGTCCGGCGGCGCTGCTCGATTACGACCGCAAGAAACTGCGCGGCCTGATCCTTGAAGAAGGCGGCCCGACGTCCCATGTCGCTATTGTCGCCCGCGCACTCGGCATCCCGACCGTCGGCGAAATCGAAAACGCCACCGGACTGGTCGAACAGGGCGACGCCGTCATCGTCGACGGCTCGACCGGCCATATTCATTTGCGGCCGCCGCAGGATATCGAGGTCGCCTATGGCGAACGGGTCAAGCTGCGTGCGCGCCGGCAGGCGCAATACCGCGCGCTGCGCGACCGGCCCTGCGTCACCAAAGACGGTCACGCCATCGACTTGATGATCAACGCGGGCCTCACCATCGACCTGCCGCATATGAATGAAACCGGCGCTGCCGGCATCGGTCTGTTCCGCACCGAATTGCAGTTCATGGTCGCGCCCAAGCTGCCGCGCATCGGCGAGCAACTGGCGCTGTACCGCACCGTGCTGGACGCCGCCGGCAAGAAGCCGGTGACCTTCCGTACGCTCGATATCGGCGGCGACAAGGTGTTGCCGTACCTGCGCAATTTCGAGGAAGAAAACCCGGCGCTGGGTTGGCGCGCGATAAGGCTCGGGCTCGACCGGCCCGGCCTGCTGCGCAGCCAGGTGCGCGCGCTGTTGCGCGCCGGTGGCGGCCGCGAAGTCCGCGTGATGTTTCCGATGATCGCGACCGTCGAGGAATATGACAGCGCCAAGGCTTTGGTCGAGCTGGAACTCACCCATCTGCGCCGGCATGGCCATCAGTTGCCGGAGCGGGTCCAGATCGGCACCATGCTGGAAGTGCCGTCGCTGTTGTTTCAGCTCGACGAGTTGTTCGAGCGCGTCGATTTCCTGTCGGTTGGCTCGAACGACCTGATGCAATTCCTCTATGCCGCCGACCGCGGCAATAACCGGGTGTCGAACCGGTTCGATCCGCTGTCGGCGCCGGTGCTGCGGGTGCTCAAGGACATCGCCGAAAAGGCCGCCAAGCACGGTAAGCCGGTGGCGCTGTGCGGCGAACTGGCCTCGCAGCCGATCGGCGCGCTGGCTTTGACGATCCTCGGCTACCGCACGCTGTCGCTGTCGCCGTCGTCGGTCGGTCCGGTCAAGGCCATGCTGCTCGACCTCGACTGCGCCAAGGGCGCGGAAGTCCTGTTGCCGGCGCTCGAACAGCCGATCGGCAGCCTGTCGATCCGCCATCGGCTGGAAGACTTCGCCACCGCGCAAGGATTGCAATTGTAAACCGTCAGGCCCGGCGATATGCCGGGCATCCGCGCCTTCAAGCCTCACAGGCGGCAAGACGTGGATGACCGGCATACGTCCGGTCATAACGAACCGATAGGACTTTGACTTTGGTATCTCTGCCACAACATCGGCTCGACGCCCTGCTCTCGCGCCACGCCATGATCGAGCGCGAGCTCGGCAGCGGGCTGTCGACCGACGACTACGTCAAGCTGTCGCGCGAGTTCTCCGAACTCGGCCCGGTCATCGACACCATCAAGAACTACCGCGCGACCGTCGCCGAGATCGCCGATCTCGACGCCATGATCGACGACAAATCGACCGACGCCGAAATGCGCAAGATGGCGGAGGCCGAAAAGTCGACGCTGGAAGAACAACTGGAAAAGCTCGAACACAAAATCCGTCTCGCTTTGGTCCCGAAAGACGCAATGGACGACCACGACGCCATTCTGGAAATCCGGGCCGGCACCGGCGGCGACGAAGCGGCACTGTTCGCCGGCGACCTGTTCCGGATGTACGAGCGCTACGCCGCCAAGCAGGGCTGGAAGACCGAAGTCATCTCGATGAGCGAAGGCGCCAAAGGCGGCCTCAAGGAAGTCATCGCTGAAGTGCATGGCCGCGGCGTGTTCGCCAAACTGAAATTCGAATCCGGCGTGCATCGCGTTCAGCGCGTGCCCGATACCGAAACGCAAGGGCGCATCCATACGTCGGCCGCGACCGTCGCGGTGCTGCCGGAAGTCGAAGACGTCGACATCCAGATCAGGGACGACGATCTCAAGATCGACACCATGCGCGCGCAAGGCGCCGGCGGACAGCACGTCAACAAGACCGAGTCGGCCATCCGCATCACGCATATCCCGACCGGCACCATCGTCTTCGTTCAGGAGGAGCGCTCGCAGCACAAAAACAAGGCCAAGGCCTTGGCTTACTTGCGCACTAAACTTTACGATACCCAGCGCAGCAAGCTCGACTCCGAACGCGCCGCCGACCGCAAAGGCCAGATCGGTTCCGGCGACCGCTCCGAGCGCATTCGCACCTATAACTTTCCGCAAGGCCGCGTCACCGATCACCGCATCAACCTCACGCTCTACAAATTGCCGCAGGTGATGGAAGGCGATGTCGACGAGTTGATCGACGCTCTTGGTGACCGAACATCAGGCCGAACTGCTGGCCGCCGAAGGCGTCACCTGATGGCGGTCCTGGCCGCCGGCCAGACCATCGCGCAAGCGCGCCGTGCGCTCGCCGACAGCTTCCGGCAAGCCGGCATCGACGAGGCGGACACCGATGCCCGCCTGCTGATCGCCCATGCGCTGAACCTCGACCGCGCCGGGCTGATGGTTCACAGCGAACGCGCGCTGACGCCGGACGAAGTCAACGCCATCGCCGCGCTCGCGGCACGGCGGCTCGAGCATGAACCGGTGTCGCGCATTTTCGGCGTCAAGGAATTCTGGAGCCTGTTGCTACACGTCAGCGACGCAGTGCTGGTGCCGCGGCCGGATACCGAAACCGTGGTGGAAGAGGCGCTCGATTCGATCGACCGCGATGACTTGCGCGGAAAACCGTTACGCATTCTCGACATCGGCACCGGTTCGGGCGCGATTATGCTGGCCTTGCTCAGCGAATTGCCGAACGCTGTCGGCACCGCCACCGATATCAGCGAAGCCGCGCTCGACGTCGCGCGCAGCAATGCCGAGCGGCTTGGCCTGGCGACGCGCTGCACGTTCGTTGTCTGTAACATCGCCGATGGCGTCGCCGGTCCGTTCGATCTGATCGTATCGAACCCGCCTTATATTGCGCATAACGACATCGCCACGCTTGAGCCGGAAGTGCGCGATCACGATCCGGCGCTCGCGCTCGATGGCGGTATCGAGGGGCTCGATGCGTACCGCGCCATCGCCAGCCAGGCACCGCGCCTGCTGACGTCGGGCGGCCGGCTGATAGTCGAACTGGGCGCCGGCCAGGAACCGGCGGTTGGCGCGCTAATGCACGCTGCAGGGTTAACCGTCGGGCAAGCACGCCACGATCTGGCCGGAATTCCGCGGGCGCTCTGCGCGACGAAAGCGCCGGAAACCCTTTAAAAGCGCGGTTATGTGCACCACGCATTGCGACCGGGCGAAAACCGCAGGGCTGGCCCCGGCACGAAAAAACCGCTTGGAATATCAGGCGGAACCGACTAGCTTCCTGCCACGGAATCGACCCGTGACGGCCGCACTGCCACGAACCCCGGAGCATGATGCTCTGCGAGGCGGCGCCGCAAAGCCGATAAACATTGGCGGATGACGAATAGCCGGCGGAGCGAAAGCGGCAAACGACATCACCAAATACGGGTTGGATGCTTCACCGGTTGGGCGCATCACTTTTATAAAACTTGAGAGATGTGCGTAACGAGAGGTTGGCTGTGCCGCGGTTTGGAACCGCGGCCTTGGGGTTGCTGTAGCCATCGCGAAATTTGGCGGACATGAACGAGCATTGGGGCGGATAGCGGGGGCACTCCAGCCGCGCGATGCCGGTCGTTTGTGTGAAAATTAATTCAGTGAATCGCGCGCGGACGGGTGAGACGCGCCTTGGTCAACTCATCCCACTGGATGAAGCTTAGGTCGTTGAGTTTCGGGGCGTTGAATTCTGGACGAACGAGTTAAATAGCCGGCGGAATGAACCGCGGTGACACGAAGCAAAGGTTGGCGGACAGGTAGATCATGAGAAACGGACAGAAGCGGATGCGGGGTCGCAGCGGTGGCGGCGGCGGTGGTGGCGGCGGCCACAACAATAACAACCAGCGCAAAAGCCAGAATCCGCTGACTCGCGTCTACGAATCGAACGGCCCCGACGTTAAGATCCGTGGCACCGCTTCACACATCGCCGAAAAATACATGCAGCTCGCGCGCGACGCGCAAAGCTCGGGCGATCCTGTGGCGGCGGAAAATTACTTCCAGCACGCCGAACATTATTTCCGGCTGATCGCCACCGCCCAGGAACAGTTCCGCCAGCAGAACCCTTATTACAACAATCCGGCGCCGACGCCGGGCACGCCGACCGGCGCCGCCGACGACAACTACGACGACAACAACGACGACAGTCAGCCCTTCGTCGCCCCGACCGATCCGGGGCTCGCGCCGCAGCCGTCGCAAGCCCAGCCTTTCCTGCCGCGCGACGCGCAGCCGTTCCCGCCACGCGATCAGGCGCAGAACCGCCGCACGCAACACCAGCCGCAACCGCAGCCCGTGGTGACGAGCAGCGACAGCTCACCGGAACTGGGCGGACTGCCGGCTTTCATTACCGGCGGCGGCCAGCCGCAGCCGGCGGGCGAACCGAACAGCAATCAGAACGGTCACGACCAGGGCGATCGCCCGGATCGCTTTGGCCGCCGCCGCCGCCGTAATCGCAGCGGCAGCAATTTCCGCCCAGACGCCAACGGCAATGTTCAGGCCGGCGCGCCGGTCGAAGGCGGCAGCGACGAGCCGGCGGGTCAGCCGGAATAAGCGGCGACCTCTTCCGACTGCGAATCCACTTACTTCATTCCGGGACAGCGCAACGCGCTGGACCCGGAATGAGTTACATAATCAAAATCATATTCCTGGACTGCGGGTTCACGGACTCTACGTCCGCGCCGTCGGCGCCAGCACCGGCTCGAGCGCCGGCACCAGACGGCGCTTCTTGCGCTCCCTGGCCGGAACCGCGCGATAGACCTGCTTGGTTGCTTCCACCAGATGCACGCCGGCAAAGGGCGCTGCCAACATTGAGCCCGTGCGCTCCCAGGCCACCGCCGAACGCAGAAACCAGCCGCGCTCGACCGGCGGTACGAACAGCGCCTCGCTCCAGCCGGTCGGCGTGAACCAGGTCTCGCGCAACAGCTGATTGATCTGCGAACGCGAATAAGGCCGACCGTGCCCGAACGGCGTGGTGTCCATGCGCGCCCACAGACCGCGCCGGTTTGGCACCACCGCCAACAGCCGCCCGCCCGAGGCCAGCACACGCCAGACCTCACGCAACAGCGCCGCCGGGTCATTGGTCATTTCCAGCCCATGCACCAGCAGCACGCGATCGACCGCGCCATCGTTCAGCGGCAATTCGTTTTCGTCGACCAGTGCCGACAGCGCCGGCCGCGCCGTCGGCCATTTCAGCACGCCCTGGCTGGCCGGCATGAAGGCCAGGCAGCGTTCGGCGTCTTCGCGAAACAGGCCGAGATAGGGTGTCGCATAGCCGATGCCGAGCACGCGCTGACCGGCGGCCTCGCGCCACAGCCCGCGTACGCCCCGGCTGACGAATCGCCGCGCCACCTTGCCCAGCCGCTGGCCGTAAAAATTGCGTAGATCCACGACATCGATCGACATGGGGTAGAACTAGCACAAATAGCGTGGCAAATCGTAGCCATCCGACCGGGTTGTGCCGGGGCGCCGTGCGACATAATTGTTCGCCATGCTAGGGTTAATGACGTTGACGTCCGCCGAAGAAGGAAAATTGAGCCATGGCCGCGCAGACCCACCTGTTTCCCTGCCTATCCGACAATTACGGGGTGCTGCTGCATGACCCGGAGACCGGCGCGACCGCGTCAATCGACGCGCCGGAGGCCGCTGCCGTCGAGAAGGCGCTGGCCCAGACCGGCTGGAAGCTGACTGACATTCTGGTCACCCATCACCATGCCGACCACACCGACGGCATCATGGCGCTCAAGAACAAATACAAATGCCGCGTGGTCGCGCCCGCCGCCGAGGCCGCGAAAATCCCCGGCGTCGACGAGACGGTCAAAGAGGGCGGCAAGGTCAAGGTCGGCAACCTCACCGGCAATGTGATCGAGACGCCCGGCCACACGCTCGGCCATATCGCCTACTGGTTCCACGCCGACAATCTCGCTTTCGTTGGCGACACGTTGTTTTCGATCGGCTGCGGCCGCGTCATCGAAGGCACCATGGACCAGATGTGGGATTCACTGAAGAAGCTGCGCGATCTGCCGGACAACACGCTGATTTATTGCGGCCACGAATACACCGCCGCCAATATCAAATTCGCGCTCTCGGTCGATCAGGACAATCCGGTGCTCGTCGCGCGCGACGCACAAGTGCGCCAACAACTGGCCGAAGGCGAGCCGACCATCCCGACCACCATCGGCGACGAGAAACTGGCCAACCCATTCCTGCGCGCCGACGTCGCCGACCTCGCCTGCGACATCGGCATGGCCGGTAAGCCGGCCAATGAGGTGTTCGCCGAGATTCGTCTGCGGAAGAATAAGTTCTAACAGCGCCATGCCAACCCTGACCGCCGCCGACGTTATCAAGAAGCTCAATCTCAAGCCGCACCCGGAAGGCGGGCACTATTGCGAGACCTTCCGCGACAGCCGCACCGTCGATGGCCGTGCCGCCTCGACCGCGATTCTTTTTCTTTTAGCGAAAGGCGAACGCTCGCACTGGCATCGCGTCGATGCGGTCGAGATCTGGCACTATCACGCCGGGGCGCCGCTCAAGCTTGAAATCGTCGACGGATCGAAAGAGGAAATCATCCGGCTTGGCGCCGATATCCACGCCGACGAAATCCCGCAGGTGACGGTGCCGGCGCGCGCCTGGCAGGCGGCGGAGAGCTTGGGCGACTGGACGCTGGTCGGCTGCACAGTCGCGCCCGGCTTCACCTTCGAAGGCTTCGAACTGGCGCCGGCGAACTGGAAGCCGAATACTTAAAGCCAAATCGTCAGCGCGGTTTCCGACGCAGCATGTCCTGGGCCGCCAGCAAACCTCCGCCGGCAATCAGGAGCGCCGCGAGCAGCAATGTCGCGCGCGCCTCGGCATAGCCAGCCAGCACCAGAAACAAGGTCGACAAAATCGGCGCGGCGTAAGAGCCGACGCCGAGCAGCCGGATGTCGCCGCGCTTGACGCCAATGTCCCAGGCGTAGAACGCGATCCCGACCGGGCCGACGCCGAGCGCGACCACCGCCAGCCATTGTCCGATATCCGTGCGGCCAAACGCTGGTCTCGAAAAGAAGATGACACAATGTCGCCAGCACCGCCGTCGCCAAACAAAAGCCCGCCACCGCCGCAGTCGGCACGCCGGCCAAGCGGCGCGACAGCACCGAATAGCTCGACCACACGAAGGCCGCCGTGAAGGCCGCGGCATAGCCGGTGGCCGACCCGAGCGCCGGCGTCAGCCCCTTGCCGAGAAACAACACGACCGTGCCGACAAAGCCCAGCAGCGCGCCGGCGACTGAATGCCAGCGCAGGCGTTCGCCCGGCAGCAGTCCGGAGAACAGCACGATCAACAGCGGCCAGAGATAATTCAACAGGCCGGCTTCGGCCGGCGGCGCCAGGCGCAACGACAGAAAATATAAGCCGTGATAGCCGAAAAGACCGCCGACTCCGAGCGCCCACGCCCGCGGGCTTTGCCGCAGCGCGCCCCAGGCTTTTGCCTTCGCCATCCAGACCGCGCCGATCGCGCCGCCGATGGCGAAGGTCAGCGCGGCTAACTGGAACGGCGGCACCTGTCCCGACGCCACCGTCAATACTGCCAGCAGCGACCACATCAGGATCGCAGAAAAACCGATGAGCGTGGCGCGGAAAGAGGACATGACGGACGCCGAAGAGAGGGGCTCGGCGCATAACCCATCCCTGCACCAAGTACAACCGCAGGTGCAACCCGCCCGCCGACCGTCAAGAAGTGCCCATGCCGAGCCCGCTCAGAACACAAAGCCGCGTGCTGTCAAGCGTCGTTAGCACACCTCAACCCAGATTTGTCGGCCTATAGAAGTTCACCACCGCGCGCCGCGGTGCTATAGCAAGCGTCCGCGTCTCTCGGGCGCGGTTGGGGTTCGTGGGTATTTTTGATCATGGCGATCGAGATTGCGGACCTGCAAGCAGGCCGTGGAAACGCGTGGCTCCACGCCGCCCTAACCTGCCTCGCGGCCGTCCTGGCCGCGACCCTACTGTCGGCCTCCCCCGCGCTCGCATCGTGCGATCAGACCGGCTCGACCGTCAATTGCACCGGGACCACCACCAACTACGTTCCCGGCAACCTGACCAACACGACGATAAACGTACTTAGCGGCGCAGTTGTGCAGGGAACCAACGGCACCGACGCTATCAACGTCAATGTGGCAAATACTGTCACGCTCAATAACTACGGCACGATTGACGGGCGCGTCGTATTCATTGGTAGCGCAGATTTCACCAACTACGGCATTCTCCGGATGACCGATCCCACCACCGTGGGTACCGGCATATCGCATTCGATTGCCGGTACGTTCGAACAAGCTGCCAGCGGCTCGCTCTTTTCCCGCTTCGATTCGACGGGAGCTAATTTCGACGGCCTGTTTGCCGCAAATGCCAAACTGAACGGAAAATTTGTCGCGGTCATTCAGCCCGGGCTCTATACCAGCCCGATAGACTATTCCAGCGTCATCTCCACGACGTTCGGGATCACCGGAGCCTTCAGTAGCATTACGACGTCGTCGCCGTTTTTCAGCGCCACGTTAACGCCGTCCGGCAACGATCTCGATCTGAAACTCGCTCCGATCGCGTTCAACGCGGTAGCCGGTTTGACGCAAAATCAGAAGGCCGTCGCCGACGTCCTGCAGAGCCTTTACGCATCGGGCACACCGACCGGAAGTCTCGCAACCTTTTACTCCAATCTGTTTGCCGCCACCTCGGTGAGCGTATTCGATCAACTTTCGGGCGCCGGCACGGCCGCGTCGCAAGACGCGACGTTCGACGCCGGTAGCCAGTTCAGCAATGTCATGCTGCAACAAGGTCTTGGCTGGCTCATCGGAGCCCAAAGCGGCAACAGCGCGATATTTGGCGCACCGCTCACCTATGCAAGCAACGCCAAAAAGCCAGGTTATGAAGCCTTCGCCGCGGTGCGGCCGCGCGCGGTAGAGCCCGCGCGCTGGCGCGTCTGGGGCGCCGGCTTCGGTGCTTCGCGCAGCGTCAATGGTGAAGGCTCACCGCTCGGCAGCGCCGACCAGACGACGCGCGCCGTTGGCGGCGCTTTCGGTGTCGATCGCCAAGTGAGCGGAGACATGTTGGTTGGCGTCGCTGTCGGCGGCAGCGGCTCGACGTTTTCGGTGTCGAGCCTGTCAACCAGCGGCCGCGTCGATGGCGGCCACATCGGCGCCTACGCAGTTAAGACGTTCGGCCATGCCTATTTGGCCAGTTCGCTGAACTATGCCCGCCTCGACAATCACACCGACCGCACCATTGCCGGGATCGGCACAACCGAAACAGCGAGCGGCCGCTTTGACAGCGATTTGTTCGGCGGCCGTCTCGAATTCGGTTGGCGTCACAGCTATCGCGGTTACACAGTCACGCCCTTCGCCGCCATCGAGCCGAGTGCGTTGCGACAGCACGCCTATTCGGAAACCGGCAGCAACACGTTTGGTCTGAACTATGCGAGCCACACCAGCACCTCACTGCCGGCTTTCTTTGGCGCACAAATCGACACCCGCTATGCGCTGAATGGCGGCCAGGTACTGTCGCCGTCGGCGCGCGTCGCTTGGGTGCATGAATTCGAGCCCAAGCGTCAGATCGAAGCCTCGTTCATCAGCATCCCCGCCGCTGGCTTTACCGTCGACGGCGCACGAGCCGCACGGGACGCCGTACGTATCGATGCAGGCGCTACCCTCGCCCTTAATCAAAAGACTGCGCTGTTTGCCAACTTCAATGGCGAGTTTGCGAGCACCAGCACCATGGTCGCCTGCACGGCCGGCGCCAAAGTCACATGGTAAGCTGAAGCGCTCAGCCGAGCGCGTCCGCGATGGCCTTGCCGCATGTCTCGGTATCGGCGCTCCCTCCGAGGTCGCGCGTCGCAGCCTGTCTTGTCGGCCAGGACGGTTTCGATCGCCTGGACGATGCCGCGCGGCCGCTTCCGCCTCGACCGAGATGCTCCAGCATCATCGCACCGGCCCAGATCTGGCCGATCGGGTTGGCGATCCCCTGCCCGTCGATGTCCGGCGCCGAACCGTGGACCGGTTCGAAGAGGGAAGGGAAAACGCCGCTCCGGATTGATGTTGCCCGACGGCGCGATGCCGATCGTCCCGGTGCAGGCAGGCCCGAGGTCCGACAGGATGTCGCCGAAGAGGTTGGAGGCCACGACCACGTCGAACCAGTCCGGGTGCAGGACGAACTGCGCCGTGAGAATGTCGATGTGGAACTTGTCGACGCTGACGTCCGGATAGGCCGATGCCATCTCCTCCACCCGCTCGTCCCAGTAGGGCATGGTGATCGAGATGCCGTTGGACTTGGTGGCCGACGTCAGGTGCTTCTTCGGCGCGTCTTGGCCAGCTCGAACGCGTAACGCAGCATGCGGTCGACGCCGGCGCGGCTCATGACCGTTTCCTGGATCACGACTTCCCGCTCGGTGCCCGCGAACATCCGGCCGCCGATGGAGGAATATTCGCCTTCGGTGTTCTCGCGCACGACCATCATGTCGATGTCGCCGGCTTGCGACCGGCGAGCGGGCGACGCGCACGCCCGGCATCAGACGCGCCGGCCGCAGATTGACGTACTGGTCGAACTCGCGGCGGAACAGGATCAGCGAGCCCCAGAGCGAAATGTGGTCCGGCACTGATCGCCGGCCACGCCGACGGCGCCGAAATAGATCGCGTCGGAGGTTTGCCGATTTTCTCCTTCCAGTCGTCCGGCATCATCCGGCCGTGCTGCGCGTAATAGTCGCAACTGGCGAAGTCGAAGTCGTCCAACTCAAGCTTGAAGCCGAATTTCTTCGCCGCCGCCTCCAGAACCCGCACGCCCTCCGGCATGACTTCCTTGCCGATGCCGTCGCCGGGGATGACGGCGATGCGGTGAACGCGGTTGGTGGTCATGGCAGGCTCCTCTGGGACTTGAATGCACGACGGCCCGCCACGTCGCCGGGCGGGCCGTCTGATCTAGCGAAACTGAGCGATCCGTGAAAGCGGTGTTTAAGCGAAATATTGCCCGCCATTGGCGGTCAAGGTCGAGCCGGTAATCAGGCCGGCGTCGTCGACTGACCAGGAACACCACGCAACGCGCGATTTCCTCCGGCTCGCCGAGCCGGCCGATCGGGATCTGCGGCAGGATGCTCTTTTCCAAGACGTCTTTCGGCACCGCCTGCACCATTTCGGTGTTGATGTAACCCGGGCAGATTGCATTGACGGTAATGCCGAGCTTGGCCGACTCCTGCGCCAGCGCCTTGGTGAAGCCGATGTCGCCGGCTTTGGCGGCGGAATAATTGGTCTGGCCGATCTGGCCCTTCTGGCCGTTGATCGACGAGATGTTGACGATGCGGCCGAACTTGCGCGCGCGCATGCCCTCGATCACCTGGCGGCACATGTTGAACAGCGAGCCGAGATTGGTGTTGATGACCTGGGTCCACTGCTCCGGCTTCATGCGGTGCAACGTGGCGTCGCGGGTGATGCCGGCATTGTTGACCAGCACCTCGATCGGCCCGAGCTCGGCCTCAACCTGCTTGATGCCCTCGCCGCAGGCCTCGAAGGACGACACGTCCCATTTGAACACCGCAATGCCGGTCTCGGCCTTGAATTTCTGGGCTGCCTCGTCATTGCCGGCATAGCTGGCCGCCACCTTGTAGCCCTTGTCCTTCAAAGCTTTCGAAATCGCGGCGCCGATGCCGCGGGTTCCGCCAGTGACTAATGCAACGCGAGACATAACTTACCCCTCCCAGAGTACCGAGTTTACCGTCGTTTTTTTGACGTCCGTTTGAACTATCGCCCGTGCCGAGCGATTTTAACAGTCGCATTTAGTCGCGGGTAAAAGTCATTTGAAAAAATCATGGCCGATTCTTGCGAACCGGCCATGACGGAGATCAAGTCACTTTATTTTGCGGTGCGAAGGCTTAGCGGCCCACCCGGCCCGCCCGGTGCGTCTCCACTAGCGCTCGACGCAGCCTGCCTAGCGCGTCGTCGCTAGCGCTCGACGCACATAGCAATGCCCATGCCACCGCCGATGCAGAGGGTCGCGAGACCCTTCTTGGCGTCGCGCTTCTGCATTTCATACAGCAGTGTGGTCAGAACGCGCGCGCCCGAGGCGCCGATCGGGTGACCGATGGCGATCGCGCCGCCATTGACGTTGACCTTCGAGGTATCCCAGCCGAGGTCCTTGTTGACCGCGCAGGCCTGGGCGGCGAAGGCTTCGTTGGCCTCGATCAAATCGAGGTCCTGATGGCTCCAGCCGGCCTTCTTGAGCGCGGCGCGCGAGGCCGGAATCGGGCCCGTGCCCATGATCGCCGGGTCAACGCCGGCCTGGGCCCAGGACACGATGCGGGCGAGCGGGGTCTTGCCGAGCTTGGCGGCTTCCGAAGCCTTCATCAGCACCACGGCGGCGGCGCCGTCATTGATGCCCGAGGCGCTGCCAGCGGTGACCGTGCCTTCCTTGTCGAAGGCCGGCCGCAGCTTGCTGAGGCCTTCCATGTTAACGCCGGTCTTGGGATATTCGTCGGCCTCGACCACTGTGTCGCCCTTGCGGCCCTTGATCGTCACCGGCGCGATTTCATCCTTGAACTTGCCGGCCTTCATCGCGGCTTCGGCCTTGTTCTGCGAGGCAACGGCGAATTCGTCCTGCATCTGGCGGGTGATCTGGAACTGCTTGGCGACGTTCTCCGCCGTGTTGCCCATGTGATAGCCGTTGAAGGCGTCCCACAGGCCGTCCTTGATCATGGTGTCGATCATCTTGAAGTCGCCCATCTTTACGCCAGTGCGCAAATGCTGGGCATGCGGCGCCATGCTCATCGATTCCTGGCCGCCGGCGACCACGATGTCGCTGTCGCCGTTCATGATCGCCTGATAGCCAAGCGCGACCGAGCGCAGACCGGAGCCGCAAAGCTGGTTGACGCCCCAGGCCGGGCTTTCGACCGGGATACCGGCCGCGATCGAGGCCTGACGGGCCGGGTTCTGGCCCTGACCGGCGGTCAGGATCTGGCCCATGATGACCTCACTGACCCGGCCGCCTTCGACGCCGGCGCGCTCGAGCGCGGCCATAATGGCGACTTTTCCCAGTTCATGGGCCGGCAGATTGGCAAAGGCCCCGTTGAACGAGCCGACCGGCGTGCGGGCGGCGCTGACTATGACGACATCGTCTTTCATCGAAAAACTCCTTTGGCGGTCAATTTCGAGGGCAAGGGCCTATATGGCGGTGCCGCATCCTCGTTAGGCCAGAGCGGCCTGTCAACAACGCGACGCTCTCGGATACGCTTGAGAATTGGCCCCTTTTTACGGTTTCCGCAAGGGATGCCGCAGTGCCCGCGAAGTTTACCGCGCCGCCACAAAACGGTGGCCCGTACCGTCATAAACCGGTTATGCTTCCAGCTTGGGCAGAGGGAACGAGTGATCACATGGCAGATGAAAAAGAGCCGGTCACCATTAAAAAGTACGCCAATCGGCGGCTCTATAATACCGGCACCAGCACTTACGTAACGCTCGAAGACCTCGCGGTCATGGTGAAAAACGGCGAAGATTTCGTCGTGTTCGACGCCAAGTCCGGCGAGGACATCACCCGTTCAGTATTGGCGCAGATCATCTTCGAGCAGGAAAACAAGGAAGGTCAAAGCCTTCTGCCGATCGCCTTCCTCCGGCAGTTGATCCGCTTCTATGGCGACAGCATGCAGATGATGGTGCCGCGCTTCCTCGAACAATCGATGTCTTCGCTGACCAATCAGCAGGGCAAATTCCGCGAGCAGATCACCCAAGCCTTCGGCGGCGTCGGTGGCTTCGGTCCGATGGAAGACCAAGTGCGCCGCAACATGGAGATGTTCGAAAAGACCTTCGCCATGTTCGCGCCTCCGTTCGCACGCGGCGCCAAGCCGGCCGGGGGCGAAGCTGCCGATAAATCGCAAGCGACGGCCCAAGGCTCGACTGGCGAGATGGACGAGCTCAAGCGCCAACTCGACGAGATGCAAAAGCGCCTGGATAAGATGGGCAACAAGGAATAAGCGGCGAGTACGCAGCTTTATTGATCGTCATGGCCGGGCATAGCCGTCCAAAGGACGGCGTCGCTTCGCTCGCCTATGGTCCCGGCCATCTCGATTCTTGGGGCACCACGCCGTTCGCTTAAGCGGGATTGCCGGGTCGAGCCCGGCAGTGACAGCGGCGACACGTTATCGGGCAGCAGCGGCCTTGCTCTGGCCCGCCAGCCACGGCCGATCAGTCGACGCCAGGCCGGTCAGTGCGCCCTGCAAATAATCGCATCCCCAGTCCCGCAGCAATTGCGCGGCGGGCTCGTCCTGCACCCATTCCGCCACGGTCTTGAGACCCAAGCGGCGCGACAGGTCGATCAACGTCTGCACGAAGGCGCGGTCGTCGCTCGACTTCATGATGTTCTGCAAGAAAGCACCATCGATTTTTATGATATCGACGCCGAGCTTCCGCAAATTGCGGAACGAGGTGTTGCCGGCGCCGAAATCATCGATCGCAATGCGGCAGCCAAGATCCTTGACGCGTGTGACGAAGCCGCGGGCGTCGTCGAGGTCCTGAATCGCCACGGTTTCGGTGATTTCGACGATCAGCCGTTCGGCGGCGCCGGAATTGGCGCGCAGCAAGCCACCTAAGCCCTCCCACCAATCCGGGTCGACGGCCGACGCCGGCGAAACATTAACGCTGGCGCTCAAGCCTGGCGCTGCGCCGAGCTCGCCGATCACCAGTTCGAGCACGCGATAGTCGAGCATCCGCATCAACCCGACCCGCTCGGCCACAGGGATGATTTCGCCGGCTTGGGCGATGCTGCCGTCGGCGCGGCTGACGCGCATCAGGCACTCATAGAACGCGATATTGCGGTTTTGGGCATCGGCCACCGGCTCGAAAGCCAGCGCAATCCGGCGGTCGTTGAGCGCGGCAACAATCTCGTCGGTGGCGCGCATGTTTTCCTTGCGCAGCGCGTCGCGCTCGACATTCGGCCGGTAAGCGGCGAACGAACCGTGGCGCTTGGCGCGCGCGGCCGCCAGCGCATCGGAAACGCGGGCCAACACTTCCGGCACGGTGCGGGCATGACGCGGGCCGTTGATGCCGCCGATGGTGACGGTGACGGCGACCGGACCGGCACTGGTCGCAACGGTTTCATCACGCACGCCGGCGAGCAGGCGCTCGGCCGCGACCGACAATTCATCGGGCGTGCAACTGGTCAGCACCACGCCGAATTTATTGCCTGATATCCGGCCGAAAAAATCCTTGCCGCGCACACGTTCGCGGATGCGTTGCGCGACCTGCGCGATCACCTCCTCGGTGACCTCAAAGCCATAGGCCTCGTTGAGCCGGCCAAGATGATCGATGGCGATCAGCAGAAAGCCGCAGGAGCCGCGAAACTTGATCGCATCGTCGAGCGTTGTGGTCAGCGCGTCCATCAGCGAGATGCGATTAAGGTCGCCGGTCAACGGATCGAATTTCGCGCGCTGGATCAGGTCGCGCTCGCGGGCGCGGCGTTCGTCGATCGCGCGCACGACGCCTTGCGCCCGCGCCGGCTTGCCATCGGCGCCGGCGAACCAACGGCCAGTGTCCTCCAGCCAGGTGACCTCGTTATCGCCGCGCTTGAAGGCGTATTGCACCTGATAGGCGACGCCATCGCCGGCATCACGCTGGCTGGCGTCATGAATTGCATCGGCGCGGCTTGGGCCATCTTGCGCCTCGACATGGCGGGCAAAGCCGGCGCCACTGGAAAGCTCCCCGATCTCGCTAACACCGAGCACCGACGCCGCGTTGGCGCTCCAGCTCAAGGCGTCGCTGTCGAGCCGCCATTCATAGGCGGCCTCGCCGATCGACCGCAAAATTGCTGCAGCGTCCGGCCCAGCGTCGGGTTGATCAATATGGGTCACGCTTGCCCCTTTTGGCCCTTCTTGCCCCGTTTTGGGAACGCCATCCCGCAATCCGGGTTGTCTTGTTGATGAATGCCGCGTCGAAAACTACCGGCAACACCTAAACAATTTGAAAAACGGGGGATTACGCGAGCTTAACCACGATTGGGTGTCGACGGCACGGCGCTTGCCATTCAGAGGTTGGACAGGAGCCTTCTGTCCCGAACTGAGACAGACCTATGCGAGTCGAGACCGCCAAACAAGAAACTTTCGGACAGCCCAACGGCGTCGCGCGCGAAGCCGTGTCCGGAAATTCGACCGCTCAGGCAACCGAATGCCGCGCGCTGGCGCTGACCGCGCCGGCCACCGCCCCGAAACCGCGCGCACTGCCCCGTCAGGCAGCGTTCCTCGCGCATCTGATTGCAACCGAACAGCAGGCGCCGCAGACACGGCACCGCCGCCGCGTCGAGCCGAGCGAAGCGCTCGCCGCCTATCGCACCGCCGCCGCGCTGACGCGCTAGTTGCTGGTCCGGTAAATTTGGAGCGGCAGCGGCCCCAGCTTTAGTAGCCGAGCGCCATGCCGTCCTTGCGCGACTCCGAACCGCCGATCAGCACGCCGCGATCCCAGTCGATCTTGATCGCCTGCGCCCCGCCCCAGGGCGAATCCGCCATCACCACGGTGTGACCGCGCGCTTTCAGGCCGTCGATGGTCGCCTGCGGCGTGCCGTGCTCGACCACCGTCTCCTCGCCTTCGAAGAAGAAGCGCGGGCAATCGATCGCCTGCTGCACGTCCATGCCGTAATCGAGCATGTTGTTGACCATCTGGACGTGGCCCATCGGCTGGTAATGCGCACCCATGACGCCGAAGCTCATGTCGCAACGGCCGTTGCGCATCGCCAAAGCCGGAATGATGGTGTGCATCGGCCGCTTGTCGGGCGCGAAGACGTTGGCATGCGCCGGGTCGAGCGTGAAACAGGCGCCGCGATTGGTCATCAGGATGCCGGTCTTCTCGGTGCAGATGCCGAGGCCAAAGCTGGAATAGAGCGAGTTGATGAACGACACCGCCATGCGGTCCTTGTCGACGACGGTGAGATAGATCGTGTCGCTGCCCGGCGTCGGTGCCTTCGGCAGATCGGCGCGCTTGTTCATGTCGATCAGGCCGGCGAGCTTTTTCGAAAAACTCTTGTCGAGAATGTCGGCGACCGGCACCCGCATATGCGCGGCGTCGGCGAGATGCGAGTCGCGCATGGCGAAAGCCAGACGCGCGGCTTCCAGCACCAGATGGAAACGTTCGGGGCCGGTCGGATCGAGCGCCTTGATATCGAAGTTCTCAAGGATATTGAGCATCAACAACGCGACGATGCCCTGCCCGTTCGGCGGGATCTCAACCAAGTCGAGACCGCGATAGCCGGTCGAGATCGGCGTTACCACTTCGCCACGATGGCGGGCGTAATCTGCCGGCTCCAGGAATGAACCGCGCGCCGCGGCGGTCTGCGCCATATCCTCGGCGATCTCGCCTTCGTACATGGCGCGCGCGCCCTTGGCGGCGATGGTCTTGAGCGTCTGGGCCAAGGCCGGAAAGCGAATGACGTCGCCTTCCTTCGGCGCCTGGCCGTTGAACAGATAATGCTTCGAGGCACCGGGGTCGGCTTTCAGCTTGCCGGCGTTGCGGCCCCAATCCCAGGCAACACGGGCCGCGACCGGGAAACCGCCTTCGGCATATTTGAATCGCCGGCTGCAGCGCGCGGGCAAGGCCGAGGCGGCCATGGGCTTTGAGGATTTCGTCCCAGGCGTCGATCGCGCCGGCCACCGTGATGGCATGGATCGAAGTACCGATCTCGGTCAGGCCTTGGGCGCGCAAGGCTTCGAGCGAGGCCTTGGCGGCGCTGCGTCCGGAGCCGTTATAGCCCCAGACCGGTTTGCCGGGCTGGGCGACCAGCGAATAACAATCGCCGCCGATGCCGGTCATATGCGGCTCGACCACGCACAAGGTGGCGCAGGCCGCGACCGCGGCATCCGCCGCCGTGCCGCCGGCGCGCAGCGCATCGACCGCGGCCAGGGTCGCGAGCGGGTGCGAGGTCGCCGCCATGCCTTGGCTGGCGATCACCGGCGAGCGGCCGGGCAGTTGAAAATCACGGCTCATGGTTCAGGTTCCCAAGCATGAAGAGTCCGACAGCCCAAGCCCAGGTGGGATAGGCGCCCGTGTCGGAGATGTGGAAGGGTTAAGACGAAAAGTGCGACATGCCTTCAACGGTCATGTCGCGCTGCGCCGAGCGCAGCGTGATCGCGAAACCGCCGAGCACGTCGACGAAGCTGACGACCATCAGCAAGAAGAAGGTGGAGGAGGCAGCCTGTTTGACCAGCAGAAACTCGACCAGCATGGCGAGGAACAGGACCAGCGACAGCGCATGGTCGACGACGGTACGCACGCCGATGCGGGTCGCCTTCATCATCTCGCCGAGCAGCAGAATGATCGCCAGCACCAGCAGCAGATCGCCGGCCGACATGATCCAGTCGCCGCCGGACACCAAATGGACAGTGGTGACCGCGCCGGTCCAACTGACGCCGGGCATCAGGAAGGCAATGATGTTGTAGATCGCGAACGTGATCAGCAGCAGAGGAAAGCCGAGGATGAACATGTCCAGCTTTCCTCCCGCTAAGCTTTATGATGGCGCATGATCTTGTCCGAAAACCGGTATCCACTTTTCGGGATCATGCGCACCGGCTTACGCCTCGGTCTTCACCTTCAGAACCTGACGGCCTTTGTACATGCCGGTCTTCAGGTCGATATGGTGCGGACGGCGCAATTCGCCGGAATCCTTGTCCTCGATATAGGTCGGCCGCTTGAGCGCGTCGGCGGAACGGCGCATGCCGCGGCGCGACGGCGAGGTTTTTCTTTTCGGCACAGCCATTGGAAGCAACTCCTGGAGAGGCTCAAATTTCGTTTGAAGCCGGGCTTATAGAGGAAGGCGGCGGCCAAAGCTAGGGGCAAAACCGAGCGAAGCCGCAACGGACTTTTCGGCAAAAGCCCGCCAAAAGGGGCTATTTTCGGGCGCAATGAGCCGCCGATGGCGAGCGGCCGGCGCGGCGCTCGTACAGGCCCGCCAGCCGTCGCAGGCCGGGCTTGGGCCTCTTGGCGTCGCGCAGCACCGGGTTGGGCAGCATGGCCGCCAAAAGCGCCGCCTGATAGCGGCTAAGCTTTTGAGCAGACTTGCCAAAAGCGCGCCGGGCGCCGGCCTCGACGCCGAATTCGCCGTTCGGGCCCCATTCCGCGATATTGAGGTAAATCTCCAAAATCCGCTTTTTCGACAGCACCAGGTCGATCCAGAGCGCCAGCGGAAATTCCAACCCTTTCCGGATGAAACTGCGGCCGGGCCATAAAAACAGGTTCTTGGCCAGTTGCTGGGTAATGGTCGAGCCACCGCGCAGGTCGTCGATACCGTCGGCGTCCTCGATGGCGTCTCGGATTTCGGCAAAATCGACGCCATAATGGCTGCAAAACCGGCCATCCTCGGCAATCACCACCGAAAGCGGCAGATCCGGGTCGATTTGGCTAATCGGCACATAGCGGCGCTCGACTCGCTGGCCGGTCGCCTCACGCCACAGCATCACCGTCGAAACCGGATTCACCAGCGCGTACAGCGGGGTCAGCAGATAAGGCAGCAGCAACAGCGCCAGCAGCACGTAAAACGCCAGCCGCACGGGCCGCCGCAGGCGGGCGGCGGCCTTGGTCAGGTTCAAGCGTCGCGGCGGACGAAAATCGGGGCGATAAATCACCGAACAAGCTTACCTCATCCGGCGCGGCATTTGCCGCACGCGCCGCGCTAGACCATGATCCTTTCCGATTGAGCCGGATCATGGTCTAGCTTTTTGTTTGAGCATGATCTTTTCCGAAAATCGGTTCCCACTTTTCGGGATCATGCTCTAAAGCAAATATGCCGCCTGAAGTTCCCCGACGAGTTCCTGCATGAATTCCAGCGATTTCGCCGGCCGCCTGACCCAAGTCGCCAGCGAGACCGAAGCCCTGCTCGCGCAATTGCTCGACGGCGAGGCGCTGCCGGGCGAGACCGCGCGGCCGGAGCGGCTGATGGCCGCGATGCGCCATTCCGCGCTCGGCGGCGGCAAAAGGCTGCGGCCGTTTCTGGTGGTCGAGACCGCCGCTTTGTTCGGCGCGACGCGCGAACAGGCGCTGATGACCGGCTGCGCGCTCGAACTGCTGCACTGCTATTCACTGGTGCATGACGACCTGCCGGCGATGGACAATGACGACCTGCGGCGCGGCCAGCCGACCGTGCATAAGCAATTCGACGAGGCGACCGCGATCCTGGCTGGCGACGCACTGCTGACGCTCGCCTTCGACATTCTGGCCCGGCCGGACGTCCATCCCGACGCCAAGGTGAGGATTGCACTGGTCGCGGCGCTGGCGCGTGCCGGCGGCGTCGGCGGCATGGCCGGCGGGCAAATGTACGATCTGGCCGCCGAAGGCCGCTTTGCCAAAAAGCGCACGCTCGGCGAAAGCGAGATCGTCACACTGCAGGCGATGAAGACCGGCGCGCTGATTCGCTTTGCCTGTCGGGCCGGGGCGATTCTCGGCAAGGCCGACGCCGCCGCGCTGGTCGCGATCGAACGCTACGGCGCGGCCATCGGCCAGGCCTTCCAGATCGCCGACGACCTGCTCGACGTCGAAGGCGATGCCGCCACGTTGGGCAAGGCGGCCGGCAAAGACGCCGCCGCCGGCAAAGCGACCTTGGTCGCCGTGCTCGGCATCGACGGCGCCCGCGCCAAGCTCGACGCGCTGATCGCGGAAGCCGATGAAGCGCTGGCGCCATTCGCGGCACAAGCCGATACTCTGCGCGCGACCGCGCGCTTTATCGCGGAGCGAGAAACCTAAACCCGCGACCAAGTGAACCATGGCAAAACGCAAATCTCCGCCTAAACCAAAACCACCGCTTTTGCCGCCTTTGCCGATCCGTATCTATCGCCTGCATGCCAAGTTGATACTGGCCGCTGTCGTCGGCCTGATCATTGCCGCCGCCATGCTGGCCTTCAACCTCGGCGCCCTGACGCGGCTGCTGATCGGCTGGAACGGCGGCCTCGTGGTCTATCTGGCGCTGACCTATGCCGCGATCGGCCACACTAACGTCGAACAGATCCGCAAGCGCGCCGCCGAACAGGATGAAGGCGCCGCTTTTATTCTGCCGCTGTCGATTATCGCGACCTTCGCCAGCCTGATCGCCGTCGTGTTCGCGCTCGGCGGCGCCAAGCAAGCGGGCGCAGCCACGAACGTGGTCCTGGCGATCACCACCATCCTGTTGTCATGGACCTTTGTGCATACGATCTTCTCGTTTCACTATGCCCATGAATATTATGGCGAGCGCCGCGACGGCAAGATCGGCGGATTGACCTTTCCCGGCGACGACAAACCGGACTACCGCGACTTTCTGTATTTCTCGCTGGTGATCGGCATGACCAGCCAGGTCTCCGATGTCGTCATCACCAGCAAGGTCATCCGCCGCATGGCGGCGATGCATGGCGTGCTGTCGTTTTTCTTTAATCTCGTGGTGCTGGCACTGACGGTGAACATGGTGGCCAATCTGATATGACCGCGATCTTCCAAACCGTTCTGTTCATGATGGCGGTGCTGGTTGCGGTCGCGGTCGCGGCCAAGCGGCTGAAAACCGCGCCGTCGATCCTGCTGGTAGTCGCCGGCATCGGCATGGCTTTCGTGCCCGGCCTGCCGCGCGTGCAACTGGCGCCGGAACTGGTGTTGCTGGTCATCCTGCCGCCGCTGATCTATTCGGCCGGCGTCGCGATGAGCTGGCGCGACTTCAAATTCAATTTGCGGCCGATCGCCCTGCTCGCCTTCGGCTGCGTCGTGTTCACGACCTGCGCGGTTGCCGCCGCCGCGCATTACCTGCTCGGCTTCGAATGGCAGATCGGCTTCGTGCTGGGCGCGATCATCGCGCCGCCCGACGTGGTCGCGCCCTTGGCGATCGCGCGCCGGCTCGGCCTGCCGCGCCGGCTCGCCGTCGTGCTGGAAGGCGAAGGGCTGGCCAATGACGCCACCGCCTTGATCCTCTACCGCTTCGCGGTGATCGCGGTGTCGACCGGCGCGTTCTCGCTTGAGGAAGCCGCCGGCAGCTTCGGGCTGATCGTGGTCGGCGAAATCTTTTATGGCATCGGCGTCGGCTGGCTGTCGCTGCGGCTGCGCAAATGGGCGCGCGAGCCGCGCGTCGAAATCACGCTGTCGCTGATGACGCCTTATGTGGCCTATTGGATCCCCGAGCACCTGCACGGCTCCGGCGTGCTCGCCACCGTCGCCTGCGGCCTTTATGTCAGTTGGAACGGCCCGCGCCTGATCGCGCCGGCGACACGGCTTCAAGGCATCTTCTTCTGGGACTTGATCGTCTACCTGATCGAAGGCTTCGTGTTTCTGCTTACCGGCCTGCAGGCGCGCACGCTGGTCGAGCAGACGCACACCTTCTCGCTGCGCGAACTGGCGATCGCCACCGCGGTGACAACTGCGATCGTGATCGCGGCGCGTTTTGTCTGGGTGTTTCCGGCGACCTATGTGCCGCGCTGGCTCAGCAAATCCTTGCGCACGCGAGATCCATCGCCGCCCTGGCAAGGGCCGTTCCTGTTGTCGTTCACCGGCATTCGCGGCGTGGTGTCGCTCGCCGCCGCGCTCGGCCTGCCCTATTTCATTGATAGCGGCGCGGCGTTTCCGCATCGCGACCTGATTTTGTTCGTCACCTTCGGTGTCATCATCATCACTTTGGTCGGGCAAGGACTGTTGCTGCCGTCGGTGGTGCGCGCGCTCGGCCTGACGACGCTCGGCCAGGAAGAACGGATGAACGAATTGCAGGCCGAGATCGCGGCGCGTCAGGCCGCGCTTGAGGAAGTCAGCAAACGGTTCGACGCTTTCGTCGCTGAGCGCGAGCTGCCGGACGAGGTGATCGAGCTGTTGCGCACGCGCAATGCCAGCCGCCAGCAGATATTGCCCAAGGACATGAGCGACGCGCTGGGAGCCATGCGGCAAAGCGCCAAGATCAAGAAAGAGCTGATCGATGCCGAGCGCGACTTTGTTTATCAGCTGTTGCGCGACGGCAAGATCACCGACGAAGCGCGCCGGCGGATCGAATACGAACTCGATCTCGAAGAGGCCTCGGTCGCCAATCGCGGCAGCGATGGCGGCGGGTGGATGTAGGCAGGCGCGCACCATCGTCCCTATTCTTTGACGGCCCGGGGAAGCCGGCATCCCTTTTTCCGTCTTCCCCAATGGGGAATGGAGCGCCGGGAGGGCGCCAGGGGTTGGCGAGACCCCTTTGGGCGAGGTTGGCGCAACCTCACCCGCGCGCCTGGCGAAGGCACGCGCCCGCTTTGGCGAAAGCGGGCTGCGCCCTCCTGGCGCTCCATCCGCGGCGCGCATTGTCGGCGCACCGGCCCTGCCCTTGCCGCCCGCACCACTCGAGATGACGCAGGCTGCCCGGACCAGGTGCGATAAATTGATCGTATTCCTATCTGAGAGTCAAGGACTTTAGTCCGCGAGCGGCGGCGCGATATGCTGTCGCGCACGACATCTCCGCCGTCATTGCCGGGCCTGACGCCGCGTGTTTCGAAACGTTCAGTGCCGCCGCTACTGCTTCACATACGTAATGTCGACGAACAACGACGCGTCCTTGGTCTTTCAGGCGCGGCTGCTTGCCGGAGCCGGGTGCGACCGAATAGGTAATCCGCACCGCCCGGTCCGAAGTCCATTCGATCTTCGGCAACACATCGCGCTTATCGGGCGCCGCGCAGGGCGCGGCATAGACCCCGTAGCTGCCTTCGGTCGCGACGAAAGTGTCGGGATAGACCGACAGGAAGATCGCGATGGTATCGACGCAGAACGGCACCGGCTGGTCGCCCGAGACCCGCAACCGCACCGCCTTGTACTTGCCGTCCGGCGACGCCACCGCGACGATCGATTTGTCGGCGCGCTTGGTGGTGGCGGCGAGATAGATCGAGCCGCCGACCATGGCCAGCATCGCGGCCAAAAACACAAACAGAACAGCTTTGGTCTTCACGAGATATCTTTCAAGGCCGGCTTACTCGGCGGCCGTCCGGTTGCCGGTGCCGAAGCGCCGTTCGATATAATCGACCACCATCTGCTTGAAATCGGTGGTCAGCGACGGCCCGCGCAAGGTCGCGACTTTCTTGCCGTCGACGAAAACCGGCGCGGTCGGCTGCTCGCCGGTGCCGGGCAATGAAATGCCGATGTCAGCGTGTTTCGATTCACCGGGGCCGTTGACGATGCAACCCATGACCGCGACGTTGAGCGTTTCGACGCCGGGATAGCGCGTCTTCCATTCCGGCATCGAGGTGCGGATGAAGCCCTGGATGTCGCTCGCCAATTCCTGGAACGTTGTCGAGGTGGTGCGACCGCAGCCGGGACAGGCCGCGACAAGCGGCACGAAGGTGCGCAGGCCCATGGTTTGCAACAATTCCTGCGCGACCTGAACTTCCAGCGTGCGGTCGCCGTTCGGCTCCGGCGTCAAGCGACACGCGCACGGTGTCGCCGATGCCTTGTTGCAGCAGCACGCCCATCGCGGCGCTTGAGGCAACGATGCCCTTCGAGCCCATGCCGGCTTCGGTGAGACCGAGATGCAAAGCGTAATCGGAGCGGCGCGCCAATTCGGTGTAACAGGCGATCAGGTCCTGCACCGCCGAGACCTTGGCCGACAGAATAATGCGGTTCTTCGCCAGGCCGATGTCTTCGGCGCGCTGCGCCGACAGCAACGCCGACTGCACCATCGCCTCGTGCGTGACTTCACGCGCGCCGATCGGCTGCGCTCGACGCCGAGTTCTCGTCCATCAGCTTGGTCAGGAGTTCCTGATCGAGCGAACCCCAATTGACGCCGATGCGCACCGGCTTGTCGTGCTTGATCGCCATCTCGACGATCTGGGTGAACTGCGGATCGCGCTTGTTCTTGAAGCCGACATTGCCGGGATTGATGCGGTACTTGTCGAGCGCCTCGGCGCAGGCCGGGTAATCGGTCAGCAGCGTGTGGCCGTTGTAATGAAAATCGCCGACGATCGGCACCGACACATTCATTTGCGCCAGCCGGTCCTTGATGCGCGGCACGGCATCGGCGGCCTCAGGCCGGTCGACGGTAATGCGCACCAGCTCGGAACCGGCGCGGGCGAGCGCGGCGACTTGCCGCGCGGTGCCTTCGACATCGGCTGTGTCGGTATTGGTCATCGACTGCACGACAATCGGGGCGCCGCCGCCGACGATGACGCCGCCGACATCCACCGCGACCGTTTTATGACGTGTTTGCGTGCTCATTGGGCCTGTCCTGATGGCACCGGAGTGCCAGACAAATAGGACACGGTCAACGCGCGCGAAAGACCCCTATTTCGCCCGGTTGACCAGCACCAGCCCGGCCGCCACCAGGGCGACGGCGGCGGCAAAGGCCAAAGTCATCGGCTCGCCCAGCACCAGATGGCCGGCGGCGACCCCGAACAGCGGCGTCAGGAACGAGAACGCCGACAGCCGGTTGGCCGAGTAATTCTTGATCAGCGAAAACCAGATCACGAAGGTTACGCTCACCACCCAGACCGTTTGATAGGCCAGCGCGCCGAGCGCGACAGGACCGGGCCAGTGCGTGATCTGCTCGCCGGTCAGGTAAGCGGCGGTCGTCAGCATCGGAACCGAGACCACCAGCTGGTATAACATCACCTTTTCCGGCGAGATGGTGTTGAGCCGGCTGGCCTTGAGCGTCAGCGTGGTGGCGGCCCAGGCCAGCGCACCACCGGCCGTCAAAATGTCGCCGAGCGTCTGACGCGGATCGAGCGCCGGCGTCGGCACGCCGAAGGCGACCAGCATGCCGGCAAAGGACAGCACGAGACCGATCCACTGCGACAGCCGGAAACGGTCGGCCGGCAGAAAGATGCGCGCACCGAGCACGACGAAAAACGGCGCCAGATAGATGAACAGCACGGCGCGGGTCGCGGTGGTGAAGGCAAGCCCCTGATAGATGCAGATGAACTCGATACCGAAGGCAAAGCCGGCGGCCAGTCCGGGCCACAGCGTGCCGTCGCGCGCAAACAGCGGAATGCCGCGCAGTTTGCACCAGCTGGCGACCAGCAGCGTTGCGCCCACCGAACGGATCGCGCCTTGAATCAGCGGCGGGATGTCGTGGATGGCGAACTTCACGGCGACCTGGTTGAAGCCCCAGGACAGGCACAGCATCACCACGGTCGCGGCGGCGACCGCGTCGAGCGGACGCGTGGTGTGGTGATGGGTGGAAGAAGACATTCAGGAATTCCGGCTCAGGCAGTGACACCCATATCCTGAGTGGTTCAGCAGGCCAATCGACAATTAAGCAGCCTTGCAATGCGCGCAGGTGCCGGAGATCTCGATCACCGGCGTCTTGGGCGTGAATCCGACTTCGCGTGACGCTTTTTTGATAGTGTCAGCAACCGCAGCCGACGCCGCCTCGCCGACCGCGCCGCATCTCTCGCAAATCAGGAATACCACCGGATCGCCGCTGGCGTGATTGTGCACGCAGGCGATGAAGGCGTTGCGGCTTTCGATGCGATGCACCAGCCCCTGCTCGCGCAGGAAATCGAGCGCGCGATAGATCGTGATCGGCGCCGGCCGCGCGCCATCGGCGGCGAGCCGGTCGATCAACTCATAGGCGCCGAGCGGGGCGTGGCTGGCCAAGAGCGCTTCCAACACGCGGCGGCGAATCGGCGTCAGCCGCTCCTTATTGGCGGCGCAAATCGCCTCGGCGTGGGCGATGCCGTCGGCGGCGCAGCGGTCATGATCGTGACCGGGCGTCGGGAACACCGCATGGCTGTGTGATTTCTTGCTCAAGGATTTCGCCCGCTTTCATACTCAAGTCTAACCTATCGGCCCCTGTAATGGCCAATATCGTACATAGATATTGCACTGCAATAAGAATAGGGGCAGGTTTTGGCGCGCCTCCTGTCACCTGCACCCGTCATCTGCATACCGGCCCGCGCAGAGGCCGTACGGAGAAGAGGACTTCATGCTCAAAGGCAAAACAGCTCTGGTCACCGGTTCCACCTCCGGCATCGGGCTCGCCACCGCCCGCGCCTTGGCCGCCGATGGCGCCAATATCATGCTCAACGGTTTCGGCGACAAGGATGCGATCGAGAAAGAGCGCGCCGGGCTGGAAAAGGAATTCGGCATCAAGGCGCGATATTCAGCCGCCGACATGTCGAAGCCGGCCGAGATCGCCGCCATGATCGCGACGACCGAAAAGGAGTTCGGCGCGCTCGACGTGCTGGTCAACAATGCCGGCATTCAGCACGTCGCCAATATCGAGGATTTCCCGGCCGAGAAATGGGACGCGGTGATCGCGATCAATTTGTCGTCGTCGTTTCACACCATCAAGGCCGCCATCCCCGGCATGAAGAAACGCAAATGGGGCCGTATCATTAACATCGCCTCGGCGCATGGTCTGGTCGCGAGCGGACAGAAGGCGGCCTACGTCGCCGCCAAGCACGGTATCGTCGGCTTGACCAAAGTGGTGGCGATCGAAGCGGCCAACGACGGCGTCACCTGCAACGCTATTTGTCCGGGCTGGGTGCTGACGCCGTTGGTGCAAAAGCAGATCGACGCCCGCGCCAAGGAGACCGGCCAATCGGTGCGCGAGGCGGAAATCGCATTGCTGTCGGAAAAGCAGCCGATGCATCAGTTCTCGAAGCCGGAAGGCATCGGCGCGCTGGCGGTGTTCCTGTCAAGCGACGCGGCGTCGACCATCACCGGCTCGGCCTATTCGATCGACGGCGGCTGGGTCGCGCAGTAATGCGCCCATCATGATCGATTTCCTCGCGCGGGCCTTTGGCGGCGACAAGCCGGACAAGTCCGACAAGCCGAAAGGCCAAAAGCGCATCAATCTGGCGCTGCAAGGTGGCGGCGCCCATGGCGCCTTCACCTGGGGCGTGCTTGATCACTTGCTGGAAGACGGAAGGCTGACGGTCGAAGGGATATCCGGCACCTCGGCCGGCGCGGTCAACGCCGTGATGCTGGCCGATGGGCTGAACCGCGGCGGTCCGGACGAAGCCCGCAAGCGGCCTTCGGAATTCTGGCGCGCCGCCAGCCTCGGCGGCGACTTGCCGGCGGTGCAGCGCGCGGTGACCGACAAATTGTTCGCGTTGCTGCCCGGCGAAGGCACGCCGAGCTTCAACTGGCTGTCGGCCTGGTCGCAATATTTATCGCCCTACGATCTCAACCCGCTCAACATCAATCCGCTGAAGGACCTGATCGAGCGCTTTGTCGACTTCGAGGCCCTGCGCGCAGATGCGCGGCAGATCTTCATCGCCGCCACCGCGGTCCAGACCGGACGGCTGCATATTTTTCCGCACGAGAAGATTTCCGCCGAAGCGGTGATGGCTTCGGCCTGCCTGCCGGCGGTTTTTCGCGCGGTCGAGATCGACGGCGTGTCTTATTGGGACGGCGGCTATCTCGGCAATCCGGTGCTTTATCCGTTCTTCCGGTCGACCGACAGCGAGGACGTGTTGATCGTCCAGATCAATCCGCTGGTGCGAAAAAGATTCCGCACACCACGCGCGAGATCATGGAGCGGGTCAACGAGATCACCTTCAACTCCGCGCTGATGGCGGAGCTGCGTGCGATCGAATTCGTCAACCGGCTGATCGACCAAGGCCGCATTCCGCACGGCACCGGCCCGAACGAATACCGTCACATCAAGGTGCACCGGATCGTGATGGAAGGCCTCGGCGAACATTTCTCCGCCGCCACCAAGCTGCGTAACGATTTCGAATTGCTCGATCTGTTGCGCAAACTCGGCCAGCGCTCGGCTCGGCGCTTCCTCGACGCGCACTACGACGACATCGGCGTGCGCTCAAGCGTCGACCTCAAGTGAGGTTTATTCGGAGCGGGGGTAGCGTTCTCACCTCGCCCCGCAGACGGGACGAGTGAATATTACCGTCGCCGCACCGAATGCTGCACTGCACCCCATGACCGAACTGATCGCCGAAATCGGCCGCACCACGCTCGAAATCGAAATCGCCGACATCACCACGCTCGATGTCGCGGCGATCGTCAACGCAGCCAATACGCTCGCTGTTGGGCGGCGGCGGGGTCGACGGCGCCATTCACCGCGCCGCAGGCCCCGAATTGCTGGAGGAATGCCGCGCGCTCGGCGGCTGCGAAACCGGTTCGGCCAAGATCACCCACGGCTATAACCTGAAAGCCAAGGCGGTTATCCACGCGGTCGGGCCGGTCTGGCAGGGAGGCCAAGCCGACGAACGCCGGCTGCTGGCCTCGTGCTACAGCACCGCGCTGGCGCTCGCCGCCGAACACGGCCTGCCGTCGCTGGCGTTCCCGGCGATCTCGACCGGCGTCTACCGCTTTCCGCCCGACATGGCCGCGCGCATCGCGGTCGGCACCGTCGCGTCGGAACTGGCGGGCGATCCGCGCGGCAAAGGCATCGGCCAGGCCGGCGTGCTGACGCGGGTGATCTTCTGCTGCTTCTCGGCCGAGAGCGCCGAATATCACAAGGATGCGTTTGGCGAGTTGGGGTTAGCGTGAGGCAATCCCGGGCGTGAGGCGATCTCGCTTACCCTCTCCCCTGGTGGGAGAGGGTGCCTGAGCGGAGGCGAAGCCAAGCGAAGGCGGGTGAGGGGGAAAATGGGTCGCGAACAAAGCCCCCTCACCCGGCTCGCTTCGCTCGCCACCCTCTCCCACCAGGGGAGAGGGTAACAAGAAGAGCATTTCGCGGCCGGCCTACACCTTCGGATCGACATCCAATCTTGCCACCCAGCCTTCCAACCCTGCTTTCGCCGCCGGATAGATGTTCATCACGTCCGGATCGTGACCCGGCACCATGTGGTGGCGCGACGACGACAGCTTCAACAAAGTCCGGTAGCCCTCGAGCGTATCGCCGACCGAATAAGTGATCGGGAACACGCGGCCCTCGTCGATGTGCGAATACAGGTGGCAGCAGTCCGACGCCACCACGACATAGCCGCGTTTGGTTTTCACCCGCACGCATTGCAGACCTTTGGAGTGGCCGCCGACCTTGTGCACGGTGATGCCGGGCGCCAGTTCGTCGGTACCGTCGTGGAATTCGCAACGATAGTTGAAAACCTTCTTGACCATCGCATGGACGTCGTCCTCGCTGAACGGAATGCGCAGCATCTTGTGGCACATGCAGCGGCCGGTGGCGTAAGCCATCTCGGTGTCCTGGATGTGATAGCGCGCATTCGGGAACAGGTCGTAGTTGCCGGCGTGATCCCAGTGCATATGGGTGGCAATGACATGATCGACGTGATCGGGCTCGATGCCGAGCGCCTTGAGCCCCTCACCGACCGGCTTGATGATCTTGCGGCCGCGCTCCTTGGCCGCCTTCTCGTCAAAGCCGGTATCGACCACGAAGGTGCCGTGCGGCCCCTTGATGACCCAGACGTAATAGGCAATCGAGGTCATCTCATCATGCGGATCGCCGAACACGTAGTTTTCCGACCGCATGCGCGAATGCGAAGCGTAACGGACGGCAAAGACCTCG
Source organism: uncultured Alphaproteobacteria bacterium (assembly GCA_963830125.1). Classification (GTDB taxonomy): domain Bacteria; phylum Pseudomonadota; class Alphaproteobacteria; order Rhizobiales; family Xanthobacteraceae; genus Pseudolabrys. Next base: position 272,910 of record CAWHKU010000007.1, on the reverse strand, counting down.
TGAATATCGTCGCTCATTGGGAACCCCTCCGCTTTATTTTTTCTCTTTGCCGACAATGACGCCGGCCTTGCGCTCGATCATCTGCACGATGACGGTGAAGTCGGTGTCGCCGCCGAATTCGGTGTTGGTGGCTTCCCATTGGTCGAGCACCGCGCTCATGACGTGATTGGGGCAATCAAGCGCTTTGGCTTCGGCGACGCACAGGCGGACATCCTTGAGCATCAGCGCGGTGCCGAAACCGTAATTGAAGGTGCGCGGCAAGATCGCCTGCGGAAACTTGCCGTCGGACGCCGTGGTGCGGCCGGAGCCGGCATTGATGACGTCGATCATCACGCCTGCGTCGAGACCGGCTTTGACGCCCATCGCGACCGCTTCGGCGGTCGCGGCCATCGCAGTCGCCGACAGAAAATTATTGGCGACCTTCATGGTCTGCGCCATGCCCGGCTCATGGCCGATGACGAAGACCTTGCCGAACACCGCCAAGCGCATCCTTGACGACATCGATGTCGGCCTGCGGGCCCGACACCATGACGGCGAGCGTACCCTTGGTCGCTCCGCCGACGCCGCCCGACACCGGACTGTCGATCTGCACGATATTCTTCTTGGCGAGGCCGGCGGCAATCTCGGCGGCCTTCGGCGCGCCGGTGGTCGAGAGATCGACGTAACGCTTGATCTTCTTGCCGTGGATGACGCCGCCCTCGCCGAGCGCGACCTTCTCCGAAATCGCCAGCGACGGCAGGCTGGCCAGCACGGTCTCGACCCGGTCGGCGACATCCTGCGGCGACGACGCGACCTTGGCGCCAAGCGCCACCAGCGGCGCGACCGCGTCGTTGCGGGTGTCGTAAACGACGAGCGTATGGCCAGCCTCGATCAAACGCCGCGCCATCGGCTGACCCATCATGCCGACGCCGATAAAACCGATTTCCATAGTGCTTCCATCCCTTGTGACTTTTTTTCGGCCCGGACTGTGCCTTAGCCAAGCCGCTTCGTCACCTTAAGCGATGGCGAGGCGCCATGCGCCGGGATCGGAGCGGCGTTGCAAGGCCGATATACGCCAAAAGCATTATTGAACTTATTATAAGCCTCCTTATTATATCGGCACCGCATCACGAGACACCCATGCCAAAGCTGCCGGCCAATCGCGAAATTGCCTTTACAATCATGGACGTAGCCAGAATGCTGCGGACCTATGCCGACCAGCGTGCGCGCCAGTTCGGCATTTCGCGGGCGCAATGGACCGTGCTGGTCCGGATCGAACGCACCGAAGGCCTCAAGCAATCGGAACTGGCCGACATCCTCGATTTGCAGCCGATTTCGCTGACCCGCCTGCTCGACCGCCTAGCCGACAACGGCCTGATCGAGCGCCGCCCCGATCCGAACGACCGCCGCGCCAACCGTTTGTATCTGATGCCGGCCGCGCGCCCGCTGCTCGAACAGCTCGCCGACCTCGGCACCGACATGATGGAGACGGTGCTCAACGGCCTCGATGCCAAGACCGTCGAACGGATGCTCGGCGAACTCGTCACGGTCAAAGATAATCTACGCGCCGCTATTGCCGGCAACGCCAGTCAGTTGCAGGCCAATCAGCAGCAAGCCAATCAAACGCGAACCAAAAAAGTTCTGACCTCATGAGTGACAACGTTTTGAAAGTCGTTCCGGCGCCCGAATCCAAAACCTCCGCGGAAGCCCCAAACGCAGCGCCGGCCAAGTCGGCGGCCCCGGCCTCAAACGGCCGCAAGCGCCTGCGCAAGATTCTGCTGATCGTGTTGCCGCTGACCGCGGCCGTGCTCGGCGGCGGCATCTATCTGATGGGCGGTCGTTATATCTCGACCGACAACGCCTATGTCGGCGCGCAAAAGGTGCTGATCACCCCCGACATTTCGGGCAAGGTCGTTCACATCGCCGTGCGCGAGGGCCAGCACGTCAAGGCCGGTGACGAATTGCTGTCGCTCGACGCCGAGCCCTACAAACTGGCGCTGGCGGCGGCACGCGCCAAACTCGACGCCGCACGCGGCGACTATGACAAGGCCAAGAGTTCGCTGGCTTCGCTGACCACTTTGGCCGGCCTGGCGGAAAAGAATGTCGAACTGAAACGGCGCGACGTCGACCGCAAGCGCAAGCTGGTGGCCTCGCAGGCCGGCTCCGCCGCCGACGTCGACACCGCGGCGGCCACGCTGGTGACCGCGCAATTGCAGGCGACGTTCACCAAACAGCAACGCGAACAGACGCTGAGCACGCTGCTCGGCGACCCGAACCTGCCGTTGGAACGGTTTCCCGAATATGCCCAGGCCAAGGCCGCGGTCGAAGACGCCGAACGCAATCTTGACCATACCGTGCTGCGCGCGCCGATTGCCGGCACCGCCACCCAGGTCGACAACATTCAACTCGGCCGCTTCGTCGCCGCCGGCGGGCCGATCCTGAGCATCATCGACGATAGTAGCCCTTGGGTCGACGCCAATCCGAAAGAAACCGAAATCACCTATCTGCGCGTCGGCCAGAAGGCGACGCTCGACGTCGACGCTTTCCCCGACCACACCTTCACCGGCACTGTCGTGTCGGTCAGTCCCGGCACCGGCTCGCAGTTTTCGATCCTGCCGGCGCAGAACGCCAGCGGCAACTGGGTCAAGGTGGTGCAGCGCGTGCCGCTGCGCATCGCCTTCGACAAGGGTCAGGACACCCATCTGTTGCGCACCGGCATGAGCGTGAATGTCGAGATCGACACCCACCACAGCCGCATTCCGTTCCTGTCGAAAGATCCCGGCAAATGACCACGGCGCACCAGGCGCCGCCGCATCGCATGCTGATTACGGTATGCGCGATGACGGCGACGATCATGCAGGCGCTCGACACCACGATCGCCAATGTCGCACTGCCTTACATGCAGGGCTCGCTGTCGGCCTCGCTCGACCAAATCAACTGGGTGCTGACCTCCTACATCGTCGCCGCCGCGATCATGACCGCGCCGGTCGGCTGGCTGGCCGACCGCTTCGGCCGCAAGGCGGTGTTCATCATCTGCGTCGCCGGCTTCACCACCGCCTCGCTGCTGTGCGCGCTGGCGCAGAACATCGAGCAGATGGTGCTGTTCCGCCTGCTGCAGGGCATGGCCGGCGCCGCCTTGGTGCCGCTGTCGCAAGCGACCATGCTGGACCTGTACTCGGCCGAGGATCGCAACAAGGCGATGGCGATCTGGGGCATCGGCGTGATGCTCGGGCCGATCATGGGCCCGACGCTCGGCGCCTGGCTGACCGACAATTATTCCTGGCACTGGGTGTTTCTGATCAACCTGCCGATCGGCATCATGACCGTCGCCGGCATGGTGCTGTTCATGAAAGAGACCAAGACCCAGGACCATTTGCGGTTCGACTGGTACGGCTTCATGGCGCTGGCGGTCGGCATCGGCGCGTTGCAACTGCTGCTCGACCGCGGCGAGCAGGTCGGCTGGTTCGGCGCCACCGAGATCTGGATCGAGACCATCGTGTCGGTGACCGGCTTTTATTATTTCTTCGCCCATTCGCTGACCACCACGCAGCCTTTCGTCAATTTCGAAATGTTCAAGGACCGCAATTTCGTGTCCGGCTGTGTCTTCATGGTGGTGATCGGCATCGTGCTGTTCGGAACCATGGCGCTGGTCACGCCGTTCATGCAGAACCTGCTGGGCTTTCCGATCCAGACCGCCGGCTTCCTGCTCGGATCGCGCGGCGTCGGCACGCTTCTGACCATGATGGTGGCGCCGCGGCTGATGCGGATGACCGAAACCCGCAACCTGATCCTGCTGGGATTGATGCTGACCGCCGGCACGCTCTATGAAATGACCGGCTGGTCGCTCGACACCACTCAGACCACCATCGTCCTGACCAGCATCGTGCAGGGCGTCGGCTTGGGTCTGTTGTTCGTGCCAATCACTTCGGTGGCGTTCCTGACCTTGCCCGGCCAGATGCGCAACGGCGCCGCCGCGATCACCACGCTGGTCCGCAACATCGGCTCGTCGGTCGGCATTTCGATGATGATCTCGAACCTGACCAGCAAGACCACGATGATGCATGAACGCATCGGCGCCGGCCTGACGCCGTTCAACGACGCGCTGCAGTTTCCCGACGTCGCCAACACGCTCAAACTGACAACCGAAGCCGGCAAGGCGATGCTCGACGGCTTCGTCACCCAGCAGGCGGCGCTGATCGCCTATCTCAACGATTTCAAACTGCTGATGGCGCTGGCGATCGCCGTCATGCCGCTGGTGCTGTTGATCGGCTCGACCAAAAAGAAGCCCGATACCAGCGAAGAGGATGTCGAAGACGCCCTGCACGCGCTCGATTGAGCGTCACAGTCGATTCACGCCTTCGAAAACTCCTTGCGGATTGCCTCGCTATGCGCGCCCAAAGCGGGAATCGCGCCGTATTGCCGGCTTTGGCCGGCAAACAGCGCGCCCGGCGCCGGGATTGCCGCTGGTCCGGTCGGGGTGTCGACGCTGATGCGTCTTAAATGAGGATGCGTCGCCAGCAACGCCGAATCATTGACGCGCGCAAAGGCGATGTCGGCGGCGGCGAGCTTGGCCATCAGCGGTTCGACATCCTGCGCGCCGAACACCTTGGCCACCTCGGCGTCGGTCGCGGCGCGGTTGGCATTGCGCTGCGGATTGGTCGCGAAGCGCTCGTCGGCGCCGAGCGCGGCATTGCCCAGCACCTTGTCGGCCAGCACGCGCCACTCGCGGTCGTTCTGAATCGAGATCAGGATATCAGCGTCATCGCGGGTCTTGAACACGCCATAAGGCGCGATGGTCGGATGCGCCAGCCCGACCCGCTTGAACGGGTTGCCCCATTCCTGATTGAGCAAGGGAATCGTCATCCATTCCGCCATGGCGTCGAACATCGAAATCGAAATCGCCGCGCCTTCGCCGCTGCGGGCGCGGCCGAGCAAAGCTTCGAGAATGGCTTCGTAGGCGCTCAAGCCCGGCGGCGATATCGACGACTGAGACGCCGACGCGGGCCGGCGCTTCCGGTCCGCCGGTGACCGACGACAGCCCGGACTCGGCCTGGATCAACAGGTCGTAAGCCTTGCGCTGGGCGTAAGGGCCGGTTTCGCCGTAGCCGGAAATCGAGCAGCAGATCAGCCGCGGGTAATCCTGGCGCAGCCGTTCGATCGCAAAGCCGAGCTTGCCGAGCGCGCCGGGCTTGAGGTTTTGGACGAAGACATCGGCCTTGGCGAGCATGGCTTCCAGCAGCGCCTTGTCGCCGGCTTGGGTCAGATCGAGCACCAGCGATTCTTTACCGCGATTGAGCCAAACCAGATGCGCGCTCTCGCCATGCACGATGTAGTCGTAGTGGCGCGCGAAGTCGCCTTCAGGCCGCTCGACCTTGATGACGCGCGCGCCGGCGTCGGCCAGCCGGCAGGTGCATTGTGGCGCGGCGACCGCTTGTTCGACCGAAACGACCAGAAGACCTTCGAGAGGAAGAGACACTTCGCAAAACCTCTAGTATGACCTGGGCAAACCGAGCACATGCTCGGCAAGATAAGACAGGATCAAGTTGGTCGAGATCGGCGCGACTTGATAGAGGCGGGTCTCGCGGAACTTGCGTTCAATATCGTACTCCTCGGCGAAGCCGAAGCCGCCATGGGTCTGCACGCACATATCGGCAGCGGCCCAGGAGGCGTCGGCAGCGAGCAGCTTGGCCATATTGGCCTCGGCGCCCATGTCGCCGCCGGCTTCGTATTTACGCGCCGCCTCATGCACCATCAGTTCGGCGGCACGCATCTGCGCATAGGCCCGGGCGATCGGAAACTGCACGCCCTGGTTCTGCCCGATCGGCCGGCCGAACAATTCGCGGCCCTTGGCGTAAGCCGTCGCCTTTTCGATGAACCATTTGGCGTCGCCGATGCATTCCGACGCGATCAGAATGCGCTCGGTGTTCATGCCGGACAGAATGTAGCGGAAGCCCTTGCCCTCTTCGCCGATCAGATTTTCCGCCGGCACCCGCAAATCGTCGAAGAACACTTCGGTGGTGGCATGGTTCATCATGGTGCGGATCGGCTTGATGGTGAGGCTCTTGCTCGCCAAGCGCCACGCGCATGTCGACCAGGAACACCGACAGGCCATCGGTGCGCTTCGCCGCCTGCTCCTTCGGCGTGGTGCGCGCCAGCAGCAGCATCAGGTCGGAATGCTCGGCGCGCGAGGTCCAGATCTTCTGGCCGTTGATGACGTAATGGTCGCCGTCGCGCCGCGCGGTCGTGCGCAATGACAGCGTGTCGGTGCCCGAGGTCGGCTCGGTGACGCCGAAGGCCTGCAGACGCAGTTCGCCGCTGGCGATTTTCGGCAGATAGGCTTGCTTCTGCGCCGGCGAACCGTGCCGCAGGATCGTGCCCATGGTGTACATCTGGGCGTGGCAGGCCGCGCCATTGCCGCCGGCGGCGTGCACCTCTTCCAGGATCGCGGCCGCGGCGCTGACCGTCAGGCCGCTGCCGCCATATTCTTCCGGGATCAACGCGGCGAGATAGCCGGCCTCGGTCAGCGCGTTGACGAAAGCGGTCGGATAGCCGCGGTCGCGGTCGAGTTCGCGCCAGTATTCGCCGGGAAAGCGGGCGCAAAGCGCACGCACGCTTTCGCGAATGTCGGCATAGGGATCGGTCTCGGCGTGCTGGCTCATTCGGTCACTCTAATTATTGTCTTCAATCGCTAATTTCGGCGCGGCCATTGTCGATCGCGACCGCGCCGCGCTCCTTAACACGCAGGCGGAAACTGACAACAGCGCCGGCTCGATTGCTATCTTGCCAAATTTCGGTGCGCGAGGTCTCGCCCGGAAAAACCGGCGCGGAAAACCGCACCGACATCGCCGTCAGCCGCGCCGGATCATAGCCGCATACCGTCTTGAGCAGCGCATGACCAGCCACGCCCATGCTGGCCAGACCATGCAAAATCGGGCGCGGGAAACCGGCTTGTCTGGCAAAATCCGGGTCGGCATGCAGCGGATTGACGTCGCCGGACAGCCGATAGATCAACGCCATTTCCGGCCGGGTCGGCAGGTCGCAGACCAGATCGGGCGCGCGGTCCGGGATCGGATGCGGCGCCGGCGTCTCGCGCCTGGCGCCGCCGAAGCCGCCATCGGCGCGACAGAACGTCGTCTGCGTCAGGGTCGCGAGCAATTGACCGCTGGCCTTATCGACGACCTCGCGCTCGGAATAGATCAACGCGCCACGGCCCTCCCCCTTGTCGACGACATCGACGATTCGCTCCCGGCCAATGACGTCTCCCTGCGGCGCGACCGGCACATGCAGCTTAAGGCTCTGTTCGCCATGGACGACATGGCTCCAGGTCAGCCCGAATTCCGGTTCGCGCAGCCAGTACGGCGCATAGCCCTGCATCAGCGCGTAAGTCGGCAAGGCCTTGAGATTTTTCTCGTAGACGAAGGCGAGTTCATCTTGGTTCATCGGGTCCTGGCCAAGACCGAGACCGAGCGCATACAGGATGCAATCCTTCACGCCGTAGGTTTGCTCAACGGCGGGGATTTTGAGCGACAGGATTTTATCGGGATCAATCGGCACTCGAGAAAACTCTTCTTTGATTTTTATTTAGATTTTGATTGCCGTCCCGAGCATGGATGTCTCACGCACGGTAAACACTTAACCATGGCCTCGGTCACTATGGCATCGGCATGATTGGTATGTCGAGACTTCTAGCGTTAATGATTTGAGAACTTCGGGCCGCCTTCTCGTAGGTGATATTTTTTACGCGACTTTCACTACAAGATTTTACGCGACCTTATCGCGATGCGTGTTCAATCAAGATTGTCGACCATTGATGGCTGGGGGGCCCAATGTCTGTCAACAATTTTGGTTCGCGGTTGAAGGGGAGAGCTTGCGGTACACGATCGGCGCGTATGATGGCCGCATCGATGCTTGCCGCACTCACAGTTCACGCTGGCGCCGGAAACGCCACCGCCGCGACGAACAAAATTTTCGCAGACGCGGCCACGTCCTTTCTGTTGCCGGCGCTGCCGGCGTGGATGGACGAAATCTCGTCGACCGCCTTCAATAGTCGTTTTAAAGGTCAGAAGCTGGTTTCTTTCAACGACCGCTTCGACGGCACGCACGCGCCGCTCATCCGCGACTTCATCATAACCCCCGCCAGCCGCGCGCTGTTGCCACGACTGGCGCTGGCGGAACCTTTGACGACGGGAAGCATCGCACCATCGGCACTGGCGATGCCCTCGATCATCGCGAGCCTGCCGCACCTCAGCCCTTACCATCATCAAGAAATCATTGCCGACGGCGAAACGATCGTCGGCATCGCGTCGATGTACGATCCGACCGACTTGGCCGATCGCGACGCCGGCGGCGAAGAACTGGCGTCAGGCGAACATTACGATCCCGATGGCTGGACTGCGGCGATCCGTACCGATTTGCGCGACCAATTCGGCGGCGTTCGCTTCGGCCGCAACTACCGGCCGTCCTATGCGCTGGTGCAGAACGCCGACAAACAGCTGATCGTCAAAATCAATGACGTCGGCCCGCTGAAGCCCGGCCGCATCATCGACCTCAACAAGCGGGCGATGAGCTATTTCGACCCGACGCTGCAACTCGGATTGATCGGCGAGGTCAAGGTGACGCCGCTGGCCGACCGGGCCTGGGCGCTCGGGCCGGTGCTCGACGACCATCCGGTCAGCGTCGCCAGCAGTGCGGTCGTGCCGGCGCCCTAACCCCAAACTTCCTCGGCCAGCTCGACGATCATGCGCAGCTTGGCCCATTGCTCGTCCTCGGCCAGGAGATTGCCTTCCTCGGTCGAAGCGAAGCCGCATTGCGGCGACAGGCAAAGCTGTTCGAGCGGAATGTATTTCGACGCCGCGTCGATGCGGCGTTTGAGGTCGTCTTTCGACTCAAGCTGGCCGGATTTCGTCGTCACCAACCCGAGCACGACCTGACGATCCTTCGGCACCATCTTGAGCGGTTCGAAACCGCCGGCACGGTCGGAATCGTATTCCATGAAAAAGCCGTGCACCTTGATCTTGCCGAACAAAATCTCCTGCACCGCCTCGTAGCCGCCCTCGCCCATGAAGGTCGACTTATGATTGCCGCGGCACATGTGCATGGTGATGCGCATGTCGGCTGGGATATCCGACATCGCGACGTTGATCAGATCGCCGTAGAGCTCGCCGAGCTTGTCCGGATCGTCGCCGCGATCCTTCATCTGTTGCCGATATTTTTCGTCGCACAGCATGGCGATGAAGACTTCGTCGAGTTGCAGATATCGGCACCCGGCGTCGGCAAAAGCGCGCACCGCTTTTTTGTAGGCTTGCCCAAGATCCTCGAACATGACGTCGAGCTTGGGATAGACGCCAGCGTCGATCGGCGGTTTGGCCGGACGGCCATAGATCGCCGACGGCGCCGGAATGGTGATCTTGGGCGTCTGTTTGGTGTGCGCGGCGACGAACTTGAAATGCTCGATCATCGGATGGCCGGAATAGCCGATCTTGCCGGTGACCTTGTGACCTTCGTTGCGGGTATTGAGACCGGAAAAGGCGACGCCGGTGTCCATGACGTACTTCTCGACGCCATCGAGACCCCAGAGGAAATCGAGGTGCCACCAGGACCGGCGGAACTCGCCGTCGGTCACCGACTTGAGGCCGACCTCTTCCTGCTTCTTGATGACGCGTTCGATCTCGCGGTCTTCAACCGCTTTGAGCGCGGCGGCGTCGATTTCGCCGTTGGAGAATTTGGCACGCGCCTCCTTCAGCGCGGCCGGACGCAACAGGCTGCCGACATGATCGGCGCGGAACGGCGGCGCGGCGCGGAGGGTCACTTGCCCCAAACCTCTTTCGACAACTCCACGATCATCTGCAGCTTCGCCCACTGTTCGTCCTCGGCCAGCACATTGCCTTCCTCGGTCGAGGAGAAGCCGCATTGCGGCGACAGGCAGAGCTGGTCAAGATCGACATATTTGGTCGCCTGCTCGATGCGGCGTTTGATGTCGTCTTTGGATTCGAGCATGCCACTCTTGGAGGTGACCAGGCCGAGCACCAGCTGCTTGTCGCCCTTGGGGAAATACCGCAGCGGCTCGAAACCGCCGGCGCGGTCGGTATCGTATTCCAGGAAGTAACCGTTGAGATTGGTCTTGCCGAGCAGATTCTTCGGCGACGAACTCGTAGCCGCCTTGCGCGATCCAGGTCGAGCGGAAATTGCCGCGGCAGGAATGCATGGTGATCGCCATGTCGGCCGGCTTGTCCTTGAGCGCGGCGTTGGTTACGTTGGCATAGATCTCGCGGCAGGCTTGTCGGGATCGTCGCCGCGCGCCTTGGAGGCTTCGCGCTCCTTCGGATCGCACATCATCGCCCAGGCGGTGTCGTCGAGCTGCAAGATAACGGCAACCGGCATCGTAGAAGGCGCGGATCGCCTTTTGCCAGGTGGCGCCGACGTCTGCGAAGAATTGATCGAGGTCGGGATAGGCGTCCTTGCTGACCATCGCCCGGCCCTGCCGGAAATGGAACGTCGACGGCGCCGGAATCGTCATCTTCGGCGGTGACGTTGCAGTTGGCTTTCAAGAACTTGAAATGCTCGAGATGCGGATGGCCGGCGAAATCGACCTTGCCGGTGATCTTGATGGCTCTCGCTCTTGGTTTCGACGCCGTGGAACTTGATCGGCGGCGCTTCGATCAGCTCGACGCCCTGCAAGCCGCGGAAGAAATCGAAATGCCACCAGGAGCGGCGGAACTCGCCGTCGGTGGCAAGCTGCAAGCCGATGTCTTGCTGCTTCTTGATGACGTCCTTGATCGCCGAGTCTTCGACCGCCTTCAGCGCGGCGGCGTCGATCGCGCCTTTGGCGAATTGAGCGCGCGCCTGTTTCAGCGCGGCGGGACGCAGCAGACTGCCGACGTGGTCGGCACGGAATGGTGGCTTGGTTCGTTGGGACATGTGTTTCGCTCCCGGATGTTTCTTATTTGTCATGGCCGGGCTTAGCGTCGGCCATCCCGATGAGATGCGTACAGTGCCCGCCGTAAGCGGGATCACCGGGACGCGCGCTGCGCGCGGCCCGGTGATGACAGCATCATTTGGATTTCGGGCGAGAAAACTACTTCCCCCAAACCTCTTGCGAGATCTCGACGATCGCCTTGAGCTTAGCCCACATTTCTTCCTCGGCCAGCACGTTGCCTTCCTCGGTCGAGGCAAAGCCGCACTGCGGCGACAAGCAAAGCTGTTCAAGGTCGACGAACTTGGTCGCTTCCTGAATGCGCTTCTTGATGTCCTCGCGCGGCTCAAGCGCGCCCTGCTTCGAGGTGACGAGGCCGAGCACGACCATGCTTGTTGCCCTTGGGCAGGAAGCGCAGCGGCTCGAAACCGCCGGCGCGGTCGGTGTCGTATTCCAGGAAGTAGCCGTCGTAATTGCACTTGGCCAACAAAGTCTCGGCCACCGGCTCGTAGCCGCCGGACGAGATGAAGGTCGAACGGAAGTTGCCGCGGCAGACATGGGTGGTGATGACCATGTCGGCGGGCTTGGCTTCCAGCGCCTTGTTGATGCACTTGGCGTAGATTTCCTGCAGATGATCGACGTCGAGGCCGCGGTCGCGCGCCTTCTTCAATTCTTCCTGCGAGCACAGATAGGCCCAGGCGGTATCGTCGAACTGCAAATAGCGGCAGCCGGCGGCGTAGAACGCCTTGATCGCGTCCTGATAGGCGATCGCGAGATCGTCGAAGATCGCGTCGCGGCTGGCATAGGCGGACTTGGCGACCGCGTTCGGCTCAAGCCGGAAGTGGAAGGTCGACGGCGCCGGGATGCACATCTTCGGCGTCTGCTTGGTGTGCGCCTTCAGGAACTTGAAGTGCTCGATCATCGGGTGGTTGGAAAAACCGATCTTGCCGGTCACCTTGATCGAGCGCGGCTTGGTCTGGACGCCGGCGAACTGAATGCCGTGGTCGAGCTCGTAGATCTCGACATTGTCCATCATGCCGTAGAAATCGAAGTGCCACCACGAGCGGCGGAATTCACCGTCGGTAATCGCCTTCAGGCCGACTTCTTCCTGCTTGGCGATGATCTTGATGATTTCGGCGTCTTCAACCGCCTTGAGCTGGGCGTCGGTGATCTCGCCTTTTTCATGCTTGGCGCGCGCGTCCTTGATCGGCGCGGTGCGCAGGATGCTGCCGACGTGGTCGGCGCGGAAAGGCGGCTTGGTTCTCTGGGTCATCGTTTCCTCCACGAATAGCTGCCGGCGCAACTGCCGCAGCACTAATTGGGATGTGCCATAGCACGCCTGAGTGGGCGCGTCAGGCTTGCCGCTTCGCATGCGTAGCGCGCGGTTTCAACCACCCCGCCGAATGAAAAATAATGCGGCGCAATATCGCCCAGATCGGCGCCGCGGCCTTGGGCCTCGGCCAGCACCTCGATCATCCGGCCGGGGCCGACCTTGCCGACAACCTGGCCGATCAGACCGGTGGCGGCACCGGTCATCAAGCCGCGCAGCGAGGCGGCGACGCCGCAGCGTTTGGCATAACGCAGCAAGGCCGGCATGCTGGTCGGACCGGCCATGCCGACCTTGACCGGGGCGGCGATGCCGCAGCCGCGCAATTGCTGGAGCCAGGTCAGGACCCGCTCCGGCGAAAACGAGAACTGGCTCACGATGTGGGGCTTGAGGCCGAGGGCGATGGCGCTGGCGATTTTTTCGTCGAGTGCGGCCTCCAGCCGGCCGGGCGGGATGTGGCCATGGCCTTCCGGATAGGCGGCGATGCCGATCTCTTCGATACCGGCCGCGCGGAGACCGCCCTTCTGGATGATCGCCAGGGCGTCGGGGAACGGACCGGTGTCTTCGACGTCGCCACCGATCACCAGCAACTCGCGCATACCGGCCTCACCGCGAAGACCTTTCAGCAGATCGGCCAGGTGGCCGGCGCTCGGCATGCGCCGCGCCGCGATATGGGCCACCGGCTCAAGGCCCGCTTTGCGCAGTGCCACCGCCGAAGCGATCAGTTCATCGGCGTCGAGGTTCGGCACCGCCGACAAATAGACTGGCGTCGCCTTCGGCAGCACGGCGGCGAGTTTCGCGATCTCGGCCGCAGACGGCCGGGTGGCCTCGATGGTGAAATGGCTGGCGAAGGGTTCATACGGCATTTCGCTACTCGCGCCGGCGCGAGATGACGAAAGATTCGTCGTAGAACCACAGGCCGCCATGTTCTTGCAGCACGTCGCGGGTCGCATCGGCAAAGCGCCGGTCGCTGTTGACGTCGGACAGCCGGTCGTCCTCGACCTGCGCGACATAGACCGCGGCGTTCCAGGCCGCCATCAAGGTCGAGGTGCCGATCGAGGCCGCGACTTCCGACGGCAGCGTGTGCATGTCGTAGCGGAACAGCGAGCGCTGGTCGGAATAGGCGTTGAAATTCAAATCGCGGCCGGCGGCGCCGAATTCGTGCTTGGTTTCTTTCAAGAGATCGTGCCGGCTATGTTCGAACGGCTTGTCCTCCGGCCAGACCTTGTGAATGATTTCCATCGCCGGATCGTGACCGTAGGACTGAATCGCGATCATGCGGCCGCCCGGCCCGAGCGCGCGGGCCAGCGGCGCCAACACGCGCTTGGCCTTGAATTCGAGCGAGGCGCGGGCGCGATAAGGCTGCGAGGCGATGACCAGATCGTAATCGGCAACCGCGCCGCCCGGCTTCGGGATTACCTGGTCGAGCAGGAAGCGATGGTCCTTGCGATAGATCACCAGAATGACCGGACGCTCATAGACCGGGTTGCCGCTCTTCGGCGACACCTTGGCCTTCCAGTTTTCGGCCAGGAACGGTTCGAGCGCGGTGATCTGTTCCTCGAAGGTGTGGGCGGTGTCGCCCTCCATCGCCAATTCTTTCCAGACCATGCTGGTCGCCGCCGACAGCGACTTGGCCGCCAGCCAGGGCGCTTCGGCGTAAGCCAGATTGGTCAGCACCAGCACGGTCGACGGATGCTCGATGAAACGGTCGGCCATCTTGTGCAGCGTCAGGCGGACGTCTTCGAGACTGATTTCCTTGCCGCAGATATAGAACGGCACCGTCGGAAACTTGTCGTGCATCGAGCGCATGACGCGCGCCAGTACCGATCCGTCGCCGACACCGGCATCGAACACGCGCACCGCCGGCGGACGCGGATGAATATTGGCAAGCTCCAAACTGACGCGCTGCGCGACTTCCCATTTCTCGGAGCAGGTGTTGACGAACAGCAGATATTTCTGCCGATTGTCGAAGAAACGGAAATTGCGTTGCGGGTCTTCGCCGCCGTCATTGTTGGTGGCCATCGGCGGCGCCTGTGTTTTGATGATCGGTAAGGTTTGCGCCGGCGGCGCCTCGTAAAGCACCCGGCGCTGGGCCGGTGCGCTGTCGTCGCTTTGCGACATGAAGGCGCGAATGCGCTCCAGCGTGTCGGTGGTGATACGGCCGCCATTGCGCAGCCGGCTGGCGAGTTTGCCGTCGTTGACGGCGCGGCGACCGAAAGTGGATTCGGCCAGGCCGCGCAAACGGCAGAACTCACTGATCTCCTGAAGGATGACTTCGTTCATGGCGCGCTCCCTCGTTGTCCCTGCGCGCGCTTCTTTAAAGGAGCGCGTCACGCCGGCTCTTAAGAGGCCGTGTACTGGGTAGCGAACCAAGCTGGGGATTTTCCGTCAACCACAAAACGCATCGCTCAAAGATGGGCAGAGTGGGTGGGCAACGCCCAACCAAGGAAACGCCGATAAACATATAACTATTTGGATTTGGCAGGCGAAAGCCGGCAACGGCCCCTTCGGATCGGTGGGCAAAAATCGCAATTTTGGCCGGATAAAGTGGGCAGAAGTGGGCGCGCGGCATTGACACCGCGCGCCTGAAAAGACCTGCCTAAACCGTCAAAAGGACGGACGGATCCGTTAGACCTCGAAGAAAACCGTCTCGTTGTCGCCCTGCACCCGAACATCGAAGCGGTAAAGCGCCGGTTCGGTACCGGCCTGCTTGTGGGCAATGAGCGTTCCGCGGCGGTCTTCCGGCACCAGCGTCAGGATCGGATCGGTGGCGTTGGCGGCCTCGTCGGAAAAATACAGCCGGGTATAGACCTGCCGCAGCATGCCGCGCGAGAAGATGCAGACCACGATATGCGGCGCCTGCGGCTTGCCGCCCGGGCCCGGCACCGAACCCGGCTTGATGGTGTCGAAAACAAAGAGGCCATCCTTGTCGGTCGCCGACCGGCCGAAACCCTTGAACTGCGTATTGGGCAGCGCGCGCTTGTCCTGCGGGCTGGCGTAACGGCCCTGGGCATCGGCCTGCCAGATCTCGATCATGGCATCGTTGATCGGCTTGCCGTCGCCGTCGAACACGACGCCTTCAATGCGGATCTTTTGTCCGGTCGCGTCCGGCGTGATCAGATTGCCGTCGACGGTGTTCTTCCAGCTGTAGTGACCGTTCGGGTCCCACTGGCAACGATTATCCGGCGTCAAACCGTAAGCGAAATACGGGCCGACGGTCTGGGAGGGCGTGATTTCCGACATGATGTTTCCGGTCCGTTTTTTAGTGTTCGTCGTTATCGAGCGGAGTGGCTTCGCGGCCGCGCAGCACGATGTCGAAGCGGAACGCCAAGGCCCAATCGGGCACGGTGTTTTCCAAATCGAACGACGACACCAGCCGCAAACGCGCCTTCTCGTCGGTCACCGAATTGAAGATCGGGTCGTAAGGAAACAGGTAATCGCCCGGGAAATACATCTGCGTCACCAGACGCGACAGGAACGAGTGCCCGAACACCGAGAAGTGGATGTGGTTCGGCCGCCAGGCATTGGGATGGTTGCCCCACGGATAGGCGCCCGGCTTCACGGTGATGAATTTGTAATAGCCGTTGTCGTCGGTGATGGTGCGGCCGGCGCCGGTAAAGTTCGGATCGAGCGGCGCCGGATGCTGGTCGACGTTATGGACGTAACGGCCACAGGCATTGGCCTGCCACAGTTCGACCAGCGCGCTCGGCACCGGCCGCTTGTCCTCGCCGAGCACCTGACCGTGCACGATGATGCGTTCGCCGAGCGGCTCGCCTTTGTGCTGCTTGGTCAGGTCGTTATCGCCTTCCTCGACGGCGTTATGGCCGTAGACCGGGCCGGTCAGCTCCGACAACGTGTGCGGCATGATCATCAGCGGCTTCGAGGGCGAGCGCTTGACCGTGCTCTTGTAGCCCGGGCTGAGATGCTTGGGATAAGCCTCGAGGCTTTTGGTCGGATAAATCAGCGACATTGTGGTTGTCCTTAATCCCTAGGAAAGACGTTCGATCGCGAGCGACGCGCCCTGACCGACACCGACACACATGGTGGCGAGCGCGAGCTTGCCGCCATTCTCTTCCAAGCCATGTGCCGCCGTCAAAACCAGCCGCGTTCCCGACATGCCGAGCGGATGACCGAGCGCAATCGCGCCGCCATGCGGATTGACCTGCGCCGCGTCGTCGGCAAGCCCAAGCTGGCGCAGAACGGCCAGCGACTGCGAGGCGAAGGCCTCGTTGAGCTCGATCAGATCGTAATCGCCGATCTTGTGGCCGAGGCGCGCCATCAGCTTGAGCGTCGCCGGCACCGGGCCGATGCCCATGATGCGCGGCGGCACCGCCGCCGACGCCATGCCGAGAATGCGCGCGCGCGGCGTCAGGCCATGCGCCTTGACCGCCGCTTCCGAGGCGACGATCAGGGCGGCGGCGCCGTCATTGACGCCCGAGGCGTTGCCGGCGGTGACGGTGCCGGGATTGCGGAACGGCGTCTTCAACTTGGCGAGTTGCTCAAGCGTAGTCTCCGGACGCGGATGCTCGTCCTTGTCGACCACGATCACGTCGCCTTTGCGGCCGGCGATTTCGACCGGCACGATTTCCTTGGCGAAGTAGCCGGCTGCGATCGCCTTGCCGGCACGCTGCTGCGAGCGGATGGCGAAGGCGTCCTGATCGGCGCGGCTGATCTGGAATTCCTCCGCGACGTTCTCGCCGGTCTCCGGCATCGAGTCGATGCCGTATTGCTTTTTCATCAGCGGATTGACGAAGCGCCAGCCGATGGTGGTGTCGAAGATTTCCGCCGAGCGCGAAAAGGCTTCCTGCGACTTGCCCTGCACGAAGGGCGCGCGCGTCATCGATTCGACGCCGCCGGCGATGGCGAATTCCATTTCGCCGGCGCGGATCGCGCGCGCGGCCTGGCCGACCGCTTCCATGCCGGAAGCGCAAAGCCGGTTCAAGGTCAGCCCCGGCACGTTTTCCGGCAGACCGGCCAACAGCAGCGCCATGCGCGCGACATTGCGGTTGTCCTCACCGGCCTGGTTGGCGCAGCCGTAGAAAACTTCGTCGAGCTTTTCCCAATCGGCTTTCGGGTTGCGCGCCATCAGCGCCTTGATCGGCACGGCGCCGAGATCGTCGGCGCGCACCTTGGACAACCCGCCGGCATAACGCCCGATCGGGGTCCGAACGGCATCGCAGAGAAAAACGTCACGCATAGTTTTGGTCCTTAAACTGTTTTACGCGCGCACGCTTGCGCACGGTTGGTGCGGGCATGCAGTTCGCGCAAGACTTCGAGTTCTTTCGCCGTCGGCACCGGGGTCTCTTCGACCGTCGCCGCGAATTTCACCGGCCAACCGGTATTTTCCTGGATCTGCTCGCGGGTGACGCCGGGATGAATCGAGACCACGGTCATTTCCTTGGTCTCCGGGTCCGGCATCCAGATCGCCAGATCGGTGATCAGCTTGGTCGGGCCCTTGGTCTTGACGCCCAGCTTGGCGCGGCTGTCGCCGCCCGAGACGTGACCGATCGAGGTCACGAAATCGAGCTTGTCGACGAAGCTGCGCTTGCCCTGCGCCATGATGATGAAGATCTCGCCGCACGACGTGGCGATTTCCGGCGCGCCGCCGCCGCCCGGGCAGCCGCACCTTCGGCTTGTCGTAGGGGCCGACCACGGTGGTGTTGAGATTGGCGTATTTGTCGATCTGCGCGCCGCCGAGGAAGCCGACCTTGATGCGGCCGCCTTGCAGCCAATAGCGGAACATTTCCGGCACCGACACCGTGGTAATCGCGGTCTCGCACAATTCGCCGTCGCCGATCGACAGCGGCAGCACCGTCGGCTTGGTGGCGAGCGTGCCGGATTCGTAGATCAGCGTGATATCCGGCGCATGGGTCAGACGCGCCAGATTGCAGGCCGCCGACGGCTGCCCGATGCCGACGAAACAGATGTCGTCGTTCTTGAGTGAGCGCGCCGCGGCGATGGTCATCATTTCAGTGGGCTTGTAATCGGCCATGATCGTTACTCCGCCGCCGCTTGCCGCTTGCGCGGCATATTGCGCGAAAGCCTCGGGGCCCTTGTCGAGCACATTCGCTTTCATCCAGGCCTGGAAGCTGTCGCGGTCTTTCGCGATCTCGTCCCACTGCTTGTAGAAGCTGTTGTTGCGCGGGTAATAGCCCTGCGCATAAGACGGGAACGCGCCGCCCGGCACCGCGGCGACAGCGCCGACGGTCCAATGCGGCAGCACCACCGCGTTCAAGCTGCGCTCCGGCAATTCGTCGACGATCTCCTCGACCGTCACCACCGAACGCTTGGAGGCGAGTACCGCTTCCTTCTGCACGCCGAGCACGCCCTCGATCATCACGTTGCCGGCTTTGTCCGCGCGCTGGGCGTGAATCACCGCGACATCGGGCCGGTGCGCCGGAATGGCGGCCAGTTCCTCGCCGGTGAAGGGGCAGGTCACGCGCTTGATCTTGGCGTTGACCTTCGGCAGGTCGCCACCGATATAGCCGCGGAAAATCGCGCACGGCAGACCGGCCGCGCCGGCCTCATAGGCATTGGCCATGGCGGCGTGCGAATGCTCTTCGATCTCGAGCTGATGCGGCCAGCCCTTTTCGATGGCGTCGCGGAAACGATGCAGCGAGCCGACGCCCGGATTGCCGCCCCACGAGAAAATCAGCTTCTTGACGCAGCCCATGCCGATCATCTGGTCGTAGACCAGATCGGGCGTCATGCGGATCAGCGTCAGATCTTTGCGGCCCTGCCGGATGATTTCGTGGCAGGCGGCATGCGGAATAAGGTGGGTAAAGCCTTCCAGCGCAACGGTATCGCCGTCGTGGATATTCGCTGCGATGGCTTCGGCCAGGGTTGTGATACGCGCCATAAAGAATTCTTCCCGGTTGCGGGCCCGTATTTACGGCGCGCCACGGACAGGGTCAAATGGCGAAGTCGATTTAAGTAGGAGTTCAAACAAACCGCCATGATCAGCGCACAACCGATTTTCACCATCCAGGCGGAACTCGCCGGCATCTTGAACCTGGGAGCCACGCCCTATGGCGAGCGCCGCATCATCGATATTCTCGGCGGCACCGTGACCGGGCCGAAACTCAAAGGCCGCGTCCTGTCCGGCGGCGCCGATTGGCAGATCATCCGCGCCGACGGCGCCGCCGACATTCAGGCGCGCTATACCATCGAGACCGAGACCGGCCACCGCATCCTGGTGTCGAGCGACGGCTTGCGGCATGGTCCCAAGGCGGTGCTGGATGCTCTGGCGCGCGGCGACAAGGTCGATCCGGCTCTCTACTATTTCCGCACGGTGATGCGGTTTGAGACCTCGGACGATCCGGAAGTCTCTTGGCTTAATCGCATTCTGGCGTTAGCGAGCGGTATGCGCGAAGCCCGCGGCGTGCGGCTCGATGTTTATGAGGTGGAATAATGGCGGCGGAAAAGCTCAACATCACTCTCCCGGAATCGCTTTCCGCTGAGCGGCAAGGCAATGTCGCGATCGTCAAGCTGACGCGGCCGGAAAAGCGCAATGCGCTCAACGACACCACTGTGCACGGGCTTGAAACCTTCTTCACCTCGCTGCCGGACGATATTGCCGCCGCCGTCATCTATGGCGCGGGCGATCATTTCTCCGCCGGTCTCGACTTGAGCGAATTGCAGGAACGCGACATCCGCCAGGGCATTTCACATTCCCGCCTGTGGCATAGCGTGTTCGACAAGATCCAGTTCGGCAAGGTGCCGGTGGTCGCGGTGCTGCATGGCGCGGTGGTCGGCGGCGGGCTCGAACTGGCGGCCGCCTGCCATATCCGGATGGCCGAACGCTCGACCTATTACGGCCTGCCGGAAGGCAGCCGCGGTATTTACGTCGGCGGTGGCGGCTCGGTGCGCATTCCGCGCCTGATCGGCGTCGCCCGCATGATGGACATGATGCTGACCGGACGGACCTATTCGGCCGAAGACGGCCAGGCGATGGGGCTTTCGACCTATCTGGTCGAGCCCGGCGAGGGCTTTGCCAAGGGTCTGGCGCTGGCGCAGCGCATCGCCAGCAATACGCCGCTGACCAATTTCGCCATTACCCACGTATTGCCGCGCATTGCCGAGATCGATCCCGGCTCGGGCTATGCGGTCGAAGCGCTGATTTCGTCGATCGCCCAGGCCGACAGCGAAGCCAAGAGCCGGCTCAACGCCTTTCTGGAAGGCCGCGCCAACAAGGTGACGCGACCGGACTAGCGCGGTTATTTCGTCGACGGCTCGAAGACAAGGCCGTCGCCGACCTGCTGCAACGTCAGCAATGGCTTGGCCGGCAATTTGGTCCGGGTGACCTTGTCCTTGTCGTCGGAAATGTGGCCGACTTTGTGCTCCATTTGGCGCGTCGAGTAATTGACGCTGACGTCGGTCATCACGCCGCGCGCGCGCTCGACGTCGACACGGTCGTAGCCGATCATCTCAAAGCGGTTGTGCTGGAATCGGAACGTATAGGTGATGTGCCCCATGTTGCCGCCGAAATAGCCGAGCGTGACCTGCAATGTGCCGTTCTTGATCTCGATGCCGCCTTCCTGAACGCCATTGGGATCGAGCGGGTCCTGATCAAACGAATTGGTCGTGCGGGCAATCAGCGTATGATTTTCAAGCACCAGATCGTAGCCGTCGGCCCCATCGGCAAATGCGACGGCGAGGATGCGCGGATTGGTGTCGAAACGGGGTGTGCTTTGCATCTTTCTGTCGATGACGTTTTTCGGATCGTTGTCACGCAGCACCAGCACCGCGTCGGGGCGGCCGTCGCCGTTCAGATCGCCGGTGATTTTGGTTTCGAGCCGCCACCCCGCCGGCACAAAGGCCTCGACCGAGGCGCCATGCGACACAAGTTTGGGATAGCTGGCCGCCGGCAGGCTCGGAATAACGTCGTCGGCAATGACTGGCCCGCCGGCGCAAATCAGCAGCAATAAGGCCGCGACAATGCCTCGGATCACGTCGAATCTCCCATTTTTTCGATCAATAAGGCACAAATCGCCTTTACCCCACTGCGGGCTCGCCGCCGGCACGGATCCAGGATGACGCCGGCCGAAACTGCATTATCATTCCGAGCCGAAGCTGTCTTGGAACCACGAGAAGTGCTTGAGGCCGGCCGCTGTCGCGGGGTATTGTTGTCCAGGACAACAAAATAAAAGTCTGGGACGAAATGCCTATTCCGACCCGAAAGGCCCAGCCTGCCGCCGCGCCGCTCCGCCAAGTGCGGATGGGCGACGCTCGACGCCGTGCTCGACCGGCGCGCCGACGGCGCCATCGTCATCCGCGCCTCGCAAGACCTTGGCGGCTACCATGCGGCCTTAAGCGAGCCGCTCGCCCATTGGGCCAAGGCCGCGCCCGACCGGGTGTTCCTGGCGCAGCGCGACGCGCAAGATAATTGGCGCAAGCTGACCTACGCGCAGGTGTTCGATCAGGTGAAGCGCATCGGTGCGGCGCTGCTGCGGCGTGGGCTGTCGCCCGACAAGCCGATCATCATTCTGTCCGGCAACGGCATCGAGCATGCGCTGTTGGGCTTGGCCGCCATGCATGTCGGTATTCCCTATGCGCCGGTGTCGCCGGCTTATTCGTTGATGTCGAGCGACTTCGGCAAGCTGCGCATGATCGTCGACCTGCTCACCCCCGGCATGGTGTTTGCCGCCGACGGCAACGCTTTCGGCAAGGCGATTGCGGCTTGCGTGCCGGAGACGTGCGAACTGGTGGTGACGCAAAATCCGCCGGCCGGCCGCAAGACGACGCTATTCGCCGATCTGATCGGCGACGAAGACGAGGCAAATGTCGCCGCCGCCCAGGCCAAAGTCACACCCGACACCATCGCCAAATTCTTATTTACTTCGGGTTCGACCGGCGTTCCGAAGGCCGTGATCAACACCCAGCGCATGATGTGCGCGAACCAGGCGATGCTCGGCTTCGGCTTTTCATTCGTTCAGGACGAGCCGCCGGTGGTGGTCGACTGGCTGCCGTGGAGCCACACCTTCGGCGGCAACCACAACTTTAACATGGTGCTGGTCAATGGCGGTTCGCTGTATATCGACGACGGCAATCCGACGCCGCCGGGCGTACCGAAAACCGCGCGTAATTTACGCGACATCGCGCCGACCTTTTATTTCAACGTGCCGAAAGGCTTCGAAGCGCTGATCCCGCATTTCCGCGCCGACGATGTGTTGCGCAAGAATTTCTTCTCGCGCCTGAAGGTGTTGTTCTACGCCGGTGCCGGCTTGAACCAGACCACCTGGGACGAACTGACCGAACTCGCGGTCGAGACCACCGGCGAGCGCATCATCTTCGTGTCGTCGCTCGGTTCGACCGAGACCGCGCCGGCGGCGCTGGTTTGCACCTGGGACTTCGACCGCCCGGGCAATATCGGATTGCCGTTCCCCGGCGTCGAACTCAAGCTGGTGCCGAACGCCGGCAAGCTCGAAGCGCGCTTGCGCGGGCCGCACATCACGCCCGGCTATTGGCGGCAGGATCAGCAGACGCGCGACGCTTTCGACGACGAAGGCTTTTACAAAATCGGCGACGCGCTGAAATTCGCCGACCCGGACGATCCGGGCAAAGGCATGCTGTTCGATGGCCGCATCGCCGAGGATTTCAAACTGTCGACCGGCACCTGGGTCAGCGTCGGCCCGATGCGCGCGCGCTTCATCGATCATTGCGCGCCTTATGTGCGCGACGTGGTGTTTGCCGGCGCCGACCGCGACGACCTCACCGCCTTGGTGTTTCCCGACGTCGAGGCCTGCCGCAAACTTGGCCGGACTTGGCGCGCGACGCCAGCATCCGACGCCGTGATCGAAGCGCCGGCGGTGCGCGGCAAATTCGCCGACCTGCTGGGCGCATTGGCCGCGGCCAGCAAAGGCTCGTCGACCCGCGTCATGCGCGTGATCCTGTTGGCGGAACCGCCGTCGCTGGATAAAGGCGAGATGACCGACAAGGGCTCGATCAACCAGCGCGCAGTGCTGGCGAGCCGCGCCGACCTCGCCGCCGCGCTTTATGCCGAGCCTTTGCCACCGTCCGTGATACCAATTCCAACATGACCGCCCAACCCACCCGCGCCAAATCGAAACCCACCGCCCCGCTGCGCCAGGTCGCGCTCGGGCCGCAGGACGTCATTGTCGAGCACCGCGCCGACGGCTGCATTCTGCTGCGCTCGCCGCAGCCGCTCGGGCCCTACCCCGACAAGCTGACCGAACGGCTGGTCTATTGGGCGAAAGAACACGCCGGACCAGATTCTGTTCGCGCAGCGCGACGCGACCGGCGGCTGGCGCACGGTCACCTATGCGCAAGCGCTGACCCAAGCGCGCGCCATCGGCGAAGCGCTGCTCGACCGCAAACTCTCGCCGGAGCGGCCGATTGCGATTTTGTCGGGCAACGACATCGAGCATGCGCTGCTGGGCCTCGGCGCGATCTATGCCGGCATTCCCTATGCGCCGATCTCGCCGGCCTATTCGCTGGTCTCGACCGACTTCGGCCGGCTGCGCTCGATCTTCGAACTGATCACGCCCGGGCTGGTGTTCGCCGCCGACGGCTCGGCCTTCGCGCGCGCCATTGAAGCCGTGGTGCCCGATGACGTTGAAGTCGTCGTCACGCAAAAATCCGCTGGCCAGCCGCGCGACGACCTTGTTCGAAAATCTCAATGCGATGCCGACCGCCGCGATCGAGGCCGCGCATGACGCGGTCGGTCCCGACACCATCGCCAAATTCCTGTTCACCTCGGGTTCGACCGGCATTCCGAAATGCGTCATCAACACCCAGCGCATGTGGTGCTCGAACCAGGTGATGCTGCGCCAGGCGTTGGCTTTCTTCCAGAACGAGCCGCCGGTGATCGTCGACTGGGCGCCGTGGCATCACACCGCCGGCGGCAATCACGACGTCGGCCTGGTCCTGTTCAACGGCGGCACCTTTTATATCGACGACGGCAAGCCGTTGCCGGGCGCGATCGACGAGACGGTCAAGAACCTGAGCGAAATCGCGCCGACCTGGTACTTCACCGTGCCGAAAGGTTTCGAAGCGCTGCTGCCTTATCTGCGCAACGACGCAAAGCTGCGCGCAAACCTTCTTCAGCCGGGTGAAGATGCTGTGGTTTGCCGGCGCGGCGCTGGCGCAACACGTGTTCGACGACATTCAGGAACTGGCGGCGCAAGCCTGCGGCGAGCAGATTCTATTCTCGACCGGCTTCGGCTCGACCGAGACCGCGCCATTTGCGCTGGCGCGCACCTGGCCGACCGAAAACGCCGCCAATATGGGCCTGCCCGGCGCCGGCATGGACCTGAAGCTCGTGCCGAACGAAGGCAAGCTGGAAGCGCGCGTGCGCGGGCCCAACATCACGCCCGGCTATTGGCGGCAGCCGCAATACACCGCGCAAGCCTACGACGAAGAAGGCTTCTACAAGCTCGGCGACGCCTTCAAATTCGCCGATCCGGACGATCCGCAAACAGGGCCTGCTGTTCGACGGCCGCATCGCCGAGGACTTCAAGCTCGCCACCGGCACCTGGGTGCATGTCGGCCCGCTGCGCGCCAAGTTCATCGACGCTTGCGCGCCTTATGTGCGCGACGTGGTGATCGCCGGCGCCGACCGCGACGACATCGCCGTGCTGGTGTTTCCGAATGTCGATGCCTGCCGCGACCTGTGCGGCAAGCCGGACCAGGACGCGCTGTCCGACATCCAAAGTGCGCGCGCATTTCGCCGACGCTGCTCAACACGATGGC
The DNA here is from genome assembly GCA_963830125.1 of uncultured Alphaproteobacteria bacterium. Taxonomy (GTDB): domain Bacteria; phylum Pseudomonadota; class Alphaproteobacteria; order Rhizobiales; family Xanthobacteraceae; genus Pseudolabrys. Next base: position 247,981 of record CAWHKU010000007.1, on the reverse strand, counting down.
GCGCGACCAGCACCGGCTCGTCGACCAAAGTCTGCCGCGCGCTGCTGATGGACGAGCCGCCGTCGCTCGACAGCGCCGAGATGACCGACAAGGGATCGATCAACCAGCGCGCCGTGTTGAAAAACCGCGCCGCGCTGGTCGAGGAACTTTACGCCGACACGCCGTCACCGCGCGTGATCGGAATCGAGGAGTAATAACCGTGACCGCAAAGACCACCGGCCTGGCCGCCACTTTCGACGACGCCTATTTGATCGACGGCGCGCGCACGCCGTTTGCCGATTACAACGGCGCGCTGGCCTCCGTGTCGCCGATCGATCTCGGCATCAAGGCGGCGCGCGAAGCCTTCAAAAAATCCGGCGTGTCGCCGGACGATGTCGGCACCGTCATCGCCGGCAACATGGCGCAGGCCAGTTTCGACGCCTACATGCTGCCGCGCCATATCGGTTTGTATTCCGGCGTGCCGCAACAGACGCCGGCGCATCTGGTGCAGCGGGTCTGCGGCACCGGCATCGAAGTGCTGGCGCAGGCCTCCGACGCCGTCTCGCTCGGCCGCGCCGAACTGGCGCTGTGCGTCGGCACCGAAAGCATGAGCCGCAATCCGGTCGCGTCCTACACCAGCCGCGGCGGCTTCCGCATGGGCCAGGTCGAGTTCAAGGATTTCCTGTGGGAAGCGCTGATGGATCCGGCCTGCGGGCTCGGCATGGGCGACACCGCCGAAAATCTGGCGCGGCGATATCAGATCACCCGGGCCGCAAGTCGACGACTATGCCGCGCGCTCGTTCACGCGCGCGGTCAAGGCGCAGGCGAGCGGCTTTCTTGCCGGCGAGATAGCGCCGGTCTCGACCGAAAACTTCGAAGTCGACGGCCTGAAAAACCGCGGCATCAAGATCAAGGACGGGATTTCCGCCGACAGCCACGTTCGCACTCGACCGCCGAACAGCTTGGCAAAATCCGCGCCGCTTTCGGCGGCGTGCAGACCGGCGGCAATTCGTCGGCCATCGTCGATGGCGCCGGCGCCATTCTGGTCGGCAGCGCCGACTATACGCCAAAAAGCTCGGGAAGAAGCCGCTGGCGCGCATTCTGGCCAGCGCCGCCGTCGGCGTGCCGCCGGAGATCATGGGCATCGGCCCGGTGCCGGCGATCAAGGCGGTGCTGGACCGCGCCGGGCTGACGCTCGACCAGATCGGCCGCTTCGAGATCAACGAGGCCTTCGGCGCCCAGGTCATGGCCTGCGCGCGCGAACTCGGCCTCGACGAGGACAAGCTCAACGTCAATGGCGGCGCGATTGCCATCGGCCATCCGCTCGGCGCCACCGGCATCCGCCTGACGCTGACGCTGGCGCGCGAACTCAAAGCGTCGAATTTGCGTTATGGTATTTCTTCGGCTTGCATCGGCGGCGGCCAGGGCATCGCGATGCTGATCGAGAATACCGAATTAAATCAAAGGAACGAACTAAGATGGAAATCAAGGGACAAGCGGCCGATCGTCACCGGCGGCGCGTCGGGCTTAGGGGCCGCGACCGCGCGCGCGCTGGCAGCCGCCGGCGCCAAGGTGGCGGTGTTCGATCTCAACGAAAAAGGCGCCAACGACGTCGCCAAGGACATCGGCGGCATCGCGGTGGCCTGCGACGTGTCGAACGCGGCCGGCGCCAAGGCGGCGCATCGAAACCGCGGCAACGACCGTGCACGGCCCGGCCCGCGTTCTGGTCAATTGCGCCGGCATCGGTCCGGCCAAGCGCATTGTCGGCCGCGACGGGCCGATGCCGCTGGAAGACTTCGAGCGCGTCATCCGCATCAACCTGATCGGCACCTTCAACATGATGCGTCTGGTCGCCGCCGAGATGCAGGCGGTCGAGCCGCTCGCCGACGGCGAGCGTGGCGTCATCGTCTCGACCGCGTCGGTCGCCGCCTTCGAAGGCCAGATCGGCCAGTCGGCCTATTCGGCGTCGAAGGGCGGCGTCGCCGCGCTGACCATGCCGGCGGCGCGCGAATTTTCCCAATTCGGCATTCGCGTCATGGCGATCGCGCCCGGCATTTTCGGCACGCCGATGCTGACCGCGCTGCCGCAGGAAACCCAGGATTCGCTCGGCGCTTCGGTGCCGTTCCCCAAGCGCCTCGGCGCGCCCGAGCGAATACGCCGCGCTGGTGCTGCATTGCATCCACAACGGCTATCTCAATGGCGAGGTCATCCGCCTCGACGGCGCATTGCGCATGGCGCCGAGGTAACAATCTCGTCATGGCCGGGCTTGTCCCGGCCATCCACGTCTTGCTTTCGATCTTGCCGCCCAAAAAGACGTGGATGCCCGGCCCAAGGCCGGGCATGACGATGGAGAGATTGACGCATAATTTCAGCGTAGCAGTTCCCTTCGAAGGCCAGATAAAATGACCTCCTTCACCAACACCCGCTCCGTGCGCATCGAATGGGGCGACTGCGACCCCGCCGGCATCATTTATTATCCGAACTATTTCCGGATTTTCGACGCCTCGACCGCGATGCTGTTCGAGGCCGCGCTCGGCATGACCAAATTTCAGATGTTCAAGAACCTGGAATTCACCGGCTGGCCGCTGGTGCGCACGCAAGCGCGCTTTGTCAAGCCGACCCGTTTCGGCGACGATGTCGACGTCGAAAGCACCATCAAATTCGGCCGCTCCAGCTTCGAGGTCGAGCACAAGCTCAGCCTCAAGGGCGAGCTATGCGCGGAATGTTCGGAAAAGCGGGTGTGGACGGTGCGCGACGCGCAAGGCCACCTGAAATCGCATCCGGTGCCGGAGGCGGTGCTGGAGAAATTTGAATAGCAACTCGTGCCCCGGACGCGGCGCAACACGGAGTGGTGCGCCGCCGAGCCGGGGCCGTTCCACACTTAGCGTCTGGAAAGGTCCCGGTTCTGCAGTCCACCGTTTCGCCATAAGCACGCTTATGGCTCACGCTGCACTGCGACCGGGACACGAAGCACTCACTCAAACCCGGCCGCGATCTTTTTCAAAATCTGAATAAAGCGCTTGCGGTCGCGCGCGCCGATCAGCCCGTCGAGCTCCCGCTCGTGCCGGCGCGCGGCGCGCATTAGTTTGGCCAAGGTCTTCTTGCCGGCGCTGGTGACGTTCAGGCAATAGGCGCGGCGGTCGTGCGTCAAGCCGCTTGCGCTCGACCAGCCCGCGCCGCACCAGATCCTCGATCACCGGCGTCAGGCTCGATTTGTCGCGGCCGGCGGCTTGGCTCAATTCGGTCTGGCTGATGCCGGGGTTGCGCGAGATCAGCGTCAAAGTCGCAAAACGGCCGGGGCTCTCGCCCACTTCCAGCGACAGCCGCGAAAAGGACTGGAAGGTCGCTCTCCTGCGCCATGCGCAGATTGAAGCCGACCCAGGTGGCGAGCGGACCGAAATTAATCGATTCGACAGTGGTTTCGCCGTTCTTGCCGCGCCGCACACGGCTGCCGCCATTGCCGTTGGGGCTCTTTTTGTTCGCCGCCACCTTCATGCCCCTCAACCGACCCTCTTAGACGAAATAGTTTGATGCCAAACCATATACTTCACTTTACAATTGTGCCAATATACGGCTGAATAAGAAAAAAGTTGGCTTCGCAACCAACACCAAACCAAGGGAGGATTTCCATGAAGTCTCGTTTCGCAGCTCTTGCTTCCGCGTTGGCCGTTGCCGGCCTGATCGGCTCAGGCCCCGCTGCCGTCGCCCAGGATAAAACATTCGAACTCAAGTTGTCACATTGGGTGCCGCCGTCGCATCCGCTGCAGAAGGCGCTGGAAGAATGGGGCGCCTCGGTCGAAAAAGAATCGGGCGGCACGCTGCATTACAAGGTCTATCCGTCGCAGCAGCTCGGCAAGGCCTTCGACCATTACGACATGGCGCGCGACGGCATCGCCGACCTCACTTACATTAATCCCGGCTATCAGCCCGGCCGCTTCCCGATCATCGCCGCCGGCGAATTGCCGTTCCTGATGTCGAACGCCACCGGCGGTTCGGTCGCGCTCGACGAATGGTATCGCAAATACGCCGCCAAGGAGATGAAGGACGTCAAGTTCTGCCTCGCCTTCGTGCACGATCCGGGCGCGATCCACTCGGTCAGCAAAAAGGTCATGGTGCCCGCCGACATCAAGGGCATGAAGATCCGTCCGGCGCAGGGCACCATCGCCCGCTTCGTGACCATGCTCGGCGGCACCAATGTGCAGGCCTCGGCGCCGGAAGTTCGCGAAGTGCTCAGCAAGGGCGTCGCCGACGCGGTGACCTTCCCCTGGGGCTCGATCATGCTGTTCGGCATCGACAAGGTGACCAAAGAGCACATGAATGTGCCGCTCTACACCACGACCTTCGCCTTCGTGTTCAACAAGGCCAAGTACAACGAGATGTCGGCCAAGCAGAAGAAGGCGATCGACGATCACTGCACCAGCAAATGGGCGGCCAAGATCGCCGGCCCCTGGGCCAAGTTCGAGCATGACGGCATCGCCAAGCTCAAGGCCGAGCCCGGCCAGGACGTCTACAACCTCAGCCCGGCGCAGCTGGCCGAATGGCAGAAGGCGGCGGCTCCGCTCGAAGCCCAGTGGGCCGCGGGCGCCAAGAAAGCCGGCATCGATCCGGTCGCGGCGATGAAAGAACTCAAGGCGGACCTGAAGAAAGAAAACGCGGCCTACTGATCCGCAACCCTCGAACAGCCCGGCCCCTCGTCTCAAGACTCGAGGGGTCGGGCGCTCACAGCAATGGCGAGGGAAGCCGGGGCGCTTCCTTCACACCGGAACAGCTTTTCATGACGACGGAATCGGGACGCAGTCCCGTCGATCGGTTTATTGATGTGATCGAGGTGACGGCGGCGGTGTTTCTCGCCGTTGTCACCTTGCTGGTTTTCGTGTCCGTGTTCCTGCGCTACTTCTTCGCCTGGTCGATCCCGGACAGTTACGATTTCACCCGCCTGCTGCTCGGCATTCTGATCTTCTGGGGCATGGCGGTGGCGAGCTATCGCGGCGACCATATCAGCGTCGACCTGTTGTGGACTGTGGCGCCGCCTGCCGCCAAGCGCGCGATGGACGTCTTTGCCGCGCTGGTGACGTTGGTGGCGATGGCCACCTTCACCTGGATGTTCGCCGAAAAAGTGCTGAACACCCGCCTCGACCATGTCGGCACCTTCGATCTGCGCCAGCCGGTCTGGATTTATTATTTGGTTGCCTGGATCGGGCTCGCTTCGTCGATCCTGCTGCTGGTGCTGCGCACCATGCGGCTGGTGTTCTGGCCGGAAAAACTCGGGCCTGCCCGCGAACCGCACACAGCGGAATAGCCCTCTGGAATGATGACACCATGAGCACCGACGCCGTCGCTATTACCGGATTTCTTTCGCTGTTCGGGCTGATGATGCTGCGCGTGCCGGTCGGCATCGCCATGGGCCTCGTCGGCGTGCTCGGCTTCGGCTATCTGATCGGCGATATCGGCCCGGCGCTCAAGCTGCTGTCGCAATCGCCGATCCGCACCGCCACCGACGCCGAATTCGCGGTTATTCCGCTGTTCCTGCTGATGGGCGCTTTCGCGTCCGCTTCCGGCATGAGCAAGGAATTGTTTCGCGCCTCCAACACGTTTCTCGGCCATCTGCAGGGGCGGCCTCGGCATCGCCACCATCGTCGCCTGCGGCGGCTTCGCCGCGATCTGCGGTTCGTCAGTCGCCACCGCCGCCACCTTCTCCAAGGTCGCCTATCCGGAAATGCGCGAGCACGGCTATCCGCAAAGCTTTTCGACCGGCGTGATCGCGGCCGGCGGCTCGCTCGGCATCATGATCCCGCCCTCGACCGTATTCGCGGTCTATGGCCTGATTACCGAGCAGGACATCGGCAAATTGTTCATCGCCGGCGTGGTGCCCGGCATCCTGGCGGTGTGCATGTACATCGCCACCATCAACATCATCGCCTGGATCAAGCCCGGCTTTCTGCCGGTGACCCCGCGTCACAGCTGGGCCGAACGCCGCGAAGCCCTGCGCGACGTCTGGGCGGTGTCGCTGCTGTTCATCTTCATTATCGGCGGCATTTACGCCGGCGCCTTCACCGCCACCGAAGCCGCCGGCATGGGCGCCGCCGGCGCCTTCATCATCGCGGTGCTGCGGCAGAAACTGTCGCGCGCCGACTTCCTGCGCTGCCTGGTCGAATCTTTGCGCACGACCGCGTCGGTGTTCACCATCCTGATCGGCGCGCTGATTTTCGGCTACTTCCTCACCATCACGCAGACGCCGCAGAAGGTCACGCGTCTTCCTCACCAGCTTGGGGCTCGGCCCCTACGGTGTCCTGATCCTGATCATGCTGATGTATCTGTTCCTCGGCTGCATCATGGACGCCATGGCCATGATCATCCTGACGATCCCGATCGTGTTCCCGGTGATCCAGGCGCTCGGCTTCGATCCGATCTGGTTCGGCGTGGTGATCGTGATGACGGTGGAACTCGGCCTGATCCATCCGCCGGTCGGCATGAACGTCTTCGTCATCAAGAGCGTGATCAAGGACGTCAAGCTATCGACGGTATTCTATGGCGTTATGCCCTTCGTGCTGACCGATATCCTGCGGCTGGCCATCCTGATCGCCTTCCCGATCCTGGCGCTCTGGTTGCCCTCGCATATGTGACGCCGAATTTGCTAAACCGGTTGGGGGCCAAACCATCGGCCCGGAGGCATCCTTTGGAACGCTCGTTTAAAAAAGAAGTGCAGGCGCTGCGGCTTGGCGACGGCGACACCTTCCACGGCGAAGGCATTCTCGCGGTCACCAAGGCGCTGCTGCAATCGGGCGTATCTTATGTCGGCGGCTATCAGGGCGCGCCGGTGTCGCATCTGCTCGACGTGCTGGTCGACGCCGAAGACATCATGGCCGAACTCGGCGTCCATCTGGAAACCTGTTCGAACGAAGCCTCCGCCGCCGCCATGCTGGGCGCCTCGATCAATTATCCGTTGCGCGGCGCGGTCACCTGGAAATCCATCGTCGGCACCAATGTCGCCGCCGACGCGCTGTCCAATCTGTCGTCGCCCGGCGTTATCGGCGGCGCCATGATCATTATCGGCGAGGACTATGGCGAAGGCGCCAGCGTCATCCAGGAACGCTCTTACGCCTATGCGCTGAAGTCGTCGATGTGGCTGCTCGATCCGCGCCCCGATCTCGCCTCGATCGTGCGCACGGTCGAACTGGGTTTCGAATTGTCGGAAGCAAGCCACGCGCCGGTGATGCTGGAGCTGCGCATTCGCGCCTGCCACGCCACCGGTCAATTCGCGGCCAAAGATAACCGCAAGGGCGTCGCCTCCGGTCTCGACAAGATCGATGGCCCGCCGCGCTTCAATTACAATCGGCTGGCGCATCCGCCGGTGATCTACAGCCAGGAAAAGCTGAAGATCGAGGAACGGCATGCCGGCGGCGCGCGCCTTCATCGCCAAGCACAAGATGAACGAGACCATCGACGGCGATTTGTCCGACATCGGCATCGTGGTGATGGGCGGTCTGACCAACTCGGTGTTGCGCGCGCTTGAGCGCATGGGTCTGGCCGATGTGTTCGGCGCCTCGCGCATCCCGATCAAAGTTCTGAACGTGGTCTATCCGCTGGTGCCGGACGAGATCCGCGAATTCTGCGCGACCAAGCGCGCCGTGCTGGTGGTCGAGGAAGGCCATCCCGACTACATCGAGCAGGCGATCAATGTCGAACTGCGCCGCGCCGACATCCAGACCAAAGTGTACGGCAAGGGCCCGCTGCCGCAGGCTGGCGAATATACCTCCGACGTGCTGCTCGAAGGCCTCGCCGCCTTCCTGCAAGCCGCTAGGCCCGCCGGCATCGACGCCGACACGATCGCCGAGCAAGCGCGTGGGCTGATCGCGCACAAGGCCGAAAGCGGCGCAAGCACTCGGCCACTTTGCCGCCGCGCCCGCCGACATTCTGCACCGGCTGTCCGGAGCGCCCCGTGTTCTCCGCGCTCAAGCTGATGCAGCGCGAACTCGGGCCGGCCCATATCTCGCGCCGACATCGGCTGCCATGCCTTCGGACCTTCGCGCCATTCAGTATGGGCAACTCCATTCTCGGCTACGGCATGTCGCTCGCCAGCGCCGCCGCGGTCGGCCCGAACATGGACCGCCGCTCGATCGCCATCATGGGCGACGGCGGCTTCTGGCATAACGGTCTGATCACCGGCGTGGCGTCGAACCTGTTCAACAAAGGCGACGGCGTTCTGATCGTGATGCAGAACGGCTATACCTCGGCGACCGGCCAGCAATATATGACGTCGTCGGCAGCCGAGCCGCGACGGCACCCGACCGGCATGGATATCGAACAGACCTTGCGCTCGATGGGCGTGAAATGGCTGCGCACCGTGCGCACCTATGGCGTCGCCAAAATGGTCAAGACGCTGAAAGAAGCGATGAAGACCGCCGAGAAAGGGCTCAAGGTCATCATCGCCGACGGCGAATGCCATGTTGGCGCGCCAGCGCCGGGTGCGTGCCGAGGATGCGATCAAGCTTAAAGAGGGCAAGCGCGTCACCCGCGCCCGCTACGGCGTCGACGACGAGATCTGCACCGGCGACCATTCCTGCATCCGGCTGTCCGGTTGCCCGTCGCTGACGGTCAAGCCGTCGCCCGATCCGCTGCGCACCGATCCGGTGGCGAACGTCGTCGACTCTTGCGTCGGCTGCGGGTTGTGCGGCGAAGTCGCCCATGCCGCCGTGTTGTGCCCGTCGTTCTACCGCGCCGAGATCGTGCGCAACGCCACGGCCTGGGACCGCTTCTTGTTCCGCGTTCGCCAGACGGTGATCGGCTGGCTCGGCGGCTATAACGGCCAAGCCGTTGCCGCCGTTGACTCCCGCGCCAGAACTCAAGGCCGCCGCATGAGCGCGCAACGTCCCATCACTTTGCTGATTGCCGCGCTCGGTGGCGAAGGCGGCGGCGTGTTGACCAACTGGATCGTCGATGCTGCCGAGAAGGCCGGCTTTCCGGTGCAGTCGACCTCGATTCCCGGCGTGGCGCAGCGCACCGGCGCGACCACTTATTACATCGAGATTTTCCCGGTGAAGGCGCGCGAACTCGGCGGCAAACGGCCGGTGCTGGCGCTCACCCCCGGCGTCGGCGATATCGACATCGCGGTGGCGAGCGAACTGCTGGAAGCCGGCCGCGCGGTCGCTGCCGGTTTCGTGACGCCCGACCGCACGCACATGATCGCCTCGCTCAGCCGCTTCTATGCGATGGACGAGAAAGTCGCGATGGGCGACGGCCGTTTCGACAGCGACACACTTACTGCCGTCATCAACGACAATGCGCGCGACGCGCTTCTGTTTGACATGGCCAAGCTCGCCGCTGAAGCCGGCTCGATCATCAGCGCGGTGATGCTCGGCGCGATCGCCGGCGCCAACCGGCTGCCGGTGACCGCCGACCAACTCGAAGCAGCGATCCGCGCCGACGGCAAATCGGTCGACAGCAATCTGCGCGGATTCCGCGCCGGCCTGGACGCGGCGCGCGCCAGCAATGCCGCTGCCGGCGCGGCCAGTGCCGAACCTAAAAAGACCGCCGCCATCACTTTGGCCGCGCTTGAGCAGGAAGTCATCCGCACGATGCCGGCGATCGCGCAGCCTATCGCAATCGAAGGCGTGCGCCGGCTGGTGCCCTATCAGAGCATCGCTTATGCGCGGCTTTATCTTGAGCGGCTGGTCGCAATCGCCAAGGCCGACGAGACAAAGCGGCGCGCAAGGCAAGCTGTTGAAGGAAGTGGCGCGCCATCTCGCCGTGCGCATGTCATACGAAGATGTCGTGCGGGTGGCCCAAGCCAAGATCGCGCCCGCCCGCATGGCACGGATCGCGCGCGACGAATTGCGCGTCAAGGACGAGCCTTATTCGGTGCACGATTTCCTCAAGCCCGGCATCGAGGAGTTGTGCCAGTTGCTGCCGCCGTTCCTAGCACGGCCGATCATTTCCGCCAGTGAAAAGCGCGGCTGGCTCGGCAAAGTTTATTTCGGCATGGAAATCAATTCGACGTCGGTCTCCGGTTACTTGCGCTTCTGGACGCTCGCCAAGCTACGCGCCATCAGGCCTTACGGCCACCGCTACGCCCAGGAACAGGCGCAACTGACCGGCTGGCTCGCGCTGATTGCCGAAGCAGCGCAACACTCGTCCGCCTTCGCGCTCGAAGTCGCCGAATGCGCCCGGTTGATCAAGGGCTATGGCGACACTTACGCGCGCGGCCTGCACAACTATCAATTGATCGAGGCGCAAGATCATCCGCCCCGCGTTGGCGGGCAATATCCCAATGAGCCGCGCCGCCGATGCGGTCGCCTCGGCACGCACCGCCGCTTTGGTCGATCCGGAAGGCGAAAGCCTGGCGCGTTGTCTAGCCGAAATCGAACGCCAAGCCGATTTTCGCATGGCGGCGGAATAGCGAACGCGCGGCACGGCATAGCCCGCCTGCGCCCGGCTCCGTTGTCTCCCCCGGCCCGGTCGCGTAAAAGATTGCCGCACGGACACATTAATATCCGCAATCCGAAAAGATGGTTGCGCATCACAGGGCGAGGGACAGCATGGCCGCGACACCGACCACCGGACAACGGCCTGCGATCGCCGGCGAAGCTTTCCTTCGGGCACTTTCCGATCACGGCGTCGATTACCTGTTCGCCAATCCGGGCACCGATTTCCCGCCGATCGTGGAAGCTTTCAGCCGCGCCAAGAAGACCAACGCCAAGGTGCCGCAGCCGGTGCTGGTGCCGCACGAAAACCTGGCGGTAGCGATGGCGCACGGCGCCTATCTGATGAACGGCCGGCCGCAAGCGGTGATGGTGCATGTCAATGTCGGCACCGCCAACACCATCAACAATGTCACCAATCTGGCGCGCGACCGCGTGCCGCTGATCCTGGCCGCCGGACGCACGCCAATCACCGAGAAAGGCTCGTTCGGTTCACGCACGCGCCCGATCCACTGGGCGCAGGAAATGTTCGACCAGGCCGGCATGCTGCGCGAACTGGTGAAGTGGGATTACGAATTGCGCCAGCCGACCCAAGTCGGCGACGTCGTGTCGCGTTCGGTCGAAGTGGCGATGGCGCATCCGCGCGGCCCGGTTTACCTGGTGCTGCCGCGCGAGCCGCTTGTCGGCGCCGGTGGCCGAACCGATCGCGCCGATCAAGCCGCGCGCCGCTGCCGAACGCGTTTATCCCGATCCAAAATCCATCGAGACCTTGGCCGCATGGATCGCCGGCGCCGAGCGCCCGCTGATCATCACCTCGGTTCTGCCCGGGGAAGCGGTGCGCCCGCTCAGCGCCTTGGCCGAGCGATTTGCCATTCCCGGTTGTCACGCATAACCCGCGCACGGTCTGTGTACCGTCGAGCCACCACATGCACTTCGGCTACGAGCCGGGCACGCTTCTGGCCGACGCCGATTTGGTGATCGCGCTCGAATCCGATGTGCCGTGGATTCCGCATCTGCAACAGCCGGCGGCGGGCGCGCGCATCGTCCATGTCGCCGAGGACCCGATCTTCTCGCGCTATCCGATGCGCTCATTCCCGTCCGACCTGTCGGTGCAGGCCGGCGTCGTCCATTCGCTCGAAGCGCTGATCGCCGCGCTCGAGCCGCGCCTGCAAGCGGCCGAACCGCACATCGCCGCCCGCCGCGCCCGTCTGACCGAGCGTATGCACGTCCGGCGCGCCCAGCTTGGTCAAGGATTCGGCCGTCGGGGAGACACATTTCGCCGGAATATCTGTCACGCTGCATTGGCGAGGCGGTCGGCGACGACGCCATCATCTTCAACGAATATCCGCTGCGCTCGGACCATTGTCCGCGCGAGCATGCCGGCACGTTTTATTCGCTCGGGCCGGCGGGCGGTCTGGGCTGGGGCCTCGGCGCCGCGCTCGGCGCCAAGCTGGCCGCGCCCGACAAGCTGATCGTCGCGACGCTCGGCGACGGCGCTTATATGTTCTCCAACCCGACCGTCGGCCATTGGGTCTCGGCCAAACACAACCTGCCGATCCTCACCATCGTGTTCAACAACAGCCGCTATGGCGCCGTGCGCAAAGCCACGCTGTCGATGTTCAAGGACGGCGTCGCCGGCGACAACGACGGCCGCGATCTGGCCGATCTCGATCCGGCGCCGCCTTACGACGAAATGGCGAAAGCGCAAGGCGCTTTTGCCGAACGGGTCGAAGACCCGGCCGAGCTGCCCGGCGCCCTGGCGCGCGCGCGCGACGCCGTGATGAACGAAAAACGCCAGGCGCTGCTCAACGTCATTACGCCCTATTAAACCGCCACCGACCCGATCAACGAAGTCCGTCACCTCAGGAGTACGCCATGCGCATCGACGCCTATACCCATTTCATGCCGAGCCGGATGTTCAAGAAGCTGGTCGACAGCGGCTATCCCGACATCGGCAAGCGCATGCGCGAAGTGCCCTGCATCCACGACCTCGACATCCGCAAGAAAATCGTCGACATCTTCCCGGACTATGCCCAGATCCTGTCTTTCGCGATGCCGCCGCTCGAAGTCTTCACCAAGGGCGACGCGAAGGCGATCGAGGAAAACGCCCGGCTGATCAACGATGAACTGCAGGAAATCTGCGAGAAGGACAGCGACCATTTCCCCGGCTGGGTGGCGCAAGGCGCGCTGGGCGCCGCCGATGCCGGCGTCGCGGAAGCCACCCGCGCCATCAAGAACGGCGCGCTGGGCGTGCAGATCTACACCAACGTCGCCGGCAAGCCGCTCGACGATCCGGCCTTCGAGCCGTTCTTCGCGGCGATGGAAAAACTCGACAAGCCGGTCTGGCTGCATCCGGCGCGCAACGCCGGCTTCGCCGACTACGCCACCGAGACCAAGTCGAAGTTCGAGATCTGGTGGACCTTCGGTTGGTCTTACGAGACCGGCGCGGCGATGGCGCGGCTGGTGTTCTCCAGGATCATGGACAAATATCCGAAGCTGAAAATCATCACTCACCACTTCGGCGGCATCGTGCCGATGCTGGAAGGCCGTATCGGCCCCGGCTGGGATCAACTCGGTTCGCGCACCTCGGACGAGGATCTCGGCGCCCTGCTCAAGCAGCTCAAGAAACGCCCGCTCGATTACTTCAAGCACACTTTCTACGCCGACACCGCAACGTTCTCGTCGAAAGCCGGCATCGACATCGGCCTATCGTTCTACGATCACGACAAGATCGTGTTCGCCTCCGACTGCCCGTTCGATCCGGAAAAGGGCACGATGTACACCCGCGATGCGCTCCGTTTCATCGAAGACGTCGATCTGCCGAAGGCGGAAAAGGACGCGATCTGGCACGGCAATCTCGAACGCATCACCGGCACCAAGCTGGTCAAGTAAGTAGCTGAAGAGGCGCCGACGATGGCCGAGCGTAAACCTGTTGTCATCGCCGGCGCCGGACCGACCGGGCTGATGTGCGCGCTAGCGCTGCGCAAGCAGGACATCCCGGTGGTGCTGCTGGAATCCGAGCTGGCGCTGACGCATGATTTGCGCGCCGGCTCGTTCCATCCGCCGACCCAGGAATTGATGGCACCCTATGGCATCACCGCCAGGATGCACGAAACCGGCCTGAAGGTTCGCTACTGGCAGATCCGCAATAAGCCAGGTGACCTGATTGCCGAATTCGACCTCGACCTGCTCAAGGACGTGACGCCCTACCCGTATCGCCTGCATCTCGAACAGCACCGGCTGACGCCGATCCAGCTCGATCTGTTGCGCGCCGAAGGCGGCGCCGAGATCCATTTCGGCCATGCCGTGAAAACCTTCACGCAAAAGGCCGACGGCGTTTCGGTCACGGTCGAAGCCGATGGACAAGAACGCACGATCGAAGGTTCGTGGCTGATCGGCGCCGACGGCGGGCGCAGCGTGGTGCGCAAGGTTCTCGACGCCGAATTCGAAGGCTTCACTTGGCCAGAACTGTTCGTCGTCGCCAGCACACCTTACGACTTTGGTCGGCACGGCTTCGCGCTCAATTGCTACATCGCCGACCCGGTCGAATGGGGCGCGCTGTTCAAGCTGCCAGATGCCGGCCCGCCCGGCCTGTGGCGGCTGGCCTACCCGGTCGATCCGGACGAAAGCGACGAGGTGCTGCTAGCGCCGGAGCGGGTCGAGGCCGCCTTGCAGCGCCTGCTGCCCAAGCCCGAACCTTACGAGATCCGCTACAAAAGCACCTACCGGGTGCATCAGCGCGTCGCTGCTTCGTTCCGCCATGGCCGTGTGCTCTTGGCCGGCGACGCCGCCCATCTCAACAATCCGCTCGGCGGCTTCGGCCTCAACAGCGGCATTCATGACGCCATCAATCTTTGCGACAAGCTCGGCCGTCATTGGCGCGGTGAAGGTGAGGATCTGCTCGACCTCTATTCGCGGCAGCGCCGTTCAGCCACCGTCGAGCAGGTGCAGGCGATGTCGATCCGCAACAAGCGGACGATGGAGGAACGCGACCCGGCGGTGCAGCGCAAGAACCTCGAAGCCCTGGTCGCGGTCGCCGCCGATCCGGTCAAGGCGCGCGAGCATGTGCTGAATACCTCGATGATTTTGGGGCTGAAGCGGGCCAACGAGGTGGTGTGAGCCCCCGTCAGCGCGCCTTGCCGTCGTAGCGGTTTCGCAAAGACGTGGATGGCCGGGACAAGCCCGGCCATGACGGCGCAAGACGGGTGCCAGCGCCCGACGAAATGCGCTAGCCTCCCGGCCATGTCCCTGACCCAACCCATCGGCCTGTCCGAACCCGAAACACCGCCCGAAAACGGCGCAGCGCCGGGTGGCGAGCCCGCCGCCAAGCTCAGCCCGATGCTCGAGCAATATATCGAGATCAAGACCAATAATCCGGACAGCCTGCTGTTCTACCGGATGGGCGATTTCTACGAATTGTTCTTCGAGGACGCGGAAGTTGCCAGCCGGGCACTTGGCATCGTGCTGACCAAGCGCGGCAAACATCAGGGCCAGGACATCCCGATGTGCGGGGTGCCGATCCATCGCTCGGACGAATACTTGCACCGCCTGATCGCGCTCGGCCATCGCGTCGCGGTCTGCGAACAACTCGAAGACCCGGCCGAGGCCAAGAAGCGCGGCTACAAGAGCGTGGTCAAGCGCGACGTCGTGCGCCTCGTCACGCCCGGCACGCTGACCGAAGACACGCTACTCGACGCCAAGCGCAACAATTACCTGCTCGCCGTTTCGCGCGCGCGGCTGTCGTCGGTCGACAGTGAAGCGCGCTTCGGGCTGGCCTGGATCGATATTTCGACCGGCGAGTTCCGCATCACCGAATGTGATTTCCTGTCGCTGCCGGCCGAGATCGCGCGGCTGGAGCCGAGCGAGATCCTGGTATCCGACGCGCTTTATGCCGACGCCGAATTGGTGCCGCTGTGGCGCGAACTGCCGGCGGTGACGCCGCTGCCGCGCGACGTGTTCGACGGCGCCACCGCCGAACGGCGGCTGACCTCGTTCTTCGCGGTCGCGACCAGCGACGCCTTCGGCACCTTGTCGCGGCTGGAGATCACCGCGGCGGCGGCTTGCGTCACTTATGTCGAGCGTACTCAGATCGGCCAGCGTCCACCGCTATCGCCGCCATTGCGCGAAAGCGCCGGCACGACGATGGCGATCGATCAGGCCACCCGCGGCAATCTCGAATTGATGCGCACACTCTCTGGCGAGCGGCGTGGCTCGCTGCTCGATTGCATCGACCGCACTGTGACGTCGGCAGGCTCCCGCCTGCTGGCGCAGAGGCTGTCGGCGCCGCTAACCGATGTCGCAGCAAATTGCGCGCCGGCTCGACGCCGTCGCCTGCTTTGCCGATGACATTGCCGCGCGCGCCGACACCCGTTCGCGGCTGGCCGCCGCGCCCGATCTGGCCCGCGCTTTATCGCGGCTCGCTCTGCAACGCGGCGGGCCGCGCGATCTCGCCGCCATTCGCGACGGCGTCACGGCAGCAAACGAATTGGCCGCCGCGCTCGGCAAGAGCGCCGACATTCCCGCCGAAATCGCCGAGGCGCTGACGCTGTGTCGCAAACCCGATGCGGCGCTCGCCGTCGAGCTTCAGCGCGCGCTCGGCGACGAGTTGCCGTTGATCAAGCGCGACGGCGGTTTCGTGCGCCAAGGCTATGATGCAAGCCTTGATGAGAACCGTGCGCTTCGCGACGAGTCGCGCCGCGTGGTCGCCGCCTTGCAGGCGCGCTATGCCGACGAGACCGGCATCAAAGGTCTCAAGATCAAACACAACAATGTGCTGGGTTATTTCGTCGAGGTCACGGCGCAGCACGCCGACAAGCTGACGCAGCCACCGCTGAACGCCACCTTCATTCACCGCCAGACTTTGGCGGGCCAAGTGCGCTTCACCTCGACCGAACTCGGCGAACTGGAAGCCAAGATCGCCAGCGCCGCCGACCGCTCGCTCGGGCTTGAGCTCGAGATATTCGAAAAGCTCGCCGGCGCGGTGATCGAACAAGGCGCCGCCATTAAAGAATGCGCCGAAGCGCTGGCCCGGCTCGATGTCGCCAGCGCACTCGGCACGCTTGCCGCCGAGCGCGGCTATGCCCGGCCGCAAGTCGACGACAGCCTCGCCTTCGCGCTCGAAGGCGGCCGCCATCCGGTGGTCGAGCAAGCCTTGGCGCGCGACGGCACGCCGTTCGTCGCCAATGACAGCGATCTGTCGCCGCCGCCCGAGATGGACGCCGGCCGGATCTGGCTGATCACCGGCCCGAACATGGCCGGTAAATCGACCTTCCTGCGCCAGAACGCGCTGATCGCGATCATGGCGCAGATGGGCTCCTACGTGCCGGCCAAGTCCGCCCATATCGGCGTCATCGACCGGCTGTTCTCGCGCGTCGGCGCCGCCGACGATCTGGCGCGCGGCCGCTCGACCTTCATGGTCGAGATGGTCGAGACCGCGGCCATTCTCAATCAGGCCGGCCCGCGGTCGCTGGTGATCCTGGACGAGATCGGCCGCGGTACCGCGACCTTTGATGGCCTGTCGATTGCCTGGGCCACGATTGAGCATCTACACGACGTCAACAAATGCCGCGCGCTGTTCGCGACGCATTATCACGAGTTGACCGCGCTGTCGGCGCGGCTCAACCGCCTGCACAATGTCACGGTCAAGGTGAAGGAATGGAAGGGCGACGTCGTGTTCCTGCACGAAGTCGCGCCCGGCGCCGCCGACCGCTCCTACGGCATTCAGGTGGCGAAGCTCGCCGGCCTGCCGTCAAGCGTGATCGAACGCGCCAGGCTGGTGCTGGCCAAGCTCGAACAGGAAGACCGCGCCGCGCCGAAGGGCTTCGAGGACCTGCCGCTGTTCGCTACGCCCTACAAGGCACCGCAGGCGGCGCCGGACGCCGCCCATGAGCTGGTGGTCTCTGCCGTCGCCGCGCTTAATCCCGACGAGATGTCGCCACGCGAGGCGATGGAAGCGCTCTATACGTTGAAGGCGAAGTTGCAGGAGACCGATAAAAAATAAGCTTCGCGCTGGAGGAAACGTCGCTGATGAATATCGCCGACCGCAAGATGACTGCGCCAGCCGACACGCGAGCCTGGCTCGATTCATTCGCCGCCGCCTTGCAGGCCAATGACGCCCCGGCCGCCGCCGCACTATTCATCGCCGACGGCTTGTGGCGCGACCTGCTCGCCTTCACCTGGACCATTGAGACGGTCGGCGGACGCGACGCTATCGCGGCGATGCTGACAAAAAACCTCGCCCGCACCCAGCCGCAGAATTTTCACATCCCGGCCAAACGGACGCCGCCGCGCTGGGTGTCGCGCGCCGGCAAGGATTGCATTGAGGCGATCTTTGAATTCGATACTGCCTTCGGGCCGTGCCACGGCACATTGCGGCTGATCCCCGATCAAGACGGGCAGTTCCGCGCCTGGACCATCAACACCAATTTGCAGGAACTACGCGGCCACGAGGAGCTATTCAAACGCCGCGCAGCCGAAGCCGATGACGGCATTCGCGCTTTCGGCGGCGACAACTGGCTCGACCGTCTCAGCAAGCAACGCGCCTTCGCCGACCGCGATCCGGCGGTTCTTGTCGTCGGCGGCGGCCAGGCCGGTCTGGCGATCGCCGCGCGTCTGCAACAGCTCGGCGTCGATACACTAATTGTCGACCGCCACAAACGCGTCGGCGACAACTGGCGGACCCGTTATCATTCGCTGACGTTGCACAATGAAATGCACGTCAACCACCTGCCTTACATGCCGTTTCCGCCAACTTTTCCGACCTACATCCCGAAGGACAAGCTGGCGAACTGGTTCGAAGCCTACGTCGAGAGCCTGGAGCTGAATTTCTGGACCGATACCGCGCTAGTGTCCGGCCGCTATGACGAGGGCACAAAAGCAATGGGACGTCACGCTGCGCCACGCCGATGGCAGCGAACGCGTCATGCATCCGCGCCATCTGATTTTCGCCACCGGCGTCAGCAGCATTCCGACCACGCCCGACCTGCCGGGCTTGCAAGATTTTTCCGGCGCCAAGGTGCATTCCGGATCGCTCGAGCAGCGCCGAGCAATGGAAAGGCCGCAAAGCCTTGGTGCTCGGCACCGGCACCAGCGGCCACGACGCCGCGCAGGAATTGCACGCGCGTGGCGCCGACGTCACGCTGATCCAGCGCAGCCCGACTTATGTCGTCTCCTTGAAGGAAGCGCAAAGCGTCTATGCGATCTATTCGGAAGGCATTCCATTCGACGACTGCGACCTGCTGGCGACCTCGTTCCCCTATCCGGTACTGCAACGCTCCTATCAACTCTCGACCGCCAAGGGCCGGCTGGTCGATCGCAAGCTTCTGATCGATCTTGCTGCGCGCGGTTTCAAGCTGCATTTCGGCGAGGACGAGACCGGCTTCCAGATGATGTATCTGCGCCGCGGCGGCGGCTATTACTTCAATGTCGGTTGCTCGGACCTGATCATCAACGGCGACGTCGGCCTGATCCAATTTGCCGACATCGAAAAGCTTCGTACCGAACGGCGCGCTGATGCGTGACGGCTCGGTGCAAGAGGCGGAACTGCTGGTGCTGGCGACCGGCTACAAGAACCAGCAGGACACCGTGCGCACCTATCTCGGCGATGCGATTGCCGACAAGATCGGGCCGGTCTGGGGCTATGGCGACGGCGCGGAATTGCGCAACATGTGGGTCCGCACGGCGCAGCCCGGGCTGTGGTTCACGGCCGGCAGTCTGGCGCAATGCCGGATTTTCTCGCGCTATCTGGCGATCGAGATCAAGGCGCTGGAGGAAGGCTTACTGCGTTAACAGTTTTCTCGCGCGCCAATTGCGCACCAGCCACAGCCCGCCATTCCAGACATGCCGATCGACAGGCCGATCGGCATAAGACCACCAGACGCCGATCGGCTCGGCCAGGAAATGAACGGCGATACAGGCTCAGGCCCAGCCCGATCAGCGGCGACTGCACATGCGCGGCAACGCTGGCCGCGGCTTTGCCGCCAATACGCGGATGCAGGATGACGAAGTAAGACGCCATCGCCACCGGGAAAAACGAGAACAAGCCCGGAGGAAATGAGCCGATTGACGAACTCGCCAAGGTGACGACGATGACCGACAGCGTCACCACGCCGGCGCGCCAGGCCAGATCCCTCGCGGTCAGCCGCACCCGTGCTTTTACCGGCCCATCGGCGCGCAAGGAGTGGCCAGCAAGAATCGCAAGAGGAAAGACCACGACGTTCAACAGCGCCGCCGACGTCACGGTCCAGTCGACCAGCTTCGACAACGCCGCGCAGATAAACCAGATCAAGAACGCGCCGCCAAGACTGACCAGCAAGGACCGCCGTTGCGCCAGGAACGCATAGGTCAGCGCAAAGACCGCGCAGATCGCGTTCGAGATCAGGCTGCCGACCGTGGTTTGCGCAATGAAGGCCGGTGTGTGCTCGATCGCGAGAATGATCATCACCGCGCCGCCGGCCGTCGGCATCGAGGCGATCAGCGAGCCGATAAAAGGCCCCGAGCGTTCAACCACCACCGACGCCGCCACCACGATGCCGACGGTCATCACGATCTTTAGGAGCAGACCGAGAAAAAATATTGTCATATGTCGATGCCGCGCCGGCGGGCGTTAAAGACGATCAGGCCCCAGGCGACCGAGGTGCTCAAAGCGAGCATCAGGCCGATGGCAGCACCGAAGGCATCGGCGGCGAAATGCAGCACGACGCATGGCGAAGGCGAATCCGCCCAACCCGGTCACCGCATTGGCCATCACCGCGGCGGTCGGCTTGCCGCCGACGCGGCGGTGCAGGATCAGCATCATGCTGGTCAGGATGATCGGAAACACCGCCAGAATGCCGCTGCCGGCCGGCCCGATGCGGAAGCTCAAACTCACGGTGACGCCGACCAACAGCGCCACCATCGAGGCGCGCAGCGCCAGATCGTACCAATAAGTCCGCATCCGCGGGATCGGCACGTGGCGGAGCGGTCGCGCCAAAAAGATGCAGACGCCCAGCACCACGACATTCAACAGAGCGGCCGTGAGGAAGGTCCATTGAATTTCGTGCACCGTCCAGGCCAGCACGCACCACAGCAGCATCGACAGCGACAGGCTGACGGCGAGCGATCGCTTCTGCGCCAGCAAGGCATAGGTCAGCGCGAAGATCATGTTGACGGTGTTGATGGCGAGTGAATTGACCGCGCTCTGGGCGATGAAGTGCGCGCCATGATCGAGCGCCAGGAAGACATAAACCGGACCGGCGCCGAGCGGCAGCGTCGCCACCAGTCCGCCGACCAAAGGGCCGGCGCGCTCGGCCGTCACCGTCGCCGCCAGCACGAAGCCGGCGGTGACAGCCATTTTGAGAATGAGGGTCAGCGCAAAATAAAGGTCGGGGGACATTATGGAAGATACTACACGTCAAGAATTAAACTGTCGTGCCGACCCGATCGTTGGGGCGACGAATTAAACCCTCGCCATCGTCACATCGACCGCCGGTCCGCTTTTGATGGTCTGATAGACCACGCAATAACGTTCGGTCAGCTTGAGCAATTGATCGAGTTTGTCCTGCGGCGCTTCGGTGTCGAGGTCGAAACGCAGCCGGATTTGCGAAAAGCCGACCGGCGCATCCTTGGCAACGCCGAGCGTGCCGCGAAAATCGAGGTCGCCTTCCGCCGTGATCGAACCGGATCGCAACGGAATATCGAGCGCGGTCGCCACCGCCTTCAACGTGACGCCGGCGCAGGCGACCAATGCCTCCAGCAACATGTCGCCGGAGCACAGTTCCAGGCCGGAGCCGCCGGTTCCCGGATGCAGGCCGGCCACCGCCAGCGCACGGCCGGTTTCCAGCTTGCAGGCGATGCCGGGCGCATCCAGCGAGCCATTGGCTTTTAAGGTGATGAAAGCCGCCTGCGGGTCGCTCTTGTAACGTTCCTTGATCGGCGCCTGCATGGCGCGCAATTCATTGCCGTCCATTATATTCTCCATCAGCTCATTGCATCATCGGAGACGCGCCCAGCGCACGTCTCCGCAATAAACAACAACAACCGGGAGCAATTATTTCAGAAGCCGAGGTCACGAAGCGATCACGTCGGCGTCAACACGACGCGGCCGACCACCTTGCCGGCTTTCAAATCGTTGAGCGCGGCGTTGGCTTCCTCGAGCGGGCGCTCGTGCATCGGCACCGGCGGCACGCCGGTGCGGCTGACCAGTTCAAGCAATTCCTTCATTTCCGGCAGCGAGCCGACATAGGAGCCCTGGATGGTCATCGCCCGCATC
This sequence comes from uncultured Alphaproteobacteria bacterium, assembly GCA_963830125.1. Lineage (GTDB taxonomy): Bacteria > Pseudomonadota > Alphaproteobacteria > Rhizobiales > Xanthobacteraceae > Pseudolabrys. The sequence goes on along the minus strand of CAWHKU010000007.1, from coordinate 226,336 downwards.
GGGAAGAACGGCGTCGAAATCGTGACGTCGCCACCGAACAGACCGACGACGATGATCTTGCCGCCCTTGACCACCAGCGAGTCGATCGCGAGCTTGACTGTGTCGGACGAGCCGACGAAATCGATCACCGACCAGGCGCCGCCATTGGTGGCGGCGATGATCTGCTTGGCGGCGTCCGGCGCACGGCCGTCGATCGCGGCCATGGCGCCGGCCTTGATCGCCGCCTCGCGCTTGACCGGATCGATGTCGACCATGACGACGCTCTTGCCGCCCATCGCCTTGTGCAAGGCAATCGCCATCAGGCCGAGCCCGCCGGCGCCCATGATCACGACCGGTTCGTCCTCGATCATCGGACCGACTTTTTTGAGCGCGCTGAACGTGGTGATGCCCGAGCAGGCGAGCGGCGCGGCCTGCACCGGCGTCAGCTTGCCGATGTCGAACAAATGGCGCGGATGCGGCACGATCAGGTAAGTCGGCGTAGCCGCCATCGGTGAAGACGCCGAGATTGCGCGGTGTCTTGCACAAGTTCTCTTCGCCGACGCTTGCAGACGACGCATTCGCCGCAGCCGATCCAGGGATTGGCGAGCCGGATGTCGCCGACCTTGACGCCTTTGGCGTCGGGACCGACCGCGACCACCTCGCCGACATTTTCATGACCCATGGTCAGCGGTAGCTTGATGCCGCGTTCCAGCAGTTGCAGGCGCTTGCCGTGGCCGAGTTCGTAATAGCCTTCCCAGATATGGATATCGCTGTGGCAGACGCCGGCCGCCATGACCTTAAGCAGCACCTCGGTCCCTTTCGGCTCCGGCGTCGTCTTTTCGATCAGCTGCAGCGGTTCGCCGCAACGACAGACCTGAAACATGCGCATGTCGTTTGCTCTCCCGCAGGGATTGTTGTTTTCTTGATCGATCTTTGGCCGGCCCGTGGCGGCCGACGACACACCATATCGCGGCCAGCCGCTCGTCACCACCGCGCCCGGCAAGGAACCGGCCCCGTGGAATAAGCATGCCAAGCTTTAGACGAGGCGCCCGCTTTGCCTGCATTAGGCCGGACTCCAGGCCAGAAAACGGAAAATTATGCTAAAATCCAGCCTGCGCGCCGCCAGGGCGAATATCTTTGCCGGCCAACGGTGACTTAAAGCGCCGCCTCCGCTATCCCGATGATCCCATGGCCTCCCTCGCTCTCGACCGCGATTCGCGCACCTCCGCCGCCGCCCCCGACCCGGGCGGCGGCTGATCTGATCGACAGCCGTGCCATCGTCGCCGACCTGGAAAAACTCGCCAAGTCGCATAGCGGCAATGACATCGAACTGCGCTCGGCGCTGGCGCAGCGGCTGAAGGCCGCGCTGATCGAGGGCCGCGCCAAGGCCGAGCAGCTTGCTGCTGAAAGACCGGCACGGGCGCCGTTGCGCCGAACGGCTGTGCCGGATGGAAGACGAGATCATCCGCATCCTGTACGATTTCGTGCGCAAGCATCTCTACCCGTCGGAAAATCCGTCCGAGACCGAGCACATGGCGGTGGTCGCGACCGGCGGCTACGGCCGCGGGCTGCAGGCGCCCGGCTCCGACATCGATCTGTTGTTCCTGCTGCCCTACAAGCAGACCGCCTGGGGCGAGTCAGGTCGCCGAGGCCATCCTCTATGCGCTGTGGGACACCGGCCTGAAGGTCGGCCACGCCACCCGCTCGGTCGATGAATGCATCCGCCAGGGCAAAGCGGACATGACCATCCGCACCGCCCTGCTGGAAGCCCGCTTCCTGCTCGGCGACCGCGCGCTGTTCGACGAACTGGTGAAGCGCTTCGATGACGAAGTGGTGCGCAACACCGCCGCGCAATTCGTCGCCGCCAAGCTGACCGAACGTGAGGACCGCCATCGCCGCGGCGGCCAGTCGCGCTATCTGGTCGAGCCGAACGTCAAGGAAGGCAAAGGGGGCTTACGCGATCTGCACACGTTGTTCTGGATCGCGAAATACGTCTATCGCGTGCGCGAGCCGGACGAACTGATGAAGCGCGGCGTTTTCGACAAGCAAGAATATCAGCTGTTCCGCCGCTGCGAGGACTTCCTCTGGTCGGTGCGCTGCCATTTGCATTTCGTTACCGGCCGCGCCGAGGAGCGGCTATCCTTCGATCTTCAGCGCGAGATCGCGGTCCGGCTCGGCTACACCGAGCATCCCGGCATGCAGGACGTCGAGCGCTTCATGAAGCACTACTTCCTGATTGCCAAGGATGTCGGCGATCTCACCGCCATCGTCTGCGCCGAACTGGAAGACAGCCAGACCAAGACCGTGCCGGTCCTGAGCCGGGTGATGGACAAGCTACGGCCGGTCAAGCGCAGGACGCTGTCCGAAAGCGACGACTTCATCGTCGAGAAGAACCGCATTCGCATCGTCAATGGCAGTGTTTTTCGGCGCGACCCGGTCAACCTGATCCGCATTTTCCATCTCGCGCAGAAACACAATCTGGCGCTTCACCCGGATGCGATGCGCGCCATGACGCGCTCGCTCAAGCTGATCGACCCCAAGCTGCGCGACAACGAGGAAGCCAACCGCCTATTCCTCGACATCATTACGTCAAAAAAGGATCCGGAAACCGTACTGCGGCGCATGAACGAGGCCGGCGTGCTCGGCCGCTTCGTGCCGGCCTTCGGCAAGATCGTGGCGATGATGCAGTTCAACATGTATCATCACTACACCGTCGACGAACATCTGTTGCGCTGCATCGGCATCCTGACCGCCATCGAAAACGGCACCAGCAAGGATACGCCGCTTGCTAACGAACTGATCCACAAGATCAAGCCGGCCAGCCGCAAGCTGCTCTACGTCGCGATGTTCCTGCATGACATCGCCAAGGGGCGGCCGGAGGATCACTCGATCGCCGGCGCGCGCGTCGCCAAGCGGTTCTGCCCGCGCCTGGGGCTGTCGGCCGCCGACACCGCGACCGTCGCCTGGCTGGTGCAAGAGCATCTGACGATGTCGAGCGTGGCGCAGTCGCGCGACCTGTCCGACCGCAAAACGATCGAAAACTTTGCCGCCGTGGTGCAATCGGTCGAGCGGCTCAAGCTCCTGACCATTCTGACCACCGCCGACATTCACGCGGTCGGTCCCGGCGTCTGGAACGGCTGGAAAGCGCAGTTGATGCGCACGCTTTACTTCGAGACCGAGCCGGTGCTGACGGGCGGCTTCTCCGAGGTCAATCGCGCCCAGCGCGTGGCGATGGCGCAACGCGAATTCCGCGAGGCCATGCTGGCGCAAGGATGGCCGGAAGAAAGACTGGAAGCCTATATCGCGCATCTTTATCCAGCCTACTGGCTCAAAGTCGACCTGCCGCACAAGATCGAGCACGCCCATTTCGTGCGTGCGGCCGAGGACGCCGGCAAGAATCTCGCCACCACCTTCCGCTTCGACACCGATCGCGCGGTCATCGAACTGTCGGTGCTGGCGCCCGATCATCCCTGGCTGTTGTCGATCATCGCCGGCGCCTGCTCGATGGCTGGCGCCAACATCGTCGACGCGCAGATTTTCACGACGACCGACGGGCGCGCGCTCGACACCATTTCGCTGTCGCGCGAATTCGAGCGTGACGAAGACGAACAGCGGCGCGCGACCCGGATCGCCGAATCGATCGAGAAGGCGCTGCGCGGCGAATTGAAGCTGCCCGACGTGGTTGCCAAGCGCCCGGCGCCGAAGGGCCGGATCAAGGCTTTCGCGGTCGAGCCTTCGGTCACCATCAACAATCAATGGTCGCACCGTTACACCATGGTGGAAGTCACCGGCCTCGACCGCCCCGGCCTGCTGCGCGAGATGACCGCGACCTTGTCCAAGCTCAACCTCAACATTGCCTCGGCCCACGTCGCCACCTTCGGCGAACGGGTGGTGGACGTGTTCTATGTGGTCGACCTGTTGGGGGCGCAAATCACGACCCCGACCCGCCAGGCCGCGATCAAGCGCGCGCTGATCGGCCTGTTCGCCCGTCCCGACAAGGCGGACGCCAAAGCTGCGAAATAACAAGGTAAGCGCCAAGGCCGCAGGCCAGACCGGCATCTCGGTCATTTTGCTTGGTCCCGCCCTAACGACTCAGCTGCGAACACCCTATAGTTGTTATATGAGCGCACGGCCCCGAAAACCGATCGCGAGCGCGGCTGCCGGCTTGGCTTTATGTCTGGCGCTGGGCATGAGCGACGGCGCTGCGCGCGCCGACGGCGCACGACCCGACACGCGGGTCACGGCGCATTACGCGATCACGATGATCGGCGTCACCATCGGGCATATTTCCTGGGCGATCGATATCGGCGCCGACACCTACAAAACCGCCGCGAGCGGAAAGGCCAGCGGCGCGCTCAGCATGTTGGTGAATGGCGAAGGACGCATCGCCACGACCGGCGCCATTACGCACTCAGTGTCCGAGAACGGCGCCGTTGAGGACATCCGTCTGTCGCCGATGTTCTTCTCATCCAACGTTACCGAAGACGGCGAACCCGTCGGGCTGCAAATGACGTTCGACAATGGCGCGGTCAAGACACTGCGCAGCAACGCACCGATTCTGGAAAGCCGGCGCGACGCCGACCGTATCCCGGTGACGGAGGCCGACCGTCAGGGCGTTTCCGATCCGCTGACGGCGATGCTGATCGGCATTCCGGCACCTATGCCGGCCAACATGGCGCCCGGCCAAAGTGGGCTGTCGCCGTCGGTCTGCAACCGTTTGCTGGCGATTTTCGATGGCCAGCGCCGCTACAATCTCATCTTGTCGTACAAGCGCACCGACCAATTGAAGATCGACCACGGCTATGCCGGCCCGGTGCTGGTCTGCGCCGTGGTGCTACAGCCGATTGCCGGCTACCGCGCCGACAGCATGTTGGTGAAATATGCCGGCGGCAAGCGCGACATGGAAATCTGGTTCGCGCCGATTGCCGGCACGCGGCTGGTTGCGCCGATGCGCCTGCTGATGCCGACCATGATCGGTACGCTGGAAATTTCCGCCGAACGTTTTGAAACCGCCGTGCCGATGCCTCAGTCCGTGCCGGCAAGCCCGGGTCAAGTGCCACGCTAGAAGTGCCGGTGGTTTGCCGGACGCGGCCTATTCGGCCGCGATCGCTTCGGCCGGTTCATCGTCATTGGCGGCCGCGTTCTTCACACTCTTGGCCGATTTGGCAGTCTTTTTCGCGGCTTTCTTTTTCGGCGGCGCTTCAGCGGCAAGCTTGGCTTCGGCCTCCTCATGTTCCAGCCGCAGCGCGCGCAGGCGCGCGGTCTTGTCGCGCATCGCCTTCATGCCCGCTTCGTATTCCAGCATGGCCTTTTGACCTTCGGCCGCCTGCTGCGCTTTCTTCTTCATGCGCGCTTCGGCGCTGCCGGGCTCGTGAGACTTCGTCGCCATCGATGGAACTCCTTTTCGAAATCAACAAATTCAGGTCCGGCCAGTCAATAAACAGCAGTATTCCGGACGAAATCGCGCAATAAAGACGATTACTCGTCGAGATATGGGTACTCAGGCCGTGTATTACTAGATGCGGACCGCAGGTAATCGGCCGGCCACAACGCCGATTAATCGGCTCGCCAAGACCCGCACGCCGGCGCGGACCTTCAATAACGCGCCACTTAGCCGGCTTTACTGCGATCAATATGCCCGACGCGGCCGACCAGATGGGCATAAGACTCAATCGGCAATGGCCGGCCGATCAAATAACCCTGCACGTCGTCGCAACCTTCCTGCAGCAGGAACTCGCGCTGGGACGTAGTTTCGACGCCCTCGGCTAGCACCGGAACGTCGAGGCTGTGCCCGAGCGTGATGATCGCACGCACGATCGCCATCGCATGGTGGCTATGGTTGAGATCGCCGATAAAACTGCGGTCGATCTTGATTTTGTCGAAAGCGAACGCATGCAGATAAGACAACGACGAGTAGCCCGAACCGAAATCATCCATCGCGATCTGCACGCCGAGCGATTTAAGCTTGCGCAGGGTCGAGACCGCGCGCTGGAAATCATCGATCAAAACGCCTTCGGTGATTTCTAGTTCGAGCCGATGCGGCTCTAGTCCGGTTTCAAGTAAGATCAGGTGAACCTGCGCCGCCAAGTCGCCGGTCTGGAACTGGATCGGCGAGATATTGACCGCGATTTTCAATTGGTTCGGCCAGGACGCCGCCTCGCGGCAGGCCTCGCGCAAAATCCAGCTGCCGAGCGAAACGATCAGTCCGGTCTCTTCGGCAATCGGGATAAAGGTGCCGGGCGGAACCAGGCCGCGGACCGGACACTGCCAGCGCACCAGCGACTCAAATCCGGTGACCTCGCCGGTCGCCGCCTTTTCCTGCGGCTGATAGTGCAACAAGAGTTCCTTCCGGGACACCGCGGTCTGCAAGGCAATCCGCATTTCGCGGCGTTCCTGCAAGCGGGCGGCAAGTCTGGCATCAAACATGCGCAGCGAACCGCGCGCCTCGGCTTTGGCCTGGTAGAGCGCGGCGTCGGCATTGGCGATCAAGGTGGTGGCGTCGCGGCCGTCGGCCGGATAGATCGCGCCGCCGATGCTCAATCCCAATTGCAGCCGCTCGCCGTTAACCTCGAAATCCGACTGGAACGCGGCCAATAAGCGCTCGCTCAGCGCGGCGGCGCTTTCCGGCTGCGACTCGCCAACAACAACCAGCGTGAATTCATCGCCGCCGACGCGCGCCAGGAATTGTCCGCCGGCGGCCGCGTGCAGGCGGCGCGCCGCCTCGCGCAACAAGGAATCGCCGACCAGATGGCCGTAGACGTCGTTGGCTTCCTTGAAGCGGTCGAGATCGACGCAAAGAACGGCGAATGGTTTGCCGCTGAGGCCCGCATTGGCAATCGTGTTGTCGAGATATTCGACGAAAGTTGCCCGGTTCGGCAGATCGGTCAGCGAATCGTTGTGCGCCAGGTAGGCGATGCGCTCGTCGGCGCGCCGGCGATCGGTAATGTCGTCGAGCACGGTCAGCAAATATTCCGGCTTGCCGTCTTCGTCGCGGATGACGGTCTTTTTGCCGGTGACCAAGCGCGGTCCACGGTCAATGGTCGGAATGAAATGCTCTTTAATATCCACCGCCCGGTAGGACGTCATTGCCTTATTGTCCGCACTCACGACCAGATCGGCCCGATCGCGCGGGTATAGTTCGTCGGCCGTCTTGCCAACTAAATCCTCGCGCCTGTCGCCGGTGAGCTCCTCGTACGCACGATTAAAAAGAAAGAAGCGGGCAGCGCGCGCATCGGTTTCGAGTCCGGAGACGTCGCGCACGACGATCGGCAACGGCACGTGCTCGATGACGGCGTCGAGAAATTTTCGGGTGCGGCCGAGCTCATCGGCGGCACGCTTGACCTTGGTAATGTCGTTGATGACGGCCAGGCGCGCCGGGCGGCCGTCATAGAGCATTGCGCGGGTAAAGATCTCGACGTCGATGATCGTGCCATCCGCCTTGCAGTGTTTTGCAACCCGCTCGCCGACGCGCTCATCCGACGGCAATCTTCCGCGTAAAGACGCTGCGAATTGCTCACGCTCGTAGGCCCGTCGCAGATCGGGCACGGTCATCGACAGGAATTGTTCGCGGCTATAGCCATAGTGCTCGATGGCCGCGTCGTTCACTGCCAGAAACTTCAACGTCAGGCGGTCCATGGCCCACATTGGAATCGGGCTGCCCTCGAATAACAGCCGGAACGATTCCTCCCGCCGCTTCGCCTCGGTGATGTCCTCATGGGTCGACACCCATCCACCGTCCGCCATAGCCCGGTGAACGACGGAGATATAACGGCCGTCCTTGAGCTGATTGACAATCTGGTACGCCGATTCCCCCTCGGCCGCGGCAAGCCGCTTAGCGATGTAACTCTCGAGCTCTTCCGGGGCGCAGATTTGCGTGCCCCAATGCTCCAAGATCTGGCGCAGCGTCGTTCCCGGCTTGGTCAACTCCTCGGTCAGGCCGTAGATATCGGCGTACTGCTGATTGCAGACGATCAGCCGCTTATTCTTGTCGAACATGCAAAGACCTTGCGGCATGTTCCGGATCGCAGCGTCCAATTGTACCTTTTGTTTCTCGATAACGCGCTTGGCCGCGACCTGCTCGGTAATGTCTTCGTGGGTGGCCACCCATCCGCCGCCGGTCATCGGCACCATGATAATATGGTGACTACGTCCGTTCTGATTTTCAAACGTCACACTTCTTGTATTGCCGCGCGAAATATCGTCCCGCACTTCTTTCCTGTATTGATCGATGTCGAGCGGAAAGGTGCCCTGCGCCTGCCTCATTTCCAGGATGTCACGCAAATCACATCCGGCCTGCATGAATTCTTCGGTAAGGCCGGTAATTTCAAGATAGCGCTGGTTCCATAAAGTCGCGCGTTCGGACGCGTCGAACATGCACAGGCCCTGCGACATGCTGTTCAAAGCAACGTTGAATTGTTTGCCCTGCTGCTGAAGCTGCCCCGCCTCGAGCCGCTCGGCTTGTGCGCGCGCCAGCACACGATAGTTCTTGATGAGTTTGGCCAGACCAAACGAAAGGCCCGCGACTATAGCCGCGGCCAGCAACGCAACCATGAAGAGGCCGGCCGATGACACGTCGAACCCGGCAACAGGCACACTCGCCGCCTTTATGAACTCAACCTGCATACCGCCTCCCACGGCGTCGACGCTCGCTACACTAGCATCGCGCCCCCAGCGATAGCGCAAAAACATAACAATTTCGGACGCTTGGAGGTATGCGGTTACGGCGCCGCGAAATGCGACGGGCGATAGTTAATAAACTTTGGCATGGAACCTGCCGCTCGCCGGACTGGCGCCAATTCGGCGCCGTTATCGGCCGACGACAGCCCGCGCGCAGGTCTTCACCGTCGAATCATAGGCAGAATCGACCAAGCTCGATTAGTCGCGCGCATCGAGGGCGCGATGCAGCCGGCGAATAATAACACCGCGCGCGCGATCATCGGCCGCCGCTTCGATGCGTTCGTTGATGTCGAGAATGAGCTTCGACATGTCGTTATGCCAATCCAGATTGACAACCGCCTCGGGCGCCAGCCGACGGCGATGCGAGACATTGAGCACTTCCGGTACCTTCGCCGACAGATCGTAAACATCGTCGAGCAACGGCGTGTAGATTTGCGCCGCCGGCATAATCCGTTCGGCAACACGGCTGGACAAGCCCGCGAGCAAATCCTCTTCGCCGTGCACCAGGAACAGGCCGCGCCGGATCGGCCGGCGGGCTGCGATCCAACTCGCGAGTTCAGGTCCGTCGGCGTGGCCGGAATATTCCTCGAAGCTGCGTATCCGCGCCGCGACTTTGATTTCATCGCCCTGGATGCGGACCTTTTTGGCGCCTTCGACCAGAAACCGCCCGAGCGTGCCTTGGGCCTGAAAACCCGACAGCAGCACCGTGGCGTTGCGTTGCCATAGCCAGCGTTTGAGATGATGCCGAATACGGCCGGCGTCGCACATGCCGCTGGCCGCGATGATGATGTGGAAACCGGTGAACTTGGCAATCGACTTGCTCTCGTCAACCGTCTCGGTGCAGCGCAAATGCGGCGAACTCAGCAAACGATTGACGTCGATGCCGGAATTGAAGCTGTCGGCGTGCTGGCGGAACACTTTGGTGGCGCGGATCGCCAGTGGCGAATCGAGAAAAATCGGCGCCGCCGGAATCGCACCACGATCCATCATATCGACGATGTCGACAATCAGTTCCTGGGTGCGTTCGACCGCGAAAGCCGGGATCAGGATCGGACCGTTGGCGGCATAGGCCTCGCGAATCTCGGCGGCCAGATGTTTGCGTCGCACCTCGGAGGTAATCTCCGGCCGGTCGCGATTGCCGTAGGTCGATTCCGAAATAACATAGTCAAGACCGGCCGGCCCATCGGGATCGGGCTGCAACAGCTTGGCGTCCGGGCCGAGATCGCCGGAGGCCAGAACGCGCAGCGGCTTTCCGCCGTCGCCCTCGCCGGCGAATTCGATCTCGATCGAGGCCGAGCCAAGCAAATGGCCGGCGTTCCAATAACGGGCGCGCACGCCGGCGATGACCTCAAACCATTCCTGGTATTCTACCGGCCGGAACGACTCGAGCGACTTGACCGCGTCGGCCTGGGTGTAGATCGGGCTGACTTCGGCCCGCCCGCGCGCCTTGTTGCGGCGATTGAGCATCTCGACTTCCGATTCCTGGATGCTACCGGCGTCCGGCAGCAGGCAAGAACACAGGTCGATGGTCGCCTGCGTCGCCATGACGGCGCCACGGTAACCTTCGCGGATCAGCTTCGGCAGCAAACCGCTGTGATCGATATGTGCATGGGTCAGGAGCACAGCATCGATATCATCCGGCCGAAACGGGAAGGCCGAATAGTTCAGAGCCTTGACGGTCTTCGGCCCTTGAAACAATCCGCAATCGACCAGCAGGCTTCCAGCCTTGCACTGAAAGTGGAAGCAAGAGCCGGTGACAGTGTGGGCCGCGCCGCAAAACTGAACCGTCACGGTCATGGCATAGTTCCTGGTGTTTCCGCGCCGGCGATTTCGCGGCGCAAGGCTTCGGCAAAAATCGGGTCGAGTTCAATCGCATTGCTAGGATGCGGCACGCTGTCGGTCGAACGGATCGAGCCGAGACCAGCGTCGCGAAAGGCCGCGGCCAGTTGCGGCGGGAACAAAGCGTGCGTCACGATCGCATCGACCGACTTAGCCCCGGCTTGAACAAGCGTCTTGGCACAGGCCAGAAGCGTACCGCCCGACGACACGATGTCGTCGACCAACAGCGCCGGGCGGCCAGCGAATTTGGCCGGATCGGCAAACACCATCTCGACCGAACGGTCGCCATGGCGGGTCTTTTGCGCGACTGCGTAATCGGCTTTCAGGCGGCGCGCCAGATCGCGCACCCAGGGCTCCGACTCGGCGTCGGGACCGGCGACGATTGTTTCCGGATCGAAGCCGGCGGCGTTCAGATAGTCGGCAATCGCCGGCATCGCCGACAGATCGTCGGCTTCGATGCCGGGGAAGACATCCACGATATTCTTGGTGCGATGCAGGTGCGCGTCGACGGTAATGACACGGTCGACCGTCTGCGCGATCAGCTTGCCGATCAAGCGCTGACTGATCGCTTCGCCGGGATGAAAGGCTGCATCCTGGCGCATGTAGCAAAGATAAGGCGCCACCAGCACCAGCCGCGTGGCGCCGCCGCGCCGCAAGGCTTCGGCGGCGAATAGAAGCGCCAACAGCTTGTCATTGGGCTGGTCGAGCGAGGTGAACATAATCGTCGTTGGCGATGCCGGACCGACGGTGATGCGCAATTCGCCGTCAGGAAACCGATGCACATCGATCTCGTGCGATACGACGCCGAGCCGGGCCGCCAACCGCGCCGCTTGAGCGGCCGCCGCCGGCAGAAATTGAATGACCGGCCGGCTCACAATGCGGTCTCGCCGCCGGCCGCGCGTGAGCCGACGACATAGCCCGAATTGGCGTTGGCCGCCGTAACGGCCAGATCGAACTCCGGTTCGCCGAAGGCATAGATCCGAAACAACGGCTCGCCCTTCTCGACCCGGTCGCCAATCTTCTTGAACAAATTGATCCCGGCGCCCTTGTCGATCGGCGCGCCGGCGGTGCGCGCCAGCCGGTTGAGACAAAGACAGTCGATCGATTCAACGATGCCATCGCGCGAGGCGACAATGTCGGCAGTGAGATTGCCGAGATCGGTGCGGCAGACCGTCGGGCCCTGGGCCTCGATGATCTTCTGCATCTGCTTCAAGGCGGCGCCGCTTTCGAGCAGTTCGACTGCGCGCGCATAGCCGGCGCCGCCGCGCAGCTCCGGATCGTGCTCGAGAAGATGCGCGGCCAGCCGCAGCGACTTTTCGCGCAAGTCGGCGGGCGCGCTGGGTTCGTTGCCAAGCACCGCCATGACGTCGCGCGCCTCCAGCACCGGACCGATGCCGTTGCCGATCGGCTGGCGGCCATCGGTGGTCACCACTTCGATCGAAATGCCGAAATGATCGCCGACGAATTCGAACAGCTTGCGCAGCCGCATCGCGTCCATCGCGCGTGGTGAGCTTGGCCGACGGGCCGACCGGCAGGTCGAGCAGCAGATGCGTCGATCCCGCCGCCAGCTTTTTCGACATGATCGAGGCCACCATCTGCTCGCGGGTATCGAGGCTGAGCGCGCGCTCGACCGAAATCAAGAATATCATCGGCCGGCGACAGATTGACGTGGCCGCCCCAGACCAGACAGCCGTGGCAGGCGTTCACCACCTCGCGCATTTCATCGACGCTGAGGTCGACGCGCGCCAGCACTTCCATGGTGTCGGCGGTGCCGGCCGGCGAGGTAATGGCACGCGACGAGGTTTTCGGTATCAGAAGCCCATGCGCGGCGACGATCGGCACCACGATCATCGAGGTGCGGTTGCCGGGAATGCCGCCGATGCAATGCTTGTCGACGACGATCGGACGGTCCCATTTCAAATGCGTGCCGGCCTGCGCCATCGCCTCCGACATCGCCAACAATTCGTCGTTCGACATGAAACTGGCGGAGCCGACCAAAAACGCCGCAATTTCCATGTCGGAATAGCGGTAGTGCGTAGATATCCTCGATGATGGCGGTGATTTGCGGCGCGCTCAGGGTATGGCCCTGGATCTTGGCGCGGACCGAATCGAGGCTGACTGGCCGGGTCGCCGGCGTGACCTCGGCAAAACTGCCGGCCGCTTCGCCGAAGCGGCGAAAGGCCGGCTCGGACAGGCCGATTTCGTCGGCGCCGACCAGACCGTCGTCGGTGAGCAGCAAGGTCGCCAGCAGCACCTTGGAATCGCGGCGCAGTTCGACCCGGCTGAAGCCGCGAAACACCTCCGGCCGCAGCGCCTGCGAGCGGCTCGAAATCACCACCACGTTCTCGCGCCCGGTATCGAGATTGATCCGGCGGATCTTGAGTTGCGGGCGCGGCGGGTCGGCGGTCGTCATCGTGAAGGGTCCAAAGCCGGGGCGAAACGGGCAAACAGGTGAAATAACATAACAATTCGCGGCCTGGAGTGTTGACCAAGGTCAAGGGCCAGCCAACCAGCCGGCGCTTAACGGCCCCTTAAACCCGCCCGCTTAGCCTGACTTTGGGGACCGGCGGCGTGTGTGGCGGCCGGCGTGTCAGTGTTGGATTTGCGTCTATGGCTTCGGGACGGGGACCATCGGGCGGCCGCCGCGAGCCGCGCTTCGACGCGTCGCCGGAAGTGCGCGTGTCGGCCTCCGATCGCCCCGCGCCCGCGGGCCCGCGCAAACCACGCAGCAAGAGATCGAAAGCCCGTGCCCGCCGGAAGCGCCGCTCGATCCGCGCGCTGATCGGCCGAATGGCCTATTGGACGCTGGTCGCTCGGCCTGTGGGTCGGCATCGGCGGCGTCGGCGCCATCATCTACGTCGGCGCGCATCTGCCGGCGATCCAGTCGCTGGAAATCCCGAAGCGTCCGCCCACGATCCAAATTCTCGATGTCGCACTGTCAGCCGCTGGCGCGGCGCGGCGACATGGCCGGCGAGGTGCTGTCGCTCAAGGAACTGCCGGCTTACGTGCCCAAGGCCTTCGTCGCCATCGAGGACCGGCGCTTCTATCGATCATTACGGCGTCGATCCTTACGGCATCGCCCGCGCGGCTGGTCGCCAATATTCTGCATCGCGGCGTGGCGCAAGGCGGCTCCACCATCACGCAACAGCTCGCCAAGAATCTATTTCTGACGCAAGAGCGCACCATCACCCGCAAGCTGCAGGAAGTGCTGCTGGCGCTGTGGCTGGAGCGCAAATTCTCCAAGACGCAGATTCTCGAGCTTTATCTCAACCGGGTTTATTTCGGCGCCGGCGCCTATGGCATCGAGCAGGCGTCGCTGCGCTATTTCGGCAAGTCGGCGCAACCATCTAGCCTCGCCGAAGCGGCGATGCTGGCCGGTCTGGTCAAGTCGCCGTCGCGGCTGGCGCCGACGCGCAATTTCAACGCCGCCGAAAAGCGCGCCAAGATCGTGCTGGCGGCGATGGCCGAGTTGCACTTCATCAGCCCGACGCAGGAAAAGGTCGCGATCGCCCGGCCGCCGCGTATCGTCGCGCAGCGGGGCAATGGCGCGGTCAATTACGTCGCCGACTGGGTGATGGACGCGCTCAACGACGTGCTCGGCCATGTCGACGAAGACGTCGTCGGTCAAGACCTCGATCGACGGCACCCTGCAGGCCGACGCGGAAAAATCGCTTCGCCGACGTATTCGCGGCCAAGGGCGCCAAAGCGGCGTGACGCAAGGCGCGCTGGTGGCGATGACGCCGGACGGCGCGGTGCGCGCCTTGATCGGCGGCCGCAATTACGCCGACAGCCAGTTCAACCGCGCGGTCGCCGCCAAACGCCAACCCGGCTCGGCGTTCAAACCGTTCGTCTATCTGACCGCGCTCGAACACGGCCTGACGCCGGACACGCGTGCGCCTCGACGGGCCGATCAAGATCAAAGGCTGGCAGCCGGAAAATTACGGCCACGAATATTTCGGCCCGGTGACGCTGACCAAGGCGCTGGCGATTGTCGCTCAACACCGTATCGGTGCGACTCACCATGGAATTCTCGCCGATGGCGGTGATCCGCACCGCGCACCGGCTCGGCATCGCGTCCAAGCTTGAACCGAATGCCTCGATCGCGCTCGGCACCTCGGAAGTCTCACCGCTCGAACTGGTCGGCGCCTATGCGACCTTTGCCAATGGCGGTTACGCCGTTCATGCCGCATGTGATCGAGCGCGTCAGCAATGCCGACGGCAAGGTGCTTTACGCGCGTAACCCGCAACCGCTCGGCCGCATCGTCGAGGCGCGTTATGCCGGCATGATGAACACGATGATGGAACAAACGCTCAGCATCGGCACCGCGCACAAGGCCTCGCTGCCGGGTTGGCCGGCGGCCGGCAAGACCGGCACCAGCCAGGATTTCCGCGACGCCTGGTTCATCGGCTACACCTCGCATCTCGTCACCGGCGTCTGGCTCGGCAATGACGACAATACGCCGACCAAACATGTCACCGGCGGCAGCATGCCGGTGGATATCTGGAGCCGCTTCATGCGCGACGCCCATCAAGGCGTGCCGGTCACCGACCTGCCGACTCGACGCGCCAAGCGGCGGCGGCCTGTTCTCCGGATTGTTCGGCGGCAACGACCGAGCACCGACGCCGCCAGCGCCGATCCAGCCACCGGTGGCAACTGCGCGCGCCGCAACGCAACCACCGGCACCGCCAGCCTCGACGGCTGGATGCTCAATAATCTATTCGGCCGACGTCGTGACTAAGAATGCTCGCGACTAAGCATGGTCACGACTAATGATGTTGCGACGCGCTGGCCCGTAGCCTTCGGGTCAACAGCCAGATCAACAAGGTCGCCAGTCCCATGAAAGCGACTGCGCCAGCGAGCGGCCAGGCATTCTGCCCGAGCAGCCAGCCGACCAGTGCGCCGCAGGCCGCCGCCAAGACCTGTTGCACGAAACCGAATAGCGACGACGCCGCGCCGGCGTGATCGGGAAACGGCACCAACGCGCCGGCGATCGACTGCGCCAGCACCATGCCGAGACCGGCGAGATAGATCGCGACCGGCAGCACCAACGACAACGCCGAGGTCAAACCGAGCACCACCGATGCCGTCATGCCGAGGCCGCCGACGGTCAGCAATATGGCGCCAAGCCCGATAATGCCATCGAGCCCGATCCGTACCACCAGCCGCGCCGCAATCGCCGAACCGACCATATAGCCGAGCGCGCCGATCGCGAAAGACGACGCCGAAATTAAACGGCGTCAGTCCATAGAGATCTTGCAGCACAAAGGACGCGCCGGAGATCCAGGCGAACAATCCGGCATAACAGGTCGATCCCATCGCGAGATAGGCCAGATAAACCGGATTACGCCCGACGACGCCGAAGGAGCATCAGCATCGAACCGACCGACACCCGCTCGGTCGCGCGGGTCTTCAACGTTTCCGGCAACTTCAGTGACGACCACGGCGGCGCCGGCGAGCCCGCAACTGTAACCGCGACCAAGAATACCGAACGCCAGCCGAAGCCGGCTCTGCAGCGCGCCGCCGGCAATCGGCGCAAACACCGGCGCCAAGGCCATGACCGAGGCGATCAGCGACAATTCGCGGCCGGCGCGGTTGCCGGAATAGAGATCGCGTACGATGGCGCGCGCCAGCACGATGCTGCCGGAACCGCCGATCGCCTGCAGAGCGCGCTGACGACCAGCATTTCGATCGAGGTCGAGAGCGCGCAGAGCAAGGTCGCCAAACAATAAAGCCCCATGGCGACGAGCAGCACCGGCTTGCGGCCATGGCGGTCGGACAAAGGTCCGTAGAAAATCTGGCCGACCGCGAAACCGATCAGATAGGCGGAGATGGTGAACTGCACCTGCGCCGTCGAGGCACCGAGACGTAGAGCGATGTCCGGCAGCGACGGCAGATACATGTCGGTCGAGAGCGGTCCGATCGCCGTCAATGCCGCCAGCAAGGCCGTCAAGCGCGAAAGTACCGGGACGCAGCATGGCCATTTATCGAAATTCCGCGTGAGCTATTCGGCTTGTGCCTAGCTCATGGCGGATCGCAGCGCTAGTCGCCCATGCCATAGCGATGCAGGTCTGCGCCATGTGCATCGAGCCACGCTTTGGCCTGCTTGAAATCCGGGCAAATACGCTCGACCTGGCGCCAGAACGCGCGGAGTGGTTCATCTCGACCAGATGAGCGGCCTCATGGGCGGCGAGATAATCGAGCACGAAAGGTGGCGCCAGGATCAACCGCCAGGAATAAGACAACACGCCGGTGGTCGAACACGAACCCCAGCGGCTCGACTGGTCGCGGATCGACACCCGCTTGAGGCCGACGCCGAGCGCCGCCGCCGAACGCTTGCTCGCCACTTCCAGGTCGCGCTTGGCTTCCTTTTTCAGAAAATCGCGAACCCGGCGCGACACATGCGGCGCCGCGCCGGCCACGCACAGCGCTTGCTCTATCGCCCGCCTCGATCCAGACCGTGCCGCGCGCGCTGCGGCCGATGGACGATGCGATGATCCTGGCCGCGCAACGGCAGCACCTCGCCATCGCGAATGGCACCGGCTGCGGCAACCGCTTCAGCCGCGCCGCAATCCAGGCGCCATGCTTATGGGCGAATTCGCGCGCCTGTTTCAGGCTGCCGCGCGGCGGCATGGTCAGCACTACTTCGCGGGTGGCGGACTGAATACGCAGGTATAGCGCCGCGCCTGCGGGTTGCGGCGAAGCTGCACGACATAAAGCTCGCTGCCGAACGCGACGGTGATGACCGACGGCTCGCTGGTGCGGCGGGAAAACAAGGCGCGCAGCGGCAAGGACATCGGTCAACCTGAAAACGACTAAATGATGTTCGGAGTGTGCCACAAGTCCGGCCGCCGGCAACGCGCCGCAACGGCCGGTCAGACCGACCGCGCTAGCCGTAACCTTGGCTTGCGCCTTGCGTCTCAGCCTTGACCAATGCGCGCTTCTTGCCGCCGCCGACGCCGCCATTATGCGACAGCGCGAAATCGGCGATGCGCGGCTGATCTCGGAACGGAAGCGCGAGCCGTTGAACACGCCGTAATGACCGACCCCAAGCTGCAGATAATGCACCTTGTCTTCGGCCGGAATATTCGGGCACAGCGCATGCGTCGCCTCGGTCTGGCCGACGCCGGAAATATCGTCGTGCTCGCCTTCCACCGTCATCAAGGCGACGCGGCTGATTTTCGAGCAATCGATCAGACGGCCGCGATGGGTCATCTCGCCTTTCGGCAACGCATGGCTGATGAAAACGGTGTCGACGGTCTGCAGATAGAACTCGGCCGACAGGTCCATGACCGCGAGATATTCGTCGTAGAATTCGCGGTGCTTCTGCGCCGAATCGCCGTCGCCCTTGACCAGATGGCTGAACAGATTGCGATGCGCCTCAAGATGGCGGTCGAGATTCATGCTCATGAAGCCGGTGAGCTGCAAGAAGCCTGGATAGACGTCGCGCATCATGCCTGGATGCGGGAACGGCACCTTGGTGATGACATGCTGATGAAACCACTCGATGCCTTTGGTTTCGGCCAGCTTGTTGACCGCGGTCTCGTTGACGCGTGTGTCGATCGGCCCGCCCATCAGCAGTCATCGAATGCGGCACGTAAGGATCGTCGTCGGCCTCCATCACCGCGACCGCGGCCAGCACCGGCACCGCCGGCTGGCAGACCGCGACCACATGCGCGTCGCCTCCCATCATGTGCAGCATCGAAATGACGTAGTCGATGTAATCGTCGAGATCGAAGCGGCCTTCCGCCACCGGCACCGAGCGGGCATTGCGCCAGTCGGTGATGTAGACCTCGTGATTGGGCAGGAACGCTTCGACCGTGCCGCGCAACAACGTGGCGTAATGGCCCGACATCGGCGCGACGAGCAGGATCTTCGGCTGCGGCCGGCGCGGAATGTTTTTGAACTGCGCGCTCGAAATGCAGCAGCCGGCAGAACGGCCGTTCCCACACGGTGTTGATATGGACCGGCACGCGTTCGCCGCCGACCAAGTGTCGAATCGATCTGCCAATCCGGCCGGTCGTAACGGCGGGTCGTGCGCTCGAACAAGTTCCATCGCCGCCGCCATCGACTTGCCATAGTCGGTATGGGCGAGCGGATTGACCGGATTCTTGAAAAACAGCCGGGTGGCGTCGGCGAAGGCGCGCGATGGATCAAGCGCGGCGTGACCCATTTCGTAAAGCCAGTACATCGGCGTCGCCAGCAAAGCGCTGCTGTCGCTGGGCAGCGTCGCTGCCCCGTCGAATTCCCCAATCGGCATTGGCCCAGACCCCGGCTTTCCGTGCGTTGCAGCAGAGTGTCGTTTTTCTGTCATAGGGTCAATATAAGCACCAACTCCTTCGAATCGAGTTTACGGCGTGAAAAATGCCGTAAATACCAAAGTATTAAGCAGCATTCTGGGCTATTCGCCGGCCTGCAGCAGCGAGCCCTGGACCCGGGCGCTGTCCAACAGCTTGACGAAGGCGAAGCTGGCGGCGGCAAACAGCACGACGTTGAAACCAAAAGCCGCCAGCATCAGGTCGGCGCGGAAGACGTGCTCGATCAGAAGCGCGCGCATGCCCTCGAATACATAAGTCGGCGGCAGCGACCAGGCGACGTATTGCAGCCAATGCGGCAGCACCGCCACCGGGTAATAGACGCAGGTCAGCGGCAAGAACAAAAACATGATGGTCCAGGCCATGCTTTCGGCGCCCATGCCGTTACGCAACAGCAGGCCGGCGACGAAAATGCCGATCGACCAGCTGGTCAGAATGAGATTGATGAAGAACGCAACCAGCGCCAGGCCGAGCGACCACAAATTGAACCCGAAGAATGCGATCGCCAACAGCGATACCGGGATCATGCCGATCACCAGCCGCACGATGCTCATGATCATCAGCGCCGAAATGAATTCGGCCGGACGCAACGGCGACATCATCAGGTTGCCGAGATTGCGCGCCCACATTTCTTCCAGGAATGAAATCGAAAAGCCGAGCTGGCCGCGGAACAGAATGTCCCACAACAGCACCGCGCCGATGAACACGCCGGCAGCGCCGGCGAAGTAGCCGGACTTCTGCGAGACATAGAGCTGCAGAAAGCCCCACATCAGCATCTGCACCGTCGGCCAATAGATCAGATCGAGCAGGCGCGGCCAGGACGAAATCAGCAAATACCAATAGCGCCGCACCATCGCGGCGGTGCGGTTGAACGAGAATTCAAAGCCGGTGTCGGTGTTGTTGATACTCACTCCGCCACCTCGCGTCTTTCGCCGCGCCCGCGCGCGACGTCGAGAAACACATCTTCCAGCGTCTCGCGGCCGTAGCGCGCCAGCAACCGCGCCGGCGTATCGTCATCCTCGATCCGGCCGCGCTTCATGATGATGACGCGCTCGCACAGGCGCTCGACCTCGTTCATGTTGTGCGAGGCCAACAGAATGGTGGCGCCGGTCTCGGCGCGGTAACGCTCCAGCCGCGCCCGCACCCAGTCAGCAGTGTCGGGATCGAGCGAGGCGGTCGGCTCGTCGAGCAGCAGAACATCCGGCCGGTTCAATAACGACTTGGCCAGCGAGACGCGGGTTTTCTGCCCGGCCGACAAGTTTGCCGGTTGGCCGGTTGAGAAATTCGGTAAGGTCGAGTTCGCCAGCCAATTCCGCGATCCGGCCGGCGATATCCGGCACGGCATAAAGCTGGGCGAACACCGACAGATTTTGCCGCACCGTCAGCCGCATCGGCATGTCGACATAGGGGCTTTCGAAATTCATCCGGTGCAGCACCCGGTAGCGCTGCGCGCGGCATGGCAGCGCCCAAGCACCGACACCGTGCCGGAGGTCGGCGTCACCAGGCCCATGATCATGGCGATGGTGGTGGTCTTGCCGGCGCCGTTGCCGCCGAGCAGGCCGGTGATCGAGCCGGGCGGCAGGGCAAACGAAATGCCGTCGACCGCCAGCGCGCCTTTGTAGCGCTTGACCAGGGTATCGACGGCGATGGCGGAGGTGCTGGGCGCGTCCATGAAATATCCAATTTAGTCGTCCAGATGTGACGCTCCGCCGCAGGAAGCGCAAGGCCGAATAAGCGAATCCGAATCACGCAAGGCTGCGCCGCCCGAGCCTGCCTTGTGCTACACTCGCCGCCATGCCCGCATTTGGCCTCGCCGATCATCACCCGCGCCGCAATGTGCGCCTCGACACGCTGGTGCAGCTGCGCTGGCTGGCGGTCATCGGCCAGACCACCGCCGTGCTGGTGGTCTATTTCGGGCTCGATTTTCCGCTGCCGGTCTGGGCCTGCCTGGCGCGTGATCGCGCTGTCGGCCTGGCTCAATATCGCGCTGCGGCTGCGCTTTCATCTGACGCAACGGCTTGAGCCCGACCGCGCCGCCTGGCTGCTGGCCTTCGACATCGCCGAACTGGCGGTGCTGATCTTCCTGACCGGCGGTTTGCAGAACCCGTTCGCCTTCCTGTTTCTCGGGCCGGTGCTGCTGTCGGCGACCGCGCTGCCGCCGCGCTTCACGATCATGCTCGGCACCTTCGCTATCGCCTGCGCCACCGTGCTGGTGTTCGCGCATTACCCGCTGCCCTGGGACAACGACGATCCGCTGTCACTGCCGCCGATCTACATGATGGGCGTCTGGCTCTCGATCCTGCTGGCGATCGGATTCATCGGCGTCTACGCTTGGCAGATCACGGAAGAATCGCGCCAACTCGCCGACGCGCTCGCCGCCACCGAACTGGTGCTGACCCGCGAGCAGCATCTGTCGCAGCTCGACGGCTGGCGGCGGCCGCCGCGCATGAACTCGGCACGCCGCTGTCGACCATTTCGGTGATCGCCAAGGAACTGGAGAACGCGATCGCCGCCGACGCGCCGCATGGCGAGGACGTGCGGCTGTTGCGCTCGCAGGCGACGCGCTGCCGCGACATTCTCGCCAAGCTGACCGAATTGTCATCGAGCGGCGAGCCGTTCGACCGTACGCCGCTGACCTCGCTGATTGAGGAAGTCGTGGCGCCGCATCGCGATTTCGGCGTCGCCATCGATGTCAGCCGGCCACATGACGGATCGCCCGAACCGGTCGGCGCGCGCAATCCGGCCATTGTCTATGGCCTCGGCAACCTGGTTGAGAACGCTGTCGATTTCGCGCGCGAACGCGTCGATATTGCGATGCAATGGGACGACGACACGGTCGAAGTCGCGATCAGCGATGATGGGCCCGGGCTTTGCGCCCGACATTCTCGACCGCATCGGCGAACCTTATGTTACCAGCCGGCGGCGCAAATCGGACGACGGCGACGATCGAGCCGACCGGACTGGGCCTCGGCTTTTTCATCGCCAAGACATTGCTCGAACGCTCAGGCGCAACGCTGAGTTTCGCCAACCGGGCAGTGCCGCAACGCGGCGCGGTCATCAAACTGCGATGGAATCGCAGCGATTTCGAGCGGCTTGTTAAGCTTGGCGCCGACTTGATTTCGCCACATCGATCACTATTTGTTATATGATGTTACACGCGCTAAGATGCAACGGACCTCGCTTGCTCTCAATTCATCAGCCAACGGAATGAAACGTGGACATTGCCATGAACGATATCGCCGAGACACCGGCGAACATTGAGCACCTCGGTGAACGCACCGTGCTGGTGGTCGAAGACGACCGTTCGTTTTTGCAACGGCTGGCGAAGGCGATGGAGCAGCGCGGCTTTATTGTCGAGACCGCGGAGTCGGTCGCCGATGGGTTGCTGCAGCTGGAGAAGTCCGCGCCCGCCTTCGCGGTGGTCGATATGCGGCTCGGCGACGGCAATGGGCTCGACGTGATCTCGGCGCTCAAGCGCCGCCGCCCGGAAGCGCGCGGCATTATTCTCACCGGCTACGGCAATATCGCGACCGCGGTCAACGCGGTGAAACTCGGCGCCGTCGATTATCTGGCCAAGCCCGTCGACGCCGATGACGTCGTCGCCGCGCTGCTGGCGCATGAAAACCCGAAGATCGAGCCGCCGGAAAATCCGATGTCGGCCGACCGCGTGCGCTGGGAACACATCCAGCGCATCTACGAATTGTGCGGCCGCAATGTTTCGGAAACCGCGCGCCGGCTCAGTATGCACCGCCGCACGTTGCAGCGGATTTTGGCCAAACGGGCGCCGCGCTAACCGACATCGCCATAAGGCCCGTTCGGATCGGCCAGCGATTGCAGCCTGAGCGCGGCGGCGCGGGCAAATAACAACATCATCGCCTTGCGGGTCGCGGCGGCGAGCTTGTGCTCGGGCGCATCGCTGACATCTGGGCGCCGAAATGATCGGCGACGATCAAGCCGGCGTCGGGCGGAAAGATCTCGCTCGGCACGTCCGGCGCGGTGGCGAAGAACAACCGGTCGCAATGATAGCGGTAGTCCTGCCATTTCTGGTCGGCGCGGAAATCGGCGACCGATGATTTGATTTCGACGATCCAGATCGTCGCCGCTCGCTATCGAGCGCGACCAGATCGGCGCGGCGGCCGGACGGCAGGGACAGTTCGCTGACCACGCAAAAGCCGTGGGCATGCAACAGCCGCGCGGTGCCGCGCGCGACCTGCAGCGCGGTTTCCGACTGGCGGCCGTCGGCAGGTAATTCCAACGGTTTGGCTGCGATCACCATGAGGCCGACTATAGCTTATTTTTGGCGCGCTCGGGAAAGGCTTTGGCGAGCGCGGCGCGCTCGGCCTTGAGCACGCCGCGCTCGGTAATCAGCCCGGTAACCAAGCGGGCCGGCGTGACGTCGAAGGCGTAATTGGCGACATCCGAACCGTCCGGCACGATCTGCACCGACACGATACTGCCGTCCGCGGCCTTGCCGCTGATCGAGGCCACTTCTTCCGGCCCGCGCTGCTCGATCGGAATTTCCGCGACGCCATCTAGAACCGTGAAGTCGATCGTCGGCGACGGCAACGCGACATAAAACGGAATGTTGTTGTCGTGCGCCGCCAGCGCCTTCAAATAAGTGCCGATCTTGTTGCAGACGTCGCCTTGCGCGGTGACGCGGTCGGTGCCGACGATGACGAGATCGACCAGGCCGTGCTGCATCAGATGGCCGCCGGTGTTGTCGGGGATCACGGTATGCGGCACGCCGTGACGGTTGAGTTCCCAGGCGGTCAGCGAAGCGCCCTGATTGCGCGGCCGGGTTTCGTCGGCATAGACGTGGATCGGAATGCCTTTTTCGTGCGCCATGTAGATCGGCGCGGTCGCGGTGCCCCAGTCGACCGTCGCCAGCCAGCCGGCATTGCAATGGGTCAGGACGTTGACGCGCTCGCCGTTTTTCTTGGTCGCGGCGATTTGTTCGATGAGCGCAAGACCGTTGCGGCCGATCGCCTGATTGATCGCGACATCCTCCTCGGCGATTTCGTTGGCGCGCTGCAGCGCCGCCGCGGCGCGTTCGGCGCGCGGTCGGTTGCGCAACGCCGCCATCATTTCGTCGAGCGCCCATTTCAGATTGATCGCGGTCGGCCGCGTCACCAAGCAGCGTGTCATAGGCGCGTTCGAGGCCCTCGTCGGAGGCATCGGCCAGCATTGCGAGCCAGACGCCGTAGGCCGCGGTCGCCCCGATCAGCGGCGCGCCGCGCACCTGCATCGACTTGATGGCGCGGGCCGCCTCCTCCAGCGTCGTCAGCTCAAGCGTGACAAATTGGTGCGGCAATTGGGTCTGGTCGATGATGCCGACGCTTTTGCCGCCGGGTTCGGGCCAGATGGTGCGGGTCGGTTTGCCGTCGATTTTCATGCGCTACGAATAGCGAATTTTCTCAAGCCTGTCGTCCCTGCTGTGGCTTGCTCAGCGGCGCTTCATGCGCCACTCTCTTATTCTAATTTGGAGTCTAAGTATGCCGATCGACTACGAAATGGAATATGACAACCGCGCCCGCGTTCCGGAGCATCCGGAAATTTTCGCACGCTGGGAGCGTGAAACCGCGGCCTATCGCGCCGCCGCGCCGGGCGCGCAGCTCGGCCTGTCCTACGGCCCCTCGCCGCGCCAGACCGTCGACCTGTTTCCGGGCAAGGATGCCGGCGCCGACGCGCCGCTGGCGATGTTCATTCACGGCGGCTGGTGGCGCACTTTGTCACCGGCGATGTTCAGCCAGTTGGCCAAGGGCCTGAATGCCCATGGCGTGACCGTCGCGGTCGTCGGCTACGACCTGTGCCCGACCGTGTCGATCGCCACCATCATCGAGCAGATGCGCGCCGCCTGTCTTTATCTATGGCGCGGCCACAAGAAGCGGATTTTCGTTTACGGCCATTCCGCCGGCGGCCACCTGACCGCCTGCATGACGGCGACCGACTGGAAGACGCTCAACTCGTCGGCGCCGTCCGATCTGGTGCCGGCCGGTTATTCGATTTCCGGCGTGTTCGATCTGGCGCCGCTGACCCAGGTGTCGGTGAACGCAGATCTGCGGTTGACCGACAAATCCGCACATGACGCCTCGCCAATCTACTGGAAAGTGCCGGCCGGCCGCACGCTCGACGCCGTGGTCGGCGGCATCGAGTCGGCTGAGTTTCTGCGCCAGAGCAAGATCATCACCGATATGTGGCGGGACGCCGGCGCGACAACGCGTTACGAGGAAATCGCCGGCGCCAATCATTTCACAGTGCTCGACCCGCTGACCGAAGCCGACAGCGCGATGACCAAGCGCGCGGTGGAGTTGGCGAGGCAGGTCCAAGGCGATGCCGCTGTAACTAGAACCAATAGCGCCGCGCGAAGGCCACGGTCAGCGCGGCGCCGACTACCACGATCAATATACGCACAACGTTGCGCGGAATGACCCGGGCAATGCGGGCGCCGATCAGCCCGCCGCCGATCATGCCGGCCATCAGGGCCAGCGTCTGCGGCCACACCACCGCGCCTTGCAAGATGAAAATGATGCTGGCGGCCAGCCCGTTCAGGCTGGAGACGAAATTCTTGGTGACGTTGGCCGAGCGATAATCGCCGCCGGTCGCCACCGTAAAAACGCCGAGCATCAAGATGCCGACGCCGGCGCCGAAATAGCCGCCGTAAAACGACACCGGCAACAGCATTTTCAGACTGGCGAGATTGAACGCCAGATCGTGGCCGCGGTCGGCGGCGCGCGAGCGCAGCCAGGCACTGATGCGTTCCGAATAGGCAAACAACACGGTGGCGAAGCCGAGCAGCAACGGCACGAAGATCGAGAAC
This sequence comes from uncultured Alphaproteobacteria bacterium, assembly GCA_963830125.1. GTDB lineage: Bacteria > Pseudomonadota > Alphaproteobacteria > Rhizobiales > Xanthobacteraceae > Pseudolabrys. The sequence goes on along the minus strand of CAWHKU010000007.1, from coordinate 200,712 downwards.
ATGCGCTCGGGCGTCAGCAGCAACAATGAAGCGCCGATGCCGGCGCCGATCACCGAGGTGAGGACCAGGCCGATAAAGGCGCGGTTGAATGGCGGCAATTGCGTGCGGTCGGACAAGGCCGCGATCATGGTGCCGGGCACCAAGGCGGTGAGATTGCACACCGCGGCCAGTTGCGGCGACACGCCCGACGCAATCAAAGCCGGATAGACGATCACCGCCGCACCACCGACGATCGTGGCCATGATGCCGGCGGCGACGCCGGTTATGACCAAGAGGGCGATGTGGATGGGGTCCATGAAATTCGCAATGCGGGCGAGAGAACGGGATGCGTGTCCCGAGCGCAGCGCGGCGCGAAGTGATGCGCTGCAGACCCGGAATCATTACAGCCGCATAGGTTGGAAAGGTCCCGGATCTGCGGCGGACCGCAATTGCGGTGCGCCGCGTCCGGGACAAGAAAGCTAGAAAAACGCCTGAATACCGGTCTGCGCGCGGCCGAGGATCAAGGCGTGGATGTCGTGCGTGCCCTCATAGGTGTTGACGGTCTCGAGGTTCGCGAGCACGCGCATGACGTGGTACTCGCTGGAAATGCCGTTGCCGCCGTGCATGTCGCGGGCGAGCCGGGCGATGTCGAGCGCCTTGCCGCAATTGTTGCGCTTCATCAGCGAGATCGACGGCGGCGCGGCGCGGCCCTGCTCCAGCATACGGCCAAGACGCAGCACGCCGGCGGTGCCGAGCGCGATTTCGGTCTGCATGTCGGCGAGCTTTTTCTGGACCAGCTGATTGGCGGCGAGCGGCCGGTTGAACTGCTTGCGGTCGAGCGTGTATTGGCGCGCGGCGTGCCAGCAGAATTCGGCGGCGCCCATCACGCCCCAGGCAATGCCGTAGCGCGCATTGTTGAGGCAGCCGAACGGGCCGGCCAGGCCTTTGGCGTTCGGCAGCAGATTCTCTTCCGGGATCACGCAATCTTCCAGCACGATCTCGCCGGTGGTCGAGGCGCGCAACGACAGCTTGCCTTCGATCTTCGGCGTCGAGAAACCCTTGGTGCCGCGCTCGACGATGAAGCCGCGAATGACGTCGTCGAGCTTCGCCCAGACCACCGCGATGTCGGCGAACGGCGCGTTCGAGATCCAGGTCTTGGCGCCGTTGAGCTTGAAGCCGCCGGCGACCTTTTCGGCGCGCGTCACCATCGAGCCGGGATCGGAGCCGTGATCGGGTTCGGTCAGGCCGAAGCAGCCGACGAATTCACCGGTCGCGAGCTTGGGCAGATATTTGCGGCGCTGCGCTTCCGAGCCATAGGCATAGATCGGATGCATCACCAGCGAGGACTGCACCGACATGGTCGAGCGGTAGCCGGAATCGACGCGTTCGAGTTCGCGCGCGATCAGGCCATAGCTGACATAGCCCAGGCCCGCGCCGCCGTATTCTTCCGGGATCGTCGGCCCGAGCAGGCCGAGCTTGCCCATTTCCGGCAGATTGTTGGGATCGTGAGTTTCGTTGAGGTAGGCCTCGGTGATGCGCGGCATCAGGTAGTCCTGGGCAAAGCCGTGCGCGGTGTCGCGCACCATGCGCTCTTCTTCCGTCAGCTCGAACTCGATGCCGAGCGGGTCCTCCCACTGGAAATCCCGGTCCTTCAACATGGCGGGTTTGCTGACGTGCTTCTCGGCCGGCTGGGACATGGAACCTCCAAAAATTCGATGGGGCGTTATTATAGGCTTAAAGTATCTGCGGCAAGAGTTCCGCAAAATCCGCGCAACCCAAGCATGCGTCATCGCCCGTATTCTTTAAAGGCCCCGGGCAGGCCGACTTCCCCATCTCTTGCCGTTTCGCCTCCCCCGAAAACGAGGGCGCGCGGAACGCCGGGGTTCCAACAACCCCGCAGCCCTGTGTACGAAAAGTGAGTAAAAATACACAGGCGAAAGTCACCACGAAGATGCCGGTTCCCCGGCGTCCCGCGCGCGGTGTTTGTGAGGTTTGCTCCGCATCGCCCCCGGTGGACTGCCGTTTCAGGCAACCTTCCTTACGGAAGCCTGCCTATCCACCGCTGCGGGCCCAAATAGTGCCCAGCACTTCTGACCGTGCCGGCTGCCATCGCCAGTGGGGCCCAGCGACGCGCGGTGGTGCGCCGGGACGAAGCGGCTTGGACCGCCGGTCGGGTCATTTGCGTCGAATCTCCAACGCCCCGCCGGCCACCGCTCCCCGCCCCGCGTCTGACGACGCTGATCAAACGCCCCTCGTAGACGGGACGGGATAAAATGGAATATAAGCCTAGTTAGGAATATTGTCAAGAAGCGATTTTGTCTGCCACCCGCGCGAAAACGGGGATGACAACCGAGACGGTCAGAACGCAGCCTCCAGCTCTGCCACCGCGTCGTCCGGCAGCGCCAAGTCGGCGGCGGCCAGATTCTCCCGCAGATGCGCCGAGCGACGAGGTGCCGGGGATCAGCAGGATGTTCGGGCGCGCGGCGCAACAGCCAGGAGAGCGCGACCTGCATCGGCGTGGCGCTTAAGACGGGCGGCGACTCCGACAGTGTCGATGACTGCAGCGGCGAGAAGCCGCCGAGCGGAAAGAACGGCACATAGGGAATACCGTCGGCCGCCAGCATGTCGATCAGGGCATCGTCGTCGCGATGGGCGAGATTGTACGCGTTCTGCACGCAGACGATGGGGGCGATCTTGCGTCCGTCCGTGACCTGCTTGGCCGTGACGTTGCTCAGCCCGATATGGCGCACCAGACCCTTACGCTGCAATTCCGCAAGGGCCGTGAGCGGCGCTTCGAGCGATCCCTCCTTGGGACCGTGAACGTCCAGCATGCTGCGCAAATTGACGACCTCGAGCACATCGAGACCGAGATTGCGCAGATTGTCGTGCACCGCCTGCGTGAGCTCTTCGCGCGAAAAGGCGGGAATCCATTCCCCGGCCGGGCCGCGCCGGGCGCTGATCTTGGTGACGATGACGAGATCGTCCGGGTAAGGGTGCAGCGCCTCCTTGATGATCTGGTTGGTGACGTGCGGCCCATAGAAATCGCTGGTGTCGATGTGATTGACGCCACTCGCGACCGCCTCGCGCAGCACCGCCACCGCCGCGTCGCGGTCCTTGGGAGGCCCGAAAACGCCGGGGCCGGCGAGTTGCATGGCGCCATAGCCGAGACGGTTCACGCTGCGGTCGCCGAGGGGAAAAGTGCCTGATTTGTCGATGGACATGAGGGATCTCCTTTGCGAGGTTGACCCTCAGATAGACGTTGTCCGACTGCACGATAACTCGGATATAATCAGTACAGGCTGTACGAATTACCGAACAATGTGGTCGGCGAGACCGTCATGAAAGCCGATCTTGGCGATCTGAACGCTTTCGTCGCCGTGGCGCGCGCCAGTGGCTTTCGCGACGGCGCCCGCGCCGCGGCGTAAGCGCGTCGGGCCTGAGCGAAGCGGTGCGCCGGCTGGAGGCGCAGCTCGGCGTCCGGCTGCTCAACCGCACCACCCGCAGCGTGGTGCCGACCGAAGCCGGCGCGCGCCTGCTGGAGCGGCTAACCCCGGCGCTGACCGAAGTCGAAGCCGCGCTCGACGTGGTCAACGACATGCGCGACCGGCCGGCCGGCACGCTCAAGCTCAACGTGCCGGTCAGCGCGGCGCGGCTGGTGCTGCCGGCGATCGTGCCGCCGTTTCTGGCCGCCTATCCAGACATTCGGCTGGAGGTGACAGCCGAGGACAGGTTCGTCGATGTCGTCGCCGCCGGCTGCGACGCCGGCATCCGCTACGACGAGCGGCTGGAGCAGGACATGATCGCCGTGCCGATCGGGCCGCGGGTGCAGCGGTTTTCGCTCGGCGCATCGCCGGCCTATCTCGACCGGCACGGCCGGCCGAAGCATCCGCGCGATCTATTAAAGCATCGCTGCCTGCAAGGCCGGTTCGCCAGCGGAAGGGCAATGGCCTGGGAGTTCGAGCGCGACGGCGAAGTCGTCCAGATCGAGCCGGCCGGGCCGCTGGTCGTGAGCATCGGCGGCGGCACCGATCTCCTGGTCGAGGCCGCGATCGCCGGCACCGGCATCGTGCCTTTGTTCGAGGACTGGCTGCGTCCGCTTTTCAAAAGCGGCGCGCTTGAACCGGTGCTTGAACCGTGGTGGCAAAGCTTTCCGGGGCCGTTTTTATACTACCCGGGACGGCGGCTGGTGCCGGCGCCGTTGCGGGCGTTCGTCGACTTCATCAAGACGGCCAAGCCCTCACCCAAACAAAAACCCCGCCGGGGGTGACCCGGCGGGGTTTTGATAGCAATGCAACAAAGAGGCGATCAGATCGCTTCTTTGAGATCCTTGGCGGCGCGGAAGGCGACCTTCTTCGACGCCTTGATCTTGATCGCTTCGCCGGTGGCCGGGTTGCGGCCCATGCGGGCGGCGCGCTTGCGCACCTGCAGGATGCCGAGGCCGGCGATCTTGACCCGCTCACCCTTTTTCAGGTGCTTGGTGATCATCGCGATCAGGTCATCGAACATGTCCTGGCTGGCGCGCTTGGTCATTTCGTGTTGTTCGGCGAGCGTCGCAACCAATTGCTTGGTGGTGATCGGCTTGCTGGCTTTCGGTTTAGCGGCGGCCGCTTTGGGGGCGGCTTTCGGGGCGGCTGCTTTTGCTGCCATTGAATTTACTCCATAAGCGCAAAAGTGCGCAGGCTTTGAGCACTATGAGATTCGTGAGTTTACGCAAGGCGTGTACGCCCGATGGAGCGGCTTAACCACAGAAAGCTTTGATTTTAGGGCCTCCGGAGCGTTTTTTTCTACTTTTCCTGATTTTCCGGGGTCCGTCGCCGCTCCGCACGGTTTGGTCTATGGAGGTGGCGGAATGCGCCCGTAGCTCAGCTGGATAGAGCGTTGCCCTCCGAAGCTGGAAGGTTTTCACGTGCAGCAGTGTAATTAGCCCACTAAATAATGGGTTGCCGGTACCAAAAGCAGCCCTTAGTTGTGAAACGCCACGTTAGCGGCACGAATCCCCCAGCCGACGTACTTACAAATCCTGTTGTAAATCGGCGTGGCCTTTGCCCCCCAATCGGTGTCCAAGGCTGACCCCACGCGAGGCATCATAAGCGCCGTAACTCATTCCAGATCTCGGCGCGACACGGGGTCAACATTGGACGCCGATTGACACGCTGTTGTGTGGGGAAATTCATCGGTGCGTTCTAGTCCGCAGCGCGCCCACAGGAAAACCGGGCCGCCTAACCCACGAGTTCGGCTGCTGGCATCGCCTTTTGCAGAACAGTCTTGTGGGCGATCGATACGGTCGTGCCGTGCGGCCCGAATACTGTTTCGACTTTTGCATCGAGTTGATGCGATAGCGCCTTGATGATGCCGGTGCCGAGGCCCGACGTGACCTTAACGATGGCGGTGGCAGGCTTGCCAACCCCATTGTCGGATACCGAGAGCTTCCAATTGGCTCCGGTCATGTCATAGGCAACGTTGATCTCGCCTGCGATTTTCTCGTCTGGAAATGCGTGCTTGAGCGCGTTCATGACCAGCTCGGTCACGATCAAGCCAAGGCTTTCGGCCTGGCGGGAACTGACGCTGCCGGCATCGGCGATCACCTTTAACGAGATCGGACGGCTGTCACCGATCATTGAAGTTGAGAGCGTGTTGCACAAATTCGTCAGGTAGGGCGCGACTTCGACCGAGCCGGTCGCGGCGGAGGCATGTAATTGCTTTTGCACGGCGGCGATCGCGAGAACCCGTTTGTGGGCGTCTTCCAGATGAAAGCGGGTTTCTTCCGATTTGACTGCTCGCGCTTTCATCAGAATGATGCTGGCGATGATTTGCAGGCTGTTGGCGGTCCGGTGCTGCAGTTCTTCCAGCAGGACATCCTTCTCGCGCAACAGCTCGTCTTTTTCGCGCTCCAATATCCGTTCGGCGGTAATGTCCTCGATGCCGAGCAGGATGGTGGTGTGGGTGCCGCCCTCGTAAAAGACCTGGCGGGCGTTCAATAACATTGTGCGTTGTCCGAGGCCGGGAAATTCATGCTCGACCTCATAGTCTTCCATGACGCCGTGCTCGGGCACGATGTTTTCCAACAGCAGATGCAGCTTTGGAATGTCCCATTGGCCATCCCCCAACGCGTATAGCAGCCTGTCTTCGGTGTCCTCGGGCTTGACCTTGAAGGTCGAATAGAAAGAGCGGCTGGCCTCGACGACGCGCAGGTCCTGATCGAGCACCAGGAAAGGTTCTCGGACCGTATCGACGATCGCCTGAGCAAAGGCGCGCGCTTCTTCGAACTGACGGAGTAGCGCGTCCTTTTCCTGTGCCAAGATTCGCTTAGCGGTAATGTCTTCCATGCCGAGCAGGATCGTCGTGTTGGTGTCGTCGGCATAAAACACCTGGCGGGCGTTGAGCTGCATCGTCCGGTGCCCGATGTCGGGAAATTCGTGCTCGACTTCGTAGCCTTCCATCACTCCCTTCTCGGGAATGATTTTTTCAAGCAACACCCGGAGCGCCGGAATGTCCCATTGTCCGTCACCCAGCGCGTAGAGCAGTCGGCCCTGGGTGTCTTCGGGCTTGACCTTGAAGGCCGAATAGAAGGAGCGGCTCGCCGCGATGACGCGGAGATCGTTATCCAGCACGAGGACGGGCTCGCGGACCGTGTCAACGATGCCTTGCGCAAGCGCCCAAGCGTCGGCGAGGCCAACGAACTGTTCTCTGAAACCGGTGTGCTGCAAGAAGCCTCCGCAATTTGTTGCCTTGCTCCAATAGCGAGTTGGGCGGCGCGCCGGAATGGCCTGGAACATGGCTTACGGGGGACAGCCCGAAAGTCAGCTAACCTTACCTCTTACAGCCGAAATGGCCGCCGAGTCTGTGTAAAAAGAACCACAAAGATGCATTGGCTGTCTGCCCGAATAGGCCGATACAAATCGGCATCGGCTGGCGCGCGCAGCCGCCGCGTGGTTCAATTAGGCAGAGCATCGGTATGGCCGGTCTTATTTTAGGTCGCTTAAATTTGGAACGATCCGGATCATGATACGTTGCGGTTGGTGACACAGTCTGAAAACCACGCTCTCATTTTGGTCGTCGAAGATGACGTGTTCGAACGCATGGGAGCGTCCGACATGTTTGACCACGCCGGCTATGAGGTGCTCGAATCAGGCTCCGCAGACGATGCATTGCGGATTTTCGAGGGAAATTCGGAAATCAGGCTGCTTTTTACAGATGTCAGCATGGCTGGCGACCTGAGTGGCTCCGATTTGGCCCTGCAAGTTGCCAAGCGATGGCCCAAGGTCGGGATCATTTTGACGTCCGGGCGGCCCAGGCCTGAGTTGCTTCCGAAAAGCATGCGTTTTCACGCCAAGCCCTACGAGCCCGTAGCGGTCCTTCGCCAGGCTAAGGTCATGACGGCGTAGCGCGCTTGGGCTGAAAAAGGCGGCTGGTATTTGAACGCTTGATCGCCCCTCCTCGCACAACTTCGGTGCATCGCGACGTCAGACCACCCGACCACCTTCGCCGTCTCCTCCATCCATCCACCGCATTGCCGCATCGATTTGCTCTTCTGAAATGCCGCTGTTGGAACAAATAGGCTGGTGGACCATTGGTAGTCATCGAGCGTAATCCAAATTGGATGGCAATGCTGGATTCGACACGATGCTGAGTGGCCGATAAGACACAAAGGCGGTGGACTTGTGAAGCAATCCCATACGCAATTAGTTCCTCCCGCCACCTATGACGCCTTTCTGTTTGCGCAAATCGGCGACGACGCAAGCGGGATACACCTTAGCGTCTTATCCGCTCTGGCCCGGATGAATGTCGATCCGTGGGAAGAAGCGAAACGTCTGGCCGCGATGCCTAAAGCCGTCGCCGAAAAGACATTGATCTCGATACTCGACGTTGTTGCTGGTAAAATCTGGAATACATCCGAAGCGACAGCGATTGCTGGGCGATTGGTCCGGCTTCTCCAGCAAACAGACAAGGCTCTCCCGTTAGCGAGAGCAAACGCCACAAAAGCAACCGCGCACGCCGCAAATTACTGGTGGGTGTGGGTTTTATTCGCGCTGTCGATGTCTTTTCTCGCGCCACACCACCACGCAGCAACGACAAACACCAATTCGGAAATCTCGGCCAGTGCAGCGGCGCCGTCGAAGAGCGGCACTGTAGCGCCGAAGCCTATCTCACCATACCGTTAGACGCGCGCTTATTTTTATCTTCAATAACTCCGCCGCTGCGCTCCAGTGTGTCCGGAATGAGCGCTAGCAAACCTAGATGAGGTCCACTGACCCTCAGGTGCGCCGGTACAATTCCGAACGTAGCCCTAGGTCCAGTTCGTTGCCAACGTCGGAGTTGGGTCAATCACGGCTTAGCCATCTCAAACCAAAAGCGGTCTTTGTCTGACATTGCTCCAAGAGCGACCAGAAAAATATCACATAACGGCTGATACCGCTTCGTGCCAAAAGGCATACTCTAGTTCGGACCATTTCAACGAAATCAGGTCAACGGAGCAATTCGAACAAGCTGAGCGAATCAGCGTCTGTATAACGACGATACTTCGTCAGCCAATTGTGCGTTCAAGCAAATCCAGCCAGTTGCCGGAGCCTAATTTCGTCAACAATTGCTCGGAATATCCCTTGTCACGCAAGGCGTCCATTAAGACCGGCAAGCCTGCCGCCGAACCGATTTTCTCAGGCACCACCGCGCCATCGAAATCCGAGCCTAGCCCGACGTGATCTTCGCCAAGTTTCTCGATGAGATAGTCGAGTTGCTGGACCATCAAGCCGATGTCCGTGTCCGGTCTCATATTGCCGTCCGGGCGGAGAAAGCATGTGGCGAAATTCAAACCGACCATTCCTTGCGTGTCCCGGATAGCGGCCAGTTGCCGATCGGTCAGGTTTCTTGGCGAGGGGCATAAGGCATGTGCGTTTGAATGTGTTGCCACCAGCGGAGCTTGTGACAAACGGGCGACGTCCCAAAAGCCCTTCTCGGTGATGTGCGACAGATCGATGAGGATCTTCATTTCATTGCAGGTTTGCACGAGCCTTTCCCCTGCCTCGGTCAGGCCATCGCCAATATCCGGGCTTGAGGGAAAGTGAAACGGAACGCCGTGACCGAAGATGTTGGTTCGGCTCCAAACCGGCCCCAACGATCTCAATCCCGCAGCGTAGAGCACTTCGAGAAAGGTCAGATCGCCATCGATGGCTTCTGCCCCTTCAATGTGGACGACCACGGCCAGCGCCTTGCGCGCCATCGCTGATTTGATTTCTGCAGCAGTGCGGCAGATGACAACAGCGCCCTTGGATGCCCTCTCGATCTTCAGCAAAATGGCCAATTCGCCGACGATCGATTTTCGTGCCTCGTCCATGCTCAAAGGGGGCGGAAGCGGCAAAGCGTACTGTCCGCCCGTCATCTGTCGACCGAAACCGGATGACTTAGCCGTTGACGGAGAGTACAGGGCAAACAAGCCACCGACGAGTGAGCCAGCCCTCGCCTTTTTCAGATCGATATGGCCGGCCGTCTCGCCATCAAGGAAATCCGATACCGGATCGGGCGACGTCGATTTGTAAAGACGCAACAGAACATCATTATGACCGTCAAAAATGGGTGTCTGTTTCGTCATACGATACCAACCTAAATGCCAGACATAGCGGCGAACGCCATCATACACGCCGCACACAGGGAGTTGAACACCATGCTCAAGACCAGCAATCCCTCGACGGTCGCTCCGCCCGCAGCGATGTACAGCCACAGCGTCGAGGTTCCGCCGAACGCGCGCTGGCTTTTTACTGCCGGTCAGGTCGGTGTGCGTCTCGATGGCACGCTACCCGAAGGGTTCGAGGCGCAACACGATCAGATATGGCAGAACACGCTCGCCATCCTGAAAGACGCCGGCATGGGGCCTGAGAATATCGTGCGGCTGAATGTCTATTCGACCGACCCCGACGGCCTGAAATTTCTCAAACCTCATCGCGAGAAATATCTTAAGGCCGGGCACACACCGGCCTCGACTTGGGTTGTCGTCAGCAAGCTTGCCAACCCAAATTGGGTCGTCGAAATGGAGACGGTGGCCGCCAAGGCTTGACGAAGGCCCGGCACGTTCGCGGCACCCGGATTTTGGCGCGCCCGACACGATTCGAACGTGTGACCTTTGCCGCAGGAGCCTCCCGCAGCCCTCCAAACGAGCAAAACCGCGCCCGTTGCCGCCCCGCACGGTTTGGTCTATGGAGGTGGCGGAATGCGCCCGTAGCTCAGCTGGATAGAGCGTTGCCCTCCGAAGGCAAAGGTCACACGTTCGAATCGTGTCGGGCGCGCCATTCCTCTTCCAAACCGAATTCTGCCCTCGACCATACGACGGCGAAGCCAACGGCTGGCGCTGCGCGCTGCCAGCGGCACGCGACGGCTGCCGACCGGCAGTAGTCCACCACGCCCGGCCGGCCGGCTTTGGGCGCGCCGCGATGCTTAATAAATCATGAATTCGACGGCGCGAGGTATGGTCATGCCACCGGCGCGCCGAACCGCAACTGTAATGTGGCAATTAACTCTTTCTGAGCGGCCGCTCGGCCGCGCGCTTTGGCGTGCGGATCATCAGGCAATCGCGCGGAATCGCCGGTCCGGGATGACCGGATCTGATGCGCCTTCTTCATGATGCCGATTGCGATTGGCATGATCGGAAGGCCTGCCACGGCTGAACAGGGCGTACATAAGTTGGCGACGACAGGTAAAGGACGACCGGATAATCCGACACCAACGCCGGCCGGGACGGATGCTGAATCCTCTGGCGGAGTCGAGCGGACGCGGGTCGAGCGGCGCTCACCGGCGCGGCCGAAATTTACCGAAGGCTGGCGCAAGGAGCTGGTCAACAAGCTGGCCAAAGCCAACGCCACGGCACCCGCCACCGCGGAGATTTCCGACCGGGTCGCAATCTGGCTCGCCAATCCGGATGCATTGCTGCGGGCCGACTCCTGCCTGAAGGTTTTAAACGCCGAAGACTGGACCGCGTTGAACATGATCAAGGATCCGTCGAGCCGCCGCAGCGCGATCGCCGGCCGAGTGCTGTTGCGGATTGGCTTGTCGCGAACGGTCAAGCACAAGGTCGCGCCGTCGGCGTGGCGCTTCGAGCGTGCCGCCCACGATAAGCCGGTCGTGGCCGCCGGGCTGCCGCCAGTCAATTTCAGCGTCTCGCATGTCGACCAACTGGTAGTAGCCGCCATTTCGCCGACGCTCGATATCGGCATCGATGTCGAATGTCTCGATCAGAATGTGAATGAAGATGTAATCGCCGAGTTCTGTCACCTCGATGAAAAGCACTCTGTCGGCGGCTTGCCGCGGCCGCAGGAAATACGCGAATTCATTCGGCTGTGGACGCTCAAGGAGGCCTACACCAAACTGACCGGGCTGGGTCACAACCTCGATTTCAATACGATGAATTTCACGCTCGATCCGGCCAATCTGAGAACCGCTCATAAAGGCCGGGGGCTGAACCGGCCAACGCAGTTTGAAACTTTTTTCATCGCTTACGAGCACGCTTTGTTCCACGTCTCGCTGGCGATCCAACATCCGGCAGTGGACGCCGGCTCAATGGAATTGCAGATCGTCAATCTGGAAAGTCCGGACGGGAGCGAAGCGGCCTACGTCGCACCCTTAGCCAGTTAGCCCGATCGTTCCACGAGAGAAACGGGCATGAGCAGTACTGTCAGCGATGACACGATGAGCCAGCCGACCGCGGCCGATGACGAGCCGCGCCTGCTGCACGAATTTTTCGAGCGCCAGGTCCGGCTGCGGCCGAACGCGACCGCCGTCGAGTTCAACGACGCGGTCATGAGCTACGCGCAGCTCAATGAGCTCGCCGACCGCGTCGCCGCTTTCCTGCGGGTGCGCGGCGTCGTGCCAGGCGCGCTGGTTGCGCTGTACTTAGAAAAATCCGACCGGCTGATCGCCGCCATGCTCGGCGTGCTCAAGGCCGGCGCCGGCTACGTGCCGCTCGATCCGAAATTTCCCACCGGCCGGGTACTGAGCATTCTGGAGGATGCCGACGTCACTTTGGTGATTACCGATCAAGCGTTAGGCGGCGAACTGGCGCCGCAGACCGCCGCCGAGGTGATGTTTTTCGAGCAGGATCTCAATCTGGATCTGCGGCCGGCGGCGCCGCCGCTCCAGCCGCTGCCGATCGCGCCCGACAATGTCTGCTACGTGATCTACACCTCCGGTTCGACCGGCCGGCCGAAAGGCGTGATCATCGAGCACCGCAACGCGGTCAATTTCGTACAGGCGCTGTCGACGGTTTATCGATTGACGCCGAACGACCGGGTCTATCAGGGCTTCTCGGCCGCGTTTGACGCCTCGATCGAGGAGATCTGGGGCGCGCTGGCGATCGGCGGCACGCTGGTCATCCCGACCGGCGAGATCGCCCGTTCGGCGTTGGACGCCGCCGAATTCATCAAAGCGCGGCAGGTGACGTTTTTCTCGACAGTGCCGTCGTTCCTGGCGACCATCACGACCGACCTGCCGTCGGTCCGGCTGCTGGTGGTCGGCGGCGAATCCTGTTCGGCCGAACTGGTGCAGCGCTGGGTGCATTCCGGCCGCCGGATGATGAACACCTACGGACCGACCGAGGCGACGGTGGTGGCCACCGCCACCGATTGCGTGCCGGGCCAGCCGGTGACCATCGGCCAAGCGCTGCCGGGTTACGTGACTTATGTGCTCGACGAGCAATTGCAGCCGGTGAAAGCCGGCGACAGCGGCGAACTGTTTATCGGCGGCGCCGGCATCGCGCGCGGCTATCTCAACCGGATCGAGCTGACCGAAGAGCGTTTCATCGCAAACCCGTTCGACCGCGACAGCGCCACCTCGCCGCGCCTCTATCAAACCCGCGACCTGGTGCAGCTGACCGACAATGGCGATCTGCATTTCATCGGGCGGGCCGATGCCCAGATCAAGATTCGCGGATTCCGAATCGAGCTGCCGGAAATCGAAGCCCTGCTGATGGAACAGCCGGCGATCCAGGCGGCGGCGGTCAACGTCGTCGAATTCGGCAGCCTGAAGGAGCTCGCCGCCTATGTCGTGCTGCAACCGGGCGCCGGCGGCCTCGACCGCGACCATGTCGCCGAGCAGTTGCGCACCCGGCTGCCGGAATACATGGTGCCGCGCTATCTCGATGTCATCGGCGCCATTCCGCTGACGACCAGCGGCAAGATCGACCGCAAGCTGTTGCCGCCGCCGCTGACGATCCTCGGCCGCACCAACCGCAATATCGTGCCGCCGACCACCGAGCTTGAACGCGCCATCGTCGAATCCTGGGAGCAGGTGTTTCAAGCGTCGCCGATCTCGATCGACGACGATTTCTTTCTCGACCTGCGCGGCCATTCGCTGTTCGCCGCCAAGGCGGTCACCGAATTGCGCGCCAGCCTGGCGACCATCCGGCTGTCGATCCCTGATCTTTACGAATACCGCACGGCGCGCCGGCTGGCGCAGCATCTGGATTCTCTAGGCGTCACCGCTGGCGGCGAACCGCCATCGTCGCCGCCGGGCGGCGCCACGGTGGCGCCGTCGATGCGGCCGCCTTTACCGTGGTTCTGCGCGGCCTGCGTCATGCTGCAGTTCCTCGGCCTGATGGCGTTTTACGCCGTGGCTTTCGCGCCGATCATTTTTTCCGTGGTCCTGATTCTGAAATATCGCGACGGCGAGCTGTCTTTGTTGAGCGCGATCGACATCGGCACCGCCGGCGCCTTCCTGATCTGGCCGTCCTGGCTGCTGTTGAGCATCGCGATCAAGTGGCTGGTGATCGGCCGCTACAAACCGGGACGCTATCCGGTCTGGGGTTTCTATTATTTCCGGTGGTGGCTGGCCAGCCGGTTCCAGGGCCTGAGCTGGTCGGAAATGTTCGTCGGCACACCGCTGATGAGTCTGTATTACCGGGCGATGGGCGCCAAGGTCGGCAAGTATTGTTCGATCGACACGCCGCTGTGCACCGCCTTCGATCTGGTCACCATCGGCGAGGACACCAGCATCGGACCGGAAACCCAGTTGCTGGGCTATCGCGTCGAAGACGGCTGGCTGATCCTGGGCCATGTCACCATCGGCTCCGAATGCTTCGTCGGCACCCACTGCTGCCTCGGTCTCGAAACCACCATGAACAACCGGTCGCGGCTCGACGACATGTCGCATCTGGCCGACGGTTCGGCGATCGAAGCCGACCGCGGCCAGCGCGGCTCGCCGGCCAACAGCGCCGAGGTCGATCTCGACGCGTTGCAGTCCAGCGCCGGCCCGGCCAGATACCGGATGATCCGAACCTTCATGTTCGGGCTCATTCACCTCGGCCTGATCTATGTCATGGGCTATCTGCTGGCGCTGAGCGTGCTGCCCGGGCTGGCGATGGTGGCTTACGCCCTGTTCGCACTGGGGCCGGCCTGGACCATCGCGATGGCGTTCGCCGCCGTCCCGGTGTCGCTGCTCTGGTATCTGCTCCTGGTGGTCGCGGTGAAGCGCGTCGTCATCGGCCGCATCATGCCCGGCGTCTACCGGCAACAAAGCCGCGCCTACCTGCGCTATTGGTTCATGGCCTATCTGCTGACCAATACCCAGCACATCATGCTGCCGCTTTACGCGACCATGTATCTGCCGACCTTGCTGCGCCTGCTGGGCGCCAAGATCGGCTACGGCGTCGAAGTGTCGACCGCGATGGGCATCGTCCCCGACCTGCTCGAACTCGGCGACGGCAGCTTCCTCGCCGACGCCTGCATCGTCGGCGGTCACCGCAGCTATCTCGGCATGGTCGAGCTGCGGCCGAACCGGATCGGCAAACATACTTTCATCGGCAACAGCGCGCTGGTGCCGGCAGGGATCGATATCGGCGACAACTGTTTGATCGGCGTGATGTCGACGCCACCGAAAGGCACTCCGCTCGTCGCCGACAACACCCGCTGGCTCGGCTCGCCCGGCTTCGCGCTACCGAACACCCAGGAGGCCGGTCAATTCACCGAACAGCAGACCTACCGGCCGAAGACCATTCTGATCGAACTGCGATCTGCGGTCGAGTTCCTGCGGGTCGTGCTGCCGGACGTGATCGCGGTCTACGAAATGATCCTGCTGTGCGTCGCCATCGACCTCACTTATTATCTGTTGCCGCTGTGGGCGCTGGCGGTCGTGGTGCCCGGCGCTATCTTCGTCCTGTCGTTCGCGACGGTCGCGACCGTCGCCTTGGTCAAGACAATCATGATAGGCCGGTTCAAACCGGTCGTGGTGCCGTTCTGGAGCAGCTATGTCTGGCTCAATGACGTCATCAACGGCCTGTACGAGTCGATCGCCGCCGCCGCCATGATGCCGTTCATGGGCACGCCGTTCATTTCGACCTGCCTGCGGATGATGGGCTGCAAGGTCGGCCGCTGGGTGTTTCTCGAAACCACGTTGTTTTCCGAATTCGATCTGGTCGAGATCGGCGATTACGCGGCACTCAATCTCGGCTCGACGGTGCAGACCCATTTGTTCGAGGACCGGGTTATGAAATCCGACTACCTCAAGATCGGGCCGCAGTGTTCGGTCGGCAATATGACGGTCGTGCTCTATGACACCGAAATGCAGCGCGGTGCGTCGCTCGGCGCGCTGTCGGTCTTGATGAAAGGCGAAGTCCTGCCGCCCTACAGCCACTGGTCCGGCATTCCGACCCGGCCGGTCGAACCGACCATGACCAGGCTTGCTCAGGCCGGAGCCGTGGCGGCGAAGGCGGCGGCAGCGGAGCCGGCGCAACCGCCCGAAGCCAGAGCCAAGTCTAGATCCGAGGCCGAGTCGAAGTCCGATCCAAAGCCCTCGCCCAAATCCGCGCCCAAGACGGAGATGAAGGCCAAGTCCGCGTCGAAGTCCGACGCCAAATCCAAGGCCGAGCCGGCAGCACAACAGCTGATCAAGGAACGCGTCGACCGCCTGTTATCGTCGTCAGCATCCCCGGCCGACGAGCCCGCCGCCTCCGACGATCCACCGGCCCGGTAAAGACCCGCGGTCTAGAAATAGGCGCTCATGCCGACGGTCGTGTAGCCGCCGGCGCCGAGGCTGTCGTCATAAGCATAGCCGCCGGAAATATCGATCTCGACGCCACCGACTTTCAACTGGGTGATGTGTCCGCCGACCCGCCACTGTTTGGACCGCTCATCGCCGCCGGTCGAAACCTCGGGGCCAATGAAAACCTGCTGACCGTTGGTGATGTCAAAACCGAGTTTGCCCTTGGCATAATAGGCGCGGAACGCGGTCGAATATTCCGCTTCGCCGGCGACAAGAGTCTGGGGTGTCGGATTGATCCAGGCGTCGGCGCGGGCCTTGCCGCCGAAGGCGGTGCCGTTGACACTGTTGTCGACGTCGATCTCGGACAGCATGTGATTGACCGCGTTGCCGCCGGCCAAGAGATTGATCGAATAGTTGTCGCCTTCGAAGCCGTAACCCACCAGCAGGTCGCCGCTGGCGTAGGTACCTTTGATATAGCCGGTCGTCACCGGATATTTATAACTGCCGGCTTCGCCGAGAATGTAGAGCCGCAGCCCGGAACTGTTGAGATCGCCGTAAGGCGCAATGAGCGTGCCGGCGTACCCGCTGTAACTGCGGTTTGAGACATCAAAACCGGAAAATCCCAAGGCCCGCCGGGCGAAGTCGCCATTCAGCCAGCCGCTCCGCCCGGCCATCGCGCCGCCACCGAAATGATAATTAAATCCGATTTTGGCGATGTGGACCCTCTGGTGGATTTCCTCGGTGAAAAATCCGGTGCCGGTATCCTCGAACGACACCGACCGGCTGCCGAAGTCCATATAATTGTATTCGATCTTCAGCGACCAGTTGGTCGCGAACAGATATTCGATGCCGCCGCCGATCAACCAACCGAGCCGATTTTGATTGGCGTAGAAGGTGTCGCCGCAGGCGGCACTAATGCCGTTGCGGGTTGTCGGCTGGGATCCGGCGCAGGTCGCCAGATTGGTGAAATGGTCGCGCGTCCAGGCGGCGCCGCCCTTGAAGTAGAATAGCGAAGGACCATCGGCGTAGCCGATACGGCCGGCCAATGTCGCAAACCATTCGGAGGTGGCGGAACAAACCTGATCACCGAAAGTGAAACAGGCAAAATTATTGCTCTTGATGTCACTCCAGCTGAACTCGCCTTCGATGCCGAGCAAAAGCCAATCGGTGCGATAGTTGTATCCCAGCTGAAATCCCGCCGAGGCCGCCTTGCAGCATCGGCTCGGCGTCGATCTCGCCGTCATAGACCGGGAAATTGTCGACGAATTTTTTCTTGCTCCAGCCATAGCCGCCATGGCCGCCGACATAAAATCCGTTCCACGGATTGGCGGCCGGCGCGCGCCGTCCCTTAACGAACATCTGGATATCCGCGGCCCAAGCCGGCGACGCGCCGGCCACCAGAACAACCAAGCCCAGCAAGACCAGACCCAGAAAAGTTGACCGGTGGATTACACGTCTAGCGCGGCGACACCGTTCGACGATGGCGTGCCACTGTCCGCCGGCTTCGTTGAGATGATGGCTTGTATGCGCTTCCACGGCTGTGCCTCGATTCCGCTCGGGAGGGAGCGCGTGCGCAGGCACATGTTCGCGCGAATCGGTTGTAGCGTAGAAGCGCGGAATCAAGACCGCCAGATTTTCGAGAAGCTTTGCTGTGTAGAACTCCGATTAAAACAAACAATGTACGGCGCGACGTCAGTTGTTAATTACACGTTGGCATAAACATACCACCAACATTTTTATAACGACACACGCCGGCAAATCTCACTGCCGTCAGTCAGCTCAGTGCGATTCGCATCGTCGCCGAACGCTTGACCAAGCCGCGCCATTGATGACGCCTTCACCGTCGTTCAACCGATACTCAATAAATCAGGTTGATGCCGGCAAAGAGTCCCTTGATCCGATCGTCACCGGCAATGCGGGCGCGATATTGCACGACCCCTTCAATGTAAGAGCGCGGCGCGGCATATTTGTCTTCGTTGAACCAATAGCGCAGCACGATGCCCGGCCCGGCGCCAAAGGTGCGCGGCGTCGCCAGCGAACTGTCGTAGCGTGCCAGCACCGCGACATGCGGGATCAACACCAGGCGGTCGCTGATCGTATCGAGTCGGAAGCTTTCGCCGACGCGGCCTTCGAACAAGGCGACATTCTGCGCCACCTCGAAGAAGCGGTCGTATTCGCCGTAAACCTGCCAGGTGAACCAATGCGGATTGCCGACCTGCAGATCGGTGCCGGCGCCATCGGAATAGGCGACGCGCAGCAGCCAGTCGTTGCGCGACAGCGAGCCGACTTTAAGCATCCGGCCGCCCTCGACCACCAGGTTGTAGTCAGACAGCGGCTTCCAGCGCGCGCCGACCGTCGCTTGAATGGTCGGGCTGCCGGTGGCGCCGCCTGTTTCATCGTACAGCGTTTCGAAGGCACGGCCGAACAGTTCGACCAAAGCGCCGTTGCGATTGCCGATCACCGGCGGCCGCCAATAGACTTCGCCGCCAACCTGGCCGACCGAGCCGCCTTCCGGCGGCGTGGCGCCGGGCCCGGCCGGCGATACGCCGACGCCGCCATAAGACAGCGAAACCGTTGCGCCCCAGACCCGTTCAAGATCGGCGACCGTTCGGCGCACGCCGAAGATATATTGCGGATCACGCGGCGCTTTCGCCGTTGCGTCGGCATCAAGCGCCATCTTGAAGAACGCCACCGCTTCGGCATTTTGCGCCAGGCGTTTGGCGACATAGCCGGCATCGAAAGCCGCCGCGCCAGTGAGTTCGCCGCGCCGCCTCGCCTGCCGGAAAAAGTCGAGCGCGGTCGCGTCATCGCCAACGCGCACCGCGAGATAAGCGATGTCGAGATTTTCGCTGCCGGCGAGCCGGCCGGCGCGCAGTGCCTGTTCGAACCGGGCCTTGGCCTCCGGTTTACGGCCGAGATCGACCAGCACACCAATTTGCGCCCGGATCATGGTGGCGCGATCCGTCGCCGCGCCGGCATGGGCGGCGGCGAGCGTGAATGCCTTGAGTGCTTCGTCGTACCGTTTCAGCGCCAGCAAGGCGAAGCCGCGCCGTGACTGGATCGCGTAGCTGCGCTCGGAGGCGTAAGGCGCCAGCGCACCGAGCGCCTGTTTCGGCGAACCCGAGGCCAGCGCCGCGTCGGACTGACCCAGCCGCAAGGTTCGGCCTTTGTCGGAGCCAACATCGAAGGCTCGGGCGGCGGCGGCGAAATCGGACGCAGCGCCAGCCTTGTTGCCGCGCCGAACCCGCAGATAAGCGCGCCGCGCGAACAGATCGGGTTCCGGTCTTCGCACCAGCAATTCCGACAGATCGGTTTCCGCTTCCTGCAAATGCCGGGTTGCTTCCAGCGCGCTGATCAGAAGCAGGCGATAATCGCGATTGTCCGGCGCCAGCCGAACCGCTTCACGCGCCTGCGCCAAGGCGGCCGCGTTGTTATGAGCGGCAAGCGCCTTGTAGGCGGCGTCGGCGGCGGCGAAGGCCCGCTGTTGATCGGACTTGGTAACAATGTCGCCCGCCGATTTATCGGCCGGCTGAGCACGCGCGCCGCTGTGGGGCAAGAGCACGGCCGGCGCCAGCGCAGTCAGTGCACCGAGCGCAAGCGGCATCGTGAAAGGCTTTGCGCATGCCCAAATCGTCTGCCGCTTGGCGCTGCGGCGTTTGATCCCAGAGTCGTCTTGCACGATGAGCGGACGCAAACAAAATAAACTTGATTCGGCTATGCGCCGCCGAGCGATCTCCACCGATTGTTGTTTATCGCCGCGTCAATCGCGCTCGTTGAACCAAGCGTGTGGTTATTAATTACCTGCGCGCCGCGCGATGGTAATTATTTACTCGTCGATTCAATGGAGCGGCCGGTTACGGCCCGTTCATTCGATGTGTCGTTTGATACGCGGCCGAAGCTGTCCCCTGCGCCGTCATAGCGCGCTGCTGTTCGGCGACCGCCTGTTGGATGGCGGCCGGCGTCACGATGCCGCGCTTGACCAGAAACTCGCCGATCCGGCCATCGCGCTCAGGGTGGTAGTCTTCCAGTGCCGCTTCGAAATCGCTTTTGGCCACCAGATTTTTCTCGATCAGAATATCGCCGAGCAATGGCGCACCGGCGCCGCGCGCGACCGCTTCGAAGCTGGTCTCGTCGCCGCGCAACAGCCGCAGCCCGGAGATGATCTCATTTTCGCGGACCAGCCGCTGCGTCACCGGCGCCTGCAATGCCGCGCTGAATTCGGCAAGCGTCGGCGGCGGCAACGGCCGCGCCACTGCGATGTCGTAACTTCCATTGGCGTCCCGCCCGATCACCAGCGCGCGATGATGCACCGACATCGCAATCGGCACCGCGTTCGCGTATAGCCGCACCATGCCGGCGTGGATCTCGGCGCGCTCAAGGCCGGACTGGAAGGCGATCGCCTCCGCCAGGGTTTCCTCGTCGAGCCAGCCCTGACGAATCAAAATCCGGCCGAATGGGCTGGCATCGGTTTTTTGCTTGTCGACGACAGCCGACAGTTTCGTCTGATCGATCGCCCGCCAAGCCAACAGGATATCGCCAAGCCGCGCGCGCTGGCGGCCGGAAATCAGCACCGCGTCGGACGGAAAATCATGCATGGTCTTGTCCCAGGCGATCGGCGTGCCGGTGACGAGATGGATGAGAAAGATGCGCCAGGCGCGGCAGGCCGCCAGGAAGTTGATGAAATTACCGATGATCATGCGGGGAACGGACAGGATGCCGTGCTCCCAACCATAGAGCCGGGCGACGAAATAGATGCGCTGGACGACCCGGAAAAACAGCGCGACACCGTTGGCTGCGAGCAGCCAGATCAGCAGACGGTTGTTGTCGAACAGCGATAAATAATGCGTGGTCCAAATGCCGAAATAATCGGCCAGCGCGAAAGCGATGAAATGCAGCGCCAGGATATAGCCGAGAATATTGACATAGGACGTGACGATGCCCTTGCGATCGCGAAACAGCAGATATTTGAAGGCTAGCGTGCCCTTCCAGCCGAGATGCGACCAGGATTGCAGGCCGATGCCAAGAATCCAGCGGGCGCGTTGCCGGTAGGCGGCGCGCAGATTGCTCGGGAAATATTCGCGCACGCACAGCGGCATCGTAACGGTGATGTCGCGGGTCGGCCCGAAGCCGAAGCGTGACGCGCGTTGCACCCGGAATTGCACCGGGAACCGCGCGAAAATCGACTTCATGCCCAACTGCCCGAGGCGGGCGCCGATCTCGTAGTCTTCGGTCAGGCTGCTGGTGTTGAACGGCTGCTCGTTTGAATCCGCCGTCAGGGCCAACAGTGCCCGGCGCGAAAAGCAGGTGCCGACGCCAGCCGACGGCACCACGCCGGCGAGGCTTTCGCGCACGACCAGATCCTTGGCGTGCCATTCAGCGAAATCGTCCATATAGGTACCGGCAACCAGGTCGTACCAATCGCGGTCGAGCGAGACCACCGGAATTTGGATGAGGTCCATGCGCGGCAGCAGATAATTGAAAAAGCTCAGCTCGATCGGATGCAAAACGTCTTCGCTGTCGTGCATGACCACGCCGGCAAATTCGGTCTTGGTCTCGGCCTCATGCTGGAAGATCGCCTTGACGATCCAGTTCAGACAGTCGGCCTTGCAGGTCGGGCCGGGGATCGGCACTTCGACCCGCACCAGATGCCGGTAGCGCCGGCGCATCCGTTCGACCTCGGCGATGGTGGCCGGATCGTTGACGTAGGTGCCGACGAAAACGACGTAATTGCGATAATCGAGAACGGTAATCATGTTCTCGACCATGGCGGCGATGACGTCGTCCTCATGCCAGGCCGGAACCATGATGGCGATGGCCTGCTCGTCGCGGCTGCGCAACTCGTCGACGGTCAGCGGCTTGTAGATGCGCTCGACCGTGAGAGCACGATAAAGGTAACGCAGCCAGAACCAGGCATCGATCAGGAGATCGTCGAGCGACGAGATCAGAATCAACAGCGCGACAACGACCGCGACCCACTCGAGCACCGAATAGTAGTCGGCGAAAAAATAGGGCCAATAGAGCGCCATGGCGGGTTCACGAGCCGTCGCGGCGCGCGCGGCGGCGGGCCGCGCCGGCGACCAGAATGACCATCACCAGGATCAGGACGGCGCCGATGAAAATCGGAACGCCCCAATTCAAAGAGCGTTGAATTGTGGGATTGTCGGACTTGAGCGACGGCAGCCACTTCAGCCAGTCGGCGGCGGAGATCTTGCTTTTGTCCGCCGGCATGTCGGCGGTCTCGTTTTTGTTAAGCTCGGCGATCGGCCCTTGCGGTCCGATCACCGCGACATCGCCGCGGCCGAGCTTGAACGGCGGCACCTGTTGCGGCGCTTTCTCGCCGACCCGGCGATAGACGATGCCGACTTTGTCGCCGGCGCGCACGATCTCGGCAACGCCGATGAAGTTGAAGCCCGACACATTGGCGATTTTCCGGTTGGCGGTGCCGGGCAGACCGAGCCGCCCGCTCGCCGGCGCCGAGGTTTCGTCCGCGCCGCGAATGGCGACATCGAAAGCCAGAAACGAGGTTTTCGGCGTGACCGGCGCGCTGCCGGTGACGACGCTGAATTGCGTTTCCTCCGGCGACAGACCGGCGGCCTCGGCGATCCGGACAATCATTTCAAGACTGTCCGGGGCGTCGTCGAGGAATGTCTCCGGTACAATCAACTCGCCCTGCTCGGCAAAGCGCGCGATCATGCCGGAGAAATCGTCGGTCGGCGTCGACTTCGCCAGCCGCAGATGGCTGCTCGGCAGCACGTCTGCCGGATAGGCCTGCGGCGTTTCGCGGCAGCGGTCGCTCATCGGTTGCCGCTGGAACGAAACCCGCAGCACATTGCGCGGCGCCAGGATGTGCGCCGGGATCCGCGCCGAAATCCGTTGCGGCTTGCCCTCGGCATTCAGACGCGCGGCGCCGAGCAGCACATCGTTGAGCACCACCGACGCCACCGGCGAACTGGTCGCCGCGCCCGGCGCCGCCGACACGTCGATAACCAACTCGACCGGGATACGGCCGCCGCGGGTGACGCGGCCAAGATCGAAAGTGGTGGTCCAGTCACCGCGGGCCAGCACGTCGAAAGCGCCGACCGCGCCGCCGAGCTGCGACAGCGGAACGATCGCGTCATCGCTCGCGCTCGATTCGGTGCCGCGCACGACCAGCGATTTGGTCAAGGCGACGCGGCGCCAGAGATGGGTGAACAAGGCGGCGGCCTCGGCGCCGGCGCGCGGCGCGATGGCAATCGCCGGACGGCCGGCGAGCGTGATCAACCTGATGGTGTCGTTGCCGACATTGCCGTCGGTCAGGTTGGCCGACTGCTTGCGCCAGGCGGCGAAGGCCCCGGCCGCGTTCGGCGCGAGCGCCGAGATCTGCGCGCCCAGCGCTTCAAGCGCGGCAATCATGTTGGTCGTCATCTTGAGGTCGGCGACGACCAGGTCGGCGCGCAATTCCGGCGCGCCCAACATCAGCAAGGCGCCGATCTCGGCGTTATTGGCGATAACGTGCTTGCCGCCATCGGCCAGCGCGGCAAAAGCCGGCAGCGCCTTCAGCGACGCCGGAACCGAAACACCCGACAGGTCGACCTGATCGCCGATCGCCGGGAACGCGCGCACGACCGGGTGTTTGCCGGCGCGCTCCAAGGCAACGCCAATGCGCCAACCGACATCGAAGGCTTCGCGCACCAGCGAGCGCGACGAGATCAACAAAACCGGCTCGGCCGGCAACGCGCTCCAGGCCGTCGCCAGATCGCGCACCGCCGCGCCGTCATAGCGGTAGCTCAGCCGGGTGGCCGGATCGATCGCCACGACATTGCCGATGAGATGTTCGGGGCCGCACAACGCGCCGGCAGCGGCCGACGACCAGCCGATCTCAAGCCGGACAAAGCCGCCGCGGCGCGGCGTGCCATCGACCGGCAGCGCGATTTTGAGATCGCCGCGATCCTGCGCGAACGCCGTCGCCCAGACCGGCGAGCCGTCGAGCGACAGCAAAAGCGTCGCCCGGCCGCCATCGGTCCGCAGATAATGGCCACGAATGTCGAGCGCCGCGTCAGTGATTGTGACGCCCGCCGGCACCGGCAGATAGATCTCGCGCCGGGCGTCGACGCCGCTCAAGATCGCCGGCGCATTGAAGCCAAGCTCCTTGAGCGTGACCTCGCGGGTAATTTCGGTCTTCTTTGCAAGCCGCTCGATGGCGGTCGATATTGCGTTGTCCGATTGCGCCTGGGCGCTCGTCAGCATCGCCGACGCGAAGCCGGCGATGCAGGCCATGCGGCAAACCCACAAGAACGACGGACGATGTGACTGGTTCATGGGAGTGACCTCGTTCGAAAGGGGCCCCGCGCCGATTTCCAGAACGCCTGTACCGATTGCTGCCAAGGCGGCTTGCCGGCCGATGGTGGCGGCACGTATTCCTGAATCGGACGCCCCAACAGGCTGGCGACGATTCGTTCCGCGGCATGGCCGTCGCCATAAGGGTTGGTGCTGCGCGCCATCGCGTCGTAGCTGGCCGGGTCGTCGAGCAGCGCGGTGACATTGGCGACGATGCGGGCCTTGTCGGTGCCGACCAGCTTGACCGCGCCGGACGCGATCGCCTCCGGCCGCTCGGTGACGTCGCGCATCACCAGCACCGGAATGCCCAGCGACGGCGCTTCTTCCTGAATGCCGCCGGAATCGGTCAGCACGATGCTGGCGCGCCGCATCAGATGAACGAATTCGAGATAGCCGAGCGGCGCGATCAAATGCACGTTGGCGCGGCCGGACAACGCCGCCATCACCGGCGCCCTGACATTCGGATTGAGATGCACCGGGTAAACGATGTCGAGGTCGGGCCGGTGCGACAGTTCGGCGAGCGCGGCGCAGATATGATCGAAGCCGTCGCCGAAATTTTCGCGGCGATGGCCGGTAACCAGCAGCAGCCGGCGGCCCGGCGACAGGAACGAGAATTTTCGATCAAGCGCCGACAACCGCCCAGCGTCGGCATCGATCCGCGCAAGCACGGTCTGCAAACCGTCGATCACGGTGTTGCCGGTGACGACAATGCGGCCATGCACCCGCTCGCCCATCAGGTTGGCTTTCGCCAAAGGCGTCGGCGCAAACAGCCGGTCGGCGATCACGTCGACGACGCGGCGGTTGAGTTCCTCCGGCCACGGCTGCGACAAATCATATGTGCGCAAACCGGCTTCGACGTGACCGACAGGGATCTGACGCTGAAAAGCCACCAGCGCCGTCACCATGGCGGTGGTGGTGTCGCCATGAACCAGGACCAAATCCGGCGAGTTGGCCGCGACAATAGGATCGAGACAAACTGTCGCACGCGACACAAATTCATTCAGCGGCTGGTTCGGCCGCATCAGATCGAGATCATGATCGGGCTTGATGTCGAACAACGACAAAACCTGATCGAGCATCTCACGATGCTGACCAGTAACACAGACAATTGATGTGACCGAGACTTCGCGTTTGAGACACGCAATCACCGGCGCCATCTTGAGCGCTTCCGGACGCGTGCCAAAAACCGAAAGTATACGCATACTGCAACCGATCAGCCGCCGTTGTTTCGCGGCGAGCTGTTGCGATCGTAGCTAATAAAGATTCAGTGCTGTGAGTAAGACCGTACCGAGTAGCTGCGTATAACCGCGATTGTCGTCAATAATATTAATTCCACTGTAATCGACAATATTATCCCGCGCGCGGCTTCAACTCATTCGCAGCCGTTACGGGTTTCGCCATTTTTCTTGCTGGCTCGCGAGACCGGCCGTCACCTTGGCCAACGAGATCGCATAATTATACCCAACATTATCACGCGACATAGCATCATACCTCAATCTACACGAGTGTTTGTGTTATATTTCTAACATACTGAATTTGTAGCGGCCGGCGGCGCCGTTCCACCACGGCAGCATATTCCGGCCCGGCTACGCAGAGTGGGGTTAGAATGCTGGACAAAAATCGTCCCCAGGCTCCCGTGAGAAGCAGTCACGCCAAGCATAATGGGGACTATGCCGACCGAATTCCGATGGCACCCGCCGATGACGACGTTGATACCTACGGCGCACCGCAAAAATCGCGTGTGATCAAACGATCGATCGTGATCGGCGGCCATCGAACCAGCGTCAGTCTCGAAGACGCCTTCTGGCTCGGCCTGAAGGAAATCGCGCAGAGCCAGCATCTGCATCTGTCGGATATCGTTCGCAATATCGACACCGAGCGGCAGCACTGCAATCTGTCGTCGGCGATCCGGCTCTACGTGTTCGCCCATTTCCATAAATAAAAAACAATGCGCACAAACAATTGCGCTGGCGCCGTGCGATTAGCGAACCTCGTGCCGCTTGTCGTATTGCAGCCTGTTCCGGCGGATGACCGGCGGCAACCCCTTCAGTTTCCGATAAGCGGCAACCAGCGACGTATAAGGCGGCACATAAACCCGCCGCACCCCGTTCTTGAACCGCAGCGTCTGCTCGACATCGAAGTGCAGGTGCACGGTGGTGTTCGGCCGGTATTCGAGGATGTTCGACATCAGCGCCAGCACCTGGCCCTGCCTGACCCATTGGCCACGCCTGACCCGCACGGTGCGCGGATTGAAATGCATATAGCGGTAACGCGTTCCGCTCCGGCCGCGCAGGATCAGCACGCTGAAGGCGGAGATGTGCTCGATGCGCCCGCTCTCAACCGCCACGATGCGCCAGCGATTCTTGGCAAACCGTGGACCGCGGATGTCGACGCCTTGATGGCCCCGGCCCGACGGGCACAGCGGCATGTTTCGGCTGCGTTTTTCGCAATAATTGTCACTCCACGGCATCCGGTAATTGCGCCGGCTGTATTCCAATCCGCGCGGGCCATCCATACCGCCGACGCCCCAGACCTGCGAATTGATGTAGGCGTCTTCGCCCTGGGAGAGCTGTATCGGAAAGCGCATTCCCGGGGCGAAGATGCGGCGGCTTTTCTGACCATAACCGGACTTTGCCGGCTCCAACACGCCCGGCGCGTGATAGGTAAACTGGGCCCGCGCCGAGCCGGACAACAAAGCAACGGCGACAAGAATGACGAGCCATCGTTTCATCGGCATTACTTCTTCGGCACCGACACCAGCGCCAGCCGTTTGGCCAGCGCGTGCAATTGTTTGGCGTCGC
Source organism: uncultured Alphaproteobacteria bacterium (assembly GCA_963830125.1). Classification (GTDB taxonomy): domain Bacteria; phylum Pseudomonadota; class Alphaproteobacteria; order Rhizobiales; family Xanthobacteraceae; genus Pseudolabrys. The sequence continues at coordinate 173,659 of CAWHKU010000007.1, read as the reverse complement.
GGCACAGCTTCTCATGGGCGCGCCCGCATTCGACGTCGATCACATAAGGGATGCCGAATTTGTAGAGCGTGACCCGGGCGATCGGCGGCTCATCGGGACCGGCTGCCTCGACCTCGATGCCGTCTTTCGGCACCGGCGGCGCGGCGGCCTCGTAGTCGCCCTGGATGTTGAGGTCCGCCGACACTGTGATGTCGACGTCGCCATAACGATGGCGGACGGAATAGGTGGTCGGATCGCGCGGATCATAAACTGGAAATTCACGCACCGCCGGGACCGCGCTCTCAAAGCCGCCCAAACCGACCACGGCCGGATAGGTGAAATCGAGCACCGGCAGCGCCAGCGACGGCACTTTCGCGCCGACAAGGTTGCTTTCGCCGCCCGGAAATTTGCGCAGGAACGCTTGAATTTCGGGGCTCTTTTTCTCGAAGCCGATCAGATTTCGCTTGTGGGCGGCGGATGCATCGGTGGCAACCACGCCCATCGCGATCACGAGGACCGGCAGCAGGCAGGTTATCCGGCGCGTTGTCGACCGCGTTTCTCCTGAGCTCATCGTCATCTCCTAAGAGCGTTGCATATTCTAATGAAGTGGCATTGCCTTCAGCACGGACGGCGGAACAATCACGCCGTAATTGGGCAGTCCGTGCGCGCAGGCGGCCAGCGACGGATCTTCGAGCGCTTCCGTCACGCCGTTATGGATGCCGACAAAGACCAGCCGGCCATTCTGAAGCTGAAACAACGGCGCGCCACTGATGCCGGCCTCGGTCTGGCAGGCGTGCAGGAACAGGCCATTTGGCGCGATATAAGCCGGCCGGCACAGCACGCTGTGCTCGACGCGCGTGGCGCGGTGAAAATCGAACGCCGCGCCGCTGTGCACGTGGGCGGCCACGCGCAGATAGATGTTGGCGGTCAGATTATAGAAATCGCCGAACAACTGCATCTTGCCGACCAATGGCGCGATTTTTTCGTCCAGATTTGGCGCAGCGGGAATTTCCAGAATGGCGTAATCGAGATTGCGCTCCAGCTCGTAACCCTTCCTACTGCCGAGCTTGCGCAGCACCAGACCATAATTGGTCGGGCTATCGAGAAAACGGAATGCGATCTCCGGCGTATAACCGGTTCCCGTCTTGTAAGCTTCAGAATTACTTGGAATGCAGTGCTGGGCCGTGACCACAAACCGGCCAAGGCGGGCCGCGTGGCAGACCGGCCGCGAATCTGCCCAGCTCACACTGTGCCGCAGGACAATAAAGCCAATATGCGCGCGCATGAATTTCTCCTCGGCCGGCGTAAGGCCGCCGCGATTGAGCAGCAGGCTGCGCGTGAAGCAGGCGTCCACATAGTCGGTCGCCGCGTCGACGAATTTTCTGGCCAGCGACGTCGGTTTCGCCTTCTCGTAGGCATCGCTTAACTGGTTGCGTAACGGCGCCAGCACGCCGACGGCCTGCGCGCAATTGCCGGCGTTCACGGCGTTCGAAAGTTTGGTGAGTTGCGTGCGCAGCGCCTGCGGCATCTTCTTTAATCCCTCGGACGCGACGCAGACCGGCCCTCGATGCAGCAGGTTTCTGCGCCCGGTCGAGCGTAGGCGCACGCTCAAATCCCTCCGACGGCTGGCCTGCCAATCGTGTCTCCAGCGGGGTGGTCACTGGACTCGGCCGCCCCTTCGCATTCTCCGGTCGCCAGGCAATGCGCGGAAGCGATCGGGTCGGTCGGACCGGGGTTGTTGAAGGCAAGGCTGATGTCGAAACACAACAGAACGACGACCGCAGCCGCGATCGCGGACAGCTTGGTTGCCGCCCGCCATAGCGCTCGCCAATTGTCGTTAGTCCACAACCAGGTTCGCTTACGCATAGCAGCTCCTAGTTCGAGAAGGCCTCTTGCAACACCGACGATGGAATAGCGAGGCCGTATTTGTTCAGTCCTCCGGCACAGGCCGCCAGTGAAGGTTGTTGAAGCGTTTCGTGTCTCCGACATGGATTCCGACGAAGACATTTCGTCCGTCCTGCCGCTGAAAAATCGGCGCCCCAACACTCAGCGCGAGTCGATCAAGCAACCATGCAAAAACAGACCGTCCGGAGAGATATAGGCGGGCGGCATAGGGTGTTGTTGTGAATGGTAAGCGCTGGCGCCGAAATTCAGCGCCGCGCCGGTACGAATGCCCCGGTTGAACATGAGCTCCGTCGTATGATGCGCCGGCACCGTTACGAAATCCTCGAGCGGGCGCACCGTTCCAAGAAGGGCTCGATGTCCTCGCGCAGGACATGCGCATCGGAAATTTCAAAGACGGCGTAATCGTGCGGTTGATCTTCGTTCGGGTCTTTGTTGGTGCCGAGCCGGCGCAGATTCACGCCATAAATGGCCGGGTTATCGAAAAAGCGGAAGCCAAGATCCGGAAGATAATCGCCGAGATGCGCCTTGGCTTTTATATCGTCCGGGATGCAATGTTCCGCCGTCACGATATAGCGACCGAGGCGGGCCGCCTGGCAGATCGCCTGCGGGCCCGGCCAATCGGGATTGTTCCGCCGCACGATCACACCGGTATGGTCACGCAAGGAAATGTTTTCGGGCCGGCGAGACCTTCCCATGATTACGTGCCATGCTCGCGGCGATGACAGACAGGCTCGCCGTAATAATTTCGTGTCGACTGAACGAATTCGACAGGCAAAGGAAGTCTGTGGCGCGTGCTCGATAGAAGTCCCTGACATTTTGACGGTCCGGCGCTAATGCGGCCAATGCGGCGCGGCAGTCTTTGGCCGCTTTGCTACGCGACAAAGCCAGCGCCTCTGGCCTTCAACGCGGACGGCGTGGCCTTGATCGCCGGCTCGGCGACGCAAACCGCCCCCTTCGGCTCGATCGACCACAGCCTTCGCCGGCCAAGACAACGCGCGCCAGCTACCGGGTCGCTAAACCATTTGAGCGGAACCGCGGACGCCGGCGTCGTCTGGCCATCGGCGGCGCCCAACAGCACGCCCGACATGGCTGTCAACAGCGCTGAGTTGGGCCAGCCATCGTCCCTTCGTCCGACAGCATTTTCGATGTTCTGCAAGACGAAACGCAAGATGCGGCGCAAGATCGAGCGTATGAACATATCCGCTCCTATCTGACAAGGCGCGAACGATGAGGGCAGGCGGAATGGCGATACCGTAATTGGGCAGGCCGGGCGCGCACGATTCGAGCGAGCGATCAGCGAGCGACTTGGTCGGTCCGCTGTTAATCCCGACAAAGACGAGCTGGCCAAACTGGCGCTGGAATAGCGGCGCCCCGCGCGTCACCACCGATTCCATCTGACAGGCATGCAGGAACAAGCCATCGGCGCGATATGCGCAGGCCGGCACAAAATGCTGTGGTTGAACACGGATCGCCCGGGCAGATCGAGTTTGGCGCCGCTACGAACGTCCGCCGCTATCCGCAGGAAAATATCAGTGGTGACCGCGTACAAATCTTCATTGAGACGCATGGTTCCAAGGCGCGGCACCGCACCCTCCGGCTGCCGCATTTCAGGCGCGCCCACGGTTTGCAGCAGAGCAAAATCGTGTTCGGGGTCGAGCGCCGGCTCGACCGCGGAACCGAACTCGCGCAGCGACAGGCCGTAAAGGGTCGGACTATTGAAGAACCGAAATGCAATGTTCTCCAGATAAGCACCCCGCTCGGTCTGCGCCATCACGTCGACCGGCAGGCAGCTACGGGCGGTGATGATGAACCGTCCGATCGCGACGGCCGTGCAGATCGGGCGAGGGCCGCCCCATTGCGGGTTGACGTTCGACGATCAAGCCGGTCACCCGCCGCAGATAAGTCTGCTCGATTTCGGTGAGACGGCCGGCATTGCTGAGCAGTGTCGGCGTCAGGCAAGCAGCGACATAATTCCGTGCGGCCGCCACCTCCGCCGGCGTCAGTATACTGGTGGAGCCCTGCTCATAAGCCGCTCTGATCTTTTCGCGCAGTGGCGCCATCACCTTTTGTGCGGCGTCGCATCGGGTGGCGGGTTCGCTCTTGGCAAAGGCGCGGACTTCCTCCCGCAACAGTTCAGGCGCTGTCCTCAGCGTCACATCGGCAGCACAGAACGGCTGCGGCGCCGACTCGCGCCCGCCAGCCGTTGCGCACAGCCATTGCCGCTGAGACACCGACTTACAGCGGCGAGGTCGCTGATCTCAGGTGTAGGAAGCGGTGCGGTTTGCGCCATAGCCGCGTTCTGAAACGACGGTAGAACGATGACCGCTAACGCGATCACACTCAGCCGAACCGCTGCTCGGCGGCGCTTCGCAGGATGATTTGTCCCGAGCCGTGTTTTTTACATCGCGGCCCCTAATGTCTCAGAGCTTGGTTCAGAGTACGGGGCGAGATCGCGACACCGAAGTTCGGCAGGCCGCGCATGCAAGCGGCTAGTGGCTGTTCCGGCAAAGAACTTGTCTTGCCGTCCTGGAACCCGACAAAAACAAGCCGTCCCCGTTCGCGCTGGAAGAATGGCGCACCGGCATTGATGATGCCTTCGGGAAAGCAGGAGTGCAGGAATATGCCGTTGTGCGTGACGTAAGCGGGCCGGCAGATGGTGTTGTGCCGAATCTGAACGGCGGAATTGAAGTCGAGCGCCAGACCGCTGTTCAGGCGCCGGATGATACGCAGATCAACGCTGGTGGTCGCGATGATGAAATCATCGAACAGCCGCAAGGTCCCGATCAGCGACTGGATGTTTTCATCCATGTCGGGGGCGTCGATCATTTCCAGCACCGCGTAGTCGCGGGCGCGATCTCTCGTCGGATCGACGCCGGTGCCGAGCTTGCGTAGTTTCAATCCGAAGACGGTCGGACGGTCGAAGAAGCGGAATCCGATTGCTTTAAGGGGACTGCCGGATTGTTCATCCTTGCCTGCGCCAGCGGGCAGACAGTGCTGAGCCGTTATGACGAAGCGGCCAAGACGCGCCGCCTCGCAGACCGGCCTTGCTTCTGGCCAGCGGGGATCGAGCCGGTCGACAATGAGCCCAACATGGTCGCGCAGGAAATTTCGCTCGGCATCGGCCAGCGGGCCATGGTTGAGAATGCGGCGCGATGTGAAGCATTCGGCCGAAAAATTTCTCGCAGCCTTGACGTAGGCGCGCTCAAAGGAATTGGACGGCCCCGTCGTTGTCGCGGCGAAGGCCCTGTTGCGCATCGGCGCCAAGTCGATCGCCGCCTGCCGGCAGCGCGCGGCGAAGTCGCTTTGGATGAAGGTCAGCACTTCGAACTTCAGCGCGATCGGCGCCGACTTGATGGTTTCCTCGGCCGCGCATGGCGGTCCCTCGGCGCGCTTTTCTCCAAACCTTGGCGGCATCACCTCGAACGAGCTGGAGATCTGCGGCGCCGGCCCGGTGCAATTCTCGCCAGCGAGACATCGGCCGACCGCAATTGGATCGTTGAACGAGGTCAGCGCCGGAAACTGCGGCGCGGTTTGCGCCAAAGCCGGACCCTGCGACACCGCCACAACCAAAGCGGCGGTCATCACATGCGCGAACAACGGCGGCAGCGTGCGGCTGGTGAAAGGGGGCGACGGCTGCGCAGCCGCGGGAGGGATGGTGGGGGGGAACGACTGCGCAACCGCCGCTTGGTAGAGCCCACGACACAAACGCAAACAACTGAGGTCTGTCGGGTCCTGCCCTTTGGGCATTTTTTTCGTCCGTTTTGTCGTTTCTTTCGGCTTCCCTAATCTTCAGAGGCCTAGTTAAAATAAAACAGCAAAGAACTATCGTTAAAGCTAGGGCTATTACCTATGAGTGGTAATTCAGTATAGATTTCAGTCTATAATGGTAGGTCTCTACCTACGAACAACGGTAAAATATTGACGCGAATACAAAAACGATTGCCATGAGTATTTAAACACCCAAGTATAATTTGACGAACGTCAATCTCTGGCCGGCCGCTTGTGCGACAACTCATACGAGCGGTGATGGCGGCTCAGCCCGATGCTCTGGCGCGCCGGGCGAAGCGCCACGCCATCGCTCAGCGAGGCAGTGTCATGCGCGATAGCGACCCGAGCAGCGAGACCGTTCGTGCCAATGCCGCGCTGGCCGCCGAGCTGGCCCAGCGCACCGAGGAACTGGCACGCTCCGATGCCATCCGGCGGGCGGTGGCGCTGAGCGCGACCGAACTATTGCGTTCGCTCGATCCCGACCGCTCGGTGCCGAAGGTACTGGAGCTGATCGGCGCGTCGACCGGCGTCAGCCGAATTTACGTTGCCGAGGATGAAGTCGGCGCTGATGGCCACAACTACCTGTCGCGGCGCTATGGCTGGGACGCGCCCGGCGTCACACCGGCCACCGACGTCAGGGACTTATCGCACCTCGACACCGCGGTCGAAGGTCCGGGCGTTCGGCTCGCGGATATGGCGAAAGAGCAATCACAGATCGTCGTCACGCGCACCGCCGCACCGCCGCACCGGAGATTTCTGGAAACGCTCGGCGTCCGCTCGGCCCTCATCGTTCCGATCTTCGTCGACGAGAAATGGTGGGGCCAGATGGGCTTCTCCGATTGTGTCACCGAGCGATCCTGGTCTGCGATTGAAATCGACACGCTCAAGACCGTATCGGAGATGATCGGCGCGGCCGTTATGCGCGCGCGCGACCTGCGCGAACTGTCGGACGCCAGCCTCATCATCGAAAACAGTTCAGCGATTCTCTATCGAATAGTTCCGAAACTGCCTTTTCCGGTCACGTACATATCGCGCAATGTCAGCCATTATGGCTACAGCGCGAACGATTTTCTAACATCGAAGGTGGGCTTTATCGATCTGATACATCCCGACGAACGAGCGTCTGTCTTGTTCGATATCACCCAAATTGTCGAAGGACGGGAAACCGAGAAAACCAATGAACGCCGCGTTCGGGCCGCCGACGGACGCTATGTATGGTTCGAAACCCACATTCGTGCGATCTATGACGATAAGAAAAATATCGCAGCGCTCGAAGGCATTCTCATCGATATCGACGAACGCAAGACGGTGGCGAAACGGCTAGAACAATTCAAATTAACCGATCCAATTACTGGCTTGGCCAACCGGACCGCCTTCATGGAGCAGTTCGGCCAAATATTCGCCGCGGCAAAGCGCGGCGCCGCGCCATTTGCGATCCTCTATCTCGACATCGACCACTTCAAAGACATCAACGACGTGCTCGGTCATTCGAAGGGCGACGAGCTGCTCAAGCTTGTCGCGCAAAGGCTCAAGAATGTCCTGCGCGTCAACGATCTGATCGCGCGTTTCGGCGGCGATGAATTCGCCGTTCTGCAATCCAACGTTCTCGATCCCGCCGATGCCGGAACGCTGGCCGCCCGGATCATTCAGGATATCTCGACCCCGTTCGATATCGGCACCGAGGTTCACATCACCGCGAGTATCGGCATTTCGGTGTTCTCGCCGGAAATCGCCGAGCCCGAGGAAATGATCAAGAACGTCGACCTGGCGCTCTATCGCGCCAAGGACCTCGGCCGCAATCAATACCACTTCCACACCGGCGAACTCGACGTCGCGGTCAATGAACGCGTAACGCTGGCCGGCGATCTGCGGCTCGCGCTCGAGCGCGGCGAGATGGAACTGCACTACCAGCCGCAGGTCGAGATCGCGACCGGTAAGATCATCGGACTGGAAGCGCTGGCGCGCTGGCATCATCCCCGGCTCGGGCTGGTATGTCCGAGCCGGTTCATACCGGTCGCCGAGAAGGCCGACATCATGTCCGCGCTTGGGCGCTGGGTGCTGGAGGAAGTCTGCCGGCAGATTGTCCGGTGGCGGTCTGAACAGGTGCCGGTGCCGATCATCGCCGTCAACGTGTCGGCAGTCCAACTCAAGCCGAGCGCGGAATTCGATCAGATGCTGCAGCAATGCCTGCAGCGTTGGAAGATCGCGCCGGGCGATATCGAGATCGAACTCACCGAATCCGTGCTGATGGAAACAACGCGCGAGAACAGCACGCTGATCGAACGGTTGCGGGCGATCGGCGTTTCGATCGCGATCGACGATTTCGGCACCGGCTATTCGTCGCTCAACTATCTGCGGATGTATCGTGTAACCCGCCTCAAGATCGCGCAGGAGTTCATTCATGACATGGCGACCGATCCGAGCGATCTGGTGATCGTGCGCGCCGCCGTCAGCCTGGCGCGCGAACTGGGAATTCAGACCATCGCCGAAGGCGTTGAGACGGCGGCACAACTCGACCTGCTGACAAAGGCCGGCTGCCAATACATCCAAGGTTTTTATTTCAGCCGGCCAGTGCCGGTCAGCGCGGCAACCGAATTGCTGCGGCTCGGCGTGCTGGGCCCGACGCCGCCCGCGCCGGAAGACACGCACCAGATCGAACTATTTCCGCGCCAGGCACCGGCGGCGCGGCCGACATCGCAGGGAGACCAGCCTTGATCGATCGCATTCGTGGCAATCGGGTCCGGCAAAATTTTCAGCCATCGACCTTCGCTCTTTTACCGATGGCCTGCATTCGTTTTGTTTCCGATGACGGAGCCTACTAGCATGCGGCGTGCACTGTCCGGCATCTCGCTACTCAATGGCATCGCGGCGGCGCTCGTGGTGTTGGCGTCGTTATTGGTGCCGCCGGGCGTTTACAGCATCGTGGCCTATACGAACTTGGCCACTGATATGAAGAGTCAGGCCGAGCTCGATGCGACGGCCATCAATAGTGGGATCATCGACAAAAATCCGCAATCGTGGAAATCTCAAAAAGGCCGCTTGCGGGAAGTCATGGCGCGCCGCCTCCTCGACGAGGAGCATACCGACGAATTTTTACGCGTTGTCGATAGCAACGAAAATGTCGTCGTCGCAGTCGGAACGCCGCTGCCCCGGCCGGTGGCCGTCCGCTCATCGGTCCTTTTCGATGCCGGCCAGTTGGTCGGCCGGTACGAAATTCAGCGGTCGTTGCGGCCTTTGATCTTTAAAGCCGCGTTGCTGTCCTTATTCGGCCTTTTGCTCGCCGCCGGCTCCTTCGTCACGCTTCGCGTCATTCCGTTGCGCGCTGCGCTAAGGGCCAACGAGACCCTCCGCCAACGCGACCTGGCGCTCAGCTTCGCCAACGCGGTCTTGGCCGCGGCAACCGAAGGCTCCCCCGACGCCATCCTGATCGTCAATCACAACGGCCGGATCGTCTCCTACAACCGGCATTTTATCGACATGTGGCGGATTGCCCCGGCCATGGTGGAAGCGGGCATCGATGAACCGGTTCTCGCCGCCGTGGTGGCGCATATGCGCGATCCAGCCGAGTTTCTGGCGCGCGTCAAATATCTGTACGAACATCCCGAAGACGCAAGCCAAGAGCGGCTGGACCTGAAGGATGGCCGCATTGTCGACCGGCACACACAATCGCTCTACGGCCCGGATCAAAAATATCTCGGCCGTATCTGGTTCTTCCGCGATATCACCGAGCGTGAGCGAACCGCCGAGGTCCTGAAACAGTCGGAGCAGCGATTCCGGGCGATCTTCGATAACGCCCGCGACGGCATTGTGCTGGTCGATCCGGACAGCCAAAAGCTGGTGAGCGGCAATGCTTGTCTTGGCGACATGCTGGGGTACTCGCCCCAAGAAATGGCCACGCTCACCGTTTCCGACATTCATCCGGCCGAGGTCATGCCCGCGATCAAGAAGGAGTTGGCGGAGCGCGCGCGTGGGGCAGCGGGCGCCCTCGTCGATATTCCAGTCAAACGCAAGGACGGCTCGATACTGTTCGTCGATATCAACGCGGCGCCGGTCCAGATCGGCGAGCAAGCATTATGTGATCGGGATATTCCGCGACATCACCGAGCGAAAACGGGCTGCCGAGGCGCTGGCCAAGAATGAGGAGAAATACCGAAACCTAGTCGAATCAACCACCGACTTCATCTGGGAACTCGACGCGGCGGGCCACTACACTTATGTCAGCCCGGCGGTTACCCCCCTGACCGGCTACCAGCCGGAAGAGCTCATCGGCAAATCGCCGTTCAAGTTGATGCCGCCCGCCGAAGCGGAACGAGTTGGGGCAATATTCGAGCCGCTCGTTGCCGCGCACAAACCGTTTTCGTCGCTCGAGAATACGAATTTGCGCAAAGACGGCGTCAAAGTCGTGCTGGAAAGCAGCGGCGTTCCGATTCTCGACGATGACGGCACGCTGAAAGGCTACCGCGGCATTGACCGTGATGTCACCCAGCGCAAGTGTGCGGAATTGGCGTTGCATCAGCGCGACGCCTTGCTGCACGCGGTCACCGTCAGCGCGACCGAATTCTTGACTGCTCCCAGCCTCGACGAGGGCATGCCAAGGGCCCTGGAAAAGATCAGTCAGACGATACTGGTGGACCGAATCATCGTCATGGAAGGCAGCGCAACGCACCTTTCCGCGCCAAGGCTCCGATACAAATGGGAAACTCCGAATATTAAAATCCCGATCGATGCCGGGTTCTTTGAAAATCCGAAGCTGATGACGAAGGAAATTGCTGAATGGCAACTCCCCGTGATCTCCGGCAAGATAACGATAACCAACTTGAAAACCGCCTCCGGCGACGTGAAAAAAATGTTGGAGCAAGCCGGGATCGAAACCATACTGGTTATCCCGGTCATGATCGATGGCAAGAACTGGGGCCAGATCAGTTTTGAAACCTGCGAGGCCGAGCGATCATGGGCCGAGTTTGAAATCGAGATTCTGCGGACGCTGGCCGAACTGATCGGCAATGCAATCCAGCGCGAGCGCTATGTCCGCGAAATCACCAATGCCAACCAGATCGTACAAAACACCCCAACGATCCTTTTTCGCATACGCGGCGAACCGTCGCTGCCGTTGATCTATATCTCCCAGAATATCAAGCTTCTCGGTCATGACCCGGCGGCGCTCATCGCGTCGCCTCGTCTCTATCAAAGCCTTATTCATCCCGACGACATTGCGCGGTTCCGAAGCTCGATGGCGCGGGTCCTGGACAATGAAGCACAGCGCGGCGTTTTGGAATTCCGCTTGATGACCGGCCATGGCGACTATCGCTGGGTCGAAAGCCGTTATACGCCGATCCGCGATGCGGCGGAGCGGTTGATCGAAATCGAAGGTCTTATAATCGACGTAACCGAACGCAAGGCAGCGGAAGAAAAAATCGCCCAGTTGGCGCGTACCGACCCGCTGACCGGATTGGCGAACCGGACCACATATATCGAACGGCTGCGGCAGACATTTGCGGCGGCGCGGCGCGGCGCCGCCGGTTTCGCCGTGCTGTATCTCGACATCGACCGCTTCAAGGACATCAACGACACCTTGGGCCATCCGCTCGGCGACCGTCTTCTCATTACCGTCGGCGAACGGCTCACAAAAAGCGTTCGCGAGACCGATATCGTGGCGCGGTTCGGCGGCGACGAATTCTCGATCATGCAAACCGACCTGACCGACTCGGCCGATGCCGGATCACTGGCGGCCAGTCTGCGCGCGGCATTGGCCGAGCCGATTCAGCTTGGCGGCAATGAGGTGCACATCACCGCAAGCATCGGCATCGCGATATATGCGCCTGAGACCGCTAAGCCGGAAGATATGTTGGCGCAAGCCGACGTGGCGCTCTACCGCGCCAAGGAAGAAGGCCGCGACCAGTACCGCTTCCATACCGAAGAACTTGATCTTGAGGTGCGCGAGCAGGTTACGGTCGCTGAAGAATTGCGGCTGGCGATCGACCGCGACGAGTTCGTACTCCATTATCAGCCGCAGGTGGAACTCAGCACCGGTCAGATTGTCGGGATGGAGGCGCTTGTTCGCTGGAACCATCCGACGCGCGGCCTCCTCTTGCCGGGGGCATTTCTCGAGACCGCAGAAAGGACCGGCGCGATGGCCGCGATCGGCCATTGGGTCCTCGACCACGCATGCCGCCAAATGAGCCTATGGCGAAAAGAGGGAATCGCTCCGCTGACAATTGCCGTGAATATATCGCCCACGCAAATCAAGGCTGCCAACGAATTTGTTCAATATGTCTGCGATACCCTGAAAAAATGGGATCTCGCAGCCGTCGACCTGGAACTCGATGTGACGGAGTTGATGCTGGCGCGGGCGACTTTTGCGCAGAGCGACGTTCTGGAGCGGCTGCACAAGCTCGGCGTCAAGATCGCGATCGACGATTTCGGGACGAAATATTCGACGCTTGATTACCTCAAAACCTATCGCGTGAACCGGCTCAAGATTCCGCAACGGCTGATCAACGCGGCAACGCAGGACCCCGAGAGCGCCGCGATGGTGCGCGCCATTGTCGGCATTGCCCGCGAACTCAATATCGAGGTCATCGCGCAAGGCGTGGAGACCGAAGCACAATGGACTTATCTCACCGCCACGTCGCCGGTGACCAAGGTGCAGGGCTACTTCTACAGCGAGCCGGTACCAGCCAACCACGCCGACGAACTGTTGAGGCGCGGCCGCATCAACCCGCTCGGAAGTCGGCGCAGCAAGGCAACGGCGCAGAAGGCAGCGGTGCACGGCAAGCCCTGACGAAACGCGACCCCGACCGCACCTCGCGCCGCCGCCCGGTAAGTTGAGAGGTAATATACTAGCGTAAAAGGTAAAGTATTATGGCATGGTAATATTGTAATGGACTCCACAATTACCATAAAAATACAATAGTTATTGATTTCTATCAAACAACTAGCGTGTACTCTGGGGACAATACTATTCTGGCTATTACAGAAACGTTCGGTGCAGCCGGCGGAATTCGCACCCTGAACAACCCAGGAGAACTGTCATGCGTCGAATTTCTACGAAGGTCGCAAATTTTTTAGCGATCAAATCGGAGCGCGGCGTGACCGCCATCGAGTACGGGCTCCTTGCGTCACTGATAGCGCTCGCCATCATCGGTGGCGCTGCATTGCTCGGCACCAACCTCGGTGCCCTGTTCAATAATATTGCGGGCAGGGTCGCAGCACCGGCGGGTTGAGGCCTGTACGCGGCTTTACGAATGAACCGCAGCGCCAGGGTCAGCACGCACCGTCAGGCAATCGGCAATTCCGCCGTGAAGCGTTCACAGACGGAAACTCGTCATGCGCAAGACGTCGAGAGCTGTGGCGCGCGGGCTTGCGATTGAATCGGAGCGAGGCATAACCGCTATCGAATATGCCTTATCGCCTCGCTGATCGCACCCGGCATCGTCATCGGCGCGACATTGCTCGGCATGAACCTGAACGCGTCATTCGATTACATCGCCGGCATCGTCAAGCCGCCATCGAGCGGTGGAGTAGCAGTGGCGGCGGCCACGGAGGCCGGGGCGACTAGCAAACGAATGGCCTTGCCGAATCCAATGGGATTGCGAGACGGAGAAGAGCATGAGCCTTTTTCTGATCCGCGCGGCCTTGTGGGTGACAGTCATCGTACTGCTGGCCGTCGCCGTGCGAACCGATTTTCGCGCCCGCATCATTCCGAACCGGGTGGTTGTGGCGATCGCAGCGGACGGTCTGTTGCTCGGCCTCATGTCGCGGCCGGATCGCATCTGGATCAGCCTGCTGGTCGCCTTGGTCCTGCTGATCGGCCTCGGCGTTATCGCTCATTTCGACCTGATCGGCGGCGGCGATTTGAAACTAATCGCCGCGGTCACGCTGCTGGTGCCGCCGGAAAACATCGTCTCGCTGTTGCTGGCGATCGCGCTGGCCGGCGGCATTGTCAGCGCCGCCTATCTCGCCGTTTTTTATGCCCTGCCCCGCGCGCGCAACACCAAGAAGATCGCGATCGGCGGTTGGTTCGGCAAGCTTGCGCAACTGTTGCGCCATGAGCGCATGCGAATCCTGCGCGCCACGTCCGTGCCCTACAGCGTCGCCGTGTTGGGAGGCGTTTGTGTTGTAACCGTGAGTGAGTTCATCAGATGTTATTCCGCAACCTCCTGCTCGCCGTAGGCTTGCTCTGCCTGGTGGCCGGCCTCGTTCTGTCGATTGTCTGGCTCGATCAGATCCGCCGTTCGACAGTGGTCGAAAAGGCACCGCCGGCCGTCAGGCCGGCGATCCTGGTGGCGGTGCGGACAATCCCCGCCGGCACTTTGCTGCGGAGCGGCGACTTTGTCTGGCGCGAAGTCGACGCGGGAGAAATCGGCACCGGAACTATCGTGCGCGGCCGCGCCACGATGAACGAATATATCGGTGCCGTCGCGCGGCGGAAATTCGCATCGAATGAACCGCTGATCGGCAGTGAACTGGTCAGGCCCACCGACCGGCGGTTCCTGGCCGCCGTGCTCGAGCCCGGCACGCGCGCGGTATCGATCGCGGTCGACGCCTCGCAGAGCGCCTCAGGTCTGGCGCTGCCCGGAGACAATGTCGATGTCATCCTGACGCAGAGTTTTGGCGAGAGTTCCGACAATCCCGGCCGCAAATCGGTCGGCGAGACAGTGCTGCACAATATTCGGGTGATCGCGGTCGACCAAGCGCTCGGTTCAGACACCAAAGGCAGCAGCAGCAGCAGCGAGCGCGGCGTCTTCGCAGCAGCCTCAGGTGCCACCTCGCGCATTCCAAAGACTGTCACGCTTGAACTGACCGAACGTCAGGCGGAAATCCTGATGGTCGGAGTCCAGCTCGGCAGGATCAGCCTATCGGTGCGCTCGCTGGAGCGGCCCGATGCCGGCGAAATGGGCCGGCGGCGCGGACCGGCGCTGACCTGGGCATCCGACGTGTCACCGGCGCTGACGCAGCTGGCGCGGAGGCAGTCGGGATCGGGCAGCACCGTCGAAAAAGCAGTCCGCTGGCCCCCGGTCATCCCACGATGAGCGATAGCACCATGCCACCGAATTCAACGACGCCCCCCTGCCAACTCCGTATCGCGGTGCGCTCCATCGCAGGAGGATGCCCGTGACCGATAGCTCCGTCAGCCCCGCGCGTCCGGCGGCGGCCCGCGCGGGCACCCCGACCGCCCAGGTCTTCGTCAACGACCACGATTCCGAAGGCGTCATCCGCCAGTCGCTCAGCGAACTTGGCGTTCACGACGCCCGGATCACCCAGGGCACGGTCACGAACGCAATCGCATCACTCGCGCAGCAACCATCATCACGACTGTTGATCGTCGATTTGAGTGGAGTCGACGATCCGGTCGCGCGCATCAACGAGCTCGCACAAGTATGCGAGCCGAACACCGGCGTTATTGCCATCGGCAACCGAAACGACATCATTCTCTATCGAGACCTGAAATATGCCGGCATCGTCGAGTATTTCTTCAAGCCGCTGGTCGCCGATCTGGTCACCCGCGTCTGCAACGGCATATTGACCGGCAGCGTCGAGCAACGCGGCCCGCGAACCGGACGGCTTATTTTTGTCCTGGGCGTGCGAGGTGGCGTCGGCGCCACCACGATCGCGACCAATACTGCCTGGTACCTGGCCGAAACGCGGCAGCGCTGGGTAATGCTGGTCGACCTCGATTTGCAGAATGGCGACGCAGCGCTGCAATTGGACGTGTCGCCAAGCCACGCCTTGCGCGAAGCCTGCGAGCATCCCGAGCGGGTCGATCAGCTATTTCTTGAACGCGGCGTCATTCACGTCAGCCAGCGCCTGGAATTGCTCGCATCGCTCGACCGTCTCGGCGACACCATCGCGGTTCCGGAAGAGACCGTCCTGTCTTTGCTGGACAATCTGCTGCATCGTTATCGCTTCGTATTCGTTGATTTGCCGGCAACGCTGGCGCTCCGATTGACGCAAGTGTTGCACTTGCCGAGCACCTGCGTGCTGGTCAGCAACGGCAGCTTGGCCGCGGCACGCGATGTGGCCCGCTGGCGCGCCCGGATCGGCCCGAATACCGGCGAGCGGACCATGCTGCATATCCTGAACAAGCATGGTGGCCCCGGCAGCCTGCCGGACGAAGAGTTCAACCGTGCGGCCGGTCAGGCCCCCGATCTGATGATTCCGTACGACCGCGCCATCGAGGTCGCTTCGAATCTCGGGACCAAGAGCACCCAGAAAAACAATTCACTCAAACTTGGGTTGGCGCCGTTGCTGCGACAGCTATCGGGCGATCAGCTCAAGGTGCGGCGGTCGCTGCTCAGCCGGATATTTGGGTAATCATGTTCAACTTCGGCAAAAAAACCGTTGACGAGACGCCGCCGCCACCGGTCGGCACGGTACCGACGGCGAAGGCAGCCGAGGCCGCGCTGGCGGGAACCGAAAAAACCTTGGAATCGTCGGCGACCGACCTGATCCGCGACCAGGTACTCAAGCGCATCGAGCCGTCGGTTGCCGTCCATCTATCGAAGCCGGAATTATCGGCCCGAGTCGATGAGATGGTGGTGGCGGTCGCCAATGAGCACAGGTTGCTGCTGAACCAATATGAGCAGCACACGCTCGCCGCCAACATCGTCGACGAGATGGTCGGACTGGGACCGCTCGAACCGCTTTTGCGGGATGTCACCGTCAACGACATCCTCATCAACGGCCCGCGAATGATCTATGTCGAGCGCAAAGGCAAGCTGGAGCTGACCAAGCTCCAGTTCAGAAACGACGCGCATGTTTTGCACGTGGCGCAACGCATCGCTTCGTCGATCGGCCGCCGGATCGACGAGTTGAGTCCCATGCTGGACGCGCGCCTCAGCGACGGCAGTCGGGTGAACGTGATCATTCCGCCGTTGAGCCTCAGAGGGCCCTGCATATCAATTCGGAAATTCTCCAAAACCATGATGGATCTATCCAGCTTTATCAAAGCCGGCACGGTCTCGCCGGAACTCGCACGCGCGCTCGAAATCATCGCTCATTGCCGTTTGAATGTGCTGATCTCGGGCGGCACCGGGTCCGGCAAAACGACCCTGCTCAACGCCATGTCGGGATTCATCGATCCTGGCGAACGGATTATCACCATCGAAGACGCGGCCGAACTTCAGCTCCGGCAACCGCATGTCATTCAATTGGAAACGCGGCCGCCCAACATCGAAGGTCAAGGGCAGGTCGCCCAGCGCGACCTGGTGCGCAACGCGCTGCGCATGCGGCCGGATCGTATCATCGTCGGCGAGGTCCGCGGTCCGGAAGCCTTCGACATGATGCAGGCGATGAACACGGGACATAACGGTTCCATGTCGACGATTCATTCCAACTCCGCGCGCGACGCACTGGGCCGCGTCGAAAACATGGTCCTGATGGCGGGTGTCAATCTGCCGACCCGGGCCATTCGCGGTCAGATTGCCAGCGCGATCGACGTGGTCGTGCATACCGAAAGAATGCGCGACGGTGTGCGCCGGGTGACCGAGGTGATGGAGACCGCCGGCCTGGAAGAAGATGTCATCCTGATGGGGACCTTGGCCAACTACACATACCTCGGTGAAAACCCCGACGGCAGCTTGAACGGAAAATTCGAAGCCTCGGGCGCCCGCCCACGGTTCCTGTCCCGGCTCGAATATTTCGGTTTGGGCAACGCGTTCCTCGAAGCTTTAGGCGCGGCCCACGAAAAGGGAATAGAAAAGGGAAAGGCTTAAGGCCATGCTGGAATTGATCGCGACTCCGCTTGTCCTGCTGCTGATCGGCGCGGCTACGCTGATCGGCCTTTACATGAAAACCCGAAGGCAGCAGGAAGAACTCGAGCGGCGAGTTGGCCTGGCCGCGACCGACAAACCGTCAATCACCGGCGACAACTGGCTTCTGACCCAGTCGAAAAAAATGGACCGGGCGATGCGAACTCTGTTCGCCGCCGGCGCGCCCCGCACGTGGGGCATGAAGACCGGCACGCTCAAGCTTATCGTGGTGGCCGTGATCGTGGCCGCCGCGACGTGGCTGCTGACGCGCGTGGCGTTGGGAATGTGGTTCTGGTTTTCGTTTCCGCTGACCGTGGTGTGCGGATTTATGGTGCCGCGCATGCTGCTGCTGCGCGAGCAAAAGCAGACCGAGAGCGCCTTCCAGGAGTATTTCCCCGATGCCGTCGACACCGTCGCCCGCATGCTGCGGGCCGGCATTCCGATCTCGGCGGCGCTGCGCTCGATCGGGGCCGAGGCGAGCCCGCCGATCAGCACTGTGTTCGGCCGGATCGCCGATCAGGTCGAGATTGGCGCGCGGCTCGAGGAAGCGCTCGATACCACCAGCCGACAAATCGGCCTCGCGGATTTTCGCTTCTTCGCCGTCGCCATCATCTTGCAGCACTCGACGGGCGGAAACCTGGTGTCGACGCTCGACATTCTGTCCAACATCGTTCGCCGCCGCCGTGCCGTGCGGCTCAAGGCGAAAGCCGCGACCGCTGAAATTCGCGTTTCCGCCTATGTGCTCGGATCGATGCCGCTTTTGATCGTCGGCGGCTTGCTAATCATTCAGCCGAGCTACCTCATGCCGCTGTTCACCGACCCGCGCGGCCACGTGATCCTCGGGATCGCCGTGGGCGGGCTGGCGCTCGCGGCGGTGAGCATGCGGCAACTCATGCGCAGGGTGACCGTCAATGCCTGAGGCCACGATAACGGTCCGACGATTGGCTCTCTTTTCGGAGGGCGTGAGATGACAGCCAGTCTGGCTGCCTTGCTGAGTGCCTTCGCCTTATTTGCCGGCGGCAGCGCATTGCTCGCCGCCAGCCTTCGCATGCGCAGGGAGGCGCTGACGGATCGCGTCGCGCTGGTCCAGCCTCGATTTACCATTGCCGCCGCGTCCGCCGGACGTGACACGTCGGCGCTGGCGGAAAATCTGTTCCGACTGCCGGGCGGCGGTCTCGTCGAACCGGAGACGCGCGCGATTATCCGGCTCCTTGCCAAACTGGGGCTGGCCACCAAGTCGGCGCCGATGGTTTTTGCCGGATTTAGAATCGTGTTGGCCGCGGTTTTCGCCCTGCTCGCGTTTTACGGAGCCAGCCGTTTGCCGGCCTCGCGCGCCGGCGGCCTGCTGCCATTTGTCGGCATGGCGGTCGGGGCGATCTTGGGCTGGCTTGCGCCGATCATGATAATCCGGCGCGGCATCAATAAACGAATGAAGGAGGTAAACAGCGGATTACCCGACGCCCTGGAATTGCTGGTGGTATGCGTCGAGGCCGGTCTGTCGCTTGAGGACGGCCTGGACCGGGTCGTCAACGAACTCGCCCGCTCGCAGCCGGCGCTGACCGAGGAACTGGCGCTGACCTCAGCCGATCTGAAGATCCTGCCCAGCCGCGATCAGGCGCTGGCGAATTTCGCGGACCGGGTCGACATCCCGACCGTGCGGTCGGTGATCACGACACTGTCGCAGACCTTGCGATACGGCACGCCGCTCGCCCAATCGCTGCGGGTGGTCGCGGCCGAAATGCGCAGCGACGCCTTGGTCAAGCTGGAGGAACAGGCCAACAAGTTGCCGGCCCTTATGACCTTGCCGGTGATTGTGTTTCTGATGCCGACCATTTTTTTAATCGTCGGCGGGCCGGTTGCCCTGCGGATAATCGATAATTTCAGCCGCTGATGCCGCTCACAACGGATAGCAAGCCGTCGCCTGCAGCGTGATGAGCCCCTGCGGCGCAACCCGATCGAAGCCTGGAACGATCGAGGTGAAATTATAGGTCGCCCGCACCTCAAGGCCGCAGGCTGGTGTCGCCACCTGGAACGCCGAGGGATCGACCGTCATTCCCCAGGCCTCGGCCACCGCGTAGCTCTGAATCTGCGGAGCGGTTGCACATCGGATGGGATTGATGGCGCCGCAGCGCGCAGCCGCCTCGGTCGCCCGGGTCAGCGTCGTATAGATCCAGATCAAGCGACCGGTATCGATAATCCCGAGCACCAAAACCAGCAACAGCGGCGCGATCAAGCCGTATTCCAGCGCCACCGAGCCGCGCCGTCTCGATTTCGCTCGTTCCGGCGTTTGCTCGGTCATGATCTAGTTCAACCGGATGATCGCCTGCGCCGTCAGCGTGGCCGGCAGCGGCAGATTGAAATAAGGAAGCACGGTTTGGCGCGGCAGTGCCGCGTAGATCCGTGCGTATTGACCCGGTGCCGTGCCGTCCGCGCAGGTCGCATTGCAGGAGACCGCGGCCACGCCGCTGGTCTGCGGGCAGCCGCAGAATTCCCTCGGCGCCGGGCTGGCCGTCAGCCCCTGCGTGCCGCTTGCATTCACCACCGCGGCCGAGATGCCTGCGGAATCAAACCCATGTTTGGACGCATACACCACGCCGGCCTCAACTGAATTGTAAACCTGCATGGTCTCGTACATGGCAAAGCCCAGTTCGACGACAGCCATCAGGAACAACAAAAGGAACGGCACCGTCAGCCCGAATTCGAGCGCCGCCGTCCCCGATGTTGGACCGCGCCGCCGCCGTTTGCCCGGCTTTTCCTTGTCTGAAGCCATTCGCTACTCCGTGACCATTCGTCACTCAACAAGAGTTGTCGCCGTCGCCCCGATCCCGGAGACCCCGGTATTGCTGCAGTTGTTCTTGAATTTGGCGCCGCCCTCAAATGTGATCTGGCCGGCGATCAGCTGCGTACATTCCGCGTCGTTGGAGATACCGTTGGAGAACTTAATGGTCTGGGTTGGAACATAGATCGCCCCGGTAATGTTGATCGTGGCGCCGCCGCCCAAATCGGTGGTGTTGCCGAGCGGCGCATTGCGATCGCCAAAGAAAACCAGGCCGGCGGTTGCGCCGGTTGTCGGCGCGCTCAGCGTGACCGTCGCGCCGTTGCCAATTGCCACGTCGGCATAATCCTTGCCGCTGCGCGTGGTCAGGACGATGGTGACGCCGGTCCCGGTCAATGCCACCCCACCGCCAATCTCGAACGTACCGCGATCGATGAAGTAAACACCCGGGTTCATGATCACTTTCGCGCCGTTGCCCATCTTAAGCCCGTTGCAATAGACGCCGGGCGACAGGTACTGGGTGCTACTGCCCCAGCCGATCGACATTTTATTGTGATCGCAGCCGGAAAAAGCCGGCATCGAGACGCCAGCGTAGGGGTCCGGCACATTCGGCTGATAGGTCTTGACACCATCGGTGGCGTTGATCGTAGCTCCATTGGTCACCGAGGCGTTGCCGCTGACAGAAACGGACTTTGCGTTCAAAGTAGCGCCGCCGCTCATCGACAAGGCCCGGCTGCCGGTGGCATCGACCGCCATGCCGCAGAGCGAGAGGGTGACATTGGCGCCGTTGCTGATGCTGACGCCGGTGCTGCTGCTGGTGTTGAGTTGGAGCACGCAATAATTGCCGCTGCCGCCATACGCCGCCACGGCATGTGCGCCGACGTTAAACAACCCATCGTTGGAACCGCCGAGCAGATCTCGAAACAGGCTGACCAAGGTTAGCGACTGAGGTTGGCTCACGACGACTTCGATCGCATTGGTGGTGCCGGTATTCGACCCACTCAACGGCGGCCGATGGACGAGGACGACGGCTCCATCGACGCCTTGGACAAACCCAAGGCTGGCGGCAATGGCGCGAGCTTCGAGCACGGGATCGGCGGGATGACCAGTTGCCAGTGCGGTGGCCGCGCCGAGCGCGGCTGAATCCGCTGCCGCCTGCATTTGCCGGTGTTTATAGAGGACAAACGTAATCTCGGTACCCAGCGCGGTCATGCCGACAATCAACACCATCAACAGCGCGACCTGGATGGCGACGGCACCGCGTCGTGACGACCAATACTTTCTGACGAACGGCGAAATACGCATCATCATCCCCGCGCTCTGCGCGCCGGTGCCACAGAAAATCAGCTTGGAGCGTATGAAATTTCGCGCAAGACCGGTTGATGTCAGTCAAATGAATAGGTGGCGCACCGCGAATGGGTAGAATGATGCTCACACAAAGGTAATTACGCGCCATCAATATTTAAATCGCAACGAACACGCGATCGCATTCGTTCACGCGGCGCGCGATGCGCGCGGCAGTCATGCGCGGTGAAATAAACAGTGTGGTACATTCATACGTTTATGCGCGGTCACGTACAAACGTGAGTGGATAACTTCGCCGATCTATTCCGAAAGATGTGCGTTGGGACGTTAAAGCGTTGTCCGCCCAATCCGAATCCGACAACAGTCTTGTTGGGCGAATCTTGCCTGCGCCGATACGACCAGTTCGATCATTCTCGCGTTTTGCTTAACCAGGGAGCGTGGTATGCGAAATGTGCCGAGTGATAGATGGCGTGGCGTTTGCGGACGAATACCGCCCGGTCATTTTATCGCTCGCATCGGGTTACCACTCGCACTGATGATTGCGACGGCAGGCGCAGAATTCATAGTTCTCGACGCGGCCCAGGCTCAACCCATCATGATCGCCGAGCAAGCGGTCACGCGCCATGTGGTGGTCCCTCAATTCAAATCGAAAACATTTCGTATCAACAAGCCCTTCGTGTCCGCCGTCGTCGGCGCGCCCGACATCGCCGATGTACTGCCGATGTCGGATCGCGTGATCTACATTCAGGGCAAGAAGATCGGGACCACCAATGTCTCGGTCTTCGATAAAGACAAGCAATTGCTCGCGGTCATCGACGTCGAAGTGGCAGTCGACACCCAAAGCCTCGCCGCCCAGATCCGTTCCGGCACGGGCAGCAAAGGGATCCGCGTTTCCAGCAATAACGGCCAGATCATTCTCACCGGCCGGGTAGCCAATGCCGTTGTCGCCGACCGCGCCGTGGCCATCGCCAAGGCGACGACGCCGAAGATCCCGGTCGTCAATGCAATGAGCGTGTCGAATGCGCAGCAGGTCATGCTGAAAGTGCGGTTCCTTGAGGCCACCCGCGATGCCGGGCGCGACCTCGGCGTGAATTGGTACGCCGCGAATGGTTCGGGAACGCGCGGGTTCAACACCGGCGCCGGCTCGGCGACTCAGGTCGGCCAGAGTCCGGCCGCGACCGCCGGTGGGATCCCGCTGTTCCAGACGGCCGGCACTTTGGTGGGAAGCTCGACCGCCGGACCGTTCGGCGTCGCCCTTGCCAGCCTGGTCAATAAGAGCAGCGGCAGCCTCGATCTTCTGATTTCCGCGCTCGAGACCAAAGGCCTGGTGCGTCGGCTCGCCGAACCCGACCTGGTCGCGCTTTCGGGCGATACCGCGAGCTTCCTCGCCGGCGGCGAAATCCCAGTGCCGATCGTGCAGCCTTCCGGCGGCGCCACGCCACTGATCACCGTGGAATACAAGCCATTCGGCGTGCAGCTGAGTTTCGTTCCCACCGTGCTGGCCAACGGCATCATTAATCTGCGGCTGATACCGTCGGTCAGCGAGCTCGATTACACCAACGCGGTGACGGTGTCCGGCTTCAAGATTCCAGCGCTGACCAAGCGCGAGGCCCGCACCACCATCGAACTGCGCGACGGCCAAAGCTTTGCGATTGCCGGGCTGCTGCAGACCGAAGGCCTGAGCAATATTTCGCAGTTGCCCTGGATCGGGTCAGTGCCGGTTCTCGGCGCGTTGTTCCGGAGCACCTCGTTCCAGAAGCACGAAACCGATCTCGTCGTCATCGTGACGCCGCATCTTGTCGAGCCGGGCACGCCAGGGCAGCCGCTGACCTCACCGTTAGAACAACGACTGCCCGGCAACGATGCCGATCTATTCCTGATGGGGACGCCCGACGTCGCCAAGAAATACAGAGACTATGTCGCAACCGGCGGTGGCCTGCAGGGACCCTACGGCTACCTGTTGCCGGCCGCGGACAGGTAACGCCGACGGGATACGGCAATGGGAAGAAGTCTTAGATGAAAGCGATCGCACCGATCTCAATCGCCGCGTTGCTGATAGCAGCGAGCGCCGCGGCATACGCAGGCGACCTGCAATACGACTTCTCCGGTCCTTACCTCCAGAGGAGCGACAGCATCACGCCCGGCGCCGGCAATTCCCAGGCGGTCAACACGGTCACGCATATGATCGACCCTTGGCCACCTTATGCCGGCAATAGGCACATCCCTGGCAATGGCGAACGCATGACCGGCGCCGTCGAGCGCTATCGGGACGTCAGCAAATTGCCGACCGGCCCGATGCCGCTGGGCCACCCGGCCGATGCAACCCTGTCGGCCACCAGTTCCTCAACCAGCAAATGACACTGCATGACATGGCATCCGAACGATAGGCTGGCGCGGCGGTGGCTGCCGATGGCGCTGCTGGCGTTGATGCTGGCCGGATGCCAAACGACGAGTGAGTGGTCGCCTTTTGCCAAGGCCAGTGACGCCGAAGCCAGCGTACCCGGCGAGCCGACCAATCTGAAATTCATTCCCTCGAACGAGCCATTGAAAAGCGGCCTCGAGAGTTTCAAGCGCGGCGACTACGGGCTGGCCGAGCAACACTTCCGCGACGCGGTCGAGAAGAATCCGAGAGACACGCCGGCCTGGATCGGACTGGCGGCAAGCTATGACCGGCTCGGGCGCTTCGGGTTTGCCGACCGGGCCTACGGCATTGCGATCAGCCTTGGCGGAGAAACGATGGAGGTTCTCAACAACCAAGGCTATTCCTATATGCTGCGGGGGGATTTCAAAACAGCGCGGGCAAAATTGATGAAAGCCTACAAAAAAGAGCCGGATAACCCGACGGTGCTGAACAACATCAAGCTTCTGAACTTGAGTAAAAGGATGAGGCGGCGCGCGTCGTGATGCACCGGCGAGGAAACGCAAACACCGCAATCCGGCAGACCGCCCGACCGCAAACTTCAACCACGCTATGAAATTAGAGCTCAGGCCCGGACCGACGCGCGCTTGCGCTGAGCGTCGTTTCGCTTTTGGTGCTGCACGTCGAGGCGCTTGCGCTCCGCCGGCTCCACGATGCCTTGCTTAGAACGGCTTTGCGGCAGCGGCTGGTCAAGAAATTCAACGCTCAGCCCGGCGCGCGCGGCATTGATCTGATACCGTACAATCTTGAGCCGCAGCCGTTGCAGCGCGCTTTGCAGACCGGCGATTTTCGCCTTCACGGATTGCTCGGCCGTGACCGTCGTCCGACGGCCGAACAGCGTGCTCTTTTTTTCAACATAGGCGCTATAGATTTGCGGATGCACCATCAGCGCCTGACGGGTGTAGCCACCGGGAGAAATTTTTTCGCTGATGCGTTCGACATCGGCCCAGCCGAATTTGGGGCCTTGATGCGCGCGGATCGCATCGACAACAAAAGCGATGTCGCCGGCGTTCATCCGATGCGCGGAACGGGCAGACACCCCGGCGCAGGACCGGTCGTCACGTATTGGTCGTTTGTGTACCGTCAAATCACAGCCATTCTTCAAGCCGCGCCTTGCGCCGGAACGTCACCCGCCGCGCGTCGCAATTGATAGCCGCCGCCGCGATGAATTGATTATTTCAGAAAGCATCAAACTGCCGTGAGCAGGATGCTACCTCATGGCCTGGCGCCGGTTTTTTGACTAATTCGGCCGGCAACAAACAACCCACTTCCGCAGGCACGATCCTCGGTGGCCACGGGGCGGCCCGCCGGATTTGCCGGACGGATTTTTTTGAGGCAGACAGATACCTCAACAACACGGCGCGCGATCGCGACCACAACGGCGCGCCCATCTCCTGCCCCTATTCCAACACCTGCCCTGCAAGACTCCGCCAATGACCGCGCCCCTTAAAATCGTCACCACCGTCGCCATGCAGGCGGTGGTCGAAAAACTCGCGCCCGCCTTCAACCAGGCGACCGGCCGCAACATCGTGATGGTATTCGCGCCGCCGTCGGCGACCGTCGAATTGGTCCGCAAAGGCGAGGAAGCCGACATCGTGATCGCGACGCCGGACGGCATCGACGCGCTAGCCGGCGAAGGCCTGGTCATGGCAGGCTCGGAACGCGCCGTCTGCCGGATGCAGATGGGGCTCGCCGTCGGCTTGAACGAGCCGAAGCCGGCGATCGCGACGCCCGCGCAGTTCAGGGCCGCGCTGCTCGCCGCCAAGTCGATCATTCACGCCGACCCGGCGACCGGCAGCCCGAGCGCGGCGCATTTTCTCAAAGTCGTAACCCAGCTCGGCATC
Organism: uncultured Alphaproteobacteria bacterium; assembly: GCA_963830125.1. Classification (GTDB taxonomy): domain Bacteria; phylum Pseudomonadota; class Alphaproteobacteria; order Rhizobiales; family Xanthobacteraceae; genus Pseudolabrys. Next base: position 147,913 of record CAWHKU010000007.1, on the reverse strand, counting down.
GCCGATGAGGTCGCGGCCAAGACCACGATGCGCTCCGGCGTGGTCGCGCACGCGGTCGCCGACGGCGAATGCGCGATGGCGGTCCAGCAACTGGCCGAACTCAAGCTGGTGCCCGGCGTCCATGTGCTCGGGCCGTTTCCGGAGGCTTTGCAAAACTACCTGCCGCTGACTGCGGCGGTACACGCCAAATCAAAGGCGCAGGCCGAGGCAACGATTCTGATCCATCTGATGGCGGCGCAGAACGCCCGATCGGTGATCGAGCAGGCCGGCCTGCTGCCGGCTTGAGGCCGCGCCGGCATTCACGCAGCCAATAGAGATCATACCGATTATCGATTTTGTGGATGTGGCCGGCGTCCCTATGGTCCGCCCGAAAACGCGATAACCCAGCGAGGAAGCCCATGACCGACGCCGCCGACGTGATCGAGACCACCGAGAAATTGACCGCCGCCGACGGCCATGTCCTGGAAGCGTTTCGCGCGACGCCCAAGCAAGGCAAAAAAGGCGGTCTCGTCATCCTGCAGGAAATCTTCGGCATCACCGACCAGCTCAAGGGCGTGGTGCGGGCTTACGCGCGCGACGGCTACGACACCATCATTCCCGCCGTCTACGACCGGGTCGCGCCCGGCACCGTGGTGCCGTTCAACGAGCCGGATCGCGGCCGCGACATGGCCTATGGCCTGCCGCTCGACAAGGTCATGCTCGACATCGCCGCCGCCGTCGACTGCGTGCAAGGCCCGCACGGCGTTTCGATCCTCGGCTTCTGCTGGGGCGGCGGCGTGATCATTCGCGCGGCGGCGGAACTGAACCTGCGCGGCGCGATCGCCTTCTACGGCACCCGGCTGCCGACCTATCTCGACCAGAAGCCGAAGTGCCCGCTGCTGTTCCACTTCGCCAAGACCGATCCGAACTCGACGCCGGAAATCATCGAGCAGGTCCGCAAGACCTTCCCGACAGCCGAAACCCATATCTACGAAGCCGGCCACGCCTTCGCCAACGATGTCCGGCCGGCTTACGTGCCAGCGGCGGCGCAGACGGCGCGCGAGCGGACGATCGAGTTCCTCGCCAAGCAGCACCAGGCCTAAGGCCTGAGCGGCGCGGCTTACAGCTGGCGGTAGATCGCCTTGATCTGCTGGCGCAGCCAGGCGTGTTTGCGGTCGCGGTTATAGCGGACGTGCCAGACCATGTTGGTGGCGATGCTGCCGACATCGACCGGCACCGGCCGCTTGACCAGCGTAAACGATTTCTCGAACACGTCGGCCGCCAGCTTGGTGAAGACGCCGATCATATCGCTGCGCCGTAGAAGTTCCGGCACCGCGGTGAAGTTCGTCACCGTCACCAAAGCGCGCCGCTTTAATCCGCGGCGCAGCAACAGGTCGTCGAACACCGCGGTGCGCTGGCCGGTGGCGCTCACCACCAGATGCGGAAATGACAGCACGGCCTCGATATTGAAACGCACGCCGCGCTTGAGAATCGGATGGTCGCGCCGGAACACGCAGAACAGCCGGTCTTCCTGCATCACCGCGGTATGGATGTGGGGCGGCTTGTCATCGAACCAACCGAGCGAGACGTCGACGCGGTCGACCTCAAGCATGTCGAGCGCTTGCTGACGGTCGGCGGTCTGCACCTGTAACGCCATGTTCGGCGCCAGCTTTTGCAGCCGGGCATACAAAGGCGGCAACAGCGCGATACTCAGGCGGTCCGGCGCGCTGAGACGAAACACGCCGGCCGCCTGCGACGGCTCAAACGGCGGCTCTTCCGCCAGACAGCTTTCAATCAGTACGATCGCTTCGCGCAACGGCGCCCGCAAGGCGTCGGCGCGCGGCGTCAAGACGAAGCCCCCGGGACCACGCACCAGCAGATCGTCGCCCAGCAACTGACGCAGCCGCTGCAGCGCGTTACTGACCGCCGGTTGCGACCGCCCGAGCCGTTTACCGGCGCGCGTCACGTTGCGCTCGGTCACCAGCGCGTCGAGCACCTTGAGAAGGTTGAAATCGAGATTATTGAGGTTCATGGCGACCGGTCTGATAGGGCATTTGTACGGTGAATGCCTCGCATAGTTATTATCAATTAGGACAATAGGGAAGCTTTCCCTATCCTGAGCGGCAAGGGCATGGCCACGCGCGCGGTCGGCCGAAAACATGCCGGATGGCGAAATGCCAGCTCGGCTCGAACCTGTCCCGGGAGGAATCACACACGATGACCATTACACGCCGCACCCTGATTGCCGCCCTTGGCGCCGTACCCGCCGCCGGCCTGTTGCCGCGCATCGCCTTTGCCGCCGCCTTTCCCGACCACCCGGTTCATCTGATCGTGCCGTTCGCCGCCGGCGGCAATGCCGACATCGTCGGCCGCCTGGTCGGCAATGAAATGGGCAAGGCGCTCAAGCAGACCGTCGTGGTCGAAAACCGCGGCGGCGCCGGCGGCGGCGTCGGCGCGCAGCTGGTCGCGAAGTCCGCGCCCGACGGCTACACGCTGCTGGTCGGCTCGAACGGCCCGCTGACCATCAACCCGCTGATGCACAAAAACCTCGGCTACGATCCGGAAAAGGATTTCGCCGCCGTCGCGCTGACCAGCTACGTGCCGCACGCGCTGATCCTGGCCAACAAGACGCCGATCAAGTCGATCGCCGATTTCATCGCCGCCTCGAAGAAAACGCCGATGACCATCGCCACCTCAGGCGTCGGTTCGGCCAGCCACATGACCCTCGAACGCTTCAAGGCCGCCACCGGCGCCAACATCACGCACGTGCCGTATCGCGGCGGCGGCGCGATGATGCCCGACCTGATCAGCGGCACCGTCAACGGCGCGATCACCGAGTTCTCGACCGCGTTCCAGCTGCATAAAGGCGGCAAGGCGCACATCATCGGCATCGCGGCGGTCAAGCGCTCGAAGCTCGCGCCCGACATCCCGACCTTCATCGAAAGCGGCGTCAAAGACTTCGTCGCCCAGAGCTATATCGGCATCGTTGCGCCGTCCAAGACCCCGGCCGCCATCATCGCGCAATTGCAAAAGGCCGTCGCTTCGGGCCTGACGAGCGGCAGCCCGGCAGTGACCCGCCTGGAAAGCCTGGGCGCAGAAATCGCCACGCCCGAGCAGATGACCTCGGCCGGCTTTGCCGCCTTCATCAAGGCCGACTTCGCCAACATGAAGGCAGCCGCCAAGCTCGCCGGTCTCAAGCCTAAATGAGCGGACGACTTCCTGCAGGCGCCTGCGATTGTCACTGCCATGTGTTCGGCCCGGCTGCGCGTTTCCCTTATGCGGAACCGCGCAGCTACACGCCGGACGATGCGCCGCTTGAAGCCTATCTGGCGATGCTCGACCGCATTGGCTGCGACCGCGGCGTGCTGGTGCAGCCGTCGGCCTATGGCCGCGACAACACGGCAATGCTGGACGCACTCAACCACGAGCCCGCGCGTTTGCGCGGGGTCGCGGTCGGCGGGTCGGAATTAACACCGGCAATCTTGAAAGACTGGCATGCCGCCGGCGTGCGCGGCCTGCGCGCCAATGAGTTCCGGCGCGACGGCAAGCCTTATTATCAAAACGGCGTTGGCCTCAAAGACATCGAGCCGCTTTACACGCCAGCTCGCCGATCTCGGCTGGCACGTGCAGCTCTGGGTCGACGCCCGCGACCTGCCCGACATGCAAAGCCAACTGGCGCGCATTCCCGTGCCGATCGTGGTCGATCACATGGGCCGGCTCGAATACCATCACGGCACCGACAATCCCGGCTTTCAGGCTTTGGTGCGTGGCGTCGGTGAAGGAAAAATGTGGGCGAAGGTGTCGGGCACTTATCGGCTCGGCGCGACGCCGCCCGACTATATGCAGGCCAAACCGTTTCACGACGCGCTGGTCGCGGCCAATGTCGCCAACCTGGTGTGGGGCACCGACTGGCCGCATCCGCGCCCGGAAGGCCCGGTGCCGGATGCCTTGCGCTTACGAGACGTGTTGCTGGAGTGGACGACGCCGGTGCAACAGCAGGCCATCCTGGTCGACAATCCGGCGCGGCTGTACGGTTTTTAGACCGTCATCCTGAACGGCGAGCCGCAAAGGGAGTACGTCAGTCGACCAGTTCGGCGTCGAGGGCGGCCGGAATATTGCGCGGCTGCGGCACATAGGCATCGCCGAGCTGTACCATCGGGCGCGGATTGACCACGATCGAGGTCAAGCGATCCTGCAACGCCTTGGCCGAGGTTGGCTTGACCAGGAATTCATGCGCGCCGGCGTGCATGGCTTCCATCACCGTCGAGCGGCGGGCGTGGCTGGTCAACATGATGATCGGCAGATTGGGCCGCGGGAACACGCCGGGCGAGCGCACGATGCGCATCACTTCCAGCCCATTGAGCACCGGCATATCCCAGTCGAGCAACATGATATCCGGGTCGCAGGTCCGGATCGTCTCCAGCGCGGAAATGCCGTCGGTCGCCTCGATCACCGATTTGGAGCCGAGATTCATCAGCATCGTGCGCGTCATCTTGCGCATATAGGAGTTGCCATCCACGATCAGGATATTGAGGCTCTGAATAAGCTTGTCGATCGGTGTGTTATTCATGACGGCTCAGCACCACTGCAATAAACTAAACCGACAGTAACCTCTAAACTCTGCATTTTTGCTGAGGCAGACCATTCAAATTTTATCTAATCGCTCTCCCGGGCCCATGACATCGGTGTTATTCTGGCTTGGCTAAAAACTTCGGCAATCCGCATTAGGTTAACAACCATGAAACAGCCAGGCCCGGACCATCCGATCACGATCGAGCCCAGCAATACGCGGGTGCGCGTGCGTTTCGCCGGCAAGGTCGTCGCCGATACGACAAAGGCGCTGACGCTTAACGAGGCGAGTTATCCGCCTGTTTACTATATTCCGCGCGCCGATGCCGACATGAGCCTGCTGACGCCGACCGCGCACACGAGCCATTGCCCGTATAAAGGCGACGCCAGCTATTTCACCATCGCCGCCGACGGCCGCGAGGCCGGCAACGCGGTGTGGAGCTACGAAAATCCGTTCCCGGCGGTGGCCGAGATCAAGGACCATCTGGCGTTTTATCGCAGCCGGGTCGATGACATTGAAGAAGGGTGATTGCGGCTGTCATGCGCGGGCTTGTCCCGCGCATCCCGCTTAGGTGCGGAATCAATGCGTCCCTAAGCGAGATGGCCGGGACAAACACAAGCCAGCGTCCGCCGAACCGCCCGCTCAATGCATCCGCGGCCCTTTGAGAAATTTGGCGCGGTCGGATGAATTGACCCGCACGTCGAAGGTGACGCCATCGCGGTGCAAGGTCAGCGGCACCTCGACGCCGGCATCGCCCAGCTTCCAGACGCCGTGGTAAAAATCCTCTAGCGACGAAACCTTCTTGCCCGCGACCGCGATGATCATGTCGCCGGTCTTGATCTCGGCGCGCGCCGCCGGTCCGCGGCCGGCGACACCGACGGTGACGACCCGGTCTTCGATCTCGGTGGTGTACAAGCCGAGCCACGGCCGCGCCGGTTTGTTCACGCGGCCGAAGGTCTTGAGATCGTCGAGGATCGGCTTGAGCAGATCGATCGGGATCGTCATATTGAGGTGTTCACTCTTGGCCGCACCCTCGTCGCCGCCTTCTTGAGCGCGCTCGATCTGCAGCGAACCGATGCCGATCAACTCGCCCTGAGCTGAGATCAACGCGGTGCCGCCCCAATTCGGATGCGCCGGATAGGTGAAAATCGCCTCGTCCAAATAATATTCCCAGTAACCCGCGAACGGCTGCTTGGCGGCGATGCGGCCGGCGAGCGAGCGCGAACGGCCGCCGGCGCCACCGACCACGACGCTGTCTCCGACCTCGGCGGCACTCGACGAGCCGAGCGTCAACGTCGGTCCATCGACGCGGCCGAGAATCTGCACCAGGCCGAAACCGGTTTCGTAATCGTAGCCGAGCGCGTGGCCTTGAACGACCTGGCCATCGGCAAGATGCAGCCAGATCGATTCGGCTTCGGTGATGAGGTAGCCGACGGTCAGCACCAGACCGTCGCCGATCAGCACGCCATTGCCGGCGCGCTCGACGCCGAGCGAGTTGGCGGTAAATCCGTCCGATGGAATGATGGCGTGCAGGCCGATCACCGACATCAGCGCGCGATCGAGATCGTACGAATAATTTTCCGGCCGCGGCTGCGCAGCCGGCGGCACTTTCCATTCGATCAATGAAGACATCGCGGGGGGCCCTCTCGGTCGCGTGGGCGGACAGTCGAACACACCGGCCGCCGGTTGGGCAAGCCTTGCCGGCCGCTTCAGCCTGTCACAGCCAGGCAAACCGACCAAAACAGGCTGACCATGGCAGACCGCCACGACAGACCGGCCATGATGGAGAATTATTGCCATGGCCATTTCGGCCGCGAGCCCTTAACTACCTTCCATGACCGCTCTTTCGATCCTCGATCTATCGCCGGTGGCAGCCGGCTCGTCCGGACCCCAAGCGCTGCGCAATACGCTCGATCTTGCGCCGCATGGCCGACGGCCTCGGCTTCACCCGCTATTGGGTGGCCGAGCATCACAATATGGCGTCGATCGCCTCGTCCGCGCCCGACATCATGATCGGCCAGATCGCGGCGGCGACCAGCCGGATGCGGGTCGGCTCCGGCGGCGTGATGCTGCCCAATCACGCGCCGCTAATGGTCGCCGAACGCTTCAAGGTGCTGGAAGCGCTGTTTCCCGGCCGCATCGATCTCGGCCTCGGCCGGGCGCCCGGCACCGACCAGGTGACATCCTATTTGCTGCGCCGCCGCCAGGGCATCAGCGAGGAAGACGACTTCCTCGACCGCTTCAACGAATTGATGCTGCTGGAGACGCGCGGCTTTCCCGGCCAACCATCCGTTCTCGACAGTCCAGGCAATGCCCTCTGACGTGCCGCTGCCGCCGATCTACCTGCTGGGCTCGTCCGACTACAGCGCGCAACTGGCCGGCCAGATCGGCGCAGCGTTCGCGTTCGCACATCACTTCGCGACCTTTCCGGCCGAGGAAGCGATGCGGCTTTACCGCGACAGCTTCAAGGCCTCGCCATCGCACGACAAACCTTATGCCATTCTCGGCACCCATGTGGTCTGCGCCGACACCGACGAAGAAGCCGAGCGGCTGGCGGCGACTGTCGACCTGAACTTCGCGCTGCGCGGCAAAGGCGAGCGGCCGCCGCTGGCTTCGCCGGAAGACGCGCTGGCCTATGACTACACGCCGGCCGACCGCGCCCGGATCGCGCAGAACCGCACCAAACTGTCGGTCGGTTCGCCCGAGACGGTGATGGCGCGGCTGAAGCCGTTGATCGCGGCGACCCAGGCCGACGAGGTCATGGTGACGACCATGATCTACGACCACGATGCGCGGAAGCATTCGTATGAATTGCTGGCCAAGGCGTTTGCCTAATTCCGCGCAACTCGTGCTAAAATTCAAATAGCGGCGGGCGCGATTAAGTTTTCAGTCAATGAAAGTAACAGGAGACTCCCTTGGGCAAGCAATTTTCACTGACCACCAGCGACCAGCATAAGCTCGGCGCCTATCGCGCCGACCCGAAGGGTACGCCGAAAGGCGGCATCGTCGTGGTGCAGGAGATTTTCGGCGTCAACCATCACATCCGCGCGGTCTGCGACCGGCTGGCCGATCTCGGCTATGCCGCGGTGGCGCCGGCGGTGTTCGACCGCTTCGTGCGCGATTTTGAATGCGGCTATACGCCCGACGAAATCGCCAATGCGCGCAGCTATCTCGGCAATCTCAACTTCGATCACATGATGGCCGATGTCGCGGCCGCGCAAGCCGACCTGAAAGGCGTTGGCCCGTTGGGCGTGATCGGCTTCTGCATGGGCGGCACGGCGTCGTTTCTTGCCGCCTGCCGGCTGCCGGGCTTTTCGGCCGCCGTGTCGTTTTACGGCGGCATGATCGGCAAGTTCGCCGACGAGAAACCGAAATGCCCGATGCAGATGCATTTCGGCGAAAAGGACGAAGGCATTCCGATGGATGTGGTCGACGCCATCAAGGCCAAGCAGCCGCAGGCCGAGATCTATGTCTATCCGGACGCGCCGCATGGCTTTTATTGCGACGAGCGCGCCAGCTATCGCAAGGAAGCCGGCGATCTGGCTTGGGAGCGGACGCAGGAATTTTTCGCGAAGCATATGAAGTAAAGCTTCGAACCAGCACACAAATGAAAAGCCCCGGTCTTGCCGGGGCTTTTTCTATTCCGTGCAAGCTCCCGCTAGAACCAGCGCTCCTTGACGACGAGCGTATCGCCCGGCCGCAACGGATAGCTCAACGGCACGTCGCCGTGAATCTGCTGGCCAGGTGCGTTGCGGGTCAATTCGACCTTGTTCTTTTTGGCGCGCGGGCTGAAGCCGCCGGCAATCGCCACCGCCATCTCGGCCGTCAGATTGGCGACAAAGGGATACTGGCCGGGATTGGTGACCTCGCCGAGAATGAAGAACGGCCGATAGGCCTCGATCTCGACCGTGACATGCGGCTCGCGCACATAGCCCTGCTTGAGCCGGTCGGCGATGACTTTAGCTAATTGCTGGGTCGAAAGCCCACGCGCGGGCACCGTCCCGACCAACGGCATACTGATATTGCCGCCGGCATCGACCATGTAGCTGTTGCTGATGCCGTCCTGGCCGAACACCACGACGCGCAGCTTGTCGCCTGAGTCGAGCGTATAGGACGGCGCATAATTGGCCGGCGCCGAGGCATAGCCATAAGGCGCGGCGGCATAAGGCCCGCCGACGGCGGCAGGCTGTGGCCGGTATTGCATGACGGTCGGCGCCTGCAATGCCCGGCTGCGCTTGGGCATAAGCCCGCGCGCCGCGCGATGAACCATGGCCGGTGAACAGGCCGCGGCCGCGGCTGGCCGCGCGCGGTTGGGGAGCCGGTTGCCGATAGCCGGCTTGGGCATAAGACTGCTGGGCATATTGCTGCGGCGTATAAGATTGCTGCGCGTAAGCCGGCGACGACGAATACAAGGCACGCGCATTGTTCGCTGGCGCTTGCGGCGCATATTGCGGCTGGCCGTATGACGGCTGCGGGTATTGCGCCTGCGCCATCTGCTGCTGGGTAATGACCGGCACCGGCTGGCCGGTCTGCGGATCGATAATGTAGGTGTTCTGCGCCGTCGTGCGCATACAGGCCGAGACCGCAAGCGCAGCCAAAACGGCGACTAAAATTCGAGCTCCCCGCATAAAGCTGGTCCGGGCCGGTTAAAGGAATTCCGAGCCCGATTAACGCTTTATATGGTTAAGAAAGTCTGACCAGCGGGTTAATTCCCCCTCCTCGCGGGCGAGGAGGGGGCAACGATGCGCCCGCCGCTTTCAGGCGGTCGCGCTCTGCGCCGCCTTGACGCCGGTGCCAATCGGGCACGACACGCCGGTGCCGCCAAGTCCGCAATAGCCGGATGGATTCTTGGCCAGATATTGCTGGTGATAGTCCTCGGCAAAGTAGAACGCCGGCGCTTCGACGATCTCGGTGGTGATCGCGCCGTAGCGCTTGGCTTTCAATTCCTTCTCGTACATCGCCTTCGAGGCTTCCGCCGCCTGCTTCTGCACCGGGGTAAAGGTGTAGATGCCCGAGCGGTACTGCGTACCGACATCGTTGCCCTGGCGCATCCCTTGCGTCGGATCGTGGCTTTCCCAGAAGGTCTTGAGCAGGTCGTCGTAGGAGATCTTGTTCGGGTCGTAGACCACCAGCACCACTTCGTTGTGGCCGGTGCGGCCGGAGCAGACTTCTTCATAGGTCGGATTGGGCGTGACCCCACCGGCATAGCCAACGGCGGTGACATATATCCCGTCGCCCAATTCCCAGAATTTGCGCTCGGCGCCCCAGAAGCAGCCGAGGCCGAACACGGCCTTCTCGAAGCCGTCTGGATAAGGCCCCTTCAACGGGTGATGATTGACGAAATGCTCAGCTGCGGTGCGGATCTCCTGGCCGCGGCCAGGCAGCGCCTCGTCCTTATTTGGCAAGTCCCCAATTGGCAATTTTTTTGAAACCGAACATGGCTTTGGTTCTCCTCAAAATTGATAAGCACAATATAAGCGCGCGCCGCCGCCTTCGAAACGGCGGCGGCGATCACGTCTGAGAAAGCGGGCCGTGAACGGGGCGAAGGCCTAGCGGGCGTAGCCGATCAGCGGCCTTTTGCGCCGGCCCAACAGAATGAAGAGAATGCCGAGAATGCCGAGCTCGGCCCAGGCCGGCCCAGCCAGGATCGACAGCGCCAGCGGATCCCACAGAATGCCGCCCGCATAGGGCGAAATCAGCGGTTTGAGCATGGCCAAGCTGCCGGCATTGATCAGCCCCCACAGGGTGCTGACGCTGGTCAAATAAAGCTGGTTGCCGGCGATCGACTTGGTGCCGTCATAGATCACCAGGATAAAGGCGGCGGCCAGGCAGAAAAGACCGATAGTTCGGAACAAAAACCGGATCATTGGGCCTGCTTACACCTTCAAAATGGCGAATTTTGGCTCTCGCAATCGTCACCGATTAACCCGCGCCGCGCTCCGGTTCAACCTTTGGTTCAACCATCGCATAGCCAGCCGCAGACGCGCCGCCTTGAGCGTGGGCGGCCGCTGCCGCCAGACCAATACGCACGATCCTTTCGCAATTCGGGGTCCCACCTTTCCGATTCATGCGCTAACGTTCCATTGGCTGCGTATCCTGGCCGCGTCACCCGTTCGAGTTTGGAGTAGCAATGTCCGTAAAGCGCCCTACCCGCCCGACCTTCACCGACCAAGAAGCCCTGCAATTTCATAGCATTGGCCGACCCGGCAAGCTTGAGGTCGTTGCGACCAAGCCGATGGCGACCCAGCGCGACCTGTCGCTGGCCTATTCGCCCGGCGTCGCGGTGCCGGTGCTGGCGATCGCGGACGATCCGAGCAAGGCCTACGACTATACGGTGAAGGGCAATTTCGTCGCCGTCATTACCAATGGCACCGCCATTCTCGGCCTCGGCAATCGTGGCGCCCTGGCGGCCAAGCCGGTGATGGAAGGCAAGGCGGTGCTGTTCAAACGCTTCGCCGACATCGACTCGATCGATCTCGAAGTGTCGTCCGAGGACCCGGAAGAGATCATCAATTGCGTCAAGCTCTTGGGCGCCGGCTGGGGCGGCATCAATCTCGAAGACATCAAGGCGCCGGAATGCTTCATCATCGAGCAGCGCCTGCGCGAACTGATGGACATTCCGGTTTTCCATGACGACCAGCACGGCACCGCCATCATTTCGGCCGCCGGCCTGATCAACGCCCTGCATCTGACCGGACGCGACATCAAGACCACCAAGCTGGTCTGCAACGGCGCAGGCGCTGCCGGCATCGCCTGCCTCGAACTGTTCAAGGCGATCGGCTTCACGCCGGACAACCTGATCCTGTGCGACACCAAGGGCGTGATCTATCAGGGCCGCACCGAAGGCATGAACCAGTGGAAGTCCGGCTTCGCGGTCAAGACCGACAAACGCACATTGGCCGAGGCGATGAAAGGCGCCGACGTCTTCCTCGGACTGTCGGTCAAGGGCGCGGTCACGCAAGACATGGTCAAGTCGATGGCCGACAAGCCGTTGATCTTCGCGCTCGCCAATCCCGATCCGGAAATCACCGCCGAGGAAGTGGCGGCGGTGCGCGACGACGCTATCATGGCGACCGGCCGCTCCGACTATCCCAATCAGATCAATAATATTCTTGGCTTTCCGTTCATCTTCCGCGGCGCGCTCGACGTGCGGGCTTCCGCCATCAATATGGAAATGAAGATCGCCGCCGCCCATGCGCTCGCCGAATTGGCGCGCGAGGACGTGCCGGACGAAGTCGCCGCGCTATACGGCGGTCGGCCGAAATTCGGGCCCGACTACATCATCCCGGTGCCGTTCGATCCGCGGCTGATCTCCACCGTGCCGCCGGCGGTCGCCCAGGCAGCGATGGATACCGGCGTCGCCCGCAAACCGATCGTCGACATGGATGCCTACCGGCATCAATTGAACGCGCGGCGCGACCCGATCGCCGGCACGCTGGTCCAGGTGTTCGCCAAGCTGCGGCGCTCGCCCAAGCGGGTGGTGTTCGCCGAAGGCGAAGAGGAACAGGTGATCCGCGCCGCCGCGAGCTTCGTGCATCAGGGTTTCGGCACCGCGCTCCTGGTCGGACGCGAGGACCGGGTGCAGGCGACCGCGAAAGAAGCCGGCATCGAACTCGGCGAAGGCATCGAAATCATCAATGCCCGGCTGTCGACCCGCAACGAGGCCTATCTCAACTATCTCTATGAGCGGCTACAGCGGCATGGCTATCTGCTGCGCGATTGCCAGCGGCTGGTGAACACCGACCGCAACTATTTCGCCTCGCTGATGGTGGCGAACGGCGACGCCGACGCGATGGTGACCGGCGTCACCCGCAATTTTTCGGTCGCGCTCGAGGACGTGCGCAAGGTGATCGACGCCAAGCCCGGCCACCGCGTCATCGGCGTGTCGCTGGTGGTGGCGCGCGGCCGCACCGTAGTGGTCGCCGATACCGCGATCACCGAAATGCCGACCGCCGACGAATTAGCCGAGATCGCCATCGAAGCCGCCGGCGTCGCGCGCCGTTTCGGCTATGAGCCGCGGCTGGCGATGCTAGCGTTCTCGACCTTCGGCCATCCGCAAGGCGAGCGCTCGGCGCGCGTGATCGAAGCGGTCAAGATCCTCGACCGCAAGCGCGTCGATTTCGAATATGACGGCGACATGGCCGCCGACGTCGCGCTCAATCCGGAATTGGCCCAAGCTTATCCGTTCTGCCGCCTGTCGGGTCCTGCCAATGTGCTGGTGATGCCGGCGTTCCACTCGGCCTCGATCTCGACCAAGATGTTGCAGGAGCTCGGCGGCGCCACCGTGATCGGCCCGCTGCTGGTCGGTCTCGACCGGCCGGTGCAGATCGTTCAGCTCGGCGCCAAGGACACGCAGATCGTCAATATGGCGGCGCTGGCCGCTTATAATGTCAGCGGCTGAACCGAAGCATTCGTCCTGACGAGACATCGGGGCCGGCCTTTGGCCGGCTCCGAAAACGAACGCTTGTGTTGAGCCCCAACGTCTTCTTAAAACAAAGCGAGCGTCGGCGACCGGACCCAATCCGGTTTCGACGATGAGAAAATCGGAGATCCATCTTGAGCAAGACCCTGTCCGGCGTGATCGCCGCGGTTGCCACCCCGATCGACGACAACAGCGCGCCCGACTTGAAGCGCGCCACCGATCTCGCCCGCCATCTGCTCGACAATGGCTGCGACGGCCTCAACGTGCTCGGCTCGACCGGCGAGGCGACCTCGTTCGCGCGCGACGAGCGCATGGCGGTGATGGACGCCTACAAGAACAACGGCCTGCCGCTCGACCGCCTGATGGTCGGCACCGGCGCGGCCTCGGTTTCGGATGCCGTCGCGCTGACGCAGCACGCCGCCAAGCTTGGCTTTGCCGGCGCGCTGGTGCTGCCGCCGTTTTACTATAAAGGCGTCACCGACGACGGGCTGGTCGAACTACATTGGCGCGCTGGTGAAAGCGACCGACGACAGCAAGCTGCCGCTCTATCTCTATCACTACCCGCAACTCACCGGCATTCCGTGGCACGTCGCGTTGATCGAACGCTTGAGAAAATCATTTCCGTCCCGCATCGTGGGATTGAAGGACTCGTCCGGCGACATGGCCTTCGCGCGCTCGGCCGCGGCGGTCGCAAAAGACTTCGCCGTGTTCCCGTCGACCGAAGCCTGCCTGATCGAGGCCAGCAGGCGGCGCCTTTGCCGGCTGCATCTCGGCAACCGCCAATCTGAATTCCGACCTGTGCCAGCGCGCCTGGGCTGCCGGCGATGCGGCCGCGCTCGAAGCCGCGGTGGCGATCCGCAAGCTGTTCGACGGCCGCCCGCTGGTCCCCGGCGTTAAGACTTTGCTGGCCCATATCCATAACGACCCGGCGCTGGCCCGGGTGCGGCCGCCGCTGGCGCCGGTCTCGACCGCCGATCGCGAGGCCATTACCGGCGGCTACGACGCCATCCGGGCCAAACGGGCCGCCTAGAGGCCGTTTCCGGTGTCAAAATGACCTAAATGACGGGCGTTGACGCCCGCCCGGCGGCTGACTATAAGCCACGCCAGTGGAGGTGCATTTCGGCGCCGCCGCACATTCTTGCATGACCGGTCGTTTGTGCGGACTGATCCGCCGAGAAGCCCAGTCGCCAACGACAGATACGGACGAGAGTTAAATGGCCAATACCAGTTCCGCCCGCAAAGCTACCCGCAAGATCGCGCGCAAGACCGAGATCAACAAGGCGCGCCGCACCGTGCTGCGCAACTCGGTCCGCAAGGTCGAAGAAGCGATCGCCTCCGGCGACCGCACCGCGGCATTGGCGGCGATCAAGGACGCGGAGCCGGCGATCATGCGTGCAGCGCAGCGCGGCACCGTTCATAAGAATACCGCGAGCCGCAAAGTCTCGCGTCTTGGTGCACCGCATCGCCAAGATCGCCCAGTAGGCGACGTAACGTTACGTTTGCACGTAACGTTCGCTATATGACTGATCGCGTTAAAGCTCGCCTTTGATTCAGGCGGGCTTTTTTCTCTTTAAGTTCGGCGCATAACCCAAGCATGCGAGCCGGCGGTCGATGCTGGCCTTTGGCCTCGCAATTTTACGTGGCGCTTTTCAAAAATTTCCGAGACAATGGCTGCGCACGCGCCGCAGCATTGTCGCGCCACTGTGGCATTCCATTTGGTTATGCCATCTGCGGGCGCCATTACCGTGCAGCGCACGCACGAAGCCATCAAAACCATCGCTGTCGCGAAAACGTCATCGCCATGTCAGGAAATTTTGCGCGGCAAGATTTTGCTGGACATCTCGCAATGCAAGCCGAGCAACGTTCATATGCGCCAACGACTTATGCGTAAGGGCTACCCTGCCAATTCGCACACGAATCTTTTCGAATGCATAACGACTTAGCGGGAAAGCGAATGGCGGGACCCGGAAATGCCCGTGCCGCAGGGCTTTCCGAATGTGAGCGCGATCAAAAATTTTTAGGTGCGGCACATACGCCTCATGGACGCGGACTCGGAAATTCCTAACGACTCATCAAGACCTTGGAAACTTCGGTGGACAACGGCAACGGTAACACCGTCATCGCGCCGGTCGCCGTTGGCGTTCAATACCGTCATGCGCTGAAATTCGAATTGCCCCACCCACGTCGTTGTGTATTTTTGAACTCGCGCACGGACTTCCCGAGCGCCATCAGTCAAAGGAACCGTTCTGCGCTCATTGGCAGATGAGCATGGCCGCCTATTGTCCGCTTGGATCACAATGTGGATTAAGGTCGACCATTGATTTTGCCGGGGCCATTTTATCGCGTCGTGCAAGCAAAAATTTTGCACAAATTGCAACGACGTGAGGAACGGTGAGAACTGGCTGACGAGACGAGTTGTGATTGGACTGCCGAGAGCCTGGTGCGAAGCTGGCGTGACGCCAGCAAGTCAAACGAACCGGCTGCCAAGCGAGCCAGGCACGAAGCGAACGAAACGAGCCGACGGTTGGGCGATAGCCCGATAGCGATTTTAAGGGGGGATGCCATGACGGCAGCGGGACATTTTTTGACGGCCAACGCCGGCGCCGGTGGCTTTGCGTTGACTTTGATCGATCCCTGCATTGCCGCTGTCCGCTACACCCGCCCACCCGTAGGTAAGCCGCCCTTTGTATTGAAGAACCGATCTGCGTCCCACGCCGGTTTTGCGTTGACGGCTGGACATCTGGGCACCGCGCCGCCGTCCTTTCGCTAAAGACGCAACGCCCGCCGCGGAGTCGTCCCGATCCCTTGCCAACGGCCGTTCAGCCGCCGGCGGATCAAGCCTCTCCCGGAAAAGCCATCGCCAGTCGATGTCCTTGAGTAAATGTTGTTTGCGTCGAGTATCCGGCTGCGCTGGTGGAACAAGCCGCCAACCCGCAAAGCCGAGCAAATTTTTGTCCGTCCAACCGAATAAGCAGTAGAGAAGAAGAAAAATGACGAACACGGATCAAGAGTGTTGGGTGCGGGTCAAGGCGCGGTTGCGCGCCGAAGTCGGTGACGACGTGTTCTCAAGCTGGTTTGCGCGCATGGACCTGGAAGCCCTCGACGATGGCGCGGTCCGTCTGTCGGTGCCGACGCGCTTTCTCAAGAGCTGGATTCAGTCGCACTATGCCGAGCGCGTGCTGGCCTGCTGGCAGGCCGAGCAGGAAGAAGTCGGCCGCATCGAACTGATCGTGCGCTCGGCCGTCCTCAAGACCACCGTGCAGCCAAAGCCGAAGGCCGAACTGGCCGCCGCCGCGACCGATGGCGCCAATCGCTTCGGCAACGGTGCCGGCGCGGGCCGCCCGATGTCGGCCGGCGATCCCGGCGTGCATGAGGCGCTCGGCGGTTCGCCGCTCGACGCCCGCCTGACCTTCGACAGCTTCGTCGTCGGCCGATCCAACACGCTGGCGCAGGCCGCCGCCAAGCAGGTCGCGATCGCGCGCGCGCGGCGATCCGGTGATGTTCAACCCGCTCTACATCCATGCCGGCGTCGGCTTGGGCAAAACCCATCTGCTGCAGGCGATCACCTGGGCCGGCAACGCCGCCGGCGAACGCAAGGTGCTGTATCTGACCGCCGAGAAGTTCATGTATGGCTTCGTGTCGGCGCTGAAGACCCAAACCGCGCTCGCCTTCAAGGAAGCGCTGCGCGGCATCGGCGTACTGGTGATCGACGATCTGCAGTTCCTGCAGGGCAAATCGACGCAAGCCGAGTTCTGCCACACCCTCAACGCGCTGATCGATGCCGGCCGTCAGGTCGTGATCGCTTCCGACCGGCCGCCGTCCGAACTGGAAAGCCTCGACGACCGCGTCCGCTCGCGGCTGGCCGGCGGCTTGGTGGTCGAGATGGGCGCGCTCGGCGAAGAGCTGCGGCTGGAAATTCTCAAGGCCCGCGTGCTGGCGGCGCGCGCGCATCATCCGAGCTTCGATGTGCCGCTGCCGGTCCTGGCCTATATCGCCAAGACCGTCACCCATAACGGCCGCGATCTGGAAGGCGCGCTCAACCGCCTGCTGGCCCACAACAAGCTGACCGGCCAGTCGGTGACCCTGGAAATGGCCGAGCGCGAAGTGCGCGACCTGATCCGGCCGCAGGAACCCAAGCGCGTCAAGATCGAGGACATCCAGCGGATCGTGGCGCGCCAATACAATGTCAGCCGCTCCGACCTGTTGTCGTCGCGCCGGACCGCCAATGTCGTCCGTCCGCGCCAGGTCGCGATGTATCTGGCCAAGACCCTGACCCTGCGCTCGCTGCCGGAAATCGGCCGGCGTTTCGGCGGCCGCGACCACACCACGGTGCTGCACGCGGTCCGCAAGATCGAGGGCCTGGTCGGCGCCGACATGGCGCTGGCCGAGGAGATCGAGATTTTGAAGCGGCAGTTGCAGGAATAGGCAGGCCCGCCGCGCTCCAGCCCGTCCTCGCCGTGCCCGGGCGACCAAGCTCAGACATTGGAGCCGGTCGCCGTCGCACCCTTGTGCCGGACCGGGCAAACCGGCTCTCGACCTGTGGACGCCTGGGGAAATTTTGCCTCACCCCGCCACCGCCCTTGCTTAAATGCCGCGGTCTTGCCACCTTTGGTCCCCGGCACCGTGAAAGCGGCAGGCCGGCTTGCTGTTGCGCCTGGATCAAGGGCTCATTTTTAAAGGCGCCGAAGCGGGTCTCCCATGAAAGTTACTGTCGAGCGTGCTGAACTCCTGAAATCGCTGGGCCACGTCCACCGCGTGGTCGAACGGCGCAATACCATCCCGATTCTCGCCAATGTGCTGATCAAGGCCGACAAGGGCCAGCTCAGCCTGAAAGCGACCGACCTCGATCTCGAAGTCACCAACTCGATCGCGGCCGAGGTCGCCCCGGGCGGCGCCACCACCGTGCCGGCGCATATGTTCTACGACATCGTGCGCAAGCTGCCGGACGGCTCGCAGATCGTGATCGAAGGCTCCGGCGACCGCGCCGTGCTGTCGATCCGCGCCGGGCGCTCGCGCTTCACCTTGCAGACCCTGCCGGAAAGCGACTTCCCCGATCTCGCCGCCGGCGAGATGGCGCATTCCTTCAAGGTGCCGGCCGCCGACCTCAAGCGCCTGATCGACAAGACCCAGTTCGCGATCTCGACCGAAGAGACCCGCTACTACCTCAACGGCATTTATCTGCACACGCCGCCCGCCACTGGCGGCGAGGCAATGCTGCGCGCGGTGGCGACCGACGGTCACCGGCTGGCGCAGGTCGAACTGCCGCTGCCGGACGGCGCCGCCGGCATGCCGGGCATCATCGTGCCGCGCAAGACGGTCGCCGAAGTGCAGCGCCTGATTGAGGCCGGCGAAGGCGACGTCACCATCGAACTGTCGGCCGGCAAGATCCGGTTCTCGATCGGCAACGTCGTGCTGACCTCGAAACTGATCGACGGCACCTTCCCCGATTACGGCCGCGTCATTCCGGCCAACAACGACAAGAGCCTGATCGTCGACAAAAAGGATTTCGAGGCCGCGGTTGACCGCGTCTCGACCGTGTCGAGCGAGCGCGGCCGCGCCGTCAAGCTGTCGATCACCAACAGCCGGCTGGTGCTGTCGGTGACCAATCCGGATTCCGGCAGCGCGACCGAAGAACTCGAAGTCGAGTATGACAGCGAACCGCTCGATATCGGTTTCAACTCGCGTTACCTGCTCGACATCGCGGCGCAGATCGAAGGCGAAGTGGCGATTTTGAAACTGGCCGACCCCGGTTCGCCGACTTTGATCCAGGACCGCGACGCCAAGGGCGCGCTGTATGTCCTGATGCCGATGCGGGTGTGATTTTCTGCTTTCGCGGCGAAGATGGTAAGTCTCGCCGATGACCGCCGCCTTTATCCGCCGCCTGACACTGACGAATTTCCGCAGCTATCACGCCGCGCAGATTTCGCTCGACCGCGCCGGTCCCGTGGTGCTGACCGGCATCAACGGCGCCGGCAAAACCAATCTGATCGAAGCGATCTCGATGCTGGCGCCTGGCCGGGGCTTGCGCCGCGCCACCATGGACGAACTGGCCTTCGCAGAGGGCGACGGCTCGTGGGCGGTGTCGGCCGAGATCGAAGGCATGCTGGGGCTGGCGACGCTCGGCACCGGCATCGAGGCGCCGTCCGGCGAAGCCGTAACCTCGTCGCGCAAATGCCGCATCGACCGCGAGAACGTCGGCTCGGCCATCGCCTTCGCCGACCATCTGCGCGTGGTCTGGCTGACCCCGGCGATGGACCCGTTGTTCAATGGACCGGCCGCCGAACGCCGGCGCTTTCTCGATCGTTTAGTGCTGGCGGTCGACGCCCAGCATTCGGCGCGGGTCAACGCGCTCGATCGCTCGTTACGTTCACGCAACCGCCTGCTCGAAGACCCGCGCAGCGATCCGCATTGGCTGGACGCGATCGAGCGCGAAACGGCGGAAGTCGCGGTCGCGGTCGCAGCCGCGCGCGCCGAGACGGTCGGACGGCTGGCCGGCGCGCTTCATGCCGCGCGCGAGCAGTCTCCCGCCTTCGCCATGCCGGAGATCGCGCTCGACGGCTGGATGGAGAAAATGCTGCCGAACCACAGCGCGCTCGAAATCGAAGACCGCTATCGCGACCTGCTGAAGCAAAACCGCGCCCAGGACGCCGCCGCCGGCCGCACGCTCGACGGCCCGCACCGCTCCGATCTCAAGGTCAGCCATGCCGCCAAAGGCATTCCGGCCGCCGATTGTTCGACCGGCGAGCAGAAGGCCTTGCTGATCCGGCTGGTGCTGGCGCATTCCAGCCTGATCAAGGACATGACCGGCTACGCACCGTTGATGCTGCTCGACGAAGTGGTGGCGCATCTCGATCCGATGCGGCGCGGCGCGCTCTATGACGCGCTGGCGGCCTTGGGCGCGCAGGTCTGGATGACCGGCGCCGATCCAGCCGCCTTCGGCGACATTGTCGACCGAGCGCAAATGTTCGAGGTGCGCGGTGGCGCCGTCGAGCCGCGGCGCTGAACGCGTTTACAATCCGCCAACCATAATTACCGACAATTTGAACGATCGGCGCAACGGAAGATCGAGACCGGTTTGGTAAAGGTTGTGAATACACCTTTGGCCGGATTTATCTCATGTCTCGCCGTAACGCGGCACCGCGAATCGAACCAATCGGCAACACCGGCCCGGCCACGACGGTCAACGCGCATGAATCGTCGCGGCTGACCAATGCACTCACCATTCTCGACAGCTATCGTCGCGACAAGTTGCTGGAAGCGGTCGCATCCGCCGCCAAGGACCTTCTGCGGTCGGCCGACTTGACGGTGTCGCTGCCGGCCGCGATCGAACGCATTGGCGAGGCGAGCGGCGTCGACCGCGCCCATATTATTCTGATCGATCCGGCCAGCCGGAACGGGACCGTCGCGCAGCATTACGTTTGGACCGTTCCCGGCCTGGTGACGCCGCCGGAGTTCCAGCACGCGACAACGCCGATGGGCGAGATGGGTCTTAAATCGTGGATCCCGAGGCTCAGGCGCGGCGAAATCATCACCGGTCACATTCGCGATTTTGATTCAGCTGTCCGCTCGTTCTTCGAACTCGGCGGCATCAAATCGACGTTATGCGTTCCAATCTTCGCCGAAGGCCAATGGTCGGGGATGATCGCCTTCGACGACTGTGGCAGCGAGCGCGACTGGTCGGCGGTCGAGATCGACACCGTCGGAACGTTGGCCGAAATGGTCGGCGCCGCGATCACCCGGACCTCGCATCTTAAAAAGCTCGCCGACGGCCAACGCATCATCGAAAACAGTTCGACCATCTTGTTTCGCCTCGGCCCCGAAGCGCCATATCCACTGACCTTCATATCGCAGAATATCGAGCGTTACGGCTATCAAGCCAACGAATTACTGGGGCATTCCGAGCGTTGGACACGTTTGATCGACGACGAAGACAAGCATGTCCTCCTCGACAATATCGTTGCAATCAGCGAGGGCAAGAAGGACTCCGTCCGCACCGAATTCCGGCTTCAAAGGCCGGACGGGTCCATCGCATGGTTCGACGGTTTTGGCGCGGCTGTGCACGACGATAACAACCGGATCGTCGCGATCGAAGGTATCATTACCGATATAACCGACCGCAAGAGCGCCGAAACCAGCCTGTCATTCTCGCATATCCTGCTGACCACGGCGCTGGAAAGCTCGCCGGATGCCATCCTGGTCGTCGACATCAACAATCGAATCATCAAGTTCAACCAGCACTTCGCCGACCTGTGGCAAATCCCACCGAAGGACATGCTGACGGCGGTCGACGGCGTGGTACTCCAGAATGTCGCGTCGCAAATGAAAGACGAGAGCGCGTTCATGGCGCGCGTTCGTTACCTGTACGAACATCCGGAACTGCCGAGCCACGAAGAGATCGAAACCAAGGACGGCCGCATTATCGACCGGCATTCGGATTCGCTCTACGACCCCCAACGAAAATACCTCGGCCGGGTCTGGTTTTTCCGCGACGTCACCGGCGAGCGGCGAGCGGCCGATAAAATGACGACGCTGGCGCGCACTGACGCTTTGACCGGCCTCGCCAACAGGGCGACGTTTCTCGAACGCCTCGGCCTGGAATTCGCCCGCGCCAAACGCGGCGCCAATAACTTCGCGCTGCACTATCTGGATCTCGACCACTTCAAGGACGTCAACGACACGCTGGGACATCCCGTCGGCGACAAGTTGCTGCGAGAAGTCGCCGACCGCCTAAAAGGATGCGTGCGCAATACCGACCTGGTCGCCCGCTTTGGCGGTGACGAGTTCGCCGTGCTGCAGGATGGCAACGCGGACAGTGCCAGCATCGAAACATTGGCGGCCAAGATCGGCGCGGCGATCGCGGCCCCGTATTTTATCGAAGATAGCCAAATTCAGACCACCGCCAGCATTGGTGTCGTGCCCTATAGCAGCGATATCGCCGGCGTCGATGCCATGATGATGAAGGCCGACCTTGCGCTCTATCGCGCCAAAAACGAGGGCCGCAATCAGTTCCGCTTCCATGTCCAGGAACTCGACGAGCAGACCCGCGAGCGGATGATCATAGGCGAGGAATTGCGCCACGCCATCAAACGCGGCGAATTTGAATTGTTCTATCAGCCGCAGGTGGATTTGACCTCCAACCGGATCGTCGGGGTGGAAGCACTGGTGCGCTGGAACCATCCCAAACGCGGGCTCATCCTGCCGAGCGCCTTCATTCCGATCGCCGAGACGACCGGGACCATTGTGCCGATCGGCGAATGGGTGGTCGAGAATGCCTGCCGGCAGATCCGGGCCTGGAACAACCTCGGCATCGCGCCATCGACCGTCGCGGTCAATCTGTCCGGCGCCCAGTTCAGGCTAGCATCTCGGCTTGATGAGCTCGTGACCGATGCCCTCGCGCGCCACGATGTCGCGCCGCAACAGCTGGAGATCGAACTCACCGAGTCGGTGCTGCTCGAAACCACGCAGCGTCACCGTGAGGCATTCGACCGGCTGCGTAAGATCGGGGTTCGGCTTGCGATCGATGACTTCGGCACCGGTTATTCGTCGCTCGATTATCTACGGTCGTTCCGCGTCTCGCGCCTCAAGGTCGACCCGAGCTTCATCGCCGATGTCGCGACCAACGCCGACGACGCGGCGATTGTACGGGCCACCATCGGACTGGCGCACGAACTCGGCATCGAAGTAGTGGCGGAAGGCGTGGAAACCAGGGCGCAGCGCGATTTCCTGGTCAGCGCCACCTGCAAGTTCGCGCAAGGCTACTATTTCGGCAAGCCGGCGCCGGCCGCCGCGACCAGCGAACTGCTGCGCCGCGACCGGGACGCCGCGGCGGCCTGAACTCGGCGGTCGAACGAAGCGCCGAACGCTAGAGCTCGCCGAGCAATTCGCGGCGTTGCCGCTCCGAAGCGTCGGAGAAACGCCGCAAGGTGTGCGCTTCGCTGAGCAGACCCATGACATGCAGGTGCTCGAGCGAATCGACCACCGCCAGCGCCTCCGCCTCGTATCGTTCGAAAGCGCGGATCGCTTCCTGCGCGGTCATTTGCGGCAGCATGACATGATCGGCGTGACGCAGGATGTCGCGCAGCGGCGTGGTAGCCGGCAGTTCGGCGGCGTGCGCGTCCGCCACCAGCACCATGCCGGCATAGCGGCCTTCCTCGTCGACCGCGATCACCTGGTTGGTCGAACCGAGCGGAAAGGTTTCGCGGAAGATCGGCAGCGACGCTTCCACTGGCGTCGTGCGCACGTCGGCGCGCATCATCTGCGCCACCGTCAGATCGCGGATCCAGCCGACATCGGCGGCGCCACGAATGGTCTCGCCGCGCAGATGGAAGCGCCAGGTCGTGAACGAGTAGCCGAAGAATTCGCGCGTCACCTGCATCGAGATGATGACTGCGATCAGCACCGCCGTCGTCAGCCACAGGTCGCCGGTGGTCTCGAGCGCGATGAACACCATGGTCAAGGGCCCGCCGATCACCGACACCGACAGCGCGCTCATGCCGATGATGGCATAGGCGTCGGTGTTGACATGCAACGCTGGCCACAGCGTGTTGAGGGTGACCGCGAACAATTGGCCGCCGAGCGCGCCCAACAACAGCGAGGCAAAGAACAATCCGCCGCGGAAACCCGAGCCAAGCGAAATCGTCGAGGCCAGCGCTTTCAGCACGAAAATCAGCGCTATGGTGGCGAGCGGCAGCTTGAAAATTCCGGTCAGATGCAAGGCGCCATGACCGGAGGACATGACTTGGGGCGAAACAATTGCCAGCAGCCCCACCAAAGCGCCACCAAGCATTGGCCGTAAGCTCGGCCGCACATGCGCCTTGGAGAACAACACTTCGCAGGCGGCGACCCCGCGCATCAGCAAAATGCCGAAGCCGGCCGCCAGCAGGCCGAGCCCAGCCGCGATCACCACGTCGTGCACCGCCAAGTCGGACACCACGCCGGTCTCGATGCCGAGCCCTTCGGGCGAGAACGCCTGGGCGGTCAGATAGCCAAGCAATGCCGCCGTGCCGACCGGGGCGAGGCTGGCGATCGCGTAACTGCCGATAATCAGCTCAAAGCCGTAAAACGCGCCGCCGAGCGGCGCGCCGAAGGCGCCGGCAATGGCGCCGGCAGCGCCGCAGCCGACCAACATGCGCATGTCCGACCGGCGCAGGCGAAACGCCCGGCCGACTGTCGAGGCGATGCCGGAGGCCAATTGGGTATAGCCGGCTTCCAGCCCGACCGAGGCGCCGACGCCGCTCGACCAGATGGTCTGCGCCGCAACGATCAGGCTGCCGCGCAGCGACATCCGGCCGCCATGCAGCGCATTGGCCTCGACCGGGTCAATCTCGCCGCCGCGCCGGCGCGTGACGTAGGAGGTCACCAAGCCGAAGGCGAGCCCGCCCAGGCAGGGCACCAGGAAGGCGTAGATCGGATTGAGCGAATAGACCCCCGACAGCCGCTCACCGGGATCGAGCCCGAAAAAGGTCAGGTGCATGAGCGAGACCAGTTCGCCCATCCCCGCCACCACCAGCCCGGCGGCCGCCCCAGCAAAGGCCGCCAGCACGATGACGCTGGTCTCGCGCGCACGCACCAGGGCGCGCAGCCGATGCGGAACTTCAAAAGTCGGGTTGAGCCAGGACATAAAACGAAGCCGACGAAGGATATCCGGAGCGGGAATTCAGGCCGGAAGCGGATGTGGCTTAGGACCAAGCGAAGGGCGCGCGCAAGCGGGCCGGAGCAGTTAGACATGAAATCGATGAACGGGCGCCGTACCCGACAACGCGGCAGGGTCGTTCGCACGAGCAACTCGCTGTGGCGGATCGATATGGCGGTTCGATGACGCCGTGATGGCGCAGCTTTTTGGCTTGAAAAACCGGCGCCGCCGGCACGCGAAATCGGGGCCCAAAAAAGCCCCACAGGGGCGGCTCAAAACCGCTCTTTTTCAACCCCGCGCCTCTTTAAAAAGTCCTTCTGAATCAACATATTATTAGCGATGACTTTGCGCTGTACGATCGTCGTTTTTCGTGTCACACAAATCATCCAATCTGATTTATTTTTCCGACCTGTTTGAAGGTACAGTCGATGGCTGAACCGGCCCAAGAAATCCGTCAAGATATCCGATCCGACGACACCGATTACGGCGCCGACTCGATCAAGGTCCTCAAAGGCCTCGACGCCGTGCGTAAGCGGCCGGGCATGTATATCGGCGACACCGACGACGGCTCCGGCCTGCACCACATGGTCTATGAGGCGGTCGACAACGCGATCGACGAGGCGCTTGCCGGCCACGCCACCCAGGTCGATGTTATCCTCAATCCGGACGGCTCCTGCACGGTGCGCGACAATGGCCGCGGCATTCCGACTGGCATGCACTCGGAAGGTGTGTCGACGCCGGAAGTCGTGATGACGCAGCTCCATGCCGGCGGCAAGTTCGACCAGAACTCCTACAAGGTCTCCGGCGGTCTGCACGGCGTCGGCGTTTCGGTCGTCAACGCGCTTTCGACCTGGCTCAAGCTGACGATCTGGCGCGACGGCAAGGAACATTTCATCGAATTCCGCGACGGCGTCGCGGTCGCTCCGTTGGTGGTTGTCGGCGACAGCAACGGCAAACGCGGCACCGAAGTCAGCTTCCTGCCCTCGACCGAGACTTTCACCATGGTGGAGTTCGACTTCGCCACGCTCGAACACCGCCTGCGCGAACTGGCGTTTTTGAATTCCGGCGTCGCGATCGTTCTGTCCGACATGCGCCACCCGGTCGAAAAGCGCGAGGAGATGAAATACGAAGGCGGCGTCGAAGCCTTCGTGAAATTCCTCGACCGCAACAAGTCGCCTTTGATCCCGTCGCCGCTGATGATCAAATCCGAGCGCGACGGCATCACGGTCGAATGCGCGCTGTGGTGGAACGACGCCTATCACGAGAACGTCCTGTGCTTCACCAATAACATTCCGCAGCGCGACGGCGGCACTCATCTCGCCGGCTTCCGCGGCGCGCTGACGCGCCAGGTCACGCAATATGCCGAGACCATCGGCACCGCGAAAAAGGAAAAGGTCGCGCTGACCGGCGACGACTGCCGCGAAGGTCTGACCGCCGTGTTGTCGGTGAAGGTGCCGGACCCGAAATTCTCGTCGCAGACCAAGGACAAGCTGGTCTCGTCGGAAGTCCGCCCGGTGGTCGAGAACGTCGTCAACCAGGCCCTGCAGGCCTGGTTCGAAACGCACCCACAGGAAGCCAAGGTCATCGTCGGCAAGGTGGTGGAAGCCGCCTCCGCCCGCGAAGCGGCGCGTAAGGCGCGCGACCTGACCCGGCGCAAAGGCGCGCTCGATGTTTCGTCATTGCCGGGCAAGCTCGCCGATTGCCAGGAACGCGATCCGGCCAAGTCAGAATTGTTCATTGTCGAGGGTGACTCGGCCGGCGGTTCCGCCAAGCAGGGCCGCAACCGCGAATTCCAGGCGGTGCTGCCGTTGCGCGGCAAGATCCTCAACGTCGAGCGCGCTCGCTTCGACAAGATGCTGGGCAGCCAGGAAATCGGCACGCTGATCACCGCGCTCGGCACCGGCATCGGCCGCGACGAATTCAACCCGGACAAGCTGCGCTACCACAAGATCATCATCATGACGGACGCCGACGTCGACGGCAGCCACATCCGCACGCTGCTGTTGACGTTCTTCTTCCGGCAGATGGAGGAATTGATCCGGCGCGGCTACATCTACATCGCCCAGCCGCCGCTTTACAAAGTCAATCGCGGCCGGTCCGAGCAGTATCTCAAGGACGAACGCGCGCTGGAAGATTACCTGATCGCGACCGGCGTCGAGGAAGCGGTGCTCAAGCTCGGCGAGCGGCGAGGAGCGCGCCGGTGAAGACCTGAAAAAGCTGGTCGAGGAAGCGCGCATTATCCGCAACACGCTGAACGGCCTGCATAGCCGTTATAGCCGCCAGGTGGTCGAGCAGGCCGCCATTCTCGGTGTGCTCAATCCGGAAATTTTCGGCGATCCCGAAAAGGCCCAGGCCGCCGCGCCCTTTATCGCCAAGCGGCTGAACGTGCTGGCCGAGGAAACCGAGCGCGGCTGGGAAGGCGAATTCCGCGAGGAAGACGGCTTCGTGTTCACGCGGACGGTGCGCGGCGTCAAAAGCGTCGCCACCCTCGACCACGCTCTGCTCGGCTCGGCCGACGCCCGCAAGCTCGACGAGCACGCGATCTCGCTGCAGAAGGTCTACGAGAAGCCGGGCGCGCTGCGGCGCAAGGACGAAACCTGGCCGATCCACGGGCCGGTTGGCTTGTTTGAAGCCATCACCGGTGCCGGCCGCAAGGGCGTCACGATGCAGCGGTACAAAGGGCTGGGCGAGATGAACCCGGAGCAGCTGTGGGAGACCACGCTCGACATCAATGCGCGCTCGCTGCTGCAGGTTCGCATCAAGGAGGTCGATGAGGCCAATGTGCTATTCGACCAATTGATGGGCGACCTGGTCGAGCCGCGCCGGCAGTTCATTCAGGACAATGCGCTGAGCGCCAGCGTCGACGTTTAAGGCGCAGCGCGGCCCCGCGTCGGGCTCACGACATCAGCTTGGCGCCGAGCGCCAAGCCGATCGCGACCATGGCGGCAAACAGCACCAGGAAAATGCCGAACAGCCACTTCGCGATGGTGGTGGCGGTTTCTTCCACGCCGGTGAAGCCGAAGATGCCGGCAACAATGGCGATCAGCAGAAAAACAAACGCCCATTTCAGCATGGTCTAATCCTCCGCGCCCGCGATGCCCTTAGATAGGGCCGGACGCGCGCGGATTCCAGCGCCCCGGCCGTTATTCCAATGCCGGCTTGAACGGCCGCGCCCCGCGCGTGCGCGGATCGCGCAGCGGCCAGCGCCCGCCATCGACCTTGGCCAGAAAATCGCCGACCACCTGGTTGAACAGATCCGGCTCCTCCAGGTTCACGACGTGGCCGGACTTCGGAAACATCACCAGACCCGACGCCGGCAGCGCGTCTTTAAGGAACAGGCTGGGCTCGATGCAGCGCTCGTCCTCGTCGCCGACCACGATCAGCGCCGGCGTGGCGAGCTTGGCTCATCGCGTCTTCGAAATCATACAGCGACGGCCGCGCGCCCTGAAAACCGCGCGAAGTGTTGGCCGAACCCTTGGCGTCGTGCTCAGCCAGCCGTTGAGTGAATTCGGCAAAGCCGCGCGGGTCCTTGATCTCGAACGGAACGCGGCTCGGGCCCATGCCATAAGTGGCGGCAATCGCCGCCGAGCCGTCGCGCTCGAACTGATCGCCGAGCGCCTGCGAATGCTTATGGAAATCTTGCGTGTACCAGCGTTCGGAACCGGAGCCGGTGCCGGCCAGCACCAGCGAACGCACGCGGTCGGGATGATTGAGCGCGGTCTGCAGCGAGGTGTAGCCGCCCATCGACAGGCCGATGAGATGGGCCTTGTCGATTTTCAGATGGTCAAGCATGGCGACGCAATCGCGCATGACATGCAGGTAGCTGTAGTCCTTGGCATCGGCCGGCACGTCGGACGGCGTATAGCCGCGCGCCGAATACGTAATGCAGCGATAGCGCTTGCCGAATTCGCGCATCTGCGGCTCCCAGCCGCGATAGTCGGAGGCGAATTCATGCACGAACAGGATCGGCGTGCCCTGCCCCACCTCCTCGTAATAGAGCTTCACGTTATCGGCGGTCGTTGCATAGGGCATTAGAAAAGATCCAAATATTCGTTCTGTTCCCAGGCCGTGACGTTAGCCTGATTCTGCGCCGGCTCGTCCTTGGCAAAACGCGCCAGCTCGGCATCCTTGATATGAGCATAATAGTCAATAAAGCCGGAGCCGAAACCGGCACGGAAGGCCTCGTCCGCGCGCAATGCGGCTAAAGCTTCGCTCAGGTCTTTTGGCAGAAACGCGGCGGCCGCCTCGTATGGCGTATCGGCCGACGGGCCGGGATCGAGCCGCCGGGCCATGCCATCGAGCCCGGCAAAGATCTGCGAAGCGATATAGAGATAAGGATTGGCGGCCGGCTCGCCGACGCGGTTTTCCAGATGGGTAGCGGCATCACCCGGCTCGCCCAACAGCCGCATCATCACGCCGCGATTGTCGCGCGCCCAGATCGCGCGGTCTGGCGCCAGCGAATAGGAGCGGTAGCGCTTGTAGCCGTTGATCGTCGGCGTCGTGAAAGCCGCCGCCGCACCGCGCATGATGGAGCAGACCGCCGAGATAATGCTGCCCGAGCTTTGACAGCCCGTCTGGCGCGACGAAAGCGTTGCGCTTGGTCTTTTTCTCGATCAGCGACTGATGCAGGTGCCAGCCGCTCGACATCAGGTTGGGCAGCGCCGGCCGGCACATGAAGCTCGCCAGATAACCGTTACGGCGCGCGATCTGTTTTATCGCCGAGCGAAACAGGATCATGCTGTCGGCGGCGTCCAATCCCATCTGCGGACGAAAGGTAAATTCGACCTGGCTGGGCCCGAGTTCGATCTCGACTGAGCGCAATGGCAGTCCGAGCGCCGCGATGCCTTGGCGTAGAATTGCAATCGCCGGATCGAGCATGTCGAAGCGCGACTCGGTGAGATATTGGTAGCCTTGGCTCAGCAGGCTGACGTCCGGCGCTTGCGGCGGCCAAGTCGCGTCGGCGGGGCTGAGCCGCGGGTTTTCGATTTTGAACAGATGGAATTCGACTTCCAGCCCGGCCATGAAGTCGTAGCCGGCCTTGCTCAAGGTCGCCGAGCGCGTCGCGACAAATCGCGCGCGTTGAAAACGGCACCGGCTTGCCGTTGCCGAAAAACATATCGCACAGGACCCAGCCGGTCTTGTCGGCCCAGGGCAGCACCCTGAAAGTCGCGGGATCGGCGACCATGACGAAATCGGCGCCGCCCTGCATTTCCGGCATGTCGAAGCCGCCGCCGGCGGTAAACACCGGAAACACGCTTTTATGCGAGGTGTCCTTGGCCAGCAGCGTCGTCGTCATGGTGACGCCGTTGCGCAAAGCGCTTGCGACTTCCGACGCCAGCAGCGTCTTGCCGCGCAACACGCCGTGCTGGTCGGCAAAGGAAAACCGTACCAGTTCGAGCTTTTGGCTTTTGATCGCGCGCTCGATGCCGGCGGCGGCTTTTTCCTGCGCCGGAGTCCATAAGTTATGGCGTTCGACGAAACTGGCAGGCGATTTGCGCGGACGTGACGGCATCAATCAGCGACCATTCTTCCAGCTCATGGTCTCGCGCTTTTTCGCTTCGGTCTGTTTGCCAATAGCCCTGCCAGTCGTCGACCGGACCGATGCCGTCGATCGCCGCAGGGCCGGTGATGTCGCGGCCTGCGTTTCATCGACCACCAGGATCGGCTTTTCGCCCTTGACCGTTTGGTCGATCGCCTGCCGCAACAGCTTGCGATAGGCGATGATCGCCTTGTCCGACGTGCCGAGATGTTCTTCGGTGCGGTCCTGGATCGCGCCCATCGATTCACAGGCCCATTGGTCATGAACGTTGATGTCGGCGCCCATGCCGGTATAGGTCTCGTGTTCCTGCTCGTGCGGATCGAAGCCGTAATCGTTGCTCTTGTTATGGTTCGGGATGTAATCCGGCAACTGATACAGTTCGAGGCGCTGGTTGCGCATCTGTCTCCTTGTTCACCGGCTCGCCGAACGAGGTAAAGATCGCGTACCAATAGTGCTTCTCGTCGTCGATCGGCACGTGCCATTGCGAGATCGTCATCTCGCGGCTCATCGGAATCATGAAGGCGTTCGGGAACACCAGATTGGTCACCCGGACATGGGTTGTGGCGTCGCTGATCTGGCGCAAGGTCACCAGCCGGAAACCGAAATCGGTGTCCTCGACCTCGATGCGCGGCCGCGTCACCTCACGCATGATCTGGGTCATCGGCATGTCGGCTATCGCGCGTATTATCGCGGAACATCTTGCCGTAAGCCTGGCTCGGGTCCTCGTCCTGGAAAAAGCGATGCAGGAACGAGGTGTGCACCGGATCGATGCCGACTTCGAGCGATTGCAGCCAGTTGCAGTCGATCATGCCCTTGAACGCGAAGGTGTGCGTGTCGGGCGCGACGAAGCAGTCGAAATGCGGGAAGGCCGGCGGCTCGCCGCGGCCCGAGATAAGCGAACAGGATGCCGCTCTTCTCGACCACCGGATAAGACTTCTGCTTGATGTTGGCGCAGAGCTTGCTGTCGTCGGGCTCGGCCGGCGTCTCCAGACATTTGCCGTCGACGTCGAACAGCCAGCCGTGAAAGGCGCAGCGCAAGCCCGCCATCTTCAAGCCGGCCATAAGGCGAGGTCGGTGCCGCGATGCGGGCAGTGGCGGCCAATCAGCCCGTAGCGGCCCTTGTCGTCCTTGAAGATCACCAGGTCCTCGCCGAACAGCCGCACCGGCTTGATCGGGCGGTTGCCCTGAAATTCGTCGACCAGGGCGGCCGGCTGCCAATATTGGCGCATAAGCTTGCCGGCCGGCGTGCCGGGGCCGGTGCGGGTGATGAGATCGTTCTGCTCTGCGCTCAGCATCTGGGGGCTCCCTGCCGTGAGAAATACTATCGCACTTGCGGCGAAAGACATTTGTTCGTTGACCGAACGGATTGTGCGAATTAGAACAAACCTCATGCGCCGCCTGCAAGGGATACCGCCTCGTTCTGGCTTGCGAGCCGGACCGAAATCTCCGTTATTGACGGCTATATGTTCGCTGACCGAACATAGCCAAAGCCCCGGCCACCGAGCAGCGCCATCCTTGAGACAACAGGACTGACATGCCACGCCTGAAACGTTCGGAAGCCGAGCAGCAGCTCGCCGGCGCGGCGGGCCCGGATTTTCTTGAAGCCTTGGCGCGCGGTCTGCGCGTGATCGAGGCCTTCGGCCGCGACCGGCGCTGGCTCACGCTCAGCGACGTCGCGCGGCTGGTCGATCTGCCGCGCGCGTCGGTGCGGCGCACCCTCACAACGCTGGTCAAACTCGGCTATGCCGAGACCGACGATCGCCTGTTCCGCCTGACGCCACGCATTCTGACGCTGGCCGGCGCGTATCTGTCGTCGAACGCGATCTCGGACATCGTCCAACCGGCGCTCGAAGTCTTGAGCGACGACGTCAACGAAGCCTGCTCGGCGGCGGTGCTCGACGGCGACGAAGTCGTCATGATCGCGCATGCGTCGCCGAATCGCATGCTTCCCGGTCAGCGCGCAGATCGGCTTTCGTTTGCCGGCGCTGTCGAGTTCGCTCGGCCGCATCCTGCTGGCGGCGCTGGACGACCAACAGTTGGATCGATTCCTCGCTCGCGTCGCGCCGCCGAAGCTAACCGCCGGCGACCATTATCGATAAAACCGAATTGCGCCGCGCCATCGTCAAGGCGCGCGCCGACGGTTTCTCGCTGGTCGATCAGGAGGCCGAAGCCGGCTTCAGATCGATCTCGGTGCCGCTGAAGCGGCGCGACGGCAAAATCATCGCCGCATTGAATATCGGCGTGCACAGCGAACGCGGGCACGCTCGACACCATGGTCAATGTGTTCCTGCCCAAATTGCGGACGCTGGCCGCAGACTTGCAGCAACAACTGATCTGACAAGGCCGGCGCAATCGCGCTTCGGCAATATCGCTCTGTCGATATCGTCGACGAGAAAGGCCGGCGCATGCGCCGGCCTTTTTAATCTCAAACAAGCGGCGTGGTTCAGCCCAGTGGCCGACGACGCGCCATGTCGACGCGGCGGCGCCAGGCGCTCTGGCGCAGTCCCTTCAGCCGGTTGGCGGCGGTCTTGGCCTCGGCGCGGCTGGCCGCCGCATAGGTGCGATATTCGAGATCGTTGACACTGCGACACCAGCGGCTCGCGGCCGAAGAAACGCGCGATCGGGTTAACGCCGCCATTGACCTTCAAATCGGTGATGGCATTGGCCACGTTGCGGGCATGGCCGAAGGCAACGACCCGCCCGGTCTGGTATGACGCACTTCATAAACGCCGGGACCGATCGGGGCTTCGACGAGACCGCCGACTTGCGCGTCGGGAAACCGTTTCCAGCGCTCCAAGTCTGTACCATGACTCATACATTCCTCGAAGTGCTCAGACCCCAATAGAACGCGGGGCAAGAACGCACACCTAAGCATTGGTTCCCGCAGGTCAACAGGGATTGTTAATAAATTCCTGACAGAGGTATCATATTGATGCGTCCGTTTATGCCAAATATGCCGAAGTACCACGGAGCGTGCATTCTTGCCTAAGTCAACAGGCACGCTTAATTTGAAGGCAACGCGAGAGCGCGCCATGTCGACGTTCGAGCGCACTAAAGCCCCGGCAGCACCAGCACTTTCGGCTTCACCGGCAGCTCGTCTTGGAAATCGACCACCGAAGGAACGTCGGCGATTTCGACGTCCCACTCCTGGCGCACGCGCTGCGAAAAGCGGTCGAGCGAATAAGCGCTGAAATAATGCATCGGGATCATCAGCGGCGCTTTGAGCGCGTGCAGCACCTCGACCATGCCGTCGAGGTCGAGCGTGCATGTAGCCGTCGACCGGCACCATCACCGACGTCGATGCGGCCGATCTCGTCGAGCTGCTGTTGCGTCAGCGTGTGATGCAAGATGGCCGAGATGGCGCGATGCACATATTGGCGATCTCGAAAATGAAGATTGAATTGCCGTGGTGTTCGGTGCCGCCGTCCAAGCTGCGGATATTGGTCGGCACGTTACGGACGCGCACATCCTTGTAGTGTCATGTCGATGCGCGCCGGCTTTTCGTGATCGGCCCAGCCGCGCAGAACGTATTTGATGCCCGGATCGGGATGGTCGGTGTAGTGCGACGTGTGCGCGTGGTTCATCGTCACGATGTCGGGCAGCACCGCCGGCCTGACGATAGTCGTTATAGTCGGTGGCGATGCGGACCAGTTGCGGGCTCTCGATCAGGAAGGTCGAGTGGCCGACAAAGCTGATGCCGCACCTGATCGGCGTTGAGCGCGGCGACCCGAAACGCGGCGGGCAAAAACAGCGGCGAGCGCGCGGCCACCAGGCCGGGGCAATTCGCCATCATTTCAGGTTTCAGCTCAGGTTTGGCCGGCGCCGCGCCTTGCGCACAGGCCGAGACCCGCCGCCGCGAACGCCAAACCCGCGGCCGTCAAAACGATCTTCAAGAAGTGCCGACCATGTCACGTCACCCGCATCCAACCGGCAGGCATCAATCTGACATGGAAAGGGAAAAGCCGCTACGGGGCTCACGCGGAAATGAGGGGCGCGATCTTGTTCCCCTCCCGCTTGCGAACTGCGAGGAGTGGGGAAGTTTTAGCGCTATTCGAAATACCGCCGGTCGCGCATCGAGACGATGATGCCCTCGGCGTCGTCACCACCCAGCGGCCTTCTAGCTTCTTGATCGACTGCACCGGGCCAAGGCCCGGCAACGGCGCGCCGGGCACGATCTGATAGATATCGCCCTGACCTTCGACATAGATATAACCGCCGCGGGAATCGCGGATCGATCCAGTCGCGGCACCACCGGCAGATCGGGCGCGGGTCGGCGAGTGGAAGCTGGCTTCCGCCATCGCGATGCGCGGCGCCGGACGCGGCATGGGCAACGGCGTCGACCGCCGGCGGCCACCGTCTGCGGCGCGGAAATCGAGCCGGTGATCTCGGCGCTGGCTCGCTTGAGGCGTTCGCTAATGGCGGTCTGGACCGGCGTCGAGCGTTGGTTGGCGTTGCCGCGCGAGCTTGGCCTTCAGCGTCGTCACTTCCTTGGCAGCCTGGCGACCGACTGCTGCATCGCCTTGTTTTCTTCCTGCGCCGCGACCTTGCCGCCGCCGACGGTCGCAAACCGCCGGTGATCAGCCGCGCCGACAGACGGCGCCGAAGCACCGCGCCAATCGCCACCGAGGCGGCCAGCCGGGCGTAGCGTTTGTGGCGCGTTTTCAAGGTAAAGCGCGGCGGCTTCGGCATCGCCGGTGGCTCGACTCGATACGTCGGCCGCCGGCGGCGCGACCGGCACCAGCGCGAATGTCGGCTCGGCTTTGGCGCGGATTTGGCCGCTTCGACTTCAGGCTCCGGCTTCGGTTCTATCGCGGCTCCTCGACGGCGACCGGCTCGGACACGGCCGGCGAAATCGACGGCGATTCGACCGCCGGCAGGCTGTTCAACAACGCGGCCTTGGCCGCTGCTTTGGCCGCGGCCTTCTCGGCCGATTGCGCGTCGACATCGTTATCGAGGTTGGCGGCATCAGCGTCCGGCGCGATCGACGGCGCCGACTTGGCCAGCGACGGCATGACCTGTTCCGGCGCGGATCGCGGCGTGGCCGCCTCGTCGCTACCGGTTACTTCGATCTTTTTGCGCTTGGCCATAGCCTTCGCTCCGCAGGCATTCGTTCACCAATCGGTAACCATGTTCTGGTTACCAATTGGTTACCGGATGCCTCGCGGGAGCGGCGCGCCGGGCCCGGCGCAACTTTCGGATTATAGTCTAGAGCGCCAGCCCGTTCTGAGCGGCGAGCGCCTTGAGCGAAACCGCCGGCCGCGCGCCGATATGCTGGATCACTTCCGCTGCCGCGAGCGCGCCAAGGCGGGCCGCGGTGCGATGATCCTTGCCGTGCGAATGGCCGACCAGGAAGCCGGCGGCGAACAGATCGCCGGCGCCGGTGACGTCGACCACCTTGTCGATCGGCATCGCCTGCACCGCTTCGATACGGTCCGGCGTCACCACCACGCAGCCTTTTTCGCTGCGCGTGACCACCGCCAGCTTGGCGTCCTTCTGCAACGCCATGCTGGCGACCGCGAAATCGGAGGTTTCGTACAGGCTGTGCAGTTCGTGTTCGTTGGCGAACACGATATCGACGGTGCCCTTGCGGATCAGATCGAGGAATTCGCCGCGATAGCGGTCGACGCAGAACGAATCCGACAACGTGAGCGCGACTTTGCGGCCGTCCTTGTGCGCGATCTCCGCCGCCTTGACGAAGGCTTCCTTGGCCTGCGGCGGATCCCACAAATAACCTTCGAGATAAACCACCGCGGCGGACGCGACCGCCGCTTCGTCGATGTCGGAGGGTTTGAGATCCTGAGCGGCGCCGAGATAGGTGTTCATGGTGCGCTCGCCATCCGGCGTCACCATGATGTAGCAGCGCGCGGTCGAGGGGCCGTCGGTCGCCGGCTTGGCGTCGAAGGCGACGCGGGCGGCGCGAATATCGTGGGCGAAAGCCTTGCCCAGTTCATCGTCCTTGACCTTGCCGACGAAGGCGGCGCGGCCGCCGAACGAGGCGACGCCGACGATGGTATTGGCGGCCGAACCGCCCGAGCTTTCGCTCGCCGGGCCCATGGCGTCGTAAATCTTGGCGGCGCGCGCTTCGTCGATCAGCGCCATGCCGCCTTTGTGCATGCCCTGCGCGACCAGAAAATCGTCCTCGGCGCGGGCGATCACGTCGACGATGGCGTTGCCGATACCGAGTACGTCATAGCGGGGAGCGGTCATGGATTTTCCTCATCTGTGCGCGTGCGGCGGCACTATAACCGCAGAGCCCCTCGACGCAATGTCAGGCCACCCAATTCATTTGCGTGGAAAAATGGGCTCCGGAAACGAGACTGGCGGTCATGTCATCGCAGGCGTTGCGATGATAATACCGTGGGGGAGGCCCACTTCATGTCGCTTGCACGCAATATCGCCACCGTCGGCGGCGGAACGCTGGTTTCGCGCGTGCTGGCCTATGGCCGCGACGCCTGGATCGCCGCTTTGCTCGGCGCCGGGCCGTTCGCCGAAGCCTTTTTCGCGATGTTGCAGGTGGTCAATTTCTTCCGCCGTTTGCTGGCCGACGGCGCGCTCAATGGCGCCTTTGTGCCGGTCTGGCTGAAATTCGCAGGCCAAGCGACGACAACGGTGCCAATGCCAACCGCTTCACGCGGCGCGGCCTGATCGCGATGCTGTGCCTCGGCGGCGGCGGCTGCCCTCACTCGTCAATGTGTTCGCCTGGCCGTCATGGGCGCGATTGCGCCGGGCTTCGACCCGATGACGCCAGACCATCGCCAGCCTACTGCTTGCTGATCGCGGCGCTTTATATCGCGCTCGCCGGGCTGGTGGCGGTGATTGGCCGCCGCGCTCAACGCCGAGAACCGTGTCGGCGCCGTCGCCGCCAGCACCATCGCCTTCAACCTGGTGATGATCGCTGCGCTGTGATGCTTCACCTTCGGCCGGCACGTTCTTTACTCGCGCTCAGCTCTGGCTTGCGAGCGCCATTGTCGTCGCCGGGTTCGTGCAGCTTGCGATCACAGCGACCGCCTGGCTCGCCACCGGCCATCGCTTGGACGCGCCGACCATCATGTGCCCGACAAACGCGACACTTTCTGACCCGCGCCGCGCCCGGCCTGATCGCCGCCGGCATTCCGCAACTCAAATTAATTGCCGCCGCCGCGATTGTGTCATCATCGCCGGCGGCGGTGTCGTGGCTCTATTACGCCAACCGGCTTTATGAATTGCCGCTCGGCGTCGCGTCGATCGCAATTGCCGCGGTCATCGTGCCGCGCATCGCGGCCAGTCTGCGCGCGATGCAACGCGGCGCAATTTTCCGCGTGCAATCGCGCGGCTTTGAAATCGCGCTCGGTCTGGCCTTGCCGGCCGCACCGGTTTTGCGCTGCTGGCGCAACCGATTGCCGCCGGGCTGTTTCAACGCGGCGCCTTCACCGCCAACGACTCGGCCGCGGTCGCCGCCGCGCTCGTCGCGATTTGTGCCGGCCTGCCCGGCCATGTGCTGGAAAAAGCTGTTCGGCGCGGTTTCGTTCGCCCATGGCGACACCCGCACGCCGATGCTGACCGCGCTCTGCGCGCTTGCCACCGCGATCGGCTAGCGGCTGCTGCTGTTTCATGTTATGGCTATGTCGGCGCGGCGGCGGCGATCGCGATTTCCGGCTGGGCCGGCGCCGCGCTGCTCGGCGCCACGTCTATGCCCGGGGCTGGCTGCGCTTCGACCGCCGGCCTTCAAACGGCTGCCGCTGATTGTGCTGGCCACGGCCGTCATGGCCATTCCGGTCCATTATGGCTTGCCGATCGGCCAACGGTTTGACCCCGCTTTGGCAGCCAGCTCGGGCGGCCGGCTGGCTTTGCTGTTGTTCTGGTGACGCTGGGCGTCGTTATCTATCTCGCGGCGCTGCATATTCTCGGCGTCGCCCGGCTCGGCGACCTTACCGCCGCGCTACGCCGGACGAAGTAAGGGTCTCTGCGGCCCGCCGGTCCGGCATGGCATTGCACCGGTCACAAGGCCAACGGATCAGGCATCGATTAATGTGCGTTCAAGGAACGCGTGTTTTCCGGCGTGCAGCCGACCGGCAATCTGCACCTCGGCAATTATCTCGGCGCCATCACGAAATTCGTGGCGCTGCAGGATACTTATGACTGCATCTATTGCGTGGTCGATATGCACGCCATCACGGTCTGGCAGGACCCTGCCGAGCTGATGCGCACGATCGCGTGAAGTGACGGCGGCCTTTCTCGCCTGCGGCATCGATCCGAAGAAGCAGATCATCTTCAACCAGAGCCAGGTCGCCGAACACGCCGAGCTTGCCTGGGTGTTCAACTGCGTCGCCCGTCTCGGCTGGCTCAACCGCATGACCCAGTTCAAGGAGAAGGCCGGCAAGGACCGCGAGAACGTGTCGGTCGGTCTGTTCGCCTATCCGAACCTGATGGCGGCCGACATTCTGGTTTATCGCGCCACGCATGTGCCGGTCGGCGAAGACCAGAAGCAGCATCTCGAACTGGCGCGCGACATCGCGCAGAAATTCAACGTCGATTTCGCGACGTCGATCCACGCGCAGGGTTTCGGCGAACAGTTCTTTCCGCTGCCGGAGCCGATCATCCAGGGTCCGGCGACGCGCGTGATGAGCTTGCGCGACGGCTCGAAGAAAATGTCGAAGTCGGAGCCGTCGGATTATTCGCGCATCAATCTGACCGACGACGCCGACGCCATCGCGCAAAAAATCCGCAAGGCCAAAACCGATCCGGAACCGCTGCCGAGCGAAGAAGAAGGCCTCAAGCCCGGCCGGAAGCCGACAACCTGGTCGGCATTTATGCCGCGCTCAACAACACCTCCAAGGCGCAGGTGCTGGGCGAATTCGGCGGCGCGCAATTCTCCGCGTTCAAAGTCGCGCTGGTCGATCTGGCGGTCGCCAAGCTCGGGCCGATCGGTTCGGAAATGAAAAAGCTGGTGCAGGACCCGGTCTATATCGATTCGATTTTGGCCGATGGGTCGGAGCGCGCGTCCGCGATCGCCGGCGAAACCATGAAGGCGGTCAAGGACATCGTCGGTTTCGTGCGGCGGTAATTAGATTTCGCGCGCCAAATTCTCGTTTGCACTGCGCAAAATTCGGGCACGACGTTATCCCCGGCCGTCCACCGGACACTTGTCGTCGTGCGCACCGGTCATGCCACCATTCGCCGCTTGTGCGTCCGAAATCGTGTCCACGATCCCGACCGTGACCAAACACGTAACATGACCGAACACGTAAGGAGCGACGATGCCGAATCAAGCGCCGCAGTTACGAGACCGGCCATAAACGCAAATACCTGGTCGTCATCGACGATACCGAGGAATGCGACCGCGCCGTGTTCTGGGCGGCCAAGCGCGCCGGCCGCACCAAGTCGCAGATCGTCATGCTGCGCGTCATCGAAACCGCCGAGCGCAATCAGCAATGGCTCGGCGTCGCCGACATCATGCAGGCGGAAGCGCATGGAAGCCGCCAATGCCGTGCTCGACAAGTTCGCCATGCGCATCAAGAAGATCACCCACACCGAAGCCCGAGCGCGTGATCCGCGAGGGCAATACCTCGGAGGAAATCGTCAAGCTGATCGACGAGGACGCCGATATCGGCATTCTGGTGCTGGCCGCCGGCACCGGCAAGGAAGGCCCCGGCCCGCTGATCACCAATCTGGCCAAGACCGTCGCCACCTTCCCGATTCCGGTCGCCATCGTGCCCGGGCCAGCTCAGCGACGAAGATCTGGAGGCGATGGCGTAAGCGCCCGCTTTTCGGCGGACTTTTGGCGCCGGTTGACCTCACCTCCCGCAAAGCCCATTTATCGGGTATCTTCACACTCGCCCACGGGCCTTAACCCCGCTTGCGGCAAGGAGCCAAACGATGTTCATCCAGACCGAAGCCACGCCCAATCCGGCGACCCTGAAATTCCTGCCCGGCCGCGCCGTGCTCGAACCGGGCACCCTCGACATGCCGAACCGCGAAGCGGCCGCGCAGTCGCCGCTGGCCGAAAAGCTGTTCGACATTGCCAATGTCGGCGGCGTGTTCTTCGGCTCCGATTTCATCTCGGTCACCAAGAACGACGGCGACTGGCAGCAGATCAAGCCGGCGATCCTCGGCGCCATCATGGAGCACTACATGTCGGGCGCGCCGCTGGTCGCGAGCGACGCGCAAGGCGAAGCCGGCGCCGACGACGAATTCTTCGACGAGAAGGATTCCGAGACGGTCGCCACCATCAAGGACCTGATCGAAACGCGCGTGCGGCCGGCGGTCGCCGGCGACGGCGGCGACATCACCTTCAAGGGCTACAAGGAAGGCATCGTGTTTCTGCAGATGAAGGGCGCCTGCTCCGGCTGCCCGTCGTCGACCGCGACGCTGCAGCACGGCATCCAGAACCTGCTCAAGCATTTCGTGCCCGAAGTGATCGAGGTCCGGCCGATTTAAGTTACTGTCATGCCCGCGAAAGCGGGCATCCAGTATCCCCTGTGTCAGTTATAATTTGTATGTCAGTGGTTACTGGATCGCCCGCCTTCGCGGGCGATGACAGCTTCAGGCTCCTCCATGCGCGTCTTCGCCATCGATACCGCGCTTGAAGCCTGCTCGGCCGCCGTGCTCGACACCGAGCGCGGCGAAATCGATCGCGCGCGAATCCATTCCGATGGCGCGCGGCCACGCCGAAGCGCTGATGCCGCTGATCGCGCGCGTGACGCGAACAGTGCCGGCTCGACTTCGCGCAGATCGACCGCATCGCCGTCACCACCGGCCCCGGCAGCTTCACTGGCCTGCGCGTCGGCATCGCTGCCGCGCGCGGCCTCGGCCTCGCCGCCGGCAAACCGGTGGTCGGCCTCTCGACGCTTGTCCGCCTTCGCCGCGCCCTATATCGCCGCCGATCGACAACACTACCGGTCGTGGCCGCGATCGATGCGCGTCACGATCATGTCTATCTGCAAGTCTTCGGCGCCGGCGGCCACACGCTGGTGACGCCGCGCGTGGTGCCGATTGCCGAAGCGCTTGCGGCTGTCGGTCGGCGGCACGCCGCGCCTTGTCGGCACCGCCGCCAACGTGCTGGCCGCGGCCTGGACCCAGGCGACCGAGCACGCCGGCGTCGGTCGAAGCAGACATCCGGCGCCCGACATCGACTGGGTGGCGCGGCTCGGCGCCACCGCCGATGTCAACGCCTCGCCGGCCAAAGCCGCTTTATCTGCGCGCGCCCGACGCCCAGCCGCAACACGCCGCCGCAACTGGCGCGGCGATGATCGGCTTGTTCCGCCAGCTGTTCGCGCGGCGGCGCAGCCGAGATTGTCGGACGCTGCCGCGCGCGACGCCGCCGCGATCGCCGCGCTGCATGCGGCCTCGTTCCGGCGCGGCTGGAGCGAGGACGAAGTCGAGGCCATGCTGGCCGACCGGGCCGTGATCGCGCATCGCGCCAATGATCGGGCCGCGCGCTCGCCGGTTTCATCATGTCGCGGCAGGCCGCCGACGAGGCCGAAATTCTCTCGGTCGCCGTGGCCCGCCGGGCGCACAGGGCAAGGCCTCGCCCGCCAATTGCTGACCTTGCATTTGCGCCGCCTCGCCGGCTTGGGCACGCGCACGGTGTTTCTGGAAGTCGACGAACACAACAAACCGGCGATCAAACTGTATGAGCGCGCCGGTTTTCGCGAAGTCGCGCGGCGGCCGAACTACTATCCGCTACCCAGACGGCAAAACCGCCGCCGCCTTGGTGCTGCGCCGGGATTTGGCGTAAACTTAAATTTACGCGGTCGGTATGATCGCTGCGCAAGACCGCTTATTAAGACCGCGAACGACGCCAAGCCAGCAATCAAGACCGGAACGACAAACGTGACAGCGCCTGAGAAGAACATCTCCGAGCGGAGAAACATCGAGGCGCTGTGCGCCGCCAAGGGCATGCGCATGACCGAGCAGCGCCGCACGATCGCGCGCGTGCTGGCGGAATCCGACGACCACCCCGACGTCGAGGAACTGTACCGCCGCTGCGTCAAGGTCGACGACCGGATTTCGATTTCGACCGTCTACCGCACGGTGCGGCTGTTCGAGGATTCCGGCATCATCGAGCGGCACGATTTCCGCGAAGGCCGCGCGCGTTACGAAACCAGCACCGAAGCGCACCACGACCATCTGATCAATCTGCGCAATGGCGAGGTGATCGAATTCCAGTCCGAGGAAATCGAACGGCTACAGGCCGAAGTCGCGCGCAAGCTCGGCTATAAGCTGGTCGACCACCGCCTTGAATTGTATGCCGTACCGCTGACCGACGATAAGACCTCCTGATGTTGCGTGGACTTTTTATCGCGGTGTTCTTCTTCACGATGACGCCGCTGGTGATCTCGGTGCAGTGGCTGCTCGGCAAACTGCATTTGCCCGGCTGGGGGTTCATCGCCTCCAATTACTATCAAAATCCTGTGCCACCTGCTGCGCATCCGCGTCCGCGTCGTCGGCGACCCGGTACGCAACCACGCCGTTCTGTTCGTCTCCAATCATGTGTCCTGGGCCGACATTCTCGTGATCGGCTCGGTCATGCCGATCGCTTTCGTCTCGAAAAGCGAAGTCGCCAACTGGCCGCTGGTCGGCACCACCGCGAAATTGCAGCGCACGGTGTTCGTCGACCGCTCACGCCGTCAGCAGACCGGCGACGCCATCGCCGAGATGGTCAAGCGGCTGCGAAGTCGGCATCTCGGTGATGCTGTTTGCGGAAGGCACGTCGAGCGACGGCAATCGTGTGCTGCCCTTTCGCTCGGCGCTGATCGGCGCGGTCCGCGAAGCCGGCGCCCGCGCCGAAAGCGGCGTCACCATCCAGCCGATGTCGATCAGCTACACCGCGCTGCACGGCATTCCGATGGGCCGTCAGCACCGCCCGATGGTCGCCTGGTATGGCGATCTCGACTTCATGCCGCACATCAAAGCGCTGATCGCGGCGGCGCCGATCGACGCGGTCGTCAGCTACGGCGAGCCGATCACCGCGGACGCCACCACCAACCGCAAGATCATGGCCCGGCAGCTGGAAGACGCGGTGCGCGGGCTCAATAGCGCGACCTTGCTCGGCCGGCCACGCCCGGCCCATAGCGGCCAATAAGCCGGCGAATAGACTGGGCAACCGCCGTCAGTTTTTTTGTCGCGAAAACGGCTTAAGACGGCTACACAGACCGCCACAGGCCTCTGCCCCGCGCCGTCTTTCAAGAAATTTAGAATAATTTCAATGGGTTGACGAGCCGGGACAACGCTTGTCCCGCACGCTAGACTGACTTTTCGGCTCACACGAGACGGCATGAACAGACCGCGCAAAGTCCACGTCAAATCCTTCGGCTGCCAGATGAACGTCTACGATTCCCATCGTATGGCGGACACCTTGGCGCCGGATGGCTACGCGAGACCGCCCATGCCGGCCGAGGCCGATCTGGTCATCCTCAACACCTGCCACATCCGCGAAAAGGCGGTCGACAAGGTCTATTCCGAAATCGGCCGCATCCGCGAGATGAAGGAGGCCGCAGCGCTGGAAGGCCGGCAGCATGCTGATCGCGGTCGCCGGCTGCACCGCGCAAGCCGAAGGCCAGGAAATCATCCGCCGCACCGACGCCGTCGATCTGGTGGTCGGCTCGCAGAATTATCACCGCCTGCCCGCGCCTGATCGCGCGCGCGCTCGCGACGGCGAAAAAATCGTCGACACCGAATTTCCGGCTCGAAGACAAATTCGACGCGCTGGCGCAGCCGTCGCCGCAGGCGATTGCCAAGCGCGGCGTCTCCGCCTTCGTCACCGTGCAGGAAGGCTGCGACAAGTTCTGCACCTTCTGCGTCGTGCCCTATACCCGTGGCGCCGAAGTGTCGCGCCCGGTCGAAAAAATCGTCGCCGATGTCGAACGGCTCGCCGCAATCGGCGTGCGCGAAGTCTCCCTGATCGGGCAGAACGTCAACGCCTATCACGGGCTCGATGCCGAGCGGCGCCGCCGTCACGCTCGGCCAATTGCTGCGGCGTCTGGCGCGCGTGCCGGGCATCGCGCGCCTGCGCTACATGACCAGCCATCCGCGCGACATGTTGAGCGGCATGTGCGACGACCTGATCGCGGCGCATGGCGACCTGCCGGCGCTGATGCCTTATGTGCATCTGCCGGTGCAGTCAGGCTCCGACCGCATTCTGGCGGCGATGAACCGCAAGCACACCCGCAAGGAATATCTCGAAGCGATCGCGCGGCTGCGCGCGGCGCGCGCCGATCTCGCCTTTACCTCCGATTTCATCGTCGGCTTTCCGGGCGAGACCGAAGCAGGATTTCCGCGACACGCTGGCGCTGGCCGAAGAGGTCAATTTCGCCACCGCCTACACCTTCATGTATTCGACCGCGCCCCGGCACGCCGGCGGCAGCCCTGGAAGACCAGGTTCCGGAAGCGGAAAAAGCCGAGCGCCTGCAGCGGCTGCAGGCCGTCATCACCCGGCAATGGCGGGCGTTTAATGCCTCTTTCGTCGGCCAAACCATGGATATTCTGCTCGAAAAGCCGGGCAAGCTGGCTGGGCAACTGGTCGGCCGCTCCCCATATTTGCAGTCGGTGCATGTCATGGCGCGCACCGGAACTGATCGGTTCGATCGTGAAAGTCACGATCACGGATGTCGGAACCAATACGCTGTTCGGCGCATTGGCCGAGACCATCGGCGAAGCCGCGCGCTTGGCACCTTAGCAGGAGCTTAGAGCACACCTTGCGCACATCGGATCCCGTGATCCCGCC
The DNA here is from genome assembly GCA_963830125.1 of uncultured Alphaproteobacteria bacterium. Taxonomy (GTDB): domain Bacteria; phylum Pseudomonadota; class Alphaproteobacteria; order Rhizobiales; family Xanthobacteraceae; genus Pseudolabrys. Next base: position 103,067 of record CAWHKU010000007.1, on the reverse strand, counting down.
CGCCGCGCTTCGGAAGAAACTGCCACGACACAGGTCGTGCTCGCTTTCGAGGACAACAGGCTGGCTTCGGTGCTGTTCGGCCAGTACGGCCAGAACCTCGCTTTGATCGAACGCCGGCTTGGCGTCGTGGCCGACCAGCGCGGCAATCACGTCAACGTCGAAGGCTCGCGCGACGCCTGCGAACAGGCCCGCCGCGTGCTCGAAGGTCTCTACGAACAGATCAAGCGCGGCCAGGATCTGTCGACCGGCGACGTCGAAGGCGCCATCCGGCAGGCGATCGCGCAAGGCTCGCTGTTCGATTTCGATCCGACCAGCGCGCGCGCGGCCTTCGAGGAAATCAATTTGCGCAAGCGGCCGGTGCGCGCCCGCACCGCCGCGCAGGATGCCTACATCCGCGCGCTCAAGACGCCATTCGCTGGTGTTCGGCACCGGCCCCGCCGGCACCGGCAAGACCTGGCTGGCGGTCGCGCAAGCGATCCAGATGTTCGAGCGCAAGGAAGTCGACCGCATCATCCTGTCGCGGCCGGCGGTGGAAGCCGGCGAACGACTGGGCTTTTTGCCCGGCGACATGCGCGAGAAGGTCGATCCCTATTTGCGGCCGATCTACGACGCGCTGCACGATCTGATGGACGTGCGCATCGTCGAGCGCGCGCTGGAAGCCGGCGACATCGAAATCGCGCCGCTCGCCTTCATGCGCGGACGCACGCTCGCCAATGCCGTCGTCATTCTCGACGAAGCGCAGAACACCACCTCGATGCAGATGAAGATGTTTCTCGACCCGTCTCGGCGAGAACAGCCGCATGATCGTGACCGGCGATCCGAGCCAGGTCGATCTGCCGAACGGCCAGGTCTCGGGGCTGGCCGAAGCGGTCCGCCTGCTCGACGGCGTCGAAGGCGTCGGCCATGTCGCCTTTGCCGCGACAGGACGTGATCCGTCACGAACTGGTGCAGCGCATCGTCGAGGCCTATGACCGCGGCGGGCCAATCACTGACGGCAAGATGCTTCAGGTCAAGATGCTTGAGGTCAAGGCGCCCGAGGCCAAGAAATGATCGCAAAACCGCGACCAAAGCCAAACCGAAAGCAATGCCGCAGCCTCGGCGGTGACCGCCGATATCCAGGTCGATTCCCACGCTGTGGGACGCGCAGCCCGAGGCCGAAGCAACCGTGCGCGCGGCGATCGCGGCGGCCGCGGCCGCGCTCTCAACATCGGACGGCGAAGTGAGTATCCTGCTGACTGATGATTCGGCGGTGCGCGAACTCAACCGCGAATGGCGCGGTCTCGACAAGCCGACCAATGTGCTGTCGTTTCCGGCGCCCAAGACATTCCGACGATGCCGGCGCGCGGCAAGTCGCCGGACCCTCGGCGACATCGTCGTCGCCTATGAGACGCTGCAAAGGGAATGCGAGGATGAAGACCGCGAATTCCTGCATCACCTCACCCATCTCACGGTGCATGGCTTTCTCCATCTCATCGGTTACGATCACCAAACCGATGCGCAGGCCGACGAGATGGAAGCGATCGAGAGCAAAATCATGATCGCCATGAACCTGCCCGATCCCTGGACGACGACCTTGGCTCAATCGCGACGCTCGACGCATCAAGACGGTGGCGCCTTGACCGCCATGCCCGACAGCGAAGCCTCCAGTTACAGCTCCTCCGACAACGCGCCGTACGAGCCGCGCCATCTGCCGGTGCTGCTCAAGCCGGCGCGCGAAAGCGGCGACAACTGGTTCATGCGCACGTTCCGCACGCTGTTCGGCCTCAAGCCGTCAACGATCCGTGCCGATCTCAAGGACGTGCTCGACGCCATGACGCCCGGCGAATCCGGCTTCTCGCCGGAAGAAAGCCGGATGCTCAAGAACATCCTCGGCTTGCGCGAGCGCCGGGTCGGCGACGTGATGGTGCCGCGCGCCGACATCGTCGCCGTGCAACAGGACATCCAGATCGGCGAATTGGTGAGGGTGTTCGAGAAGGCCGGGCATTCGCGCCTGGTCGCCTATAACGACACGCTCGACGATCCGATCGGCATGGTCCACATCCGCGACCTGATCGCCTTCATGACCGCGCATGCCGCGGTCGATCCGGAAAAGAACGCCAAGCGCAAAAAGCCGCTGCCGGCCGGCCTCGATCTCAAGGCGATCGATCTCGCCATGCCGATGTCGGCGGCCAAGATCGTGCGCGAGATCCTGTTCGTGCCGCCGTCGGCGCGCGCGATGGATCTGCTGGCGCGCATGCAGGCAACGCGCATCCATCTGGCGCTGGTGGTCGACGAATATGGCGGCACCGACGGCATCGTCTCGATCGAGGACATCGTCGAGCAGATCGTCGGCGAGATCGCCGACGAACATGATGAAGACGAGAGCGCCGATGTCGTGCGCCAACCCGACGGCTCCTACATCGCCGACGCGCGCGCCCAGATCGAAGACGTCGTCGGCATTGTCGGCCACGATTTCGATATCGGCGACGCGGCCGAGGAAGTCGATACGCTCGGCGGCTATCTGGTGACGCGCGCCGGCCGGCTGCCGCTGCGCGGCGAATTGATACCCGGCCCCGGCCTGTTCGAATTCGAAGTGCTCGATGCCGATCCGCGCCGCGTCAAGCGCGTGCGCATCACGCGGCTGACGGAAAAGCGCGAAAAGCCGCGCGAGCAGGGACGCGAGCGAGCGCGAGACGCGCGCGAACTGGCCAAAAAACGCGCCGAGCCGACGCCGTGCTCGCCGGCACCGCGCCGCCGACCTTGAACCTCGACGAAGACGCCGCCAATCCGCCGACCCGTCCAGCGGCGCGCCCGATCGCGCGCGCAAATCATGACGCCATCGTGACCCTCACCCGCCTCGCCACCAAAGCCGCGCATGCGATCGTGCTCGCCTTCGGCTGGCGGCGCGCGCTGATTGCGTTTGTCGCCGGCGCCTTGTCGGCGTTGGCGCTGGCGCCGTTCAACGCCTGGCCGATGATGTTCATCACGATCCCGGTGCTGGTCTGGCTGGTCGACGGATCGACCGCCGGACGCTGGAGCGGCGCCTGGACCGCGGCCATTGCCGGCTGGTGTTTCGGCTTCGGCTATTTCGTCGCCGGGCTTTATTGGGTCGGCTACGCTTTCCTGGTCGATGCCAAGACCTTCGGCTGGCTGTTGCCGGTCGCGGTCGCCGGTCTGCCGGCCTATCTCGCGATCTATACCGGGCTTGGGCTGGCCGCCGCGCGGCTGATCTGGGTGCGCGGACCGCGAACGCATTCTGGCGCTCGCCACGACGATGACCATCGCCGAATGGCTGCGCGGTCATCTGCTGACCGGTTTTCCCTGGAACACATTCGGCTATGCGCTGACCGCAGCCTTTGGCGCTGGCGCAAAGCGTCTCGCTGATCGGCATCTGGGGTCTGACCTTTATCGCGCTGGCGGTGTTTGCCAGTCCCGCCGTGCTCGCCGATGACCGGGCCGATACGCCGCATCCGTTCCGGCCGCTGCTGATCGCGGTGCTGGTGCTGGCCGGTCTCACGACCTACGGCGCGGCGCGGCTGGCGGTGCATCCGACCGACATATCGTCAACGGCGTGCGGCTGCGCATCATGCAGCCCAATCTGCAGCAGGACGTGAAGTTCAATTACGCCGCCAAGGATGAAGTGATGGCGCGCTATCTGGCGCTGTCCGACCGCGCCACCGGGCCGCAGTCGAATGGCGTGCACGACGTCACCCATCTTGATCTGGCCGGAGTCGGCGTTTCCGTTTTTCCTGACGCGCGAACCTCGACGCCCTGGCGCAGGATTTCGGCGATGCTGAAACCCGGCACCGAACTGATTACCGGCGCGGTGCGGGCGGCGCCGACATCCACGGCCGCCGGACCGCGCGCCTATAATTCGGTTTACGTGATCGATCCCGACGGTTCGATCCGCGGCATCTACGACAAAGTGCATCTGGTGCCGTTCGGCGAATACCTGCCGCTCGGTTTCATGCTCGAAAAATTGGACTGCAGAATTTGACCAAAGAAGTCGGCGGCTTTCTCGCCGGCAACCGGCCGCCGGACCATGGACGTGCCGGGCGCGCCGAAAATGCTGCCGCTGATCTGCTACGAGGCGATCTTTCCCGGCGCCGCCGTGCCGGCCGGCGAGCGGCCCGGCTGGCTGGTCAATGTGACCAATGACGGCTGGTTCGGCATCAGCACCGGACCTTATCAACACTTTCAGCAGGCCCGCGTGCTCGCGATCGCCGAAGGCCTGCCGCTGGTCGCGCGCCGCCAATACCGGCATTTCCGGCGTCATCGATCCGGTCGGCCGCGTCGTGAATTCGCTACCGCTCGGCGTCGAAGGCGTGTCTCGATTCCGGCCTGCCAAAAGCGATCGCGCCGACGCTGTTCGTGGCGCTCGGGCAACTCCCCGCTGATCTTTCTGTTAGCTGTCGGCCTGCTCGCCATTGGTCGGCGACGATTTCAGCCATAGATTGAAATTAAGCGTATATTCCGGGTCCAAGTTGTTATGTGCGCAAATATTATTCTTTATGTGCCTCTTATCTAACATACATTGCGGATACCCTGTGAAAACCATTGAAAATTATAGATAATTTTCACTCCTTCTTTGACGCTAGACACCAATCGTGATTGAAATGACGGATTGCGTAAGAGCCAGACACATGTGACATTACGCTTCACGATGGCGGCATAGGAGATGTTTATGGCTAAGAAGGCTCCCAATCCGATCGACAAGCACGTCGGCTCGCGCGTGCGTATGCGCCGGATGATGCTGAGCATGAGTCAGGAGAAGCTCGGCGATGCCCTCGGCCTGACTTTCCAACAAGTTCAGAAATACGAGAAGGGCACCAACCGCATCGGCGCCAGCCGGCTGCAGAACATCGCCAATATCCTGCAAGTCCCGGTTTCGTTTTTCTTCGAAGGCGCGCCGCACACCCCGGGCCAAACCGGCGGTCTGGGCGAAGCGCCGTCGCCGGCTTATGTCTCCGACTTCCTCGCCACCTCCGATGGCTTGTCGCTGACCAAATCGTTCATGCGCATCAAGAACAGCAAACTGCGCAGGCGCATTGTCGACCTGGTCGAACAGATCGCCGGCGAAGAATAATCCGCTCCGCCTGCACGGAGCGAAGCGTCTGGCCGCCGTTGGGCTTTTGGCTCACGGCGGGCGGCGGCCTTACCGATACATGATCCAGCCTTGACCGCGGGCCAGCGTACGTCCGGTCGATGTGGGACATAATCCTGGAATTTGCGTCGCCTCGGCACGACTTTGGCGCCGCCTGTGGCTATTGCCCACGCCAGCCCGCACCTTGACCTTACGCGCAGCCGCTGTAAGAACCACTCCGACGTGAAACGGCGCGGTCCGCCAAACCGCAACACGGGAGGAGTTTTATCTGTGGCGCACAAGAATTTTCTTTTCACCAGCGAATTGGTTTCCGAAGGCCATCCGGACAAGGTCTGCGACCAGATCTCCGACGCGGTGCTCGATGCCTTTCTCGCAAACGACATTAAGCTTGGCATTGCCGACGACAGCGCGGTCAACACGCGCCTCGGCTGCGAAACGCTGACCACCACCAACAAGATCGTCATCGCCGGCGAAGGCCGCGGCCAACCGCCGTTCTTCGAAAAGCACGACGACAAGACCGTCGTGACCGCGAGATGATCTGCCAAGATCGCGCGCGGCGTGGTCAAGGACATCGGCTACGACCAGGACGGTTTCTCCGAACTACGGCGCCGACGTCGAAGTGCTGCTGCACGGCCAGTCCGCCGACATCGCGATGGGCGTCGACGCCAAGAAGAAAAAGAGCGGCGAAGAAGAAGGCGCCGGCGACCAGGGCATGATGTTCGGCTTTGCCTGCACCGAGAGCGAAGTCTACGAAAAGAACTCGTTCATGCCGGCGCCGATCTATTTCGCGCACAAGATCCTCAAGTCGCTCGCCGACAAGCGCCACTCCGGCGCGATCGCCGATCTGCAGCCCGACGCCAAGAGCCAGGTGACGGTGCGTTACGTCGACGGCAAGCCGGTCGGCTGCACCAAGGTCGTGGTCTCGACCCAGCACAACGAGCGCAGCCGCAACGGCAAGAAGTATACGCCGGGCATGGTCAAGGACCTGATCGAGCAGACGGTGACCCAGGCGCTGCCGAAGGGCTGGATGCCGCAGAAGTCGTCCGACTTCCTGGTCAACCCGACCGGCAACTTCGTGATCGGCGGTCCCGACGGCGATTGCGGCCTGACCGGCCGCAAGATCATCGTCGACACTTACGGCGGATACGCCCCGCATGGCGGCGGCGCGTTCTCCGGCAAGGACCCGACCAAGGTCGACCGTTCGGCGGCTTATGCCACGCGCTATCTCGCCAAGAACGTGGTCGCCTCGGGCGTTGCCGAGCGCTGCACCATTCAGGTCGCTTACGCGATCGGCGTTGCCGACCCGATGTCGGTGCTGGTCGATCTGCACGGCACCGGCCAGGTCGATGAGAAGAAGCTGGAAAAGATCCTGCCGCAGCTGTTCCGTCTGACGCCGACCAACATCCGCCGCACGCTCAAGCTGAACAAGCCGATCTACCGGCGCACGGCGGCCTACGGCCATTTCGGCCGCGCGCCCGACAAGGACGGCGGCTTCTCCTGGGAGAAGACCGACCTCGCCGACGCGATCCGCCGCGCCTGCAAGTAACACCTCTGAAGCGATCTGATCGCTGCTGCGATGCCCCGCCGAAAGCGGGGCATTTCAGTTTTGGGGACGCCTTGTGTTAGGACCCGCGCCGGCGAATATTCTGCTGTCATGCCCCGCGAAAGCGGGGCATCCAGTATTTTCAAACGCAGCCGTTTACTGGATCGCCCGCCTGCGCGGGCGATGACACCATGAACAACGACGACAGATTCACGAGACACCAGCGCGCGCATTTCTTCGGACGCCGCAAAGGCCATCCGCTGAAGGCGCGGCAGGTCGAGTTGTTCGACGACCTGCTGCCGCAACTGGCGCTCGATCTATCGAAGCCGGCGCCGACCGACCTCGCCACGCTGTTTCCGGATAAGCCCGAAGACCTTGCGTCTGGAAATCGGTTTCGGCGGCGCCGAGCATCTGATCGCGCAGGCGCTGGCGCATCCCGATAGCGGCTTCATCGGCGCCGACGGTTTTCTCAACGCCATCGGCAAGGCGCTGGTCGCGATCGACGACAACGATCTGACCAATGTCCGGCTGCATCACGGCGACGCCAGCGAATTGCTCGACTGGCTGCCGGCCGATGCGTTCACGCGCATCGATCTGTTGTATCCCGATCCGTGGCCGAAGCGGCGGCAATGGAAGCGGCGCTTTATTCAGGACGACAATCTCGTGCGGCTGGCGCGCATTCTCAAAACCGGCGGCGAATTGCGCTTCGCCACCGATATCGACAGCTACATGACGTTATGCGCTGGCGCGCGTGCTGCGCTCGACATGATTTTGTCTGGACGGCGGAAACGGCCGACGATTGGCGCAAACCCTGGGACGGCTGGACGCGCACGCGCTATGAGGCGAAAGCGATCCGCGAAGGACGCACGCCGGCGTATTTTATTTTTCAGAAAAAGTAGCGCATGATCCCGAAAAAGTGGGAACCGGCTTTTCGGACAAGCATCGTGCGCAAATAAGAAAGTTTACTTCGCCAGTGCCCTGCCGCACCTGCCAGAAGCGCACGACGCGCTGCGCGGTCGGCGGCGGTCAGCCGCTCGAAATTCTCGTAGCGCGGCGTCGATCGTCTTGCTGCGACGGTTTGGTCCCGGGCCGCGACGCGATGACCGCCTTGACCGTCGGCCAGCCGAAATTGGCCGAGCGCGCCAGGATCAGCACCGGATCGGCGCGTTCGCCATTCATCAAGCGGTCGACCACCTCGACCGGCACCGCGCACAAGGTCGCGAGCGCGGCGATGGTCTCTTCGTATTTGCCGGCTTCGGCGTAAGTCGACGATGTCGGCTTCGGTCAGCTTGCGTTCCTTGTGCAGCGCCCGCACCGCGGCGAGCGCGGCGGCGTAATTGCGCGGCGCGGCCTTGGCGCCGACCTCGTCGGTGACCTCCGCCAGCACGCGGCGGATCTCGGCCTGGGTTTCCGGCTTGGCTTGCGCCAACAGACGCTTCTGCACCACCTCGCTGGCCTGCATCAGCAATTGGCGGAACAGGCGCGGCGGAATGTCGGTGCGCTGGCCGACCTTTTCGGCCAGCACGCCATCCTGCTCGGCACGCTTCACCAGATTCGTGAAAGCGCCTTCCGACAGCCGGGCCTGCGGATTGGCTGGCAATCGTGTGCGCGACCTCGCGGTCGCCGCGCGTGACCAGAATATCGGACAAAGCCTCGCTGATGCCGGCGCGCGTCGACATCGCCAGCAGATGGGCCTGGCTCTTGGTTTCGGCGATGTTGAGCAAATCGGCCTCGGCGATCCGGCCGCTCTTCAGCACAGGACCGGCGACCGCAATATCGTCGTTGCGCGCAAGCTTGCGTGACCACGCCGTGCCGGCGCATTCGGCACCGGCGCGATCCGGCGGGCGAGTTCCGCCAGCGCCTTGGCCTCGATTTCCTCGATCAGCGTGCCGATGACGTCGTCAAACAGCGCGACATGATGCGGATTGAAAGCGGCGGCGCCATCGAGAAACAGGCTGGTAATACGGCGCAGCGTTTCGGCGCGTTTTTCCGCCGAACCATGCTGGACGACGTCTTCCAATTCGGGAAGCAGCGACGCGGGAGCACCCATACTCAAACCTACACAAAACGCCTGTTAAACCGCGCAACCTGGCGCTTTTACCCAAACTTAAGGGCAGATCCTGAAGGAAGGGTTAGCGCCGCTGAAATCGCCTTCAACCCTTGCATGAGGGCTGAAATCGGCTATATTTCCGCTGTCAATCAATACACCCTCATAACCAACCGGGTTTTGAGAGTGGGTCCCCCGGGGCCCGCTCTTTTTTGTTATAAATATGGCTATACGCGAGGAATATCAGGACGTTACGGAGGAGGCGCGCAACCTTGACGCGGCCTCCGAACCGACCGAGCCCCGACTGATCGTCGAGCCCGGTCTGCCTGCCCGCGTCAGCTCCATCGCCGAGCCGGTGATCGAACAGCTGGGCTATCGGCTGGTCCGCATTCGCATCTACGCCACCGAAGGTTGCACCATCCAGATCATGGCCGAGCGCCCGGACGGCAGCATGTCGGTCGAAGACTGCGAGACGATCTCGCGCGCGCTATCGCCGGTGTTCGACGTCAATGAGCCGATCGACAGCGCCTACCGGCTGGAAATCTCTTCGCCCGGCATCGACCGGCCGCTGGTGCGCAAGTCCGATTTCGAGCATTACGCCGGCCATCTGGTCAAGATCGAGATGGAAGTGCCGGCCGATGGCCGCAAGCGCTTCCGCGGCATCCTGGCCGGTGTCGACGGCGACAACGCCAAGCTGCGTCTCGAGGACGCGGCCGAGGGCGACGCGGACATCGTGCTGCCGATCCCCGACATGGCCGAGGCCAAGCTGGTGCTGACCGACGAACTGGTGACGCAAGCGTTGCGCGCCGAGAAAGCCGCCAAGCGCGAACTGCGCGAGGCGAAAAAAGAGCAGCGAAAACGACGGCTCAAATCCGGCAAAGGCCGCGCGAGTCTTACTCAAGAGGAAGGAGACTGAGCTATGGCTGTCAGTGCCAACAGGCTCGAACTGTTGCAGATCGCCGAGGCGGTTGCCCGCGAAAAGTCGATCGACCGCGGCATCGTCATCGCGGCGATGGAGGACGCCATCGCCAAGGCGGCGCGCTCGCGCTACGGCGCCGAGACCGACGTCCATGCCGAGATCGAGCCGAAGACCGGCGAGCTGCGGCTGTCGCGCCACATGCTGGTGGCCGACGTCGTCGAAAACTCGTCGAACCAGATCACCGTTGAGGACGCGCGCAAGCGTCACCCGGCGGCGCAAGTCGGCGACACCATCGCCGATCCGCTGCCGCCTCTGGAATACGGCCGCATCGCCGCGCAGTCGGCCAAGCAGGTGATCGTGCAGAAGGTGCGCGAAGCCGAGCGCGACCGGCAATATGCCGAGTACAAGGACCGCATCGGCGAAGTCGTCAACGGCGTCGTCAAGCGCGTCGAATACGGCAACGTGGTGGTCGATCTCGGCCGCGGCGAAGCGATCGTGCGGCGCGACGAGATGCTGCCGCGCGAAGTGTTCCGCAACGGCGATCGCATCCGCGCTTATATCTACGACGTGCGGCGCGAACCGCGGGGCCCGCAGATTTTCCTGTCGCGCACGCATCCGCAATTCACCGCCAAGCTGTTCACCCAGGAAGTGCCGGAAATCTATGACGGCATCGTCGAAGTGAAGGCGGTCGCCCGCGATCCCGGCTCGCGCGCCAAAATCGCCGTGATTTCACGCGATTCGAGCGTCGATCCGGTCGGCGCCTGCGTCGGTATGCGCGGCTCGCGCGTGCAGGCGGTGGTGAACGAATTGCAGGGCGAGAAGATCGACATCATTCCGTGGTCGCCCGATATCGCCACCTTCGTGGTGAACGCGCTGGCGCCGGCGGAAGTCGCCAAGGTCGTGCTCGACGAAGACAAGGAACGCATCGAAGTCGTGGTGCCGGATGCGCAGCTGTCGCTCGCCATCGGCCGCCGCGGCCAGAACGTGCGTCTGGCCTCGCAGCTCACCGGCTGGGACATCGACATCCTGACCGAGCAGGAAGAATCCGAACGCCGCACCGCCGAGTTCGAAAGCCGCACCAAGATTTTCGTCGAGGCGCTCAATCTCGACGAAGTGGTCGGACAGTTGCTCGCCTCGGAAGGCTTCGGCTCGATCGAGGAACTGGCGCTGGTCGACGAGAAGGAAATCGCCTCGATCGAAGGCTTCGACGACGAGACCGCGCACGAGTTGCAGGAGCGCGCCAGGGAATACATCGCCAAGCAGGAGGCGGAACTGGACGACAAGCGCAAAGAACTGGGCGTCGCCGACGAACTCAAGGACGTTCCGGGCGTCACCTGGCGATGCTGGTCAAGCTTCGGCGAAAACGACGTCAAGACGGTCGAAGACCTCGCCGGTTGCGCCACCGACGATCTGTGCCGGCTGGACCGAACGCAAGGACGGCGAGACCAAGCACGAGACGGGCTATCTTCGACGGCCTCGACGTCGCGCGCGAGGAAGCCGAAGCGCATCATCATGCAGGCGCGCCTGAAGGCCGGCTGGGTGACCGAGGAAGAACTCGCCGCCGCCGCGCCGGAAGAAGCAGAAGAAGCAGCCGAAGCGCCGGCGGAAACGCGCATAACGGGAGGGACACGGCACCGGGTATGCTGGCAAGCGCACAGGACAACGAACTCGACCGCGGCGCGATCAGCGTCGGCGCGGGCGCGGAACGCTTTTGTGCGCTGACGCGCAGCCTGATGCCGGTGTCCGAGATGATTCGCTTCGTCGTTGGGCCGGCCGGCGAGCGCCGTCCCCGACGTCAAACGCAAGCTGCCCGGGCGCGGCATCTGGATCACCGCCAGCCGCGCGGCGATCGACGAAGCGGTCAAACGCAAGGTCTTTGCCCGCGGTTTCAAGCGCGATCTCAAGGTCGCGCCAGGATCTGGCGGATGAAACCGAGCGGCTTGTTGGCGCGCGTCGGCGCTCGATGCGCTGGCGATGGCCGGCAAAGCCGGCGCTGTGATCGCCGGTTTCGCCAAAGTCGAGGCGGCGATCGGCGGTAACGAAGTTTTGGCGCTGATTCACGCCACAGACGCGCGCCGAAGACGGCAAGCGCAAGCTGATCGGCCGCTTTACAGCGCGCAATAGAACCGAAAAATCGCGTGAAATCGCGATTATTGAGGCTTTTGACGGCGCAGCAATTGGATTTGGCATTGAACCGCCCAAATGTGGTACATGCAGCCCTGCTTGCCGGACCCGGGAGCGAGACTTTTCTCGCTCGCGTCGCAGCGCTTGGCGCGCTTTCGGACCGGAAACTCGCCCGATGCAGTTAGCGCGAAGGCGCCGGCGGACGGTGCACACGGATTAAATGCGCCGATGGATGGTGCACAAGGAAACAGTACGGAATGAGCGACACGAAAACCCCTGGCGAGAAGAAACTGACGCTGACGCTCAAGCCGCGCACCGAGACGGGCGTGGTACGGCAGAGCTTCAGCCATGGCCGCAGCAAGCAGGTCGTCGTCGAAAAGATCAAACGCCGCAACATCGGCGCCGCGCCCGAGGCCAAGGCCGAGCCGGCAGCTCCGGTCGAAGCGCCCAAGGCCAAGGTCGCCGCCCCGAAGGCAGCGCCGGCGCCCGAGGCCGCCAAGTCCGGCGTCGTGCTGCGCACGCTGACCGAGGAAGAAATGGCCGCGCGCGCCCACGCGCTCGCCGATTCCAAGGTCCGTGAAGCCGAAGAACGCAAAATCGCCGAGGAAGAAGCCAAACGCCGCCGCGGCCCACGCGACATCATCGACAAGGCCGAGCGCGAAGCCGCCGAAGCGCGCAAGCGCGAGGAAGACGAGCGCCACAAGCTCGAAGAAGAAACCAAGCGCAAAGCCGGCGAAGTCGCCAAGAAGCGGCTGCCCGAAGACGAGGTCAAGAAGCCCGCCCCGGTTGCCGCCCGGCCGAAGCTCGAAGCCGAAGCCGAAGACGAAGCCCCGCGCGTATCGCGCCGCCCTGGCGCCGGCGGCGCCGGCGCCGCACGTCCGGTCGCCCCACGTCCGGCCGCGCCGCGCGGCGCGCCGGCGAAAGAACGCGGCCGTCTCACGCTGGTGACCGCGCTGCGCGCCGACGAAGTGCGCGAACGTTCGGTCGCCTCGTTCCGCCGCCGCACCCAGCGTCTCAAGGGCCATGCCTCCAACGAGCCGAAAGAAAAACTCGTGCGCGAGGTGACGATCCCCGAGGCGATCACGATTTCCGATCTCGCCAACCGCATGTCCGAACGCGCGGTCGACGTCATCCGCCTGCTGATGAAGCAAGGTCAGATGGCGACGATCAACGACGTCATCGACGCCGACACCGCCCAGCTCGTCGCCGAGGAAATGGGCCACACCGTTCGCCGCGTCGCCGAAGCCGACGTCGAAGAAGGCCTGTTCGATGTCGCCGACGACGACGCCGATCTGGCGCCGCGCGCGCCGGTCGTCACCGTCATGGGCCACGTCGACCACGGCAAGACCTCGCTGCTCGACACCATCCGTCAAGCGGACGTCGTTGCCGGCGAAGCCGGCGGCATCACCCAGCATATCGGCGCCTATCAGGTAACCGCGCCGGCCGGCGCCAAGATCACCTTCATCGATACGCCCGGCCACGCCGCCTTCACCGCGATGCGTGCGCGCGGCGCCAAGGTCACCGACATCGTCGTGCTGGTGGTCGCCGCCGATGACGGCGTCATGCCGCAGACGGTGGAAGCGATCCATCACGCCAAGGCGGCCAAGGTTCCGATCATCGTCGCCATCAACAAGATCGATAAGCCGGACGCCACGCCGGACCGCGTGCGCACCGAACTGCTGCAGCACGAGATCCAGGTCGAATCGCTCGGCGGCGACGTCGTCGATGTCGAAGTGTCGGCGACCCAAAAGACTCAATATCGACAAGCTTCTGGAAATGCTCGGCCTGCAGGCCGAAATCCTCGACCTCAAGGCCAACCCGAGCCGCCCGGCCGAAGGCACCGTGATCGAAGCCAAGCTCGATCGTGGCCGCGGCCCGGTCGCGACCGTGCTGGTCCAGCGCGGCACGCTTAAAGTCGGCGACATTGTCGTGGCCGGCGCCGAATGGGGCCGCGTCCGCGCGCTGGTTTCCGACACCGGCGAGAACGTGCCGGACAGCCGGCCCCTCGACCCCGGTCGAAGTGCTCGGCTTCTCCGGCACGCCGGATGCCGGCGACCGCCTGGCGGTCGTCGCCAACGAAGCGCGCGCCCGCGAAGTCACCGATTACCGCGCCCGTCAGAAGCGCGAGAAATCGGCCACCCGCGCCACCGGTATGCGCGGCTCGCTCGAACAGATGATGGCGCAGGCCAAGACCTCCGGCCGCAAGGAATTCCCGCTGGTCATCAAGGCCGACGTGCAGGGTTCGCTCGAAGCGATCATCGGCGCGCTCGACAAGATGGCAACCGACGAAGTCGCCGCCCGCGTGCTGCATGCCGGCGTCGGCGGCATTTCCGGCTCCGACGTGACGTTGGCCGATGCCTCGGGCGTTCCGATCATCGCCTTCAACGTGCGCGCCAACAAGGAAGCGCGCGAAGCGGCCGAGCGCGTCGGCATCGAAATTCGCTACTACAACATCATCTACGATCTCGTCGATGACGTGAAAAAGGCGATGTCCGGCCTGCTGCCGCCGACCATCCGCGAGACCTTGCTGGGCAATGCGCAGATCCTGGAAATCTTCAAGGTCTCCAAGGTCGGCAACATTGCCGGTTGCCGGGTCACCGACGGCACCGTCGAACGCGGCGCCGGCGTGCGCCTCATTCGCGACAACGTCGTTGTCCACGAAGGCAAACTCAGCCAGCTCAAGCGTTTCAAGGACGACGCAAACAGCGTATCCGCCGGCATGGAATGCGGCATGGCGTTCGAAGGCTACCAGGACATGCGCGCCGGCGATGTCATCGAATGTTACCGGGTGGAGACGATTCAACGCAGCCTGTGAGTCCAAATCTCGCGGCTTCGGAATAGAAAGTCTCCACTCTTTCCACTGTCAGGCCCGGGCATGACCATGCGCCCGGCATGCGCGCCTTCCTCCACGCGGGGATGGCGTGGATGAATATTTTATTGGACTGTCATGTCACGAGGCAAAAAACCCAAGCGCGACGGCGCGCGCCGGCGGCTCGCAACGCCAGTTGCGCGTCGGCGAACTGGTGCGCCACGCCATCGCGCAACTGCTGATGCGCGGCGACGTGCATGATCCGGTGATCGAGGGCCATCTCATCACCGTGCCGGAAGTGCGCATGTCGCCCCGATCTGCGGCTCGCGACCGTCTACGTCATGCCGCTCGCCGGCCGCGACGCCGAGCAAGTGATCGCCGCGCTCGACCGCAACAAGAAATTCCTGCGCGGCGAAGTCGCGCACGCGGTCAATCTGAAATTCGCGCCCGATTTGCGCTTCCACATCGACGACCGGTTCGAAGAAGCCGAGCGCATCGACAAACTTTTGCGTTCGCCACAGGTCGCGCGCGATCTGGAAAAGGACGACGAGTGAACGACAACGACAACAACATCTCTGGCGCCGGCCGAAATGCCGGCCGCGCCCGCGCCGCAAGGCGGGGCCGAAGGCGACCAGCCGCGCAAACCCAACGCAAAGCCGAAGCGCCAGCAATTCCGCGCGACAAGCGCGACGTCCACGGCTGGGTGCTGCTCGACAAGCCGGTCGGCATGACCTCGACCCATGCTGTCAGCGTGGTCAAGCGGCTGTTCTCGGCCAAGCGCTGCGGCCACGCCGGCACGCTCGACCCGCTCGCCTCCGGCTGCGCTGCCGATCGCCATGGGCGAGGCCACCAAAACCGTCCCCTTCGTGATGGATGGCCGCAAGCTCTATCGCTTTACCGTTGAATGGGGCGAGGAGCGCGATACCGACGACGCCGAAGGCCGGGTGGTCGCCGACGAGCGACCAGCGCCCGACCCCGGACGCAGATCCGGGCCGTGCTGCCGGCCTATATCGGGACGATCCAGCAGGTTCCGCCGCAGTATTCCGCCATCAAAATCGAGGGCGAACGGGCCTATGACCTCGCCCGCGACGGCCAGACCGTCGAACTCAAGGCCCGAGACGGTCGAAATCGGCCGTTTGGAGCTGATTGACGTGCCCGACGCCGATCACGCCGTCCTGGAGGCCGAATGCGGCAAGGGAACCTATGTCCGGTCGCTCGCCCGCGACATCGGCCGGCCAGCTCGGCTGCTACGGCCATGTCAGCGCCCTGCGGCGCACGTCGGTCGGGCCATTTAGCGAAGAAACCATGATTTTACTGGAACAATTGGAGGCTGTGTGCCATAGAGCCGCAGCCGGCGAGGGAAGCCTCGCCGACGCGCTCATGCCTGTTGAAACCGCGCTGGACGACATCCCGGCGGTGGCTGTCGACAGGTCTGATGCGGCGAGGCTCACAAGGGGCCAAGCCGTTTTGTTGCGCGGACGGGACGCACCCAATTTCCGCGGTACCGTTTCGGTCACGGTCTCAGGTGAACTCCTGGCCCTGGCCGAATTGGATCGTGGCGAAATCGTCCCTAAGCGTGTGTTCAACATGGTCGGCCTGCGCGGCAGAGCTCGACCGAAGAAAGGATAACCGATGTCGCTAACGACCGAACGCAAGGCCGAAGTGATCAAGGCCAATGCGACCAAAGCCGGCGATACTGGATCGCCGGAAGTACAAGTGGCGATCCTGTCGGAACGCATCAATACGCTGACCGAGCCATTTCAAGACCCACACCAAGGACAACCATTCCCGGCGTGGCTTGCTCAAGATGGTGTCGACGCGGCGTTCGCTGCTCGACTATCTGCGCAAGGTCGATGAGGCGCGTTACAAGGCGCTGATCGAGAAGCTCGGCATCCGCCGCTAAGACGTATGGCGCGCGGGGCTTGTCCCCGCGCGTTTGGTAAGCGGGTGCCGACCGCATCCGTCATTCAGGAGTCCGATGGCGATGGCGCCTTCGGACAATCAGGGACCGGACGAAATGTTCGTCCGGTCGAAAAACGGCAATGTTCTTGAAGTCATGGCAGGATCGCCAGACGCTGTTCTCATCCCGCTTCACGCGGTGATGCGCGCAGTCTCTCGCCGTCTTGCTCATGGCTTTTAGGGCGTTGGCCGAAACCATGAGAGAAAAACGCAATGTTTAATGTTCATCGAGTTCGAACTCGATTGGGGTGGGCGTCCGCTCATCCTCGAGACCGGCAAAGTCGCGCGTCAGGCCGACGGCGCCGTGCTCGCCAGCTACGGCGAAACCACCGTGCTGGCCACCGTCGTCGCCGCCAAGAAGCCGCGCGAAGGCGTCGACTTCCTGCCGCTGACCGTCGACTACCAGGAAAAATATTACGCGGCCGGCCGCATTCCCGGCGGCTACTTCAAGCGTGAAGGCCGTCCGACCGAAAAGGAAACGCTGGTTTCCCGTTTGATCGATCGCCCGGTCCGTCCGCTGTTCGCCGATGGCTGGCGCTGCGAAACCCAGATCGTCGTCACCACGCTGTCGCACGACCTTGAAAACGATCCCGACATTCTCGCGCTGGTCGCGGCCTCCGCCGCGCTGACGCTGTCGGGCGCCCCGTTCATGGGCCCGATCGGCGCCGCCCGCGTCGGCTTCGTCAACGGCGAATACGTGCTCAACCCGACGCTCGACGAAATGGCCGACACCCAGCTCGATCTGGTCGTCGCCGGCACCGCCGACGCCGTGCTGATGGTCGAATCGGAAGCCAAGGAACTCAACGAAGACGTCATGCTCGGCGCCGTGATGTTCGGCCACCGCCACTTCCAGCCGGTGATCGAAGCCATCATCCAGCTCGCCGAAAAGGCCGCCAAGGAGCCGCGCGATCACGTCGTCGCCGACGAATCGGCGCTGGAAAAGGAAATGCTCGGCATCGCCGAGAAGGACCTGCGCGCCGCTTATTCGATCCCGGCCAAGCAGGAACGCCAGAACGCGGTTGCCGCCGTCAAGGCCAAGGTCATGGAGCACTACGCTCCGGGCGGCGTCGAGAACCCGGAACTGCCGAAAGCGCGTCTTGCCACGGTGTTCAAGGAACTCGAAAGCAAGATCGTGCGCTGGAACGTGCTCGACACCAAGAAGCGCATCGACGGCCGCGACCTGACCACCGTGCGTCAGATCGACGTGCAGGCCGGCGTTCTGCCGCGCGCTCACGGTTCGGCGCTGTTCACCCGCGGCGAAACCCAGGCGATGGTCGTCACCACGCTCGGCACCGGCGAGGACGAACAGTGGATCGACGCGCTGCAGGGCACCTACAAGGAATCGTTCCTGCTGCACTATAACTTCCCGCCCTACTCGGTCGGCGAGACCGGCCGCATGGGCGGCACCAAGCGCCGCGAAATCGGCCACGGCAAGCTGGCCTGGCGCGCGATTCATCCGGTGCTGCCGTCGAAGCTCGACTTCCCCTACACCATTCGCGTGGTGTCGGAGATCACCGAGTCGAACGGTTCGTCCTCGATGGCTTCGGTCTGCGGCGCCTCGCTGGCGCTGATGGATGCGGGCGTGCCGATGAAGCGCGCCACCGCCGGCATCGCGATGGGCCTCATCCTCGAAGGTGAGCGCTACGCGGTTCTGTCCGACATTCTCGGCGACGAAGATCATCTCGGCGACATGGACTTCAAGGTCGCCGGCACCGAGGAAGGCATCACCTCGCTGCAGATGGACATCAAGATCGCCGGCATCACCGAAGAGATCATGAAGGTGGCGCTCGGTCAGGCCAAGGAAGGCCGCATCCACATCCTCGGTGAAATGTCGAAGGCCTTGAACACGGCGCGCGCCGAACTCGGCGAACACGCGCCGCGCATCGAGATGTTCAAGATCCCGACCGACAAGATCCGTGAAGTGATCGGCACCGGCGGCAAGGTGATCCGCGAGATCGTCGAAAAGACCGGCGCCAAGATCAACATCGAGGACGACGGTTCGGTGAAGGTCGCCTCCGCCGACGGCGAGTTGATCAAGGCGGCGATCAACTGGATCAAGTCGATCGCCTCCGATCCGGAAGTCGGCAAGATCTATGACGGCACCGTGGTCAAGACCATGGACTTCGGCGCCTTCGTGAACTTCTTCGGCGCCAAGGACGGCCTGGTTCACATCAGCCAGCTCGCCTCCGCCCGCGTCAACAAGGTCACCGACGTCGTCAAGGAAGGCGACAAGGTCAAGGTGAAGCTGTTGGGCATGGACGATCGCGGCAAGGTTCGCCTGTCGATGAAGGTCGTCGACCAGACCACCGGCGAAGACCTCGAAGGCAAGCAGGGCGGCGACACAGCCGGCCAGCGGCGCCGCCGAGTAAGGCTTCTTCCATCGAACGATTAAAAGGGCGGCCCTGGTGGCCGCCCTTTTTTATTGGGTTTCGAGAGTTTCGCAGGCTTTAGCGGAATCCGATTTTTTGTGACCCCGGTCACAGCCTCTGCTCGCCCACCGGCCTAGTTTGCCAATCATCGGGAACGAGGCGTTCCCAGACCAAGACCAAGGAGGGACGAGCCATGCGGATTAATTTGCCAAAGACCATCATTCTCGCGATCGCCACCCTGCTGCTGGCCGTCGCGGCCTTGGTCACCGATCTCGTCAGCCCCTATGCCGGCGGCATCGACCGCGCCAATTCCCCGGTGCAGGTCGAACGGGTCCAGATACCCGACCATTCGCCCTACCGCGTTCCGGTCCGGGCCGAAGTTCGGACTGCTAGCCGCCAACCCGAGCGTTCCAACCGCCGATCTATCGACGCGATTTAACCTCCGGCCTCTCTGCGGAGGCCTCTTCGACTTGAACCCCACCCCGACTTGAAGGCGGCCCGCAAGGGCCGCCTCTTTTCGTAGGGGGCGGCGTCCGCAGCCGGCGAATGCGCCGTTTTGTGACCCCGGTCACAGCGCCGGCCCGGGCCCGGTCATAGGTTGTTAACCATAGAGATCGTCACCCGGCACCGTGCCGGCAAGAAAAGGGAGAACGTCATGCGAAGCACCATCCTGATCGGCCTCACCTTCTTCGTGCTGGTGAGCAGCGCCTGGGCTGTCGATCTGGTCCGCTATCACCCGCAGCCCGACAACGGCATCGATCCGCTGGCGCCGATTAACATCACCGTAGCCTTGAATTAACGGGCTCGACGCCTTGCCAGAATTTTCTGCTACCATTGCACCGGGCGGCATTTCCCCCCTGCCGCCACGGTTCAACCCCGGCAAGCCTTCCCGACAGGGAAGGCTTGCCGACGTGATGGTTTGGCGAACGGGAAGGCATGGCACCAGCGCTGCGATCCGCCGGACCAACCTGCTATCGGAGCTGCCCGGCCCGCTCGCCGCCGAATTGCTGGCGGCAGCCAAGCCGCGTCATCTCGGCGCCGATGAAGTGCTGTTCCTGGCCGGCGATCCAGGCGACGGCCTTTATCGGGTCGATGAAGGCCTGCTGAAAATCAGCATTGCGTCGGCCAGCGGCGCCGAGCGCATTCTCGCCATCCTCGGGCCCGGCGCGATTGTCGGCGATCTCGCCATCATTGACGGCCTGCCGCGTTCGGCCTCGGTCACCGCGCTGCGCGATTGCGAACTGCAATTTCTGAGCCGCGCGGCGTTCGAGAAATTCGCCGCATAAAGAGCCGGCGATCTACAAATACCTGCTCAACGTCATGGCAGCGCGGCTGCGCGACACCGACCAGATTGTCGCCGCCGGAAGCTTCCTGCCGCTGAAAGGCCGCGTGGCGCGCGCGCTGCTCGACCTCGCCCACGCCTTCGGCAAGGATGTCGGCAGCGGCCGCGTCGTCATCCGCCAGAAAGTCAGCCAGAGCGACCTCGCCGCCATGGCCGGCATCGCACGCGAGAACGTCAGCCGGATCATGAACGACTGGATGCGCGGCAATGTGATTACGCGGCTGTCCGGCTATTACTGCCTGGAAGACCCGGTCAAGCTTCAGCGGGAGATCGATATTTAGGCTGATTTTGGTGGGCCAAATCGCCGCCTACACCAACTGCGTCGCGCACCACCGCGCCCAACGCCTCGAAGTCCGGCCGGCGCGGCGAGGTGCGGCGCCAGGCCAGACCGATCGAGCGGCCGGGCTCCGGCTCGGCGAAGCGCAATAATTTGACACGCGCGTCGCGCACCTCGGCATCGATCGACACTTCCGGCACCAGCGTCACACCGTAGCCGTTCGCCACCATCTGCATCACCGTCGTCAGCGAGGTCGCGCCGAGGCTGGCCGGCTGGTCGCGCCGCTTGGTGGCGCAAAATGCCAACGCCTGATCGCGCAGGCAGTGGCCTTCCTCCAGCAGAATGAGCCGGCGCTGATCGACATCGGCGACATCGACGCGGCTGAGCAACGGCAAAGGATCGGTCGCCGGCACCGCCAGCAAAAACGCGTCGGTGAAAAGCGGCAAGGTCTCGACGTCGGCGTCTTCCGCCGGCAGCGCCAGCATCACCGTGTCGAGTTCGCCGCTGACCAATTCCTCGAGCAGGATCTTGGTCTGGGTTTCGCGCACCTCCAGCCGCAGGTGCGGATAGCGCGCCTGCAGCATCGGCAGCACGCGCGGCAAGATATAGGGCGCCAGGGTCGGGATGATGCCGAGCTTGAGCGGGCCGCTCAGCAGATCGCGGTGGCGGGCGAAATCGACCAGGTCGCGGGTCGAGGCCAGGATCTGCTCGGCGCGCCGCGCCACATCCAGACCGATATCGGTGAGCGCAATATCGCCCGGCCGGCGCTCGACCAGATTGGCGCCGATTTCGCGCTCCAGTTCGCGCACCTGCATCGACAGCGCCGGCTGGGTCACGGCGCAATCCGCCGCCGCCTTGCCGAAATGCTTGTGGCGGGCGAGCGCGGCCAAATAACGCAATTGGCGCAAGGTGATCATTCCGATAAGATATTCTTATCGAGATGGCTAAGCAATACGATTAGACCTGATCGAGACCATTTCTTATAAGCGCCGCAAGCGCCCGCTAATATTCCGTTTTCGACGCCCCTTTCCTTGGCGTGCGCAGTCTCAGTGGAGGACATGATTCATGGACGCAAAAACAAACAAGAGCACGGGCGGTTGCCCCGTGATGCACGGCGCGGTTACCGAGGTCGGTTCGTCGAACATCGACTGGTGGCCGAATGCCCTCAACCTGGACATCCTCCATCAGCACGACACCAAGACCAACCCGCTGGGCAAGGACTTCGACTATCGTAAAGAGCTGAAGAAGCTCGATGTCGCGGCGCTCAAGAAAGATCTGCACGCGCTGATGACCGAGAGCCAGGAGTGGTGGCCGGCTGACTGGGGTCACTACGGCGGCCTGATGATCCGCATGGCGTGGCACGCTGCCGGCTCCTATCGCCTGGCCGACGGCCGCGGCGGTGGCGGCACCGGCAACCAGCGTTTCGCGCCGCTGAATTCCTGGCCGGACAATGTCAGCCTCGACAAGGCCCGCCGCCTGCTGTGGCCGATCAAGCAGAAATACGGCAACAAGATCTCCTGGGCCGACCTGATTATCCTCGCCGGCAACATCGCTTACGAATCCATGGGTCTGAAGACCTTCGGCTTCGGGTTCGGCCGCGAAGATATCTGGCACCCGGAAAAGGACACCTACTGGGGCGCGGAAAAGGAATGGCTCGCTCCATCTGACGGACGCTATGGCAACGTCGATGATCCCTCGACCATGGAAAACCCTCTGGCCGCCGTGCAGATGGGCCTGATCTACGTCAACCCGGAAGGGGTCAACGGCAAGTCGGACCCGCTGAAGACCGCGGCCCAGGTGCGCGAGACCTTCGCCCGCATGGCGATGAACGACGAGGAAACCGCGGCGCTCACCGCGGGCGGCCACACCGTCGGCAAGACCCACGGCAACGGCGATGCCAGCACGCTGGGTCCGGATCCCGAGGCAGCAGGCGTCGAGGAGCAGGGCCTGGGCTGGGCCAATCCGAACCAAAAGGGCCTCGCCGCCAACGCCGTCACCTCGGGCCTGGAAGGCGCCTGGACCACCCATCCGACGAAGTTCGACATGGGCTTCTTCGACATGCTGTTCGGCCATGAGTGGGAACTGAAGAAGAGCCCGGCCGGCGCCAATCAGTGGGAACCGGTCAACATCAAGGAAGAGGACAAGCCGGTCGACACGTCCGACCCGACCAAGCGTCACAATCCGATGATGACCGATGCCGACATGGCGATGAAGATGGATCCGATCTACAACGCGATCTGCAAGAAGTTCATGGCCGATCCGGAGTACTTCAAGGACACCTTCGCCCGCGCCTGGTTCAAGCTGACCCACCGCGACATGGGCCCGAAGGTGCGCTACGTCGGTCCGGATGTTCCGAAAGAAGACCTGATCTGGCAGGATCCGGTCCCGGCCGGCAAGACCGGTTACGATGTCGATGCGGTCAAGGCCAAGATCGCCGCCAGCGGCCTGAGCATCAGCGAAATGGTTGCGACCGCCTGGGACAGCGCCCGCACCTATCGCGGGTCCGACATGCGTGGCGGCGCCAATGGTGCGCGCATCCGTCTGGCTCCGCAGAAGGACTGGGAAGGCAACGAGCCGAAGCGTCTGGCAAAGGTCCTGGGCGTCCTCGAGCCCATTGCCGCCAAGGCCGGCGCAAGCATCGCCGACGTCATCGTGCTCGCCGGCAATGTCGGCGTCGAGCAGGCCGCGAAGGCTGCCGGCCACAACATCAGCGTTCCGTTTGCGCCGGGTCGCGGCGATGCGACCGATGAAATGACGGATGCCGACTCCTTCGATGTGCTGGAGCCGATCCACGATGGCTACCGCAACTGGCTGAAGAAGGATTATGTCGTCAGCGCGGAAGAACTGATGCTCGACCGCACCCAGCTGATGGGCCTGACCGCGCCCGAAATGACCGTTCTGGTCGGCGGCATGCGCGTGCTGGGCACCAACCATGGCGGAACCAA
The DNA here is from genome assembly GCA_963830125.1 of uncultured Alphaproteobacteria bacterium. Taxonomy (GTDB): domain Bacteria; phylum Pseudomonadota; class Alphaproteobacteria; order Rhizobiales; family Xanthobacteraceae; genus Pseudolabrys. Next base: position 79,650 of record CAWHKU010000007.1, on the reverse strand, counting down.
GCATGGCGTGTTCACCGATCGGGTAGGCGCGCTGACGAACGACTTCTTCGTCAACCTGACCGACATGGCCAACAAGTGGGTCCCGGCGGACAACGGCGTCTATGAGATCCGCGACCGCAAGACCGACAAGGCCAAATGGACCGCGACGCGCATGGATCTCGTCTTCGGCTCCAACTCGATCCTGCGTGCCTATGCCGAGGTCTATGCTCAGGACGACAGCGCCGAGAAGTTCGTGAAGGACTTCGTGGCGGCCTGGACCAAGGTGATGAACGCCGATCGCTTCGACCTGGCCAAGTAACAGTCAAGTAGCTGCGATCGCTTAACGCAAAACGAAACGGCCGGGGATTTCCCCGGCCGTTTTTTATTGAGTCAGACAAAAGCGGGGGGCTTTACGATCCGCCGTTCTCGACGCTGCCGCCCGCCGCTTTCAGCGCTTCCGGCTGCGGCATCGCGATAACGTTGTAGCCACTGTCGACAAAATGGATTTCGCCGGTTACGCCGGTCGACAGATCTGAGCACAAATAAAGCCCGGCGCCGCCGAGCTCTTCCAAGGTCACGCCACGGCCGAGCGGCGAATATTTCTGCTGGAACGCGAACATGTAACGCGCATCGCCAATACCGGCACCGGCCAGCGTGCGGATCGGGCCTGCCGAAATCGCGTTGACGCGGATCTTCTGGTGGCCGAAGTCGACGGCCAGATAGCGTACCGACGACTCGAGCGCCGCCTTCGCCAGACCCATGACGTTGTAATTGGGCATCGCGCGATCGCCACCATTGTACGTGAGCGTGACCATCGAGCCGCCATTCGGCATCAACTCCGCCGCGCGCTTGGCGCTCTCGGCGAAGGAAAAGCAGGAGATCACCATGGTGCGCACGAAATTCTCGCGCGTGTTATCGGCGAAGCGGCCCTTCAGTTCGTTCTTGTCCGAGAAGCCGACCGCGTGGACGAAAAAGTCGAGCGAACCCCATTCGGTCTTGATTTTGTCGAACACCGCGTCGACCGAGGCGATGTCCTCGACGTCGCACGGCATCAGGAAGCTCGAGCCAGTCTGTTCGGCCAGCGGCTTGACGCGCTTAAGCAGCGCATCGCCCTGATAGGTGTAAGCGAGCGTGGCGCCATGATCGCTCAGCATCTTGGCGATGCCCCAGGCAATCGAGTGGTCGTTGGCGACCCCCATGATCAACCCGCGTTTTCCTTCCATCAATCCCGGCATTCTTGTTTTCCTAGGTCACTGTCATCCCGCGGCGCGAGTGCAACGAGCTAACCCGGAATCCAGATGCGAGAACGTGGCTCTGGATTCCAGGTTCGGCGCTACACGCCGCCCCGGAATGACGGGAATTTAATTACGCATCCAGCCGCTTGAAAACCAGCGACGCATTGGTGCCGCCAAAGCCGAATGAATTCGACAGCACCGCGCCGAGTTCGGCATTATCCTTGCGCTCGCGCAGGATCGGCATGTCCGCAAAGGCCGGGTCGAGATCGACGATATTGGCGCTCTTGCACATAAAGCCGTTTTGCATCATCAGCAGCGAATAGATCGCCTCCTGCACACCGGCGGCGCCGAGCGAATGCCCGGTCAATGATTTCGTCGCCGAGAGCGGCGGGCACTTGTCGCCGAAGACGGTGCGGATGGCCTCAATCTCCTTGAGATCGCCGACCGGCGTCGCGGTCGCGTGCGGATTGATGTAGCCGATCGGCGTCTTGCAGGTTTCCAACGCCATCTGCATGCAGCGGATCGCGCCTTCGCCCGACGGCGCCACCATGTCGTAACCGTCCGAGGTCGCGCCATAGCCGGCGAGTTCGGCATAGATCTTGGCGCCGCGCGCCTTGGCGTGTTCGAGTTCTTCCAGCACCAGCACGCCGGCGCCGCCGGCGATCACGAAACCGTCGCGGCTGACGTCGTAAGCACGCGAAGCTGTCTCCGGCGTATCGTTATATTTGGACGACATCGCGCCCATGGCGTCGAACAGGTTCGACATTGTCCAGCTCAGATCTTCCGAGCCGCCGGCGAACACCATGTCCTGCTTGCCCCACTGAATCATTTCAGCGGCGTTGCCGATGCAATGATTGGAGGTCGCGCAGGCTGACGAGATCGTATAATTCACGCCCTTTATCTTGAACCAGGTGGCGAGTGTCGCCGACGGCGACGACGACATGGCCTTCGGCACCGCGAAAGGTCCGATGCGCTTTGGCGAACCGTTCTTGCGGGTAATGTCGGCGGCTTCGACGATCGTCGCGGTCGAAGGACCACCCGCGCCCATGATGATGCCGGTGCGTGGATTGACGATGTCCTTTTCCTCGACGCCCGAATCGAGAATCGCCTGCTCCATGGCGACATGATTCCATGCCGACGCCTGGCTGAGGAAACGCATCGCGCGCCGGTCAACCGACCCTGCCGGATCGAGTGTCGGCTTGCCCTGCACCTGACAACGGAAACCGTGCGCGGCGAATTCTTCGGAGTGCGTGATGCCGGATTTTGCCTCGCGCAAACTGGCGAGAACTTCCTGCGTATTGTTTCCGATCGATGAGACAATGCCCATCCCGGTGACGACTACCCGTCTCATGGCCACGTATCCTAAATCTGGCCGCGTTCAGCGGCGATGGGGCACATTTGGGCCACCCGAGGCAACCACGCAAGTCCAATCAGCAAGGTCGAAAAGCTGGACTAAACAGCAACACCAAGTGGCAAAATCACAGAAACGGCTCAGGCCCCGCTCGGCTGCGCCGCTGCTTCCTGTTTGAACAAGCCGACCTTCAGGTCGCTGGCTTTGTAGATCACGTTGCCGTCGGCCGACAGCCAACCATCGGCAATGCCCAGCACCAGTTTCGAACGCATCACGCGCTTGAAGTCGACGCCGTAAACGATTTTCTTCACGGTCGGCAGCACCTGGCCGGTGAATTTCACCTCGCCCATGCCGAGCGCGCGGCCGCTGCCGGGCGAACCCAGCCAGCCGAGGAAAAAGCCGACCATCTGCCACATCGCGTCGAGGCCGAGACAGCCCGGCATGACGGGATCGCCTTTGAAGTGACAGAGGAAAAACCAGAGGTCCGGCTTCACATCGAGTTCGGCCCGCACGAAGCCCTTGCCGTGGGCGCCGCCCTCTTCCGAGATTTCGGTGATGCGATCAAACATCAGCATCGGCGGCAACGGCAATTGTGCGTTGCCGGGGCCGAACAGCTCGCCGCGGCCACAGGCCAGCAAATCTTCGTAGGCAAAGCTGTTACGCCGCGTATTCATTGTCGACCGATCCTCGTTTAGCGGCGAACGCCGCCGAATTCAGCTCCAACCGCGCCTTTACCGCCCGATTTTCGGGAAAGCGAAGTGCGCGCCCGGACTTCCACACGAATTTCCTAACACACCGGACCGAACCGGCAAAGACGGCTCAATCCGCCCCTGCGGACAACTTTCCTGCAAAAAGCCGCGACAAAATGGCCGTTTGGCGTTGTTGCGAAAGAGTTGCATCTAGGCCCTGGAGTCATATATGTTGCAGATGAAACGGATTTGCACCGGACTTGCCGGGGCAGATTTATTGCGCTTTTGTGCGCTGAGTAATTTCCTTGGGCTAAACGATGACCCAGACGCGTACCATGGCACTCCCCACCACCACGCTCGATGCCGCAGCGGCGTCGGACCGTAAATCCTTGACCGGCTGCCCCTGGCACGACGTCAAAGCGATGTTGCGCGATGTGGGTTTGCGCCCGACGCGTCAGCGCATGGCGCTGGGCTGGATCCTGTTCGGCAAGGGCGACCGCCACCTGACCGCCGAGGCGCTGTACGAAGAAGCCTCGCGCGCCAAGGTGCCGGTGTCGCTGGCCACCATCTACAACACGCTGCACCAGTTCACCGAAGTCGGCCTGCTGCGCCAGGTGCCAGTCGACGGCTCGAAGGCCTATTTCGATACCAATTCCTCCTCACATCATCACTTCTTTGTCGAAGGCGAGGACGAATTGCTCGACATTCCGGGCACCGACGTGATCGTCGGCCAGACCCCGACGCCGCCGGAAGGCTACGAAATCGCGCGCGTCGATGTGGTGGTGCGGTTGCGCCGCAAGGCCTGATCCGGTTTTTCCATTTCAATGATTAGAACGCGCGCCTGAAAAGAGCGCGCGTTTTCGTTTGTCTGCGTCTCGGCGTCGCGATCATCCGGCAGGCCTTGCCATAACCATTTCGCGCATTCGCGCGCGCGATCTTGTTCGTCGAGGCCGACATCGCTTAGCAGTCTGGAATCGAGATTGCGCAGATGGCGGCGCGTTTCTCGACGCCTGAGCCACAACGCCAGAACCGCGCCGGCGGCTGCGAGTGCGCCGCGCCAGTTTAAACGCCCGGTGCTGAAATTTCGATGCTGCGTCATGGCCGGCATCGTGCCGACCGACCAGCGGCGATGCTACGGTGAAGGCCGAAGCGTCGCGCTGCATAATGGCCTATATTTAAAGGGCAAATTGCGCGCTAAAGTTTCGCCGGATGACGGAGTTTTCGATGACCAGCAATACGGCATTCGCGGAAGTCGCCACACTGGCTGGCGATCCGGCCCGCGCCAGCATGCTCCACGCGCTGATGGACGGCCGCGCTTTGACGGCATCGGAACTCGCTCATGTCGCCGGCATCACGCCGCAAACGGCCAGCGGCCATCTGGCGCGCCTCACCGTGGCAGGCCTGCTGGCAGTCGAGAAGCAAGGCCGTCACCGTTACCACCGGCTGGCGTCGCCCGCCGTCGCGCGCATGCTGGAAAGCATCATGCAAGTTGCCGCCGATATCGCACCGCGACGAAAGAAAGCTTTCGTCGGTCCGCGTGATGCGGCCTTGCGCGCGGCTCGCACCTGTTACGATCACCTCGCCGGGCATCTCGGCGTCGCGCTTGCCGACGCGATGGTGGCGCGCGGCCAGATCGAATGGGGTGTCGACGCCGGCATCGTGACCGAAAGCGGCGTGGCACTGCTCGACCGTCTCGGCATCGATCTCGACGCACCCGGCAAACGCAAGACCCGAATGCTGTGCCGTCCCTGCCTCGATTGGAGCGAGCGTCGCCCGCATTTGGCCGGCGCGGTTGGCGCCGCGCTCTGTACGCATTGTCTGGCTGACGGCTGGGTCAGGCGGGTGGATGGCACGCGCGCCGTCACGATCACCCCCAAGGGACAACGCAACTTTCGGGACCTATTCGGGATCGGCGCCGCCTGACCGGCGACCCTCCGCCTACTCGACCTTCTCGTTCGGATAGGCGCCCCACAGGCGCTCCTGCACGATGTAGCCGCTGAAATTCTTGCCCGACACATAACACCACTTGCCGGTGCAGGACTTGATCTGGGTGAGAACGCCGGACTGCAGCCGGGCCACCACCCTCGATCCGACGTCCGGGTCCTCATAGAGCGGCACCAGATCGGTCTTGAGCGTCGGCACCACCACCGCGGTCCGTTTGCCGGACAAGAGCGAGTGGTAGACCCAGCCTTCCGAACCCTCCCAGTCGCGGATTCGCCGCCAGTTCTCGTATTCGGCGGTGATCTCGACCGGCATACCGGCCCGCGTATAGACCCAACGGACGTCCTGGTCCTTGTTCGGGCCGGCGCGGACATTGACCCGATCGGCCTTCAGGCTGACGAAACGCGGCATTGGCAGCCCGCTGACCGGGCCGACATCGCCGGCGGCGAGCGCCGCCTGGCCGGCGATCGGGGCCGCAACCGTCAGAAATCCGGCAGCCAAAAGCGCACAGACGCCTAGGCGGGCGGCTGCCCGAAAGCTTTGTGTTGTCACGGCCATCTGGTAGGAAAAAGAAGGAATTTTCGACCTCACGCGCGGGAAACTCGAGTGTGGGCGAGTGCGGTTAAAGAGAACTGAATTGGCGGCCGGAACAGCGTATTGATGCGCCCGGAACCGCCACGATAGTGAGGCGAGACGCGAAGACCATGCCTAAGCCCAAGAAGCCCGTAGTGGTCGTGACCCGCAAGCTGCCCGACAGCGTCGAGCTGCGGATGCGGGAACTTTTCGACGCCCGCCTCAATGCCGACGACAAGCCGATGACGGCCAGCCAATTGGCCGAGGCGGTCAAAACCGCCGACGTGCTGGTGCCGACGGTCACCGACCGGATCGATGCCGCGCTGTTGTCAAAGGCCGGCGAGCAACTGCGGCTGATCGCCAATTTCGGCAATGGCGTCGACAACATCGATGTCGCCACCGCGGTCCAGCGCGGCATAACTGTCACCAATACGCCCGGCGTTTTGACCGAAGATACCGCCGATATGACGATGGCACTGATCCTCGCCGTCCCGCGCCGTCTCGTCGAAGGCGCCGGCGTGATGGTCTCCGACGCCGACTGGCCCGGCTGGTCGCCGACCTGGATGCTCGGCCACCGCATCTGGGGCAAGCGGCTCGGCATTATCGGCATGGGCCGGATCGGCCAGGCGGTGGCGCGGCGCGCGCGCGCCTTCGGCCTACAAATTCATTATCATAACCGCCGCCGGGTCGCGCCCAAGATCGAAGAAGATCTCGACGCGACCTATTGGGAGAGCCTCGATCAGATGCTCGCCCGCATGGACATCGTGTCGGTCAATTGCCCGCACACGCCGGCGACCTTCCATCTGTTGTCGGCGCGGCGGCTGAAAATGCTGCGGCCGCAATCCTTCATCGTCAACACCGCCCGCGGCGAAGTCATCGACGAGAATGCGCTGGCGCGCATGCTGGAAGCCGACGAGATCGCCGGCGCCGGCCTCGACGTGTTCGAACACGAACCGGCGGTGAACCCGAAGCTCTTGAAGCTCGCCAAGGCCGGCAAGGTCGTGTTGCTGCCGCATATGGGCTCGGCCACCATCGAAGGCCGTGTCGACATGGGCGAGAAGGTCATCATCAACATCAAGACCTTCATGGACGGGCATCGGCCGCCGGATCGCGTACTTCCGTCAATGTTGTAGGCCGAGGCCGGCAACCATTCATTCGTGATCGACGCCCCGCGACAAGCGCGGGGGGTTTGTCGCCGTTCGGCTATACTCTCCGGTTGGCCGGATCTTCCGCCATCAGCATGCGCTTGAAGTAGATGCCGCGATGACCGCACTTCGGGCACGGCACCGAAAACTCGATGCTGACATTGTTCGGGTGCTGAACCGCGATCACCGAGTTGCACTTTTCGCATGAAAGAAAGCCGCGCTCCTGGCCAGCACCTCTATGGGTCTGGTTTTGTCGTGCAGCAAACATCTCTTGGACTCCACCTCATCAATTTGAGTCCACTTTGACCTAAAAATGCTGTGGGCCTGTTAAGCCGAGCGCAAGAAACAGGTAAACGTGCGTTAGGGCTGTTGCGCTGGCGGCGATGAAAAACGTCAGTATTTCCCGGATAAATCAACTATCGTCGGCGCCTCGCCCGACAACGGATTGTCCTTATCCCAGCCATAGCTGAGGGTCTCGAAACGCATGGAACGCGCATCGACCATCAGCAGACGGCCGACCAGGCCTTCGCCGAAGCCGACGATCTCGCGGATGACTTCCATCGCCATCATCGAGCCGAGAATGCCAGGCAGCGCGCCGAGGATACCGGCCTCCGCGCAGGCCGGAATCGTGCCCGGCGGCGGCGGCTCGGGAAACAGGCAGCGATAGGTCGGATTGCGAACGCCGTCGGCGCGCGTCTCATGCGCGCGCAAGGTCGTCAGCGAACCGTCAAAGGTGCCGACCGCGGCGGTGATCAGCGGCTTCCTGGCAAAGTAACAGGCGTCCGACACCAGATAGCGGGTCGCGAAATTATCCGAGCCGTCGGCGACGATGTCGTAGTCCGCGATCAGATCGAGCGCATTGCCGGCGTTCAACCGCATCATGTGGGTTTCGACTTTCACATGCGGATTGAGTTTTTCGATCACCGCCTCGGCGCCATCGACCTTGCGGCTGCCGACGTCCGGCGTGGTGAAGATCACCTGTCGCTGCAGGTTCGACAGCGACACCACATCGTCGTCGACAATGCCGAGGGTTCCGACACCGGCGGCCGCGAGATAAAGCAACATCGGCGCGCCCAGGCCACCGGCGCCGATGACCAACACACGCGCGGCTTTCAGTTTGGCCTGGCCAGGGCCGCCCACCTCGCGCAACACGATGTGGCGGGCGTAGCGTTCAAGTTCGGTCGATTCCAGCATTGTGGTTAATCCTAGCATTGGAACCGGCCCGCCGACGAGGCGATTTACCCAACGGTTGAGCACTTCTTGCGCCACATCCGCGATGGGCTAAGGTGACCGTTAATCTTGGTTACTGTGGCGTTAACGACCATGCGTTTCGGTCCGAACATGGGGTTCCTCGTTGTTGTGCTGGCGATGCCGCTCGGCGCGGCGCTGGCCATGGACGGCCCGGATTCGATTCCCTATCCGATCGAAACCCCCAAGCCAGTAGCCCCAGCGGCCACGAAGCCGGCGACCAAGCCCGCAGCCCACCGCGCCAGCAAGCCCGCCACCAAAACCACTGCAGTGCCGGCCGCTAAAAAGCCGACCGCCACTGCGACCCGGCCGGCAGCGCCACCGCCGGCCAAACCGGATCATGCCAAATCAACCACCAAGCCTGCGACCAAGTCGGCCGCAAAATCCGAACCGGCAGCCGATGTCTTTGCCGGCATCGGCCGCGACGAGCGCCTGAAGCTGCAGGCCGCCTTGCTATGGTCGGGCGACTACACCGGTGCCGTTAGCGACCTTGATCCAATGCTGACCGCGGTGAAGAATTTCCAGAAGCGCATCAAGCATAACGTCACCGGCCAACTCACCGCCGACGAACGCGCCAGGCTGCTCGCCGCCGCGCACGACCGCGAACAGGAATTCGGCTGGCGCGTGGTGGCCGACCCAGCCACCGGCATTCGCATCGGGTTGCCGACCAAGATGGTGCCGCAGGCGCATGAGGCTGCGCATGGCACACGCTGGTCGTCGCGCCATGGCGAAATTCAGGTCGAGACCTTTCGCTACAACGAGCCCGATCTCAAGCTCGCCGACCTGTTCGAGCGCGAGAAGAAGCAGCCGGCGACGCGCCGGGCGAGCTACAGCAAACTGCGTGACGACGGTTTCTTCGTCAGCGGCATGCAGGGCCTGAAGAATTTTTCGGTGCGCGCGCAGATGCGCGACGGCGAGGTCCGTGGCTTCACCATGCTGTACGACCAGGCGATGGAAGGTATCGTCGCGCCGGTGATGGTGGCGATGGCGAGCGCCGTTCTCGCCGTTTCCGCAACGCAGTGCGCCGTTCGCCGCTCTGGCGCGGCCGGTCGAATATGGCAACGGCCTGGTCGTCAGCGAGAAGGGTCACATCGTGACCGACGTACGGCTGACGCAAGGTTGTCAGGTCATCGTGGCGGCGGGCCTGGGCGATGCCGACCGCATTGCCAGCGACAGCCGCAATGGGCTGGCGCTATTGCGGGTTTATGGGCCGCGCCGGTTCAGACCGGTGTCGCTCACGCACAATGCAACGTCCGCGAACACCAGCGCCAAGGTCAACGTCAAGGCCGGCACCAAAGCCGCCGATGTCACGCTGACCGGCATTCCAGACCCGAAAGAACATGACGGCGGCAGCAAGCTCACCGAGATCAAGGCGCAAATCGTCGATGGCAACGCCATCGAGTTGCGCCAGCCGGTGCCTATGGCCGGCTTCACCGGCGCCGCCACGCTCGATAAAGGCGGCCATCTGATCGGCATCGCCGAAATGCGCAACGCCGTGCTGGCCAGTAACGCGCCGGCCGCGCCGCCGGTGCGGCTGGTGCGCACAGAGACCATCCGCGATTTCCTCGCCGCGCACCATGTACCGGCCGCGGCGAAGCCATCGCACAATGTGCGCGACTCGATCGTGCGCATTATTTGCGTGCGGAAATGACGGCGGCTTAGGCCGTCACTTATTCTTCCAGTCCGGTTTGCGCTTCTCGACGAAGGCCTTCATGCCTTCCTTCTGATCTTCCGTCGCAAACAGCGCGTGGAAAATCCGCCGCTCAAAGCGAACGCCTTCGGCCAGGCTCGATTCGAAGGCTGCGTTGACCGACTCCTTGGCTGCCAGCACCGACGGCAACGACATGTTGGCGATGGTGTCGGCGACCTTCATCGCCTCGTCCATCAGGCTCGCCGCCGGAACCACCCGTGCCACCAGACTGCAGCGTTCGGCCTCGGCGGCATCCATCATGCGGCCGGTCAAAATCAGATCCATTGCCTTGGCCTTGCCAACCGCACGCGTCAGACGTTGGGTGCCGCCGATGCCGGGAATGACGCCGAGCTTGATTTCAGGCTGGCCGAACTTGGCGTTGTCGGCGGCAATAATAAGATCGCATTGCATCGCCAATTCGCAGCCACCTCCGAGCGCGAAGCCCGCCACCGCCGCGACGATCGGCTTGCGCGCGCGCGTTGGCGCGTGCCAATCGGCGGCGAAATTGCCGAGATAGGCCTCGATGAACGTCTTGTCCGCCATCTCCTTGATGTCGGCGCCGGCAGCGAATGCCTTGTCGCTGCCGGTCATCAGAATGCAGCCAATCGCGTCGTCCGCCTCGAAGGCGTCGATGGCTGATGTCAGCTCCTCGATTAGCGCGCGGTTGAGCGCATTGAGCGCCTGCGGACGATTGAGGCGAATGACCCCAACCCGGCCTTTGGTCTCGACGATGATATTTTGATAGCTCATGAAATATATCCCGGTTCAAACCTGACTGTCATAAGCCTAGCACAAGATGCGCCGCTGTCAGAAACCGGCGCATTCTTATGGCAACCGCTGGCGCCTGAAATTATTTCTGGCAGCCCGGGCAATAAAATGTCGAGCGGCCGGTCTGGACGATGCGCTTGATGGTGCCTTTGCAATGCGGGCACTTTTCGCCCTCGCGGTCGTAGACCTTGAAGCTGTGCTGGAAATAGCCGAGCTGACCGTCAGCCTGCCGGTGATCGCGCAGCGACGAGCCGCCGGCCTTGATCGCGTCGTGCAACACCGCCTTGATGGCGTCCACCAGCACCACCGCGCGGGCGTTCGGTTTGCGGTGACGGTCGGCGATGGTCGAGGCTTGCCGCTTTGGCGACAGGTGCGCGCGGTACAGCGCCTCGCAGACATAGATATTGCCGAGCCCGGCGACGACGCGCTGGTCGAGCAATGCCGCTTTCAGCGAAGTCTTCTTGCCGGCGCAGGCGTCTGCCAGCATCGCGGCGTCGAATTCGTTGCCGAGCGGTTCGGGCCCGAGCGTCTTGAGTTGTGGTTCGTCCTCGAGCTTGGTGCGCGGCACCAGCTTCATCGAGCCGAAGCGGCGCGGATCGTTGAAGGTGACGACGGCGCCGTTCGACATGTGAAACACGATGTGGTCGTGCGCGGCGAGCTTGGAGCGGTCGTGATGGAATTTACCGGGAATGTCGCCTTCGATCCGGAACGAGCCCGACATGCCGAGATGCATGATCAGCACGTCACCGGTCGACAGGTCGGCGGTGAGGTATTTCGCCCGCCGGCCGAGGCCGGTGACCGTCGCCCCGGTCAGGCGCTTGGCGAAGTCCTTGGACAGTGGCCAGCGCAGATCGCCGCGCCTGACCTCGACCTTGGTAAATCGGGCGCCTTCCATGACCGGCGCGAGCCCCCGGCGCACGGTTTCGACTTCGGGTAGCTCTGGCATGGTTTAACGCTCCTGGCTTTCACACATAGCGTCCCGCGTCCCGCCGCGCTATGGTCCTGCCCGCAAAGGACTATTGGCTTATGAGCAGACCTGAAGAGACCCATTTCGGCGACCAAACCGTGCCCCTGACCGAGAAGCAGGGCCTGGTGGACGAGGTTTTTCACTCGGTCGCCAAACGCTACGACCTGATGAACGACCTGATGTCCGGCGGTCTGCACCGGCCCTGGAAGGACGCGCTGGTGACCGCCGTCAATCCGCCCAAGAACGACCGGCCGTTCGCGCTGCTCGATCTCGCCGGCGGCACCGGCGACGTCGCCTTCCGCACTGTCGAAGCCGGCGGGCCGAACACCCGCGTGACGGTCTGCGACATCAATGCCGAAATGCTGGCCGTCGGTCATGAACGCGCGGTCGCCCGCGGTTTCGACGAGGCGGTGACCTTCGAGCAAGGCAATGCCGAGGAACTGCCCTACGCCGACCAGAGCTTCGATTGCGTCACCATCGCCTTCGGCATCCGCAACGTGCCGCGCATTCCGCTGGCGCTGCGCGAAGCCCATCGCGTGCTCAAATATGGCGGCCGCTTCCTGGCACTGGAATTTTCCAGCGTCGATGTGCCCGGCCTCGACAAAATCTATGACCTCTATTCCTATAAGGCGATACCGGCGATCGGCCGCGCCGTCACCGGCGACCGCGAGGCTTACGCCTATCTGGTCGAATCGATCCGTAAATTCCCCAAGCCCAAGGTGTTCGCGCAGATGATCGAAGATGCCGGCTTTCGCCGCGTCTCATTCACTGCCATGACCGGCGGCGTTGTCGCCATTCACTCGGGCTGGAAATTGTGATCTCAAGTCTCGTTCATCTCACGCGTCTCGCGCGCACCGGCTATGTCTTTGCCCGCGAGGGCGTGTTCGGTCTGGTCGATACCCAGACGCTGCCATTGCCGGCGCGGGCTGCCATCGCCATCGCCCGGCTGATCGAACGGCCGAGCAAGAAGGAAGGCTCCGGCCGGCTGGCGGCTGCGCTGACCAAGCTCGGGCCGACTTACGTCAAACTCGGCCAGTTCATGGCGACGCGCCCGGACGTCGTCGGCCAGCAAACCGCGCGCAATCTCGAAAGTTTGCAGGACCGCATGGCGGCCTTCCCGCAGGCGCAGGCCGAAGCCGTTGTCGCGGCCGCTTTCGATAAGCCGGTGAGTGAGGTCTACTTAAGCTTCGGACCGGCAGTCGCTGCCGCTTCGATCGCGCAGGTCCACAAGGCCGAAATCGATGTCGATGGCGTGCCGACGGCGGTCGCGGTGAAAATTCTACGGCCCGGCATCGCGCGCCGGTTCCACGCCGACCTTGAATCGTTTTTCTTCGCCGCCCGCACCGCCGAGGCCTGGTCGAGCGAAGCGCAGCGCCTGCGCCCGGTCGAAGCGGTCAATACCTTGGCGCGCTCGATGACGATCGAAATGGACTTCCGGCTGGAAGCCGCCGCCGCCTCCGAAATGGCCGAGAATACCAAGGACGATCCCGGCTTCCGCGTACCGAAGGTGAACTGGGACCGTACCGCGCGCGAAGTGCTGACGCTGGAATGGATCGACGGCATTCCGCTGAACAACCGCGCCGCGCTCGAAGCGCGCGACCTCGATCTGCCGGGGCTCGGCCGCAACGTCATTCAAAGCTTCCTGCGCCATGCCTTGCGCGATGGTTTTTTCCACGCCGACATGCATCCCGGCAATCTGTTCGTCGATGGCAATGGTGATCTGGTCGCGGTCGACTTCGGCATCATGGGCCGGCTTGGCCCCAAAGAGCGGATGTTCCTGGCCGAGATCCTGTTTGGCTTCATCACCCGCGATTATCACCGCGTCGCGCAAGTGCACTTCGATGCCGGTTATGTGCCGCGCCACCATTCGGTCGAGGACTTCGCGCAGGCGATCCGCGCCATCGGCGAGCCGATCCATAACCGCACCGCCGAAGACATCTCGATGGCCAAACTGCTGACCTTGCTGTTCGAGGTCACAGGCCTGTTCGACATGCGCACGCGGCCCGAACTGATCCTGCTGCAAAAGACCATGGTGGTGGTCGAGGGCGTCGCGCGCTCGTTCGATCCCAAGCTCGACATGTGGAAGACCGCCGACCCGGTGGTGCGCGAATGGATCGCGCGCAACCTCGGGCCGGCCGGCAAACTGGAAGGCGCGGTCGAAGGCGCCGGCGAGCTCGGGCGCTTCCTTGGCCAGTTGCCGTCGCTGCTCAACCGCGCCGGCACGCTGCTCGATCAGGTCGATGACATCACGCGCAATGGATTAGTGCTGTCGCCGGAAACAGTGGCCGCCATCGGCAAGGCCGAAGCGCGCCGCAACCGCTGGACCGCCGCCGCCTTGTGGATGATCGTGCTGCTGCTGGGCGCGCTCATATGGATGATCGTGTAGAAAAACGCTCTCGACATCGAAGCCGCCGTCCTTCAAGGGCTTCGCTTCGCGAAGCCACCTCAGGATGACGGATTTACCAATTCTGCCAACTTGTCGATGCTCTGGGTCCAGCCGGTCTCCATGCCGGCCAGCATCTGCGGCGCGATCGGCACACGACCGACGGCGTGCGAAACCAAGCTCAAGGTTGTCCGGCCGCCGCTCTCGCTCAGCACCAGGGTCGTGGTGCCCTCGAGCAAATGAGTGCCTTCGGCATCGACAGCAATATTCGAGAACATTAATCGCTCCGGCGGTACGATTTCGAGAAACACGCCTTTCATTGGATAGTCGTTACCGTCGGGCCCGTGCATCACGATGCGCAGCTCGCCGCCAACGCGCAGATCCCATATCGGCACCGAACTGGTGAAACAGCTCGGGCCGAACCATTGCGCCACCATTCCCGGGTCGGTCCAAGCGCGCCACACCAAATCGCGTGGCGCGTCGAACACGCGGGTTATCTCGACGGTTCGCTTGCCAAAATCGGTAGTCACGTTCATCGATAAACTCCCGCTTACAGTTCAATAAACGGCTTGAAGCCGCCGAAGATCATGCGTTTGGCGTCGAAGGGCCAGGCCTTTGGATCCACCATCCCCGCCAGCCGTTGATCCTTCATGACCTTTGCCATGATAATGTCGCGCGACTTGCGCGATGGCCACGTAACCCAGGCAAACACCACGGTTTCGTCCGGCTTCTGCTTGACGCTGCGCGGGAACGACGTGCGCTTGCCTTTCTTGACGTCGTCGGCAACGCATTCGACGTAGCTCAGCGCGCCGTACTCGATCCAGACTTTGCCGATCTTCTTGGCCATCTTGCGATAGGCAGCGAGATTCTTTTTCGGAACCGGCACGATGAAGCCATCGACATAAGGCATTCGCAACTCCCTCCCTCATTCTTGTTGCGCTATTGGCCGGCGTAGGCACGCTCAATCGTCGCCAAGTCTATTTTCGACATCTTCAGCATCGCGCTCATGGCGCGATCGGCTTTGTCCCGGTCGGGGTCGCGGAGCATCTCAAGCAGACGCGCCGGAAAGACCTGCCACGACAGGCCGAACTTGTCCTTCAGCCAACCACAGTCGCTTTCGTTGCCGCCCTTGGACAAAGTGGTCCAGTAGTAATCGATCTCTTCCTGGCTCTCGCAAGGGATCTGGAACGAGACCGCTTCACTGAACTTGAAATGCGGCCCGCCGTTCAGGCCAGAGAATTTCTGGCCGTCCAGCTCGAAATCGATGGCCAGCACCTCGCCCGGTGTACCGCCGTGGATTTCCTGCCCGGCCTTGCCGAAACGAACGACCCGGGTGATCTTCGAGTTCTTGAAGACGGTGATGTAGAAATTCGCTGCCTCTTCCGCGTTCTTGTCGAACCAGAGACAAGGCGTAATTCTCTGTTGAGCGATTGGCATCGGTCTTTCCTATTGCTGCTGCTACCGCATGCCGGCGAGGTAGGCCTCGAGATTTTCAAACGTGCCGCTCCAGCCCATGGTCATGCTGGCGTGGCCGGCGTCGAAGACCTCTTGCTCTTCGACGGTCGCTTCATAGGGCGACCAGTGCACGGTGAATTTGGTCTTGCCGTCGGGTTGTTCTTCAAACGTAAAGACGGTCAGCATTTGCAGCGGCCAGTTCGGCGCCAACGGATGGCGCGTCAGGCCGCCGGCTTCGTCGGAAAATGAGTTGATCAGCACGATGCGTTCCGGCGGCGTGATTTCGCGATAGACCATGCGGCCCCACATCACGTCGCCACTCGGCGGCTGCATGGCGTAGTGATAGGTGCCGCCGACGCGCAGATCCATGTCGGCCTTGACCACCTTGACGCCTTTCGGTCCCCACCACTCCTTCATCCGTTCCGGCTGCGTGAAGCACTGCCACAACAGCTCGCGCGGCGCGTCGAATACGCGCGAGATGACGAAGTCTTTTGAAACGGTTTTGGTGGCAGGATCCGACATTGCAAAGTCTCCTGAGACAAGATTGGCTTTTGTGAGGTCGAAGATGCTGGGCGTTTAGGGCGTATAGTCGAGCTTTGGATACCAGCTCGGGTCGCGTCCTTCTGGGGTGCAGTCGAGCACGGTCCAAAGCGGCATCAGATCCGGCGCACCGCGCGGATCCTGTCCCGGATCTGAGGTCGAGAAATCCATCTCGCCGCTCCAGAAATGACGGATTTTGCTATCACGACGGGTAAAGACATGCAGTCCGGCATCGTCGCCGCCGTTCGCTGTTACGGCGTGAAAGTCGCGGCTGAAGTCGCCGCTCGGATCGGAGTAGAGACGGAGATTGCGCCAGCCGCGCTCCTTCTTAAAGGCGACGAGACGGTCGATCGGCGAGCGCGCCGTCACCGCCAGCGCCACATTCTGCATAATGTCTTGTGCCTCGCCGTCCCACGCTGACAGCAATGAGGTGCACATCGGGCACGGCCGCTCGCGCTGCGGCCCGTACATGTAGGTGTAAATGACGAGCGTCTGCTTGTCGGCCGAACATCGCCGCGAGATCGGTCGGGCCGTTCTCGCCGATGAATTCGTAATTCCTCACTTCGGCGCCGGGCGGCAAGGCGCGGCGCATTTCGGCGACACGCTCGATGTGACGGCGCAGTTCGATCTCCTCGACGAGCAGCGCGGTGCGCGCCGCTCGATATTCGGCACTCTCGTTCACGATGCGGACCTTACAGTTTTCCGCCAACTCCTGCGCCGATGTCAGTGTCTTGGACTTGTCGAGCATGATTGCCTCCTGCCGGCCGCACGGCTAGCCGCAACGGCGTTCACAGCACCGCCGGGCTTTACGGCGCGACGGTGATCATCCAGCCGACGCCGAATTTGTCGGCGACCATGCCGAAGCTGGATGAGAAGAATGTCTTGATCAGCGGCTGTCGCACCATGCCGCCATCACTCAACGCTTTGAACTTGGCCTGAGCCTCGGCGTCGTTCTTGACCGTGAGCGCCAGCGAGATGCCCTTGAAATCCGGCTTGCCGCTCGCCATGCCATCGGACGCCATCACGGTGGTATCGCCGACCTTGAAGCTCGCGTGCATGATCTTATTGCCGTCCGGCATCGGACCAGCGCAGCCCTCGCCCGGCTTGTCGGCGGGCGGCGCGTCCTTGAAGCGCATCAGCATCTCCACCTGTGCGCCGAGAGCCTTCTTGTAGAAATCGATCGCTTCCTCGCAGCGGCCTTCGAAAATCAGGTACGGCTGGACTTGCATTTCTTCTCCCTTCTGCGGGCTTGAGCCCGTCCCTGGTTGTGCACAAGCGGCCTCCTAACGACGGAACCGCCTTGACAATTAGGTTGATATCAACGTAAATACGGTATGTCAATACGTCCGATTGAGAAAGGCATTTCGGCAAAGCGCGCGACATCTGACGCGACGCCGGTTCTGCCTCACGACAAGACCATCGAGGTGCGCGATGCGTGCCTCTGTCTGCATGTGCAGCGGGCGGCGCGGGCGCTGGCGCGCCGTTTCGACGAAGCCTTGCGGCCGGTCGATCTGACCAATGGGCAATTCTCGTTGCTGACGTCGCTGAACCGGCCGGAGCCGCCGACCATCGGCAGCGTCGCCAATTTGCTGGCGATGGACCGCACCACGTTGACCGCCAATCTCAAGCCGCTGGAGCGGCGCGGATTGCTGAAGATCGCGATCGACAAAGAGGACAAACGAAGCCGGCGGCTGATCATCACCGCCGCCGGGCGCGCCTTGCTGCACAAGGCCTATCCGATCTGGAAAGAGACCCATGTCGGCGTCGAGTTCCTGATCAAGCGCGGCAGCGCCGACGACCTGCGCAGCGCGCTGTTGTCGTTGTCGTAAGCCGAGGTCGTCCGGTATAAATGCGGCCCGTGCGCCCATTGTTCCGCTCGTTACTTTGCCGCCATCGCCGCGACGTAGGCGGCGAGTCTGGCCATATTCTGAGCAAGACCCTTATCGGCGCCGTATTCCTTGATGACACGGGCACGCGCTTCAGCGGACGGGAACTCGCCGTGCCAGACGAGAAGCGTCCGGTCATCGCCGAGATCCTCGAAGGTGACAGTGGTTTTGAATTGCACCGGCTCAACATCATCGCCACCGCCATGGCGGTAGGCGATGCGCTCGGGCCGGACGATCTCGTCGAAGGTGATGCGGTTTTCGTAATCGCGGCCATCCGGGCCATGCATGACGAATCGCCAGACGCCGCCGGCACGAAACTCGAACTGCGATGTCGTGGTGGTGAAACCGTCCGGTCCCCACCATTGCGCCAGATGTTTCGGGTCGGTGAAGCAGGAGAACACCAAATCGCGCGGCGCATCGAACTCGCGCGTGCCGATGATCGACCGGGGGTCGCTGTCGAGATCGATACTATTTTTGTCGGCCATGGCCGCCTCCCTTTTTGCCTTTGGTCGCGCCTGTCGGGTCAGCCGCACCCTGCGCCTTCAGCACCTGCAGATAGTCGTCGAGGCGGTCGAGCCGTGCCTCCCACAGCTTGCGGTATTCGGTTAGCCAGTCGTCGACGCCGATCAGCGCGGTCGCGTCGATCTTGCAAGGCCGCATTTGCGCATCGCGGCCACGGGTGATGAGGCCAGCGCGTTCCAGCACTTTGAGATGCTTCGACACCGCCGGCAGGCTCATCTTGAAAGGCTCGGCCAGCTTCGACACCGAGGTCTCGCCAAGAGCGAGGCGCGCCAAGATGGCGCGGCGAGTCGGATCGGCGAGCGCGGCAAACGTGGCACTAAGACGGTCGGAGGGCGCGACTTGCATGTCGTTATGAACCATTCGGTTAAATAACCTATTGGTTAAATACATGATACGGCACCGGCTGTCAAGGCGCGCGTTGACAGTAATGTCACGACTGGACAATGATTGCATTGCAATCATTGCATTCAATATACGTAACCTATCTGAGATCATAGGTTAGTATGGCCTCACTCACCGTCCGCCAGCTCGACGAAGCGCTCAAGCAGCAATTGCGGCTGCGCGCGGCCCGCAACGGCCGCTCGGTCGAAGACGAGGTCCGCACCATTCTGCGCGAGGCCGCCGGCGACACCGAGACCCCACGCGCCGCTATCGAGGCCAAAGCGATGGCCTCCGCGACCGGCCGTAAGCGTGTGCTGCTGATCATCGGCGGCGGCATCGCCGCCTACAAGTCGCTCGATTTGATCCGGCGGCTAAAGGAACGCGGCGTCACCGTGCGCTGCATTCTCACCAAGGCGGCGCAGGAATTCATCACGCCGCTGGCGGCCGGCGCCATTGCCGGCGAGCGCGTCTTTACCGACCTGTTCGATCCAAACCATGAATTCGATGTCGGCCATATTCGCCTGGCGCGCGAAACTGACCTGATCGTGGTCGCGCCGGCAACTGCCGACCTGATGGCGAAGATGGCCCATGGCCTGGCCAATGATCTCGCCAGCGCCGTGCTGTTGGCGACCTCGGCCAAGATCCTGCTGGCGCCGGCGATGAACCCGGCGATGTGGGCCAACAAGGCGACGCAACGCAATCTGGCGCAGCTCATTGGCGACGGCGTGGCGCTGATCGGCCCGAACTCCGGTGAGATGGCCGAATCCGGCGAGCGCGGCATCGGCCGCATGGCCGAGCCCTTGGAAATCGCCGCCAGCGCGGAGGCCTTGTTGGGCAAAGATTCGTCGCTGCCATTGAAAGGCAAGCGCCTGCTGATTACCGCCGGCCCGACCCATGAGCCGATCGACCCGGTGCGCTACATTGCCAACCGCTCGTCCGGCAAGCAGGGCTATGCGATCGCGAGCGCGGCGGCAGCGGCCGGTGCTGACGTCACGCTGGTTAGCGGCCCGGTCAATCTGCCGAAGCCGTCGGGCGTCAAAATCGTCGAGGTCGAAAGCGCGCGCGACATGCTGCAGGCGGTCGAGCGCGCCCTGCCCGCGGATGTTGCGATCTTTGCCGCCGCCGTCGCCGACTGGCGCGTCGCCAATGCCGGAGAACAAAAAATCAAAAAAACCGCCGGCCAGGCCACGCCGGACCTCGTGCTGACGGAAAATCCCGACATCCTCTCGACCGTCGCGCACCGAACGACACAACGGCCGAATCTGGTGATCGGCTTTGCCGCCGAGACTGAAAATGTCGAGGCCAACGCGCAGGCCAAACTCGCAAAAAAGGGCTGCGACTGGATTCTCGCCAACGATGTGTCACCAGCAACCGGTATCATGGGCGGCGACCGCAATACGATTCAACTGGTGACGCCGCAGGGCATCGAGCCCTGGCCGCCGCAAAGCAAGGAAGACGTCGCCGCGATGCTGATCGCCCGCATCGCAGATGCCCTCACGAAATAACCAGCATTGCTGCTATCCTCGAAACGCCGGGCTTACGCACAGTTAAATCGCCGCCGTCAGTTCTAGATTTGGCCCCCTCACGCTAGGCTTTCACTTGTATAGTGATCGCAGGGGGCGCACAGGCGATGGCGGTAAATCTCCAGTTCAAGACGGTTCCTTCCGACGCCTCTGCCGTGGTCGAGGTGATGCGGCTTGAGCATGCGCGGGATCTGCCCCTGCCGTCCTATCAAACCGCGCTCGCCGCCGGCCTCGACCTGATCGCAGCCGTTGCCGCCGATAAAACCGTCACCATCGCGCCCGGCGCCCGCGCTTTGGTGCCGACCGGCATCGCCATCGCCTTGCCCGCAGGCTTCGAGGCGCAGGTGCGGCCGCGCTCCGGGCTGGCGGTCAAGCACGGACTGACGGTGCTTAATTCACCCGGCACCATCGATGCCGACTACCGCGGCGAGATCCAGGTGCTGCTGGTGAATCTCGGTAGCGAGTCGGTAAAAATCGCGCGTGGGATGCGGATCGCCCAGCTTGTTATTGCAACTGTAACGCGAGCACAGCTCGTCGAAACAGCCTCGCTTGACGAAACAGGCCGTGGTTCCGGCGGCTTCGGTTCTACCGGAAGTTGATCAAATAGTTTATGTGATTTCGGCTAGACGGATTGCCGACCGTAGCCTATTACCATCTAAATTAGTTACACTCGGTGCCAATAATGCCGCTGGTTTCCCGCAAAGGCATTCTCGCCATTGCCGCTGTGATTGACGTGGCCATCAACGCCCAAAGCAGACCGGTGTCTGCCAAAGCGCTGGCCACGCGTCACAAGCTGCCGCCGCGCCACCTCGAACCGGTGCTGCAGGCGCTTGTCCGCGACGGTATTCTCAAAGGCATTCGCGGACCGCATGGCGGCTACGAGCTCGCCCGCGAACATAAGGATATTACCGCCGAGGATATCTTGCGCGCCGCCTCAAGCGCGGAAGACGCCGACGATGAAGCGGGTCCGATTTCCGTGCTGGTCAGCGACGTCGTGCGCCCGGCGCTGGCGGAAGCCGAACGTAGCTTCTCGGCAGCGCTCGGACGCATCAACATCGAAGACATGACCAGGCGCGCCGAAGCCGCGGAATAAGTCTCCATCGTTGTTGCGGATTGCCGCTTTAACAGCCGCGTCCGAATAACCCGACGTTCCTTCATACTCGTTTACCATGTTCACCATATGGACTCTTTCGGGCTGAGTCCCCGTAAGAGTAAAGTCCAATGATTCGCGAACGGTGTGGCGGACGCCGCTTCGTATTCTTTGGGGCCATTCTGAATGCCGGAGACAATCCGGACGGCGAACGAGAGGCTGCGTTCTCGTCCGAGACGAGGCGGATTCCTCGCCGCCGTCATGACAACAACAAGCACCATCGCTCTCGCCACGCCGGCTCGCGCCGAAGCGAACGCGATCAGTCATGCCATCTCCGCGCTTGACCGGCAGGATTTCGCGACCTTCACGCTCTTTGGCGGCTTGTTGTGCTTCGCCGTGCTCACCACCGCCGTGCTGATCCGCACCCGTCGCGCCGCCAACCGCTATCGGCCTGTATCGCGCGACGACAGCGCGGCCCTGCAAGCTGAGATCGACCGTCTCAAACAATTGCTGCTGTCGGAACCGCAGGTGCTGGTGGCCTGGGTGGCGGCCGACGATAAACCCGAAATCCTCGGCGACAGCGCTTTCATCATACCGGGCCATTCTTCAAGTCTGGCGCCCGAGCGCGTGCTGGCCTTCGGCGCCTGGCTGGAGCCGACGGCGGCCCAGAGCATCGAGCAGGCGGTTGCGACGCTGCGCAGCGAAGGCCGCGGTTTCGACATGACGCTGACCACCATCGCCGGCCGGCCGGTCGAGGCCGAAGGCCGCGCCGTCGGCGGCCGCGCGGTGCTGCGGCTACGCGACGTCAGCGGCATCGAGCGCGACCTGATCGATCTGTCGACCCGCCACGACAAGCTCACCGCCGATGTCGCGACCATGCAGGGCTTGCTCGAGTCGCTGCCGGCGCCGGTCTGGGCCCGCGATGACTCGGGCCACATGATTTTCGCCAACTCCGCTTATGCCCGCGCGGTCGAAGCCGTCGATCCAGCCGACGCGGTGGCGCGCGAATTGGAATTGCTCGACAGCGCCGCCCGCGACGACCTCGGGCGCGCCCGTGCCGCCGGCGAAATCTTCGCCAAGCGCCTGCCAGCGATCGTCGCCGGCGAACGTCGCATCTTCGACGTTGTCGATGCGCCGAGCGGTTCAGGCTCCGCCGGCATGGCGATCGACCGCACCGAAGCCGAATTCATGCGCCAGGAACTGCGGCACATGATCGAGGCCCATCGCCGCGTGCTCGACCAGCTCGCCACCGGCGTCGCGATTTTCAACGCCGACCGCAAACTGATTTTCTACAACACCGCCTTCCGCTCGCTGTTCGATCTCGACACCGGCATGCTCGACCAGACGCCGACCGATACCGCCGTGCTCGATACGCTGCGCAGCGACCGAAAGCTGCCGGAGGAACAGGACTTCCGGCTCTGGAAGCAGCAGCTTTACGAAGCCTATCGCGCGGTCGAGCCGAAGGAACATATGTGGCATCTGCCGGACGGCCGCGCACTGCGCGTCGTCACCACGCCCAACCCGGAAGGCGGCGTCACTTATCTCTACGACGACGTCACCGAACGGCTCGACATGCACCGCCGCTACGACGCGCTGATCAAGGTGCAAAGCGAGACGCTCGATTATCTCGCCGAGGCGGTCGCGGTGTTCGGTTCGGACGGCAGGGTGCGGCTGCACAATCCGGCGTTCCAGCGCATGTGGAAGCTGACGCCGGAAGCGCTCGACGCCCATCCGCATGTCGAGGCGGTCACCGCTTGGTCGCAGGCGCTGCATGACGACAGCACGGTGTGGCGCAGCTTGCGCGCCGCCGTCACAGCGATCGACGGCCGCGCGCCGATCGTCGCGCGCATCGAGCGGCGCGACGGCGCGATGATCGACATGGCGACCATGCCGCTGCCGGATGGCGCCACGCTGGTCACCTTCCAGGACGTCACGGATACCGTCAATGTCGAGCGCGCCTTGCGCGAACGCAACGAGGCGCTGGTCGCCGCCGACGGCATCAAGATCGAATTTGTGCACCACGTGTCTTACGAACTGCGTTCACCGCTGACCAATATCATCGGTTTTGCCAACCTGCTCGGCGACCCGGCGTTCGGGCCGCTCACCGACAAGCAGCACGAATATCTCGGCTACATCACCACCTCGACCAACGCGCTGCTGGCGATCATCAATAATATTCTCGATCTCGCCACCATCGACGCCGGCGCGATGACGCTGAACCTATCCGAGGTCGACATCCTCGCCAGCATGAACGAGGCGGCGGAAGGCGTGCAGGACCGCCTGATCCAGAACCGGATCAAGCTCGACATCCTGGCCGCGCCCGGCATCGGCGGCTTCTCGGCCGATGCCAAACGCCTCAAGCAGACCTTGTTCAACCTTCTATCCAACGCCGTCGGTTTCTCGCCGCCGGATTCGACGGTGACGCTCAAGGCCGAACGAAACGGCGATACCGTGGTCTTTACTGTCAACGATCAGGGCCCCGGCATTCAGCCCGAGCGCCAGACCAAGGTGTTCGATTTGTTCGAAACGGACTCGCAAGGCTCGCAGCATCGCGGCACCGGATTGGGATTGTCGCTGGTGCGCTCCTTCGTCGAACTGCACGGTGGCAGCGTGTCGATCGACTCGGTCGTTGGTGAGGGCACCACGGTGACCTGCGTATTGCCGACCGTACACGCCGCCAGACAGCCGCCCAAGCAGATCGCCGATCAAAGCGCGGCCTAGCCTTTGGCAAAACGCTGAAAAGGAAAACCCTCCGCGGTGGACCGCGGAGGATTTCTGTGGCTAGGCCATCACGTGATTGTTTCAGCGCCTGTGGCGCGGCGCATAGCCGACATACTCGCCGTTCACACAGACATCTTTGTTCAATCCGAACAGGGCATGAAATCCACGGCACGGCTGCACCAGTGCATCGACCAAAGCGATAGCGCCGACGCCGGCAACGCCGCCGGCAACGGCCGAGGAGGCCGCGGTCGCACCCAGTGACGTGGCGGCGGCACTGGAGCCCCACCAACCGTTATAAAGGCCGATACCCGCGACAGTGCCGACCACAGCACCGGTCGCAACTTCGGCCTGGGCCGTGTTCGGATAGTCGGAACGATCCGTGCGCGCCATGGCCGGGGTTGCAAGGGCCGCGGCCGTGACGGCGGCGACGGAAAGCGCGGTGATAAATTTGCGCATTGATATGATCTCCTTCAGAGCTGTTGGCGTTGACGCCCATTGCGCAAACGCCGTCATCACACAACGCGTTCCGCCCGGCGCGCAAGAAACCGGCGAAGAACGAGCAAACGTGGCAAGGGTATGATCGCCGCCGCGGAACTGCGCCATGAGCGAAGCGATACCAAGGCATGACGATGGCAGCGCCGCAGCCGACGCCGCACTTGTGCCGCGAAATCGTTCCGCCCTACTCTTTCCGGCCTATTGTTCCCGGCCACCCGACAAGGCAATCTATCCGGCAAAGCCTCAAAGAAGGCCACCGCAGGGAGATCGTCATGGAAGCGCCGCGCTCTTTTCCACTCAACGCTTGGTACGTCGCCGCCTGGAGCCACGAAGTGGGGCGGCGCGAACCGCTGGCCCGCACCGTCTGCAATCACAAGATGGCGCTATGGCGTAAAGCTGATGGCACCGTCGCGGCGCTTGAAGACGCTTGCTGGCACCGGATGTTGCCGCTGTCGATGGGCTGGCTCGAAGGCGAGATGCTGGTCTGCCGCTATCACGGCCTCGGTTTCGACGGCAAAGGCCAGTGCACGCGCATGCCGTCGCAGGACAAACTGAACCCGGCGGCCAAGGTGCGCAGCTATCCGACCATCGACAAGCATCGCTATGTCTGGGTCTGGCCCGGCGATCCGGCGCTCGCCGATCCGACGCTGGTGCCCGACATGCATTGGAACGACGACCCGGAATGGGCCGGCGATGGCAAGACCATGTTCGCCAAATGCGACTATCGGCTGTTCGTCGACAATCTGATGGACCTGACCCACGAATCCTTCGTGCACATCACCAGCATCGGCAGCAAGCACGTCGCCGAAACGCCGATGACGACAACGCATAGCGGCAAGACCGTGACCTCGACGCGCTGGATGCACGACATCGACGCGCCGCCGTTCTGGCGCGCGCAACTCGGCAAGCCGGGCAATGTCGACCGCTGGCAGATCATCAAGTTCGAAGCACCCTGCACCATCGTGCTCGATGTCGGTGTCGCGCCGACCGGCACCGGCGCGCCGGAAGGCGACCGCTCGCAAGGCGTCAACGGCCGCGTGCTCAACACCATCACGCCGGCGACCGACACGACCTGCATGTATTTCTGGTCGATGCTGCGCAACTACAAACTGCGCGACCAGACTTTGACCACGCAATTGCGCGAAGCGAACGCCAATATCTTCCTTGAGGACAAGGTCGTGGTCGAGGCGCAGCAAATCATCATCAACGAGAACCCGGATGCGCCGTTACGTAACCTGAACATCGACGCCGGCTCGATGCGCGCCCGCAAGATCGTTGAGGATATGATTGCCAGCGAGACCAAGATGGCGGCGGAATAAGCAACGCCGCGACCGCGGCAGGACGGCCCGGCCCCTCACAGGCCAGCGGCCGTCCGGCCAGCGAAATCTGGCGCATCGGCATCTGTCCCGTTTATAAGGGCTGGACCCTTAATCGGATGATTCGATGCCCACGACCCCCGCCAGCTACAGCTTCACGGTGGCGCTCGACGACGAGCAGGCCACCCGCCGGCTGATGACGGACATCGCCGGCCTGATCGAGCCCGGCGATCTGATCACGCTGTCGGGCGACCTCGGCGCCGGCAAGACCGCGTTTGCCCGCGCCTTCATCCGCCACATCGCCGGCGACGAGTCCATCGAGGTGCCGAGCCCGTCTTTCACGCTGGTGCAGAGCTACGAGCTGCCGCGCTTTCCGGTGCTGCACGCCGATCTGTACCGGCTGTCCGGACCGGACGAGCTGACCGAACTCGGCATCGATGATGCGCCCGGCAATACCGTGACGCTGATGGAATGGCCCGACCGCGCCGGCGACCAATTGCCGCCGGATCGGCTCGACATTGCCTTCACGTTGTCGCCGCCGCACGGCGAGACCTTCCGCTACGCTTATGTTTCGGGCTACGGCAAGTTCGCGGCGCGCGCCGAGCGCATCGCCAGGATCCGGCATTTCTTGCACGAAGCCGGCTTCGGCCAGGCCACCCGCCTGCGCATTCAAGGCGACGCCTCGACCCGTTCCTACGAACGGCTGACGCTCGACGGCGAAAGCTACATCCTGATGAATTCGCCGAAGCGGCCGGACGGCCCGCCGGTGCGCGACGGCAAACCTTATAGCCAGATCGCGCATCTCGCCGAAGACGTCACGCCATTCATCGCCATGGCCAAGGGCCTGCGCCTGCTCGGCCTGTCGGCGCCGGCGATCTACGCCGCCGACCGCGAGGCCGGCCTGTTGGTGCTCGAAGACCTCGGCAACGAACTGGTGGTCGAGGGCGACCCGCCGGCGCCGATCGAAGCGCGCTACGAAGTCGCGACCGATCTACTCGCCGCGTTGCACCGCGAACGCACGCACGACACCATCTCGGTCGAACCCGGCGTGCAATATCATCTGCCGCATTACGACATGGACGCGATGCTGATCGAGACCGAGTTGTTGCTCGACTGGTTTCTGCCGCTACTCGGCCACACGCCGTCCGACGCCGCCTGCGACGACTATCTGACGCTCTGGCACCAAGCCTTAACACCGGCTTTGCAGGCGCCGCTGACCTGGGTGCTGCGCGACTATCATTCGCCCAATCTGTTGTGGCTGCCGCGCCGAGATGGCATCGCGCGCATCGGCCTGCTCGACTTCCAGGACGCGATGATGGGCTCCGGTGCTTACGACCTCGCTTCGCTGCTGCAAGACGCGCGCGTCGATGTCCCGGAGCTGATGGAGATTTCACTGCTGTCACGCTACACGCGCGCGCGGCTTAACGCCGATCCGAGCTTCGACGCCCCGGCTTTCGCCCGGCTTTACGCCACGCTGGCGGCGCAGCGCGCCACGAAAATTCTCGGCATCTTTGCCCGCCTCGACCGGCGCGACGGCAAGCCGCAATATTTACGTCATCTGCCGCGGGTATGGACCTATCTCCAGCGTTCGCTGGCGCATCCTGCTTTGGCGGCGCTTGCCCATTGGTATCGCGTCAATATTCCGGCTCCGAAAGTTCAATAACAACATGACGCAAACGCCACGCAACGCCATGGTCCTGGCCGCCGGTTTCGGCCATCGCATGCGCCCGCTGACCGACACGATGCCGAAGCCGCTGGTGCAGGTCGCCGGCAAAGCCTTGCTCGATCACGTGCTCGACCGGCTGGCCGACGCCGGCGTCAAGCGCGCCGTCGTCAATGTGCATTACCTCGCCGACCAGATCGAAAAGCACGTCGCATCGCGCACCAAGCCGCAGATCGTGATTTCCGATGAGCGCGGCGTGTTGCTCGATACCGGCGGCGGCGTGGTCAAGGCGTTGCCGGAACTTGGGCCGGCGCCGTTCTTCCACATCAATTCCGACACGATCTGGATCGACGGCGTCAAACCGAACCTGACGCGGCTCGCCGAGAACTTCGATGCTGCGACCATGGATGCGCTGCTGCTGCTGGCGCCGTCGGCCGGCAGCATCGGCTATGGCGGGCGCGGCGATTTCGCAATGGCGCCGGACGGCCGCCTGCTGGCGCGGTCTGAGCGCGAAATCGCGCCCTTCGTCTATGCCGGCGCCGCCATTCTGTCGCCACGCCTGTTCGAGGGCGCACCGCAGGGCGCGTTCTCGCTGACCAAATTGTTCGCCAAGGCCAGCGAGGCCGGCCGCCTGCATGGGCTGCGGCTCGACGGCCTGTGGATGCATGTCGGCACGCCGGAAGCCATCGGCGAGGCCGAAGCGGCGATTTTGGCCAGCACGGGTTAGCTCGCCGCGCAAAGCGTGTATGATTCACGCATGCCGGCCACCCAGCCCAACGTCTTCAACATCCCCGCTTCGGCGCCTTTTCTTAAGGTGCTGATCGATGCGCTGTTGGCGGGCCGACTGGTCGAAGGCTTTCCGGCCTCAAGCGATCCGCTGGAACTGACCCGCGCCACGCTCTATCTGCCGACCCGGCGCGCCGGGCTACTGGCGCGAGAGGTTTTCCTTGAGCGCCTCGGCAACGCCGCTTTGCTGCCGCGCATCGTCGCGCTTGGCGATCTCGACGAAGACGAAATCGCCTTTTCCGAAACCGCCACCGGCGCGTTGGCGGAAGCAGCCCTTGCCCTGCCGCCGGCGATCGCGCCGCTCGAACGCCGGCTGTTGCTGTCGCAGATCGTCGCCAAATGGGCGATCACCACCGCCGCTGGCCAGGGCTCGCCGTTGGTCGCCAATACCCCGGCCGCGGCGGTCGCGCTCGCCGACGATCTCGCCCGGCTGATGGACGACATGACGACCCGGCAGGTCGAATGGAAAGCCTTCGACAAATTGGTGCCGGACGATCTCGACCAATACTGGCAACGCACGCTCGATTTTCTCAAATTCGTCGAACCGTTCTGGCGCGGCATTCTCGATGAGCGCGGCGCCATCGAAGCTGCCGCGCGCCGTGACCGGCTGATCGAAGCCGAAGCCAAGCGACTGGCCGGCAGCGACGCGCCGGTGATCGCCGCCGGCTCGACCGGTTCGATGCCGGCGACCGCCAAGTTGCTCGCCACCATCGCCAAACTCAAGCATGGCGCGGTCGTGCTGCCCGGCCTCGATACCGATCTCGACGACGCGTCATGGCAGACCATCGCCGGCAATGATGACGACAAGACCCATGACGGCGCGCCCGCCGCCGGCCACGCGCAATTCGCCATGCAGGCTTTGCTGACGACGCTCGGCATGGGCCGCGACGAAGTCGAGGCGCTCGCCGAGCCGGCTCCGCATGGCCGCGAATTTCTGGTGTCGGAAGCGCTGCGTCCGGCTGCCACCACCGACCTATGGCAACCACACAGCAGGGCGGACGGCTTCGGCCAAGCTGTCGATAAGGCTCTGGCCAGCGTCAGCATGATCGAAGCCGCCAATCCGGAAGAAGAAGCGCTCGCCATCGCCGTGACGTTGCGCGAAGCGCTCGACACGCCGGGCAAGACCGCCGCCTTGGTGACGCCCGACCGCGCGCTGGCGCGCCGCGTCGTCGCCGCGCTTGAACGCTGGCATGTCGCGGTCGACGATTCCGGCGGCGATTCGCTGGCCGACACAAATGCCGGCGTGTTCGCACGCCTGACCGCCGAGGCCGCACTGAATGGCCTTGAGCCGGTGACGCTGCTGGCGTTGCTGAAACATTCATTGCTGCGGCTCGGTGCTGAGCCAGGCGTGCATCGCCCTGCCGTCGCCACGCTCGAGCGCGCCTTGCTGCGCGGCCCACGGCCCAAGCCCGGCAGCGACGGCCTGGCACATGCGCTCGTCACCTTCCGCGCCACGCGCGATGAGTTGCATCGTAGCGACCCGCGCGCGGCCATCGCCGACACCGATCTCGATGCCGCCGCCGCGTTGATCGACAAACTGAAAGCCGCGCTGACGCCGCTCGAAACCATGAACGCCGGTGAACATACACTTGCAGCCCTCACCCAACGTCACCGCGACTGCATCGCCTCATTGTCCGTTGATGCCGCCGGCAGCAGCGCCGCTTTCGTCGGCAATGACGGCGTCGTGCTGGCGCGCGCCTTCGGCGAACTGATCGACAGTCCGGCAGCGGCCGGGCTTGCGCTGACCAAAGCCGACTATACCGAACTGTTTCACGCCACCATCGCAGACCAGACGGTGCGGCGGCCGGAAACCCGCGACGTGCGCGTGCGGGTCTACGGTCCGCTCGAAGCCCGCCTGCAAAAAGTTCGACCGGCTGGTGCTGGGCGGCCTGAACGAAGGCACCTGGCCGCCGGAAACGCGCAGCGATCCCTGGCTGTCGCGCCCGATGCGGGCCGCGCTTGGGCTCGATCCGCCTGAACGCCGCATCGGGCTGTCGGCGCACGATTTCGCGCAATCGCTCGGCGCGCCCGAGATCGTGCTGACCCGCGCCGCCAAGCTCGGCGGCGCGCCGACCGTGACCGCGCGTTTCGTGCAGCGCATCGCGGCGCTCGCCGGCGAGGACCGCTGGCGGCAAGTGCTCGAACGCGGTCATCGCTACGTCGAATGGGCGCGCGCACTCGATACGCCGACCGAAGAACCCCGGCCCGCCAAACGCCCCGAGCCCCGGCCGCCGCTTGAAGCGCGGCCGTCGCGGCTGTCGGTGACTGCGATCGAAGATTGGCTGCGCGATCCCTACACTGTCTACGCCAAATATGTGTTGCGGCTTTATCCGCTCGACGCCGTCGATACGCCGCCGGGCGCGCGCGACCGCGGCACCGTCATCCACGGCGCCATCGGCGATTACACCGCGAATTTCGCCGCCGGCATTCCGGCCGACCCAAACAAGGAATTGCTGGCGCTCGGCGACAAACGTTTCGGTGGCTTGATCGACTTTCCGGAAGCGCGCGCCTTCTGGTGGCCGCGCTTCGAGCGCATCGCGCGCTGGTTCGCGCAATGGGACCGCGAACGCCGCAACGACATCGCGTCGCTGCATGCCGAAATCAAAGGCGAACTGAAATTCCCGATCGGCAAGCGCGAGTTCACTTTATCGGCGATCGCGGACCGCATCGAATGGCGCAAGGACGGCTCCTACGCCATCATCGACTACAAGACCGGTGCCGCCCGCACCGAGAAACAAGTGCGTACTGGGTTGGCGCCGCAATTGACGCTGGAAGGCGCGATCCTGCGCGCAGGCAAATTCACAGGCCTGCGGCCCGGTTCGATCTCGGAAATTACTTACGTCACGCTCAAAGGCGGCGAGCCGCCCGGCAAGCAAGAGACCATCAAGTTCAAGGATGAAACGCCGGATTTCCACGCCGACCACGCTTTGGCGGAACTTAAAAAACTGGCGCTCAAGTTCGAGGACGAGAAGCAGGCTTATCTGTCGCTGGTGCATCCGATGTGGAGCAACCATTACGGCGACTACGATCACCTGGCGCGCGTCAAGGAATGGTCGCTCAGCGGCGGCGGCGATACGGAGGGCGGCGAATGACCGCGCCCCGCATCATCCCCGCTGACGTCAGTAGCGTCCAGATCGAAGCCGCCGATCCTGACACCTCGGCTTTCGTCTCGGCCAACGCCGGCTCCGGAAAAACCCACGTGCTGGCGCAACGCGTCATCAATCTGTTGTTGCGCGGCGTCGACCCGGCGAAAATTCTCTGCATCACCTTCACCAAGGCGGCGAGCGCCAATATGGCCAATCGCGTGTTCGGCACGCTGGCCGCCTGGAGCACACTCGAAGACGCCAAGCTCGACGAAAAAATCGCGCTGTCGACCGGCAAGCCGTCTGGCGCCGCGCAGCGCGCCCGGGCGCGGCGGCTATTCGCCTCGGCGCTGGAGACGCCGGGCGGCCTGAAAGTCCAGACCATCCACGCTTTTTGTACGCGGCTGCTGCATCAGTTTCCGTTCGAGGCCAATGTCGCGGCGCGCTTTTCCGTACTCGACGAGGCCGAAACCAGCCAGACGCTCGACCGGCTCACCCTCGACGTGTTGCAGGAAGCGTCCGCCGCGCCACAAAGCCCGCTCGGCAAGGCGCTCGCGACCGCCATCGTGGTCGCGGCCGACCAGACTTTTAAAGACGTCATCGGCGACGCCATCCGCAAGCGTGACGCCATCGACGCCTGGATCGCACGCACCGGCAACGTCGATGCCGCGATCGATGAACTGTCGCGCCGCGTCGGCCTCGATCCGGCCGACTCAGCCGATCAAGTTGCGTTGGATTATTTCGCGCAATCGCTGATCCCGCAAAAGCAGTGGCCGGCGCTGATCGAGATACTGGAGGGCGGCTTAAAAACCGACCAGGGCCACGCCGACACCCTGGCGTCGGTCGAAAAAATGACCGGGCGCGAGCGCATCGAAACCTATCTCGATATTTTCTGCACCAAGACACGCGCGCCGCGCAAAAGCATCGTCACCAAGGCCATCGTCACGGATCATCCGGATTGGGCGGCCCGTCTGGTGGATGAGCAGACTCGCGTCTGTGCCCTGCTCGCACGAGAAAAGGCGCTGGCCGCACGCGACCGCACCCGCGCACTCATCACCATCGCGGCGGAGGTGATTACGCGCTACCACCGCGAAAAAGAACGGCGCGGCCTGCTCGACTATAACGACCTGATCGACAAGACGCTCGATCTGTTCAAGCGCTCCTCGGCGGCCTGGGTGCTGTACAAGCTCGATCTCGGCATCGACCACGTACTGGTCGATGAGGCGCAGGACACCAGCCCGCAGCAGTGGGAGATTATCAAGACCATCGTGTCGGAGTTCGCGCCCGGCGGCGCGCGGCCGAATGTCAAGCGCACGATGTTCGCGGTCGGCGACGAGAAGCAGTCGATCTTCTCGTTCCAGGGCGCAGCGCCACATGCCTTCGACGAAATGCGGCAGCTGTTCGCCCGTCAGTTCGACAATGAGGAACAAGGCTGGCGGTTCCTGCGCTTTCATCACTCGTTCCGCTCCGGCGCGACCGTGCTCGGCTCGGTCGACCGCGTGTTCAAGGCGCAGAACGTTTATGAAAGCGTCACCACCGATGCGGTCGGCATTCCCGAACATCTCGCGCTGCCCGGCGTCGCGCCCGGCCTGGTCGAGATCTGGGATCTGATCGAGCCGGCCGAACGGCGCGAGATGGAAGGCTGGCAGGCGCCGTTCGACACCGAGAGCGAACAAAGCCCGCGCGTCCGGTTGGCCGCCAGAATCGCCGCGCAAATCAAGCTGTTCATGACCGAAGGTCAGAAACCCGGCGACGTGCTGGTCCTCGTGCGCCAGCGCGGACCGCTGTTCGAAGCCATCATCCGCGCGCTCAAGACCGCGAGCATTCCGGTTGCCGGCGCCGACCGGCTGGTGCTGACCGAACATATCGCGGTCATGGATCTGATCGGCATTGGCAGACTGCTTGTTGTTGCCGGACGACGATCTGGCGCTGGCGAGCGTATTGAAGAGTCCGCTGTTCGGTTTGAGCGAAGAGCAGCTGTTTCAAGCTCGCATATAACCGCGACGCTCTGTCGCTTGCGCGCGATCCTTGCGCCAAAGGCCGGTGGCGATCCGGCCATCGCCACAGCGGCAAGCGCGCTCGATGACCTGGCAACGGCGCGCAAGTCTCAAAACGCCGTTCGCGTTCTTCGCCCATGTGCTCGGGCCGTTGCAAGGCCGCGCCAAGATCCTTGCCCGGCTCGGGCCGGAAGCCAATGACGCGCTCGACGAGTTCCTCAATCTCGCGCTCGACTACGAAACGCCGGCAGACACCGTCGCTGCAGGGCTTCGTCGCCTGGCTGCGCGCCGCGCAAAGCGAAGTCCGCCGCGACATGGAAATGGCGCGCGACGAAGTGCGGGTGATGACCGTGCACGGCGCCAAGGGCCTGGAAGCCAACACCGTGTTTCTGGCCGACACCACGACGCCGCCGGGCGGGCCGCGCGATCCGCGCCTGCTCGCGCTCGGCAACGACGAAATCGTCTGGGCGACCGCGCGCGGCAACGACGCCGAGGCGATGGCGACGGCGCGCGCACAAACCCAGACCGACGCGCGCGATGAATATCGCCGCCTGCTCTATGTCGCGATGACGCGCGCCGCCGAACGGCTGGTCGTCTGCGGGTCGAAAGGCGCCAACAAAATTCCCGACGGTTGCTGGTATCAATTGGTCAGCGACGCACTGCTCGACGACTGCGTCACCGAACCGGCCTTCGACGGCGATGGCGAAGTGCATCGTTATCGTAAAGGCGAGGCGCCGCCGCCGTCCGTCACGGTCACACAGGAGAGCGCGCCGGCGCCGAAACCGGTCGCGCCGCCGGACTGGCTACGCCACGACGCGCCGCGTGAGCAGCCGGCGATGCGCACCGTTACGCCGTCCGGCGTCGAGGATGACGCGGCGCGCCCGGCCGCCAGCGGCGGCGCCGGCCTGGCGATGCTGCGCGGCTCGTTGGTCCACCGGCTGATGCAGTCGCTGCCCGACATTCCGGCCGAGCGGCGGCTGAAAGCAGCGCAGGACTATCTCGCCCGCGCCGGGGCTAAGCTGACCGCCGACGATCAAACTAAAATCGCCGAACAGGTCGTGCGGGTGATCGAGGACGCGCGCTTCGCCGAGCTGTACGGCCCTGCCAGCCGGGCCGAAGTGCCGATCGTCGGCAAGATCCAGAAGGGCGAGCAAACGGTATTGGTGTCGGGCCGGATCGACCGCCTGGCGGTCACGCCCGATTCGGTTCTGATCGGCGATTTCAAGACCAATCGGCCGCCGCCGCGCACCGCCGATGAGGTTCCGCCGACCTATGTCGAGCAACTGGCGCTCTATCGCGCGGTCTTGGCGCAATTATACCCCGACAAGCCGGTCCGCGCCGCCCTGATCTGGACCGAAAGCATTGAATTCATGGAGTTTTCTGCAAGCCACCCTGGACCGGGCATTGGCGCGCATCACGTCCGCGCGATAGCGCCTTGACGCTGGGGGGACGCGTTCATAGGTTCGCAGCCTCGCAATTGCGGTGCGATTCCTCGCCCCGCCAACGACCTAAAAAGGGGCCTTCCCATGACCGTCGGCAAAACGTCGGACGCAAGCTTTGAAGCGGATGTGTTGAAATCGGCCGAGCCGGTCGTGGTGGATTTCTGGGCCGAATGGTGCGGCCCCTGCCGCATGATCGCGCCGGCGCTGGAAGAAATCGCCGGCCAGCTCGGAGACAAGGTCAAGATCGTCAAGCTGAACGTCGACGAGAACCCGGAGGTCGCCGCGAAATACGGCATCATGTCGATCCCGACGCTGCTGCTGTTCAAGGGCGGCGAAATCGCCGACCGCCAGGTTGGCGCCGCGCCGAAGCAGAAGCTGCACACCTGGATCAGCGGCGCGGTCTGAGCCGCTTTTCCGGACGTCGAAATTTGGAATTGGCCGGGCCTTGCCCGGCCTTTTTCTTTTTAAGCCGCTTGAAGTTGATCGGCCCGGCGGAAAGGCTAGGGTGCGCCCGCGTAAAGAGAGCCAAAGCCCCGGGAGCCCCTGATGCCGTCCAGCTATTTCGATTCCGCCGTCTTCCGCAACGTCTTCACCACCGAGCCGATGCGCGCCGTCTGGTCCGACGAGAACCGGGTGCAGAAATATCTCGATTTTGAGAAGGCGCTGGCGGTGGCGCAGGCGCGGCTCAAGATCATTCCGCAGGACGCCTGCGACGAGATCGTCAAGCACTGCGACGGCAAAGAATACGACATGGCCAAGCTGAAGGAAGCGACCGAGCGCATCGGCTATCCGGTGCTGCCGGTCGTCCAGCAACTTGTCGCTTTGTGCAAAGACAAGCTCGGCGAATGGTCGCACTGGGGCGCGACCACGCAGGACATCACCGACACCGCTACCGTGATGCAGATCCGCGAGTCCCTCGATCTGGTTGAAAAGGAAATCGACGGCATCTGCGACGCGCTCGCAGCCCTCGCCAAGAAATACCGCGACACGCCGATGGCCGGCCGCAGCAATCTGCAGCAGGCCGTGCCGATCACCTTCGGCTACAAGATGGCGACCATTCTCGCCGGCTTCGAGCGCCACAAGCAGCGCTTGAAGGAATTGCGCCCGCGCGTCGAGGTCGGCGAATTCGGCGGCGCCGCCGGCACGCTATCGTCGCTCGGCAAAGAAGGCCTGAAGTGCCAGGTCGAACTGATGAAAGAATTGAAGCTCGGCCAGCCGGCGATTTCCTGGCACACCGTGCGCGACACCATTGCCGAAGTCGGCTGTTTCCTCGGGCTCGTCACCGGCTCCTGCGGCAAGGTCGCCTTCGACGTGAAGCTGTTGATGCAGACCGAAGTCGAGGAAGTCTACGAGCCGTTCCACGCCGGCCGCGGCTCGTCGTCGACCATGCCGCAAAAGCGCAATCCGATTTCATCCGTCTACATCACGGCGCAGGTCGCGATCGTCAAGCAGATGACCGCCGCATTGCTGGAAGCGATGGTCGAAGACCACGAACGCGCCACCGGTCCGTGGGAAATCGAATGGATCACGCTGCCGGAAATCTTCATGCTGTCGGCCGGCGCCCTAGCGCAGACCCGCTTCGTGCTCGAAGGCCTGCAGGTCAACGAGAAGAAGATGCACGACAATATCTTCATCACCAAGGGCCTGATCATGTCGGAAGCGGTGATGATGGGCTTGGGCGACAAGATGGGCCGCAACTTCGCGCACGATCACGTCTATGACATCTGCCGCGAGGTCATCAAAACCGGTCGGCCGCTGATCGATCTGCTGGCCGAAGACAAGGAAATCGCCAAGCACATCGACCGTCCGAGTTTGGAAAAATTGGTCGACCCGGCCAATTATCTTGGCGTTGCCGGCGAGATGGTCGACCGCGTGCTGGCGATGCGGGAAAAGAGCTGAAACGCGCCCGCGCGGACGTGAGTATTAAGCGACTGCGCGGGTTCGTGGCGTTTCGATTATTTCGATTCCGTAACGATTGAGTTGGCTTGGGAACCGCTATTGAACGGAATCCTCCCAACCATGCATTGCTCGTTCCAATCCGCGAGCTCATCCCGTTCGACATGCACACCCCGCACCCAGCCGAGGCGATAGCAATCGCTGAAGCTTCGTAGCGACGAGGCGTATTGCGGTGGCGAACCGGATCGGCTCACGGGCTCAGCCAAAGCCGGCGTGGCGGCACCGGCGGCGAGGGCCAAAACCACCATCATCATTACTCGCATTTTATCTCCTCTATCAGGGCCCTTGGTTAGACAATGCGGATTGTGACCTAGCCACGAGGTTCGATGCCGAATTTGGCACCACCGCCTACCCGAAGGACCTCAACGACTGAAACGCAGTTGCGGTTTTAAAGTTTATTTATTTCGCCAGCGTCAGTGTATGCGCGGCGCCGTATAAAATGAAAAACTGCGCATATATTTATTGTTAATCACCGACTTGATTCGTCGCCGCCGGCATGGTCCAGCGGATCGCCAGCGCCACCGCGAGGGTCGCCACGCCGATGCCCAGAAACAGCATCGGCACGGTGACGCCGAATTTCTGCAGCAACGCGAAACCGCGACGGTGGCGCCGGTCATGAAAGCAGCATTGAGCACATTGACCGCGGCGACCGTGCGCGCGCGATAATCGGCGTCCGACCAGGCCTGCACCGCCGCGAAAGCCGGCACGATGAACAGACCGCCACCGATCGCCAGACCGACGAGATCGATGGCGGCGCGAATCCGAAGTGGCGACGCAAACACAACGTTCGGGCGCTTGCGGCGACAGCGCTGGGCTGACACCGAATGTCGCCATGCCGAGATCGAGCGCGAACACAGCGATCAGCAACGCGCCAACAATCGTCGTTCGCAATACGATTCGGCCGCGCGCGATGACGGCGGCCAGACCGGAACCCAGACCAACCGCGATCGAAAACAACGCGAGATAGGCGGTGACCGTGTCCTCGTTGCCACCGATCAGAGTCTTGATCAGCGGCGGCAACAGCGACAGCACGACGATGCCGACCAGCCAGAACCAACTCGTCACCATCGCGCCCCACCACAGCCTGCGGGTCGGCGCGCAGATGGCGGAACATGGCGGCGGTCGAGGCCGCGATATTGCTGCGTGACCTTGAGGTGCGGCGCACCCTCGCCGGTCGGCGGAATGCGCAACGCCGACAGGAAACAGGCGGCGGCAAAGCCCATCACCAGGTAGCCGAAGGAACGCGCGCCGCCGCTATGGGCGGCGATGCCGCCGACAATGGTGCCGCCGAGAATGGCGATGAAGGTTGCGCCCTCGATCAGCGCATTGGCGGCCGGCAATTTTTCGCGCGGCAGATGGTCCGGCAGGATGCCGTATTTGAGCGGCCCGAACAATGCCGCGATCACGCCGAACAGGCCCAGAGCGACGAACATGGTCACGATCGACTGACGGCCGTAACCGACGACCGCAATCAGCGCGACGAAGATTTCGACGAATTTCAGCCATTGTGCCACGCGCGCCTTGTCGTAACGGTCGGCTAGTTCGCCGCCGAGCGCCGACAGGAAGAAATAGGGCGCGATGAAAATCGCGCTCGCCAGCGTGATCAGCGCGTCGGCGCCGGACTGCGTGGTGTCGGTGCCGAACAAAATCAAGAAGACCAGCGAGGTCTTCAGAAAATTGTCGTTGAACGCCGCGAAAAACTGGCACCAGAACAGCGGCGCGAATCGGCGGGATAGCAGCAGGGGCCTGGCCATGCCGCCAGTATTACAGAGTTCCACGCACGCGCGGAAAAGTGCAGGGGTTCGAAGCCGACGATTTTCTCGCGGGCCATCACGTCACGCCGCCGCCGACAAGGATCAGCCGCGGACGCGCCTGATCGCGCTTGCGAGCATAGCGGCGAGGGCTCTCACCACCAGATTCGATCAAGACCGCCCCAAAGCCGAGACCGACCGCAATGGCGAGAACAACGGTGAACAGCGAGAGCCACATGGTCTTGCCTCCTTCGCTAGCGCGAAACCCAACGCGCGGGGTGTCACGGCGGAAGCAACGCCCCAGTGCCCCGCGGTTCCCGGCGCCATGTTCCCGCCGTGCCAATTTACTGAATGAATTCAACCAGTAGGCATCTGCTAGGGTAAAAATATAATCCCTGATCGAGTCGGATCGACGACTGCAAATCGGCCAGCAGAACGCGCAGGTCGAGTTCCCGGAACTCGAGAAAAATCCGGCGCAGCCAGCGCTGCAATTCGATGTGGCTGTCGATCGGAATATTCCTGGCGTTGGCAAGTTGCGGGCCGGAAAACGAAAACGGCGGCCGTTCGACATATTTGCGCAGGCCCGGCGCCAGCGCCGGCATGCCGCACCAGCGCCGCGCCGCGGCCGGCCGGCGGAAATTTGTCGCGCAACGGGCCGGGTCCCAGCATTTCGTTGTGCACCGGCGACAAAGTCGCGCGTGCGAAAGCGGCCGCGCAGAATATGGTAGGCGTCGGCGGTGGCGCGGTCGGGCGAAATCATGAACAGGATAACCGGCGCGATGCCGCGCCGGCGCGCTTCGTCGGCAAAACCGATGCGATGAGCCAACGAGAAAAACGAATTCGTAGGCGTCATGCCCGACGTCGACGATCTTGACCGTATCGTCGGCGGTGACCAGGAGATCGAACAGCGCCATCTGGCCCTGAACGTTGGCGATTTCGGACGACGTCACCTGGTCGGGCAGAAACTGCGCCAGAGTGCCGTCGCCGGCATTGAGGTCGAAGGCCTTAACCGGACGGCCCTCCTGCGCGTAATAATCAACCAGCAGCCGCGCCAGCAGGGTCTTGCCGACTCGCGGCCGCGGCGATGCGACGATGATAACGGAATTGCGGAACGACATCGCTTCCCTTGACCCGGCATCGCAAGGTACGAACGCCAACGGGTCGAAATGGACTCGCTGCCCAGAAAGCCGGCGTCAGCCGAAAACTTTCAGAACTGGCGCTTTAACCTGGCGGCCTGGCGGACGTTGCTTTTCGACTTTCGGCGCGACCAGATCGATCAGCTTGACCCGGTCGAATTCGCCCCAGACCTGGCCGAGCCAATGGCGCACATAGCCGCGCAGCACGAAGGAATAATTGGCCGCTTCGCCCTTGGCGTTCTTGTTGGCGACGAACTGCACATAAGGAACGCTGGCCACTTCGACCTGCTCGGTCGCCATCTCGTTGAGCTTCGGGATGGTGATCTCTTGCGCGCCCTTGATCTGGTTGAAATAGGAATTGTAGGTCGCCGGGTCCCAATCGAAGAACGACGTTTCGTTGATGTGGTTCTTCACCAGGAAATAGCTGGCGTCGCCGACGAATTCGGCGGTCTGCGGCGATTTCCTCGAGCGAGGCGATCGACGGGCCCGAGGATGTGAAACACCGCGAAGGTGATCTGGCCCTTCTTGGCCGATTCGATGAAGCCGATATCGTTGAGCGCCTGCAAGGTCGGCGACAACAGGCCGGCGCGCACGTCGATCACCGTCACCTTGGCCTCGGCGCTGCCGAGCGTGTCGAAGATCTTCATCTGGTCGGCGATCTGCGTGACGTCGACGATCTCGGTCATGCTCGGGATGAAAGCGCTTGAGCGTTCCGCGCGGCGCCTCGGTATCGAAGGCGCGCGTCGGCGTCTGATGCGCGCCGAAATAATCGAGCAAGGTGCGGGAGACGGTGGTCTTTCCGACTCCGCCTTTATCGGCGCCGACAAGGATGACTGCTGGTTTGGCCATTGAGCTACTCTAGCGAAAAAATGTGACAGGTATGACGTCGCGTCAAAACATAGGTACCTTAACTACTAGTCAATGCAGGGAGAAAGGACAGGATTATTCTTGTAGCCTGACGCTTCCCTAAGGCCACAGGCCAGGCACCGGGTGCCCAGTATTTTGTCGCGGAACTCAATGAGTTGACCGGCATTTCACGCTGGGGATAATACCGGGCGCCGGGCTGACGGAACGGCATATTCGGCCACCGCGGCCACGAGCCCCGGCAGCCGTATTCCGCCGTCCGGCGGGCGTTTTGGCGCCGTCGCGGGAGGACGTCGGCCCGGCAAGCCGCGAAACGCCTATTAAGTTCGCGGCTCGATTTCGGCCGGCGGCAGATCGCCGATCGGCCCGAGCGCCTCCTGGTCGCGCCGGAACAGCGGCTCGCTCTGCATATAGAGCGTCAGCAGCCGGGCGAGCGCGGTGAGCGAATCCTTGTGGGTGCGCTCCCAGCCGTGGCTGGCGTCGAGACCGAAGCAAACCAAGGCGGCGCGGATGTCGTTGCCGGCCTCGACCGCCGCCGCCCCGTCCGAGCGGTAAATAGCGGAAAACGTCGCGGGTGTGCTCGATCTTGTTGTCGTGCGCGAGCTTGATGCAGGTTGCGCGTCAGATGCCAGTCGAACGGCCCGGACGAATCCTGCATCGCGATGGTGACGCCGTAGGTCGAGGTGTTCTGGCCCGGCGCGATGGTGCCGTTATCGACCGCGACCAGTTCCGACACCT
Organism: uncultured Alphaproteobacteria bacterium; assembly: GCA_963830125.1. Lineage (GTDB taxonomy): Bacteria > Pseudomonadota > Alphaproteobacteria > Rhizobiales > Xanthobacteraceae > Pseudolabrys. Next base: position 38,336 of record CAWHKU010000007.1, on the reverse strand, counting down.
CGCCGTGCAGCACGGCGCTGGCGCCGACGCCGATTTCTTCCGACAGCGTGAACAGCAAGATGGCAGTCGATCGGCAGCGTAATCTTGGCGCTGCCGCACCGCGCGCGCGGCGGCGAACATCGCGGCAACGCCGGCCTTGTCGTCGAGATGACGCGAGGCGATGAAGCCGGTCTTGGTGAATTCGGGCTGGGCGTCGATCGAAACCGTGTCGCCGACTTTGATGCCGAGCGCGCGCGTCTCGGCGGCCGATGTCAGTCTTGGCGTCGATGCGCAGTTCGAGATTGGTCCAGGCCGACGGCTGGGTATCGACCTCGTCGTTATAAGTGTGGCCGGACGCCTTCAGCGGCAGAATGGTGCCGCGAAATTGCTTGGTGTCGCTGAACACGGTGACGCGCGCGCCTTCGGCGAAACGCGCCGACCAGTGGCCGATCGGCACGAGTTCCAGCCGCCCGTTCGGCGCGGATGTCCTTGACCATGGCGCCGAGCGTGTCGACGTGGCCGACCATGCGCGCGGCGCGGCGTCGGCTTTTTGCCTTTGAGCGTCGCGCGGATGGCGCCGCGCCGGGTCAACTCGAAAGGAATGCCGAGCGAGGTCGAGTTCGGCGCAGACGATGCGCGACGATCACGTCGGTCATGCCGGACGGGCTTGGCGTGCGCAGCAGTCGTTTCAGAAAAGCGAGGAGATAGGCCTCGTCGATGGCCAGCTTCTTCATGAGCTCGCTGCAGCCTCGGGGTTGGCGCGGCTATGCGGAAACAGGAAATCGATGAACCGCTCGGCGGTCGGCTGCGGCTCGTGATTGGCGAGGCCCGGCCGTTCGTTGGCTTCGATGATGACATAGTCGGGCTTGGTCACATCCGGCACCAGGAAATCGAAGCCGACCAGCGGAATATCGAGCGCGCGAGCGCCGGCGACGGCGGCGGCGGCGAGATCGCGGATTGCAGTTCGGCGGTGACATCGTGGATGGTGCCGCCGGTGTGCAGGTTGGCGGTCTTGCGCACGGCCAGGCTCTTGACCCTCCGGCAGGCAGTCATCGAGCTTGTATCCGCCGGCCATCGAATGGCGCGCTCGGTTTCCCGGTCGAGCGGAATATGGCTTTCGCCGCCGGTCGCCGCGGCGCGGCGGCGGCTTTGATGCTCGATCAAGTTCGGATCGAGCTCTTGCCGTCGCCCTCCACCGTCGCCGGCTTGCGGATCGGCGGCGGCGACCACCGCGCCATCGATGACAATAATGCGCAGGTCGTCGCCGGTGACAAATTCCTCGACCAGCACTTGATCGCAGATCAACCGCGCCTGCTCGATGGCGCGCGTGACTTCGTCCTCGGTTGTGAGATCGACGAAGACGCCGCGGCCTTGCTCGCCGCGCGCCGGCTTGACCACGACATGGCCATGCCGCTCCAGAAACGACGACGCTTCCGCCGGAGCTCGTGAGACGGAGCTGTTCGGGCACCCGCAAGCCCGCCTTGGCCAGCAGCACGCCGGGTCAACGCCTTGTCGTCGCAGCGCGACAGCGCCACTGCGCTGGTCATGTCCGACAATGACTCGCGGCAAGCAACCGCGCGGCCGCCGAAGGACAGCCGGAACAAGCCGGCTTCGGCATCTTCGACTTCGACCGCGATGCCGCGCCGGCGCGCTTCGTCGACGATGATGCGGGCATAGATATTGAGTTCGCCGTTGATCGCCGGCCCGACGAACAGCGTTTCGTTGACGGCGTTCTTGCGCTTGACGCAGAACACCGGCACGCGCGTGAAGCCGAGTTTCTCGTACAGCGCGATCGCCTGCACATTGTCGTGCTTGACCGACAGATCCATGAAGGCGCGGCCGGCTTCTGGAAATTTTCGGCCAGCGCCAGCACCAGCGCGGTGCCGACACCGGGCGCGCGCGCCTGCGGATCGACCGCCAAGCGCCCACAAGCTTGAGCCATTGTCGGGATCGTTGAAGGCGACGGTGTGATCGACGCCCATGACGACGCCGGCAAGCCCGCCTTCGCTGCTTTCGGCCACCAGAAGGCAGACGCTCGGGGCGGTCCCGCCATCGGCGAGATAGCCGTCGCGCAACGGCACCATGCCGCGCGAACAGGTAAAGCCGGTTGATTTCTTCGGCGTCCGCTTCGGTCGGCCGGCCGGATCGAGATTACGTCCGGCTGGCCCCTGTCTGGCGACCGGCCGCGGCTGCAGAAAATCGAGCCGATAAGTGTGCGACGGGTCGAGGAACAGAAGCTGCGGCGCTTCGGCCAGCACGACATGTGGTTCGCGCGCATAAAGCACGATGTCGCGCTCGCCGGACGACTTCATCGCCGAGCGCTCTCGGCCAGCGCCGCCGGCGCGTCGAAAGGTCTGGCCGAAAATCAGCCGGCCCCAGCCGCAATCGACGAAAGCCTCATGCGTCATCGACATGCGCCGGCATTCTCGGCCGGATCGCGCCCAGGTTTTGAGCGACAGCATCCGCTCCGGATCGGTGGTGTGTTCGGGCGAACGCGTTTTTCTGCGTCTGCATGATAGCCACCGATCTAAATCTTGTGCGCTTGCAGCCAGAGTTCGAGCAAGGCGACCTGCCACAGCTTCGAACCCCTGCAGCCGGGTGATGTGGTCCTTGGGTGCGTCCATCAGTCTATCGATATACGCGCGCTTGACCAAGCCGCGCTGGCGCGCGAGCCGGCGCATCGAGCGCCTGGCGCACGAAATCCAGCACCGGGCCTTCGATATATTTCAGCGCCGGCACCGGAAAATAGCCTTTCGGCCGGTCGATCACCTCAGGCGGTATAATGGTCGCGACCGATGTCCTTCAAAATGCCTTTGCCGCCGTCGCGAATTTTTTCAGCGGCCGGCACCTTGGCGGCGAGTTCGACCAGTTCGTGATCGAGGAACGGCACGCGCGCTTCAAGGCCCCAGGCCATCGTCATGTTGTCGACGCGCTTGACCGGATCGTCGACCAGCATGACGGTCGAGTCGATGCGCAACGCCTTGTCGATGGCTTCGTCGGCGCCGGCTTGCGCGAAATGCGCGCGCACATAATCCTGCGCGTGATCGCCGCCGACATGCGCCTGTTCCATGATCTCTTTATATTCGGCGTGATCGCGGTCGAAGAAGCTGCCGGCGTAAGCGCCGAGCGGATCGGTCGCATTCACCATCGGCGGATACCAATGATAGCCGGCAAAGACTTCGTCGGCGCCCTGGCCCGACTGCACCACCTTCACATGCTTGGCGACTTCCTTCGACAGCAGATAGAAGCCGACATTGTCGTAGGACACCATCGGCTCCGACATCGCCTTGATGGTCTCGGGCAGGCTGGCGATCAGCTTTGTCGACTCGATGAACAGCTGGCGGTGTTCGGTGTCGAAATGCTTGGCGATGATGTCGGAATATTTGAACTCGTCGCCGATCTCGCCATGAACCGATTCAAAGCCGATGGAAAAGGTTTTCAGGTGTTGCTGGCCCGGCTTCGGCGAGCAGCGCGACGATCAGGCTTGAATCGAGACCGCCTGACAACAGCACGCCGACCGGCACGTCGGCGACCATGCGGCGGTCGACCGCCGCGCGCAGCGAGGCATGAACCGCGTCGCGCCATTCCTCGCTGGAGCGCTTGGCTTCCTCAGGCTGTGCGGCCGTAGGTCAACGTGCCAGTAGCGGTGATCGCTTGCGCTTGCCGTCCGGTTCGAAGGTGACGATGGTGCCGGGCTCGACCTTGCGCACGCCTTTGAGGATCGTGTGCGGCGGCGGCACCACGGCGTGGAAGCTCATGTAGTAATTGAGCGCCACCGGATCGATCGACGTGTCGACATCGCCGGCGGCGAGAATGGCCGGCAGGCTCGAGGCAAAGCGGATGCGCTTGCCGGGCTCTTCCGAATAATAAAGCGGCTTGATGCCGAGCCGGTCGCGCACCAGCGTCGAGCTTTCCGCTGTCGCGTTCGACGACGGCGAAGGCGAACATGCCGTTGAAGCGCTTGGGCGCGTCGCTTGCCCCAGGCGTGCCAGGCTTTCAGCACCACCTCGGTGTCGCCGTCGGAAAAAAATTTGTAGCCCTTGCCCTCGAGTTCGGCGCGCAGCGCTTTGTAATTATAGATGCAGCCGTTGAACGCGATCGACAGGCCGAGGTCCGGATCGACCATCGGCTGCTGCGCGCGCTCGGACAGATCGATGATCTTCAAGCGGCGATGGCCGAGCGCCGCGTCGCCGTTCGACCACAGCCCGGAGCCGTCCGGCCCGCGGCGCGCCAGTCGCGGCGCTCATCGACGACACCGCCTGGGCCGACGGCGAACGCACCGTCAAACGTCAATTCACCGCATAGTCCACACATCGGTGCCCCTCGCCCCTCCTCATGCGGAGGATTCGTCGATTGGCCCGGCCGGTTCCCCTGTCGTCGGGCTCCCTTGGGGCGCGTTTGAGATCAATGCGAAGCCGCCAAAACGCCGCCGCACGATTATTCTTTACAACACGAAACTTTTGATGTCAAATGAATGCGACCGCCAAATCTGGAACTTGCATGTCGCCAACGCCAATGCCCGGAAATCGATCCACAAACGCAAGTCCGCGAGTGCGAACCGTTCTGGCCGCCGATCCGCCGCATCTTGCATGCGGCCGATCTGCGCTCGCGCCGGCTTGTCGCGCGAAACCGGGCTGACCGCGCCGCAATTGGCGATTTTGCAGGCCATTGCCGACCTCGGCGAAGTCACCACCGGGCGCATTTCGGCCGATGTCAGCCTGAGCCAGGCGACCGTGACCGTCATCCTCGACCGGCTGGTGGAGCGGGCTTGGTCGAGCGCTACCGCAGCCCGGACGACCGCCGCATCGTGCATTCGCGCCTGACGCGAGACCGGCCAGCAGGCTCTGGCTGCCGCCGAACCGGCCGTGAGCGCGCGTCTGGTGCGCGAATTCGAGCGCATGCCGGCCGAAAAACAGGCCGAATTGGTTGCGGCTCTGGAATGGATGGTGGGAGCCCTTGGCGTCGCGGACGAGGACTGGCCGGCGAGGGCCCAAATATCGAAGCAACGAAGGCTGGTGCCGACGGAGGGATTTGAACCCCCGACCCCCCGCTTACGAAGCGGATGCTCTACCGCTGAGCTACGTCGGCTGAAGTGCTTTGAGACTACTGATCCCGGCAAGCGGAACCGGCTTTCGGCAGATCTGCGCAAGCTAAGTCGATGGCGGCCACTACTATCGGCGCTGGCCGCCTTGGCAACGGACAACTTGCCCGCCACTCAGGTTAGCGAAACATCTGCTTGATGCGCTGCCAGGCATCCTGCCGGACGAGCGTAACCGTTTCCGGCACCGGATCGCGATCCAGCCCGAATCGACGCCGATATCGGGGCCCGGATCGTCGGGCGCGTGCACCAACGGAATCACCGCCTCGACCGGCTTCGGTTTTACGGCCGGCTTCGGCTTAGCTGGCGCGGCCGGCTCGGCCGGCGCACCTCAATGACCTTTGCATCCGGTTCCGGCGCGGCGGCCTCAGGCTCGCCCTCCGGTTCACGGCCACGGTTCGGACTTTGCCTCGGCTTTGGGCTCAGTTTGGACCTCAGCTTTGGGCTCGGGCAGCGGCGGCGGCGCTGCGTCGATCACCGGATGGGTCATGCCGATCTCGGCGAGCGGCACCCGCCACTCGATAGCCGTCGAGCTTGCCGTTCGGCGACACCGGCAGCCAGCGGTCCGACACCACGCCGTCGGCGGTCCAGACCGGATCGCCGGACGCGCGCATGGCGCGGCCCATCCATTCGCGCACGCGGCCTTCGTCGCCGTGCTCGGTTTCCTCGATCTCGGCCATCAGCGTCGCGACGCGCCTGGTCGGCGCCGACTGAGATAAGGTGCGAGCGCCGCGCGCGCGGTGGCAAATTCGCGCGCGTCGAGCGCGGCGCGCGCCACCGCCAGCGCGCCTTCGAGCTGGCCCGGCAGTCTTGTCGGCCAGCGCCTGCATGCGCTTGAGCCGCGCCTGCGCGGTGTCGCCGAAGCGCAAATTCGCATAAGCCTCGGCGATGTCCGGATGCGGATTGAGCCGCCAGGCGGCGATCAGAATTTTTCCGGCGCGGCGCTGGTCGCCCGCTTCCGCCAGCCGCCGCCCGGCCAAGTGCCGCCGCCGGCACCAGATCGGGCGCGAGCTTGACCGCGTCGAGCACCGCGCTACGCGACGCGTCGCGGTCGATTTCTTCCAGCGCCATGCGCGCGCGCGGTCAGCAGCACCGCGCGCTTGCGGCGATAGTCCGCCTTGTCCAATCGCGCCCTTCATGTGATCGAGCGCGCTCGAGCGCGCCGGCCCAGTCGGCATTGGCGCAGCGATCGTCGAGCACGGCCTGTCCGGCCCAGGTCGAGTTCGAGGCTGCGGCCTTGGCCGCTTCCTCGGCGACGCGGCGCGCGGCTGGCGGATCGTTGCGGCGCTGCGCTTCGATATAGAGCCCGCGCAAGCCGAGCAGCTTGGTGTTGTCGTGCCGCGCCATTTCATGGAAGGCGCGTTCGGCGCCGATGCGGTCGCCGGCGAGTTGCGCCGATTGCGCGGTCAGCAACAGCGTCAGCGGATCGCCGGGCGACAGCCGCGCGGCTTCGTCGGCGGATTTGCGGCGCGACGCCGCATGTCGCCGGAGCCGATCGCGATCAGCCCGCGCGAAATGGCGAGATAGCCCTTCATGGCGCGGCGATGACGGAAGAACAGCGACACCTGCTCGGGCGAGCGCAAGATGCGCGCGCGCGATCGACCAGACCATCATCACGACGACGACCAGCGCGGCCACCGCCAGCGCCGCCACCATCAGCGAGGTCTCGATCTGGTAGCCCATCCAGGTGATGGCGACGTCGCCCGGCCGGTCGGCGAACCAGACAAAGCCGGTGGCGATCAGCGCCAGGGTAACGAGAAACAGAACGACCCGGATCATGATGCCCTCACTTCGACCCGAGGGCGCGCGCCGTGCCGGCGGCGAACTGGCGCGCGGCGGCAAGCGCCTGTTGCCGCGCTGACGCGCGCGTCACCCAATCGGCCGCCAATTGGCGCGCAGGCTCCGGCAATTTGCCGATATCGGCGAGCGCGCCGGCGATATCGGTCATGCGCGGTCATCGATTTCGAGGCGCGCCAACACGGCCGGACGGGTCGTCGCCGGGCGGCGCATCGACCGGACGAATGCGAACAAGGCGTTCGGCATTGGCCTGCAATTTCTCGAGAAAACCGCCGGCCGGCTTTTGCGTTCCGACGGCTTTCATCATCGCCGGCAACAGGCCGCTAAGCTCCTGCGCCAGCGCTTTGTTGGTCGGCACGCCGGTCGACGCAAAGTGCGCCAGCGGCGCTAATGTTTTGTCGTCGGCGCCGAGCGACTTCGCCTGCGCCAGTTCCTGCGCATAAGGCTGGCCGCGCAACACCGCGTCACGCAAGGCCGCCGCGCTCAAGGCCAGCCGCGCCGCCGTGTCGGGCGCCGACGCCGCCACCGCGACCTTGGCGATTTCGTCTTTCGTCGTCTTGGCCGATTGCTCGAGTCGCGGCGATCCGCTTTTGCAATGACTCCAGCGCGACTGACGAAGCGCCGGCCTTGGCGGTTTTCGACACGTCCTGCAGGCTGGCGCGCAATTCGGTCACCGCTTTCTCGGCGGCGGCGGCTTGCTCACTGGCTTGCGCGGCCTTGGCCGCGATATCATCGCTGCGGCGGTTGAGCGCGGTCAACGCGACGCCGAGCGACTTCATGGCGTTTTCGGCATCCGTCACGCGCTTGAGCAAAGCCGGATCGGCTGCGGGTGCGGCGGCGCTGGACGGCCGCTGTTGCAGATCGCTCACCTGCTTTTCAAGTGCGGTAATTTGTGCCGTCACCTTTTCCGGCAATTGCGCCTGCGTCACAGACGATCCGCTTGTCCCGCCCGGCAACACACCGCTCCACCAAAGCCCGCCGAGCACCAGCGCCGCGACAACGGCACCAGCAACGCCGCCGATGAGCGCTCCGGTCATGTTCGCCGCCCGAAGACGGATCGAGCTTCATCGGTGCGCGGCTCGGCGGTCTCGAGCGCGGCCTGAGCGTGTTCGGAACTTTCCGGCGCCGCTGCCTCGGTTGCCACCGCTTCTTGTTCGACGCGGCTCTTGGGACTCTTGCGCAACCGGCTCCTGCACCACCGGCGCGTCCTCCTGCGGTTCGTTTTGCGCGTCTTGGTGCGACTCTGTCGTGCCGTCGCCTCTTGCGACTGCACTTCGGTCGCCGTCAGGTCGATGGTCGGGGCCGCGTGCTTGCTGCGGCCTTTAGCGGCCGATGCCGGCGATTTTGAGCGCTTTTCGGTCATGCCCGAATCCTATCGAAGTGCCGCTCCGCACGCAGCAAATAATGACGCAAACCTGCCAATCGCGCGCGCCGTCAGCCTTGCGCTGTATCAACCAGCGCGATCATTGACGCCTCATCCGGCCGTTTGGCGACCGCAATTTGGCCCGCGCCAGCGTCAACAAGCGGTTCGGCGACCTTGCCGGACAGGCACAAATGTCGCACCTGCAAGGCTTGCGCAACAATGCCGGCTTTTTTGGCGCCTTCGAGGTAAAATTCGGCGCTGCGCCGGGAAAAATGCAGCACGGCATCGACCGCCTTCTCTTTCAACGCCGCGATCAGTTCCGGCGGAAACGGCGCCATGACCGCGCGATACACCACCACCAGTTCGGCGGCGATGCCGTGGACGGCGAGATCGCCGATCAGATCGCCGGCGCGGCTTTCGCCGGCGAGATAAAGCAAAGGCGCTTTGGTGTCGGCGCGATGCTCGGCAATGAGCCGGACCAGATCGTGGACATCGCCACCGGCCGAAATGACATGGCTGAAGCCAGCGTTACGCGCGGCCTCCGCGCTGCGCTTGCCGACCGCGAACACCGGCAGCTTGATCAAATCGGCGCGCATCGGATGCGACGTCGACCGCCGCCGCCGCATTGGCGCTGGTGATAATGACCGCGCCCCAATGCGGGTGCAGTTCGGACGTCACCGGTTCGACCTGCAGCAAAGGCGCGATCAACACCTCATGACCGCGCGCGCGCAACAGGCTCGCCGAGCGTTCGCTGTCATCCTGCTGGCGGGTGAGAACAATGCGCATGATTTATCCAAACAAACTCGTGGATCGCCGTCGCGCTTGATCGCGCGCCCGGCTTCGGTGCCGATCTTGATGGCGTCGGCTGCGCGCGCCATCGCTCTCGTTCGCAATCGACGGCGCGCCGTCCGGATGCGCCAGCAGCCCGCGAAAATGCAAAGTGTCGCCGTCGAGCGTCGCATGGCCGGCGATCGGCGTTTTGCAGGAGCCATCGAGCTCGGCAAGGAACGCGCGCTCGCAGGCGACCGCGACGAAGGTATCGGCGTGATTGATGCGCGCCAGCATCTCGCGGGTACGTGCTATCGTCGGCGCGCGCTTCGAGGCCGATGGCGCCTTGCGCCACCGCCGGCAGGAATTCTTCGACCGGCATGATGTGAGTGGCATGTTCGGTGAGCCCGAGCCGCTTCAGTCCGGCGAGCGCCAGCATGCGTCGCGTCGACCTCGCCGCTGTCGAGTTTGCGCAAGCGCGTTTCGACATTGCCGCGCAGCGGCACGCACGCGCAGATCCGGGCGCTTGTGCCTTTGGCAATCGCCTGCCGCCGCAACGACGCCGTGCCCAAAGTCGCGCCCTGCGGCAGTTCGGCGAGCGACTTGGCCTTGCGGCTGATGAAGACATCGCGCGGGTCCTCGCGCTCCAGGCAGGCGGTCAGCGTCAGGCCGGGTTGCGAAAAAGTCGGCATGTCCTTGGCCGAATGCACCGCCAGATCGATGCGGTTGCCGAGCAGCGCCTCCTCGATCTCCTTGGTGAATAGCCCCTTGCCGCCGACTTCCGACAAAGGCCGGTCCTGGATCAGCGTCGCCGGAGGTGCTGATGATGACGAGTTCGATCGCCTCTTCGCTTACCGCATGGGCCTTCGCCAGCAGGCCCGCACCATGCGCGCCTGCACCAGCGCCAAGGGGCTGCCGCGCGTGCCGATTCGCAGGATAGGGGTCCCGATTGCGTCATATTACCTCGCGATGCTAGGCCACCTTGTAGCGCATGATCCCGAAAAGTGGACACCGGTTTTCGGAAAAGATCATGCGCCGGGAAATGCGCCTTCCCTGAATTGGGAAGGTCGGAGACCAAAATGATCGTCCTCGGCATCGAGACCACCTGCGACGAGACCGCGGCGGCGGTGGTCGAGCGCGGCCGACGGACGGCGGCGGCACGATCCTGTCGAATATCGTGCTCAGCCAGGTCGGCGAGCACGCGGCCTTCGGCGGCGTGGTGCCGGAAATCGCCGCCCGCGCCCATGTCGAGGCGCTCGACCTGCATTATCGCCAAGGCCATGGGCGAGGCCGGCAAAACCTATGACGATCTCGACGGCATCGCCGCCGCCGGCGGGCCCGGCCTGATCGGCGGCGTCATTGTCGGCCTGACCACCGCCAAGGCGATCGCGCTGGTGACCGGCAAACCGCTGATCGCGATCAATCACCTCGAAGCACATGCGCTGACCGCGCGGCTGACCGACAACACCCCGTTTCCCTATTGCCTGTTCCTGGCCTCCGGCGGCCATACGCAAGTCGTCGCCGTGCGCGGCGTCGGCGATTACGTGCGGATCGGCACCACGCAAGACGACGCCATCGGCGAAGCCTTCGACAAGACCGCCAAGCTATTGGGGCTCGGCTATCCGGGCGGGCCGCAGGTCGAGAAGGAAGCGTTGACGCGGCAACCCCACGCGCTTTGCGCTGCCGCGCCCGATGCAGCATCGCAAGGATGCCGATTTCTCGTTCTCCGGCTTGAAGACCGCGTTGCGGCTGGAAGCGGAAAAAATCGCGCCGCTGACCGATCAGGATGTGTCGGACTTGTGCGCCTCGTTCCAGCAGGCGGTGGTCGATGTCGTGTTCGACCGGCTGCGCGCTGGTTTGCGGTTGTTCCGCGCGCAATATGGCGCGCCGACCGCGCTGGTGGTGGCCGGCGGCGTTGCCGCCAATCAGGCGATCCGCAAAGTGCTGCATCGTCTGGCGATCGAGGCCGGCACCGTGCTGGTCGCGCCGCCGTTGGATCTGTGCACCGACAACGGCGCCATGATCGCCTGGGCCGGAATCGAGAAGCTTTCGCTGGGCTTGAGCGATACCATGGCGGTCGCGCCGCGCGCGCGCTGGCCGCTCGACCAATCGCCGCCGCCAGAGGCGCGCGCTAGGGCACGGCGGCGTATAAATGAGACGGGTGCAGCATCATGACCATTCAACGCATTGCCGTGCAGCGTATCGCGGTCCTTGGAGGCGGCGCCTGGGGAACGGCGCTGGCGCAGACCTGCGCGCGCGCCGGCCGCAACGTGACGCTGTGGGAATTCGACGCCGGCTACGCCGAGCATCTCGCCAACTCAACGCGAAAGCAAATTCCTGCCCGGCGTGAAACTGGAAGACTCGATCAAGGTCACGCGCGCGCTCGGCGAAGCCGCGCGCAACGACGCCATCCTGCTGGTGGTGCCGGCGCAAGCCATGCGCTCGGTGGTCAAGTCGCTGGCGCAGACCATGCCGGCCAACACGCCGCTGATCGCCTGCGCCAAAGGCATCGAACACGGCACGCAGAAATTCATGACCGAGATCATCGCCGAATGCGCGCCGAATGCGGTGCCGGCGATTTTGTCGGGCCCGAGTTTTGCCGCCGATGTCGCGCGCGGATTGCCGACGGCGGTGACGATCGCCGCCGCCGACGCCGACGTCGCCGAAGCGCTGGCGCAGGCGATGAATTCCGGCACCTTCCGGCCCTATCATTCGACCGACGTGCGCGGCGTTGAAATCGGCGGCGCGGTCAAGAATGTACTGGCGATTGCGTCCGGCATCGTCACCGGGCGTGGCCTTGGCGCCAGTGCGTCGGCGGCTTTGACGACGCGCGGCTTTGCCGAGATGGTGCGCTTCGCCAAAGCTTTCGGCGCGCAACCGGAAACGCTGACCGGATTGTCGGGCCTCGGCGATCTCGATTCTGACTTGTTCAAGCCCGCAGTCGCGCAACTTCTCATTCGGTGTCGCGCTCGGCAAAGGCACTGCCCCCGACGGCAAACTGGCCGAAGGCGCGTTCACCGCGCCGGTGCTGCTGGAAATGGCGCGCGGCAAACAAGTCGACATGCCGATCTCGATGGCGGTCGCCGCCGTGCTGGCAAAACAATTGAGTGTAGATGAAGCGATCGAGTCGCTGCTGACGCGGCCGATCAAAGCGGAAGAATGAAAACGATGGCTCACTGGCTGATGAAATCCGAACCCGATGCCTGGTCGTGGGACGAGCAGGTGAAAGCCGGCGCCAAAGGCACCGCCTGGACCGGCATTCGCAACCACACCGCCAAGCTCAACATGATGAAGATGAAGAAGGGCGACCGCGCCTTCTTCTATCACTCCAATGTCGGCAAGGAGATCGTCGGCATCGTCGAGGTCATCAAGGAAGCCTATCACGATCCGACCGCCGAGCCCGGCACGCCGTGGGTCTGCGTCGACGTCAAGGCGGTCGAGCCGCTGCCCAAGCCGGTGACGCTTGCCGCCGTCAAGGCCGAACCCAAGCTCGCCGAGATACAATTGCTAAGGCAATCGCGGCTGTCGCTGCCGGCGATCACCGACGTCGAGTGGAAATTCCTGTGCAAGATGGGCGGACTGTAAGAGAAGTCTCATGATGACCGCACATCTGAACTATCTCAGCATTGTTACCGCCGCCGTGACCTCCTGGCTGTTCGGCGCGATCTACTACATGTATCTCGGCCGGCGCTGGATCGCGGCGCAAGGCAAGACGATGGAATCACTGGCGGCGGAGAACGCCGCCAAGTCCAGCCTGGCCAAGGCCGGCACCATCGTGTCGTCCTTCGTCGCCGAATTGATCATGGGCGCGGTGATCTACGGCATCCTGACCCATAGCGGGCTATGGAGCTTTAACGCCGGCGTTGTGACCGGCGTGCTGTGCTGGTTCGGCTTCGTGGCAACCACCGTCTCCGTCAACTATGCCTATAGCGGCCGCAGTCTCATGCTGACCGTGATCGATAGCGTCCATTGGCTGGGCGCCTTGATCCTCATCGGCGGGATTATCGGCTCCGGCGGCCCGTGATCGGCCGCCTGCCGCGCCCTTGCCGGTAAATCCTTGATATTTCCCAATTGTCGCACACGACCAAAGTCGCAAGCGCGCGCCTTGTCCCGCACCTAACCGGCGTCGCATAATGGCGCACAGCAAATGGCCCCGGGGCAACCGGGTGGCCGGGGAGGAAATTCGATGACCGACAAGATTTATGACGTTCCGGCCGACTGGAAAAAGCGCGCCTTTATCGACGACGCCAAATACCAGGAGATGTATGCGCGCTCGATCAAGGACCCGAACGGCTTCTGGGGCGAGCAGGCCAAACGGCTCGACTGGATCAAGGCCCCGAGCAAGGTCAAGAACACCACCTACGACCCGCACAATGTCTCGATCAAATGGTTCGAGGACGGCACGCTCAACGCCGCCTATAATTGCGTCGACCGCCATCTCGCCAAGCGCGGCGACCAGACAGCGATCATCTGGGAAGGCGACGACCCGAAAGACGACAAGACCCTCACCTACAAGCAGCTGCATGCCGAGGTCTGCAAATTCGCCAATGTGCTGAAAGCGCAAGGCGTCAAGAAAGGCGACCGCGTCACCATCTACATGCCGATGATCCCGGAAGCGGCGATCTCGATCCTGGCCTGCGCCCGCATCGGCGCGGTGCATTCGGTGATCTTCGGCGGCTTCTCGCCCGACTCGATCGCCGGCCGCATCGAGGACTGCAAATCGACCTGCGTCGTCACCGCCGACGAAGGCCTGCGCGGCGGCCGCAAGATTCCGCTCAAAGCCAATGTCGACGCCGCCTGCGACAAGGTGAAGGGCGTCACCTCGGTCATCGTCGTCAAGCGCACCAATGCGAACGTCGCGATGAGAAGCCGGCCGCGATGTGTTCTATGACGAGATCGCCAAGACCGTGCCGGCCGATTGCCCATGCGAGGAAATGAACGCGGAAGACCCGCTGTTCATTCTCTACACGTCAGGCTCGACCGGCAAACCGAAGGGCGTGCTGCACACCACCGGCGGCTATCTGCTCTATGCCTCGATGACGCATCAATACGTGTTCGACTATCACGATGGCGACATCTACTGGTGCACCGCCGATGTCGGCTGGGTCACCGGCCACAGCTACATCATCTATGGGCCGCTCTCGAACGGCGCGATCTCGCTGATGTTCGAAGGCGTGCCGAACTATCCGACCACGTCGCGGTTCTGGGAAGTCTGCGACAAGCACAAGGTCAACATCATCTACACCGCGCCGACCGCGATCCGCGCGTTGATGCAAGGCGGCGACGAGCCGGTGAAAAAGACCTCGCGCAAATCCTTGCGCCTGCTCGGCTCGGTCGGCGAACCGATCAATCCGGAAGCCTGGGAGTGGTACTACCACGTCGTCGGCGAGGACCGTTGTCCGATCGTCGATACCTGGTGGCAGACCGAGACCGGCGGCATTCTGATCACGCCGCTGCCGGGCGCGACCAAGCTCAAGCCCGGTTCGGCGACGCGGCCGTTCTTCGGCGTAGTTCCGGAGATCGTCGATGCCGAAGGCAAGGTGCTCGACGGCGCCTGCTCCGGCAATCTTTGCATCGCCGATTCATGGCCGGGCCAGATGCGCACGGTCTATGGCGACCATGAACGTTTCATCCAGACGTATTTCTCGACCTACCCCGGCAAATACTTCACCGGCGACGGCTGCCGCCGCGACGAGGACGGCTATTACTGGATCACCGGCCGCGTCGATGACGTCATCAACGTGTCCGGTCACCGCATGGGCACGGCGGAAGTCGAAAGCGCGCTGGTCGCGCATGAGAAAGTCTCGGAAGCCGCCGTCGTCGGTTATCCGCACGACATCAAGGGCCAGGGCATCTACGCCTATGTCACCTTGATGGCCGGCGAGAAGCCGACCGAAGAGCTGCGCAAGGAATTGGCGCAGTGGGTCCGCAAGGAAATCGGCGCCATCGCACGGCCCGACCTGATCCAGTTCGCGCCCGGCCTGCCGAAGACCCGCTCCGGCAAGATCATGCGCCGCATCCTGCGCAAGATCGCCGAGGACGAATTCGGCAATCTCGGCGACACCTCGACGCTTGGCCGATCCGGCCGTGGTCGACGATCTGGTGAACAACCGCCAGAACAAGCGGCCTTAACGCCGGCTTCGGTCTCCCTCCCCCGCCGGGGAGGGAGGCAATGTTCCATTCGCGCCGTTTACGTTACCGCCAGCTTTCGTCCGACGCCGGCGCACGCCGCATTATTATCGCGGCGGTTAATAGTGGCGGGCGAATTTCATGGCGCAAATCATGCTTAAACGCACGGCGTGGTTCGTGGCGTTTGTTCTCATCTGGGCGATGCTGGCGGCGGCAGTGTCGCACGCCGCGCCCAGCCGGGTCGTCAATTTCTCCGGCTTCGCGCCCGGCACCATCGTGGTCAAGACCAACGAACGCCGGCTTTATTATGTGATCGATCCGCGCCACGCGTTGCGCTTTCCGGTCGGCGTCGGCCGCCGCGGCAAAGCCTGGACCGGCCGTGCCCGTGTCGAAGGAAAATACGTCAAGCCGGCCTGGGCCCCGCCGCGGGAAATTCGCCGCGATCATCCCAATCTGCCGGATGTCATTCCCGGCGGCGCGAGCAACAATCCGATGGGCGCAGCGGCGCTGACCTTGCGCGGCGGCGAATACGCCATTCACGGCACCAACAATCCGCGCTCGATCGGCGGCTTCGTCTCCTATGGCTGCATCCGCATGTACAACCGCGACATCCGCACGTTATATCGCATGGTCGATATCGGAACGCCGGTGATCGTCGAGAGATGAGACTTCTTCTACGTCTGTCCGTTTTAGCCGCGGTCGTGCTCGCGGCTTTCGCGACAGCGCCGGTGTTCGCGCGCGATATCGTGCCGTTCAAGAGCCGCTACGGACCCGGCACGATCGTGGTCGTGACCGGCGCCCGCCAGCTTTTTTTTGTCCTCAAAGGTAATCGCGCGATCCGCTATCCGGTCGGCGTCGGCAAGGCCGGCATGGCCTGGCACGGCCGCGCCTATATCGCGCAAAAGAATATCCGCCCGGCCTGGGTCCGCGTACCGGGCAAGACCCGCACCATTCCCGGCGGTTCACCGCGCAATCCGATGGGCGCGGCGGCGATGGGACTGGATCGCGGCAACTACGCCATTCACGGCACCAACAACCCGGCTTCGATCGGCGGCTTCGTCTCACATGGCTGCATCCGGATGTACAACCGCGACATCATGGATCTGTACCGCCGCGCACCGCTCGGGACTGAAGTGATCGTGCTGCGGTAGCCTTTTCCCGGCGCGCGTAGCCGCCCCGAAGGGGCATAACCCAGGGCCTGCGCCTGACCCAATTATCCCACTTTCCCCGCTAAATTTGTGAAGTCGCGGCCTTTTTTGCCAAATACTCGCGCCCTCGACACAATTCGTGGCAATAAGGGGCCATGGCCCGCCCAAGAACCTCTCCTCAGCCCGAAGTCCCCGGCCTCGCCGCCCGGCGCATCGCGACCGATATCGTCGATGGCGTTTTGCGCCGCAAGCTGGCGCTCGACGAACAGCTCTCCGGCAAAGGCGCCCATCCCGGGCTGTCGACTTTGCCCGACCGCGACCGCGCGCTGATGCGGCGGCTGACCGCCACCGTGCTGCGGCGGCTCGGCACCTTGCGCCATTTGCTCGGCGGCTTTCTCGACAAAGGCTTTCCCGCCGACGCGCCGCGCACCGAGACCATTCTGCTGGTCGGCGCCGCGCAGATTCTCTGGCTCGACGTGCCCGACCATGCCGCCGTCGATTTGTCGGTGCGGCTGGCGCAGGCCGACCGCCGCGCCGCGCGCTATGCCGGGCTGGTCAACGCAGTGCTGCGCCGGGTCGCCCAAGCGCGCGACGGCGTGCTGGCCGACGACGAGCCGCGCGACACGCCGGCCTGGCTGCTGGAACGCTGGAGCCGGAATTACGGAGCGGAGACCGCGCGCGCGATCGCCAAGGCCAATGGCTTTGAGCCGGCGCTCGACCTCACCGTCAAACAGGACCCGCAGGAATGGGCCGAGCACGTCCATGGCCGCGTGCTGCCGACCGGCACCGTGCGCACGCTGGCGCATGGTGCGATCACGCTGCTGCCGGGCTTTGTCGAAGGCGCCTGGTGGGTCCAGGACGCCGCCGCCTCGCTGCCCGCGCAAATGCTCGGCGACGTCACCGGCAAGACGGTCTGCGATCTCTGCGCGGCGCCTGGCGGCAAGACCGCCCAGCTAGCGGCGCGCGGCGCCATCGTCACGGCGATCGACCGTTCCCCGGCGCGGCTGACCCGGCTGCGCGAAAACTTCACACGGCTGGCGCTGACCGTTGAGACCATCGCCGCCGACGCGCTGGAATGGCGGCCGGAAACCCAATTCGACGCCGTGCTGCTTGATGCGCCCTGTACGTCGACCGGCACGATTCGCCGCCATCCTGATGTTCCGTGGCTCAAATCCGAGGCCGATTTGACGGTCCTGACCTCGCTGCAGCAGCGTCTGCTCGACCGCGCCGTCGAACTCACCAAAGTTGGCGGCACGCTGGTCTATTGCGTCTGTTCGCTCGAACCGGAAGAAGGCGAACGGCAGATTGCAGCGCTTTTGGCGCGCGATCCGCGCGTCACCCGCTCGCCGATCACGGCGTCGGAGGTGTTCGGCCACGACGAGTTCCTGACCGCCGAGGGCGAGCTGCGCACGTTGCCGCAATATCTGCCTGACCCCGACCCGCATTGGGGCGGGCTCGACGGCTTCTATGCCGCCCGGCTCACCCGCCAGACGGCGTAAAGCGGCAGTTATGCACTGGAATCAAGGGCCCGGGCGGGCATATTGGCCGTTTGTCGGCGCTTCGCTATCGTGCGGGACGCGCACGCGAATCGGCGCGCGGTGCCGGGGGTGAACAGCTCAATGACCCGAGTTTCGGTCGTCGAACGAGCCAGGCTGTCCGCTCTGATCGGGCGCCGTGCGTTCCGCGGTCTTTTAGCCGCGCTCAACACCCATCCGCTGCTGCGGTGGCGCTTTGGCTCGACCAAAACCGACCGGCTGCTGATTGCGCCGCAGGATTTGCGCACCGCCGACGCCACCCGCGCCGCCGAGATCTATGCCGGCCGTTTCGCCTTCGCCGGCAAGGTGGTGATCTGCGACCGGCGCTCGCCCTTTGAGATGACGCCGCCGTCGGACGAATGGGCTGCAACCCTGTTGGGCTTTGCCTGGTTGCGCCATCTGCGCGCCGCCGACTCGGCGATCACCCGCGCCAATGCCCGTTCCTTGATCGACGAATGGATCAACATCCAGGGCAGCTGGGATGCCGTCAGCTGGCAGCCGGAAATTCTGTCGCGCCGGATCATCTGCTGGCTCAGCCAGTCGCCGTTCATTTTGCAGGACGCCGACGCGCGGTTTTACCGCCGCTTCATCCGGAGCCTGTCGCGTCAGGTCCGTTACCTGCGCCGCAATCTCGGCGAATGCCGCGATGGCATGCCGCGCCTGCAGGCCTTGATCGCACTGACCTTCGCCACGCTGTGCCTGCAGGGCCAGTCCGGCCAGTTGCGGCCGAACGCCCGCCGTCTGATTGACGAGCTGCGCGCGCAGATCCTGCCCGACGGCGGCCATATCAGCCGCAATCCCGGCGTGCTGATTGAACTGCTGATTGATCTGCTGCCGCTGCGGCAGTTGTTTTCCGCGCGCAACCTGCAACCCCCGCAGGCGCTTAACAACGCGATCGACCGCATGATGCCGATGCTGCGATTTTTTCGGCACCCCGACGGAAATTTCGCGCAGTTCAACGGCATGGGCCCGACCCCGGTCGATTTGCTCGCCACCGTGCTGGCTTATGACGATGCGCGCGGCACACCAGTGTCGAACGCGCCGCATTCCGGTTATCAGCGCATCGACGCCGAGCCGACCGTGTTGCTGATGGATACCGGCCGGCCGCCGCCGGTCGCGGTCAGCCATGAAGCCCATGCCGGCTGCCTGTCGTTCGAACTGTCATGGAAGCAGCATCGGCTGGTGGTCAATTGCGGCCTGCCGTCGATGAACAAGGAGAACTGGCGGCAGGTGGCGCGCGCCACCGCGGCCCATTCCACCGTCACCTTCAACGACAAATCGTCGTGCCACTTTCTTGAATCCGGTTCAGTTCGCCGCCTATTGGAAGGCGCACCGATCGTTGCCGGACCGCACGAGGTGAGGGTCGAGCGCACCGACAGCACCGAAGGTGCGGTGTTAACCGCCTCGCATGACGGCTATGGCAAAGATTTCGGCGTCGTCCACAACCGCACCATCCGCGTCGCGCCGGACGGCCGCATCGTTGACGGCGAGGACCAATTTACCCCGGTCAACAGCCACGGCTTCGACCCGCGCCGGGCCGACGAATACGCCATCCGCTTTCACCTGCATCCGTCGATCAAGGCCAACCGGCTGTCCGAGGGCCGCGGCGTGATTTTGCTGCTGCCTGACCGCGAGGTCTGGACCTTCACCACCGAAGGCGAGCCGGTCGATGTCGAGGAAAGCGTCTACCTCGCCGGCTCTGACGGGCCGCGCCGGGCCGTCCAGATCGTGATCTACGGCCATGCCCGCGAAACCCCGACGGTGCGCTGGAGCTTCCGCCACACCCCGCCGGCGACGCCGGGCGCCAAGCTGGAACGGGCCGACGAGCCGGAATTGCCGCTGTAATTCAAGGCGGAATTTGATGTTTGTGGATGCCCGCGGGACCCGGGAAATCCCGCATACACTTCCGCCCGTCACCTGTGCTAGCCCCCTCTTATGACCAACAGCACCATCAGCCATCCCCGCCGTGTCACCCGCGCCCTCTTGTCGGTTTCCGACAAGACCGGCCTGATCGAATTCGCCACCGCGCTCGCCGGCCTTGGGATCGATCTCGTCTCGACCGGCGGCACCGCCAAGGCAATCAAACAGGCCGGGCTTGGAGGTCACCGACGTCGCCGATCTCACCGGATTTCCCGAGATGATGGATGGCCGGGTCAAGACGCTGCATCCCGGCGTGCATGGCGGGCTGCTGGCGATCCGCGCCAACAAGGAACACGCCGCCTCGATGCAGGCGCACGGCATCAAGCCGATCGATCTGTTGGTGGTGAATCTTTATCCGTTCGAGGAAACCGTCGCGCGCGGCGGCGACTACGACGCGTGCGTCGAGAACATCGACATCGGCGGGCCGGCGATGATCCGCGCCGCCGCCAAGAACCACGCCGATGTCGCCGTGGTGGTCGATGTCACCGACTACGGCATGGTGCTGGAACAACTGACCATGCACAGCGGCATGACCTCGTTCGAGCTACGCCAGAAGCTCGCGGCCAAGGCTTACGCACGCACCGCCACCTATGACGCCGCGATTTCGAACTGGTTTGCCGAGACGCTGAAAAACGATGCGCCGGATTACCGCGCCTTCGGCGGCAAGCTTTTGCAGCCGTTACGCTACGGCGAGAACCCGCATCAGGCCGCTGCTTTCTACAAGACCCCGGACCCGCGGCCGGGCGTGGCTACCGCGCGTCAGGTGCAGGGCAAGGAGTTGTCCTACAACAACATCAACGACACCGACGCCGCTTACGAGTGCGTCGCCGAGTTCGACGCCAAGCGCACCCCGGCCTGCGTCATCGTCAAGCACGCCAATCCCGTGCGGCGTCGCGGAAGGCGCGAGCCTACTTGAAGCCTACAAGAAAGCTCTGGCCTGCGACTCGACCTCGGCCTTTGGCGGCATCGTCGCGTTCAACCGTCCGCTCGACGCGGAAGCGGCGCGCGCGGTCGTCGAGATCTTCACCGAAGTGATCATCGCGCCCGACGCCAGCGAAGAAGCCATCGCCATCGTCGCGGCGAAAAAGAACCTGCGGCTGTTGCTGGCCGGCGGCCCGGCCGATCCGCGCAGCCCAGGCCTGACGGTCAAATCGGTCGCCGGCGGTCTGCTGGTGCAGTCGCGCGACAACGCGGTCGCCGACGACATGGAATTGAAAGTCGTGACCAAGCGCGCGCCGAGCGCGGCCGAACTCAACGACCTGCGCTTTGCCTTCCGGGTCGCCAAGCACGTCAAGTCGAACACGATTATTTACGCCAAGGATCTCGCCACCGTCGGCATCGGCGCCGGCCAGATGAGCCGGGTCGATTCGGCCCGCATCGCCGCGCGCAAGGCCGAAGACGCCGCGGCGGCCCTGAAGCTCGCCACGCCTTTGACCAAAGGCGCGGTGGTCGCGTCAGATGCGTTCTTCCCGTTCGCCGATGGCTTGCTGGTCGCGATCGAAGCCGGCGCCACCGCCGTCATCCAGCCGGGCGGCTCAATGCGGGATGACGAGGTCATCAAGGCCGCCGATGAGCATGGCGTCGCGATGGTGTTCACCGGGACCCGGCATTTCAGGCATTGAGGCTTTGTTCTCGCGGGGAGACGGAAGTCACCCCCGCGCCAAATCGCCGAGCAAACTCGCCGCCACCGACAGCTTCGACAGCGTGAGACCTGAGCCTGCGATTTCGTGAATCGCGGCGCGGATTCGTTCGACCTCCGCGCGGCGCGGCTTGACCCATTCTTCCACCGCGCCGGCGCCGATCGATCCATTGCCGACCATCGCCGCGGTCAGGCCGCGCTCGGCCTCCTCGATCGAATCGAGCGCGCGGTCGAGCGCCAACCGGTCGAAATAATCCTGCACCACGATGCCCGGCACCGCCGAGGCCACCTTGTCGAGCTGGAAAAAAGCCTCGGTCGCGAAATAGGTCGCGGTCACTTCGCTGACCGGTTTCTTCGCACGGTCGGCGACCTGCACGATGTCAGGCGCGGCCTTGAGCAACGGCAGATTGGCAATGCGGCGCGCGATATCGTCCGGCACGCCGCCGCGGATCAACTCGGCCACGCGGGCATCGCGCGCCTGCGTCGCCGGCTTCGACAGCGCGGCTTCGAGCGCGGCCTCGACCTGGGTGATGCCGTCGCGATAATGCGCGACAATCGTCTCCAGGCCTTGCTTGAGATCGGCATTGCGCAAGAACCAGACCAGCCGGTCGAGCAACAAGTCCTGCACGGCGGCATAAAGCGAAAGCTGGGTATCGCCCGACAACTTATTGTCCAGCCCGTCGATTTCGCCGTTGAGCCCGATCAGATCGAAGCTGTTGCGCACGGCCGCGAACGCAGACGCAATGGCCGCCGGCGCGGCGCCAGTCTGGTCGCCGATCCGCACGATCAAGGTCGCGCCGCCGCGATTGATCATCGAATTGGTCAGTTGCGTGGCGATGATCTCGCGCCGCAACCGGTGCGCCGCGAGCGCGTCAGAAAACCGTTCCGACATTTCCTTCGGGAAATAGCGACCGAGTTCGCGCCCGAGATAAGGATCGTCCGGCACCGTCGAGCCGAGCAATTCATTGTAAAGCGTCAGCTTGGCATAGGCCAGCAGCACGGCCAGCTCCGGCCGCGTCAGCGGCTTATTATGCTGGCGCCGCTCCGCCAGCGCGACTTCGTCGGGCAAGTACTCGACCGCGCGGTCAAGCAGGCCCTGCTTTTCCAGCGTCTGCATCAAACGCTGCTGGAAACCGAGATCCTCCAGCCCGTGACGCTGCGCCAGCGAAATCGCCAGCGTCTGCTGATAATTGTTACGCAACACCAGCCGCGCCACTTCGTCGGTCATCTCGGCCAGTTGCGCGTTGCGCGCCTCGAGCGTCAACGCGCCGGTGCGCACCGGTCCGCTGAGCGCAATCTTGATATTGACCTCGACGTCGGAGGTGTTGACGCCAGCCGAGTTGTCGATGGCATCGGTGTTGAGCCGCACGCCATTGAGCGCCGCTTCGATGCGGCCACGCTGGGTCATGCCGAGATTGGCGCCTTCGCCGACAACTTTAACCCGCAGGTCCTCGCCGGTGACGCGAATAGGATCGTTGGCGCGATCGCCAGCCGCGTCATCGCTTTCGCTCGACGCACGCACATAGGTGCCGATGCCGCCGAAGAACAAAAGGTCGGCCGGCATTTTCAGGATCGCCTTCATCAAGGCCTGCGGCGTCACGCGTTCACCGACGCCGATGACCTTCTGCGCTTCCGGCGACAGCTTGATTTCCTTCAAGCTGCGCGGGAACACGCCGCCGCCTTTGGAAATCAGCGACTTGTTGTAGTCCTGCCAGCTCGAGCGCGGCAGCGCGAACAGCCGCGCACGCTCGGCAAAGGCCGCTTTCGGATCGGGATCGGGGTCGATGAAAATGTCGCGGTGATCGAAGGCGGCCAAAAGCTTGGTGGTGTCCTCGCGCAACATGCCGTTGCCGAACACATCGCCCGACATATCGCCGACGCCGACGGCGGTGAACGGCGTCACGCCGATATCGATGTCCATTTCGCGGAAATGGCGCTTGACCGACTCCCAGGCACCGCGCGCGGTAATGCCCATCACCTTGTGATCGTAGCCGGCCGAACCGCCGGAGGCGAAAGCGTCGCCGAGCCAATAGCCATGTTCGATCGACAGCGAATTGGCGATGTCGGAGAACGTCGCAGTGCCCTTGTCAGCGGCGACCACCAAGTATGGATCGTCGCCTTCGTGCCGCACCACCGATTTGGGCGGCACGATGGTGCCATCAGGCGTGTAATTGTCGGTAATGTCCAACAACGTCGAGATGAACAATTTATAAGTCGCGATGCCTTCGGCCTGCACGACGTCGCGCGGCGCACCCTTGGGCATCAACTTCGGCACGAAGCCGCCTTTGGCGCCGACCGGCACGATCACCGCGTTCTTGACCTGCTGCGCTTTCACCAGCCCGAGAACCTCGGTGCGGAAATCCTGCGGCCGGTCCGACCAGCGAATGCCGCCGCGTGCGACTTTGCCGAAGCGCATATGCACGCCTTCGACCCGCGGCGAATAGACGAAGATTTCATAAAGCGGACGCGGCAGCGGCAAGTCGGTCAACTTGCCGCTTTCGAACTTGATCGCGATCAGTGGCCGCAGATGGCCATCCTTGTCGGTCTGGAAATAATTGGTCCGGATCGCCGACTGCACCGCGTTGACGAAATGGCGCAGGATGCGGTCTTCGTCGAGACTGTCGACCTTCTGCAATTCATCTTCAATGCGCGCGACGATCTCGGCCTGGCTGGCATCGCGCGTCTTTTCGGCGTCGGGGCGCGGGTCGAAGCGGGCATGGAACAGTTCAACCACGTTACCGGCAACAGCAGCGTGCTTGACCAACGTCGTCCACATATAGTCCTGCGAATAAGGCACGCGGATCTGACGCAGGAACCGCGACAGCGTGCGGATCAGCGAAACATCGCGCCAACCGAGCGCGCCATGCAGCGTCAGCGCGTTGTAGCCGTCGTTCTCGGCGCTGCCACGCATGATCATCAGGAAGGCGGCTTCCAGCCGCGCCTTGCCGTCGTCGAGATCGATGGCGCCGCCGTCCTGGCGTTCCAGCAGCATGTCGTGAAACCAGACGCCGGGCGAATCCGGCGGCTCGATATGATAGGTGCGTTCGTCGACGACGCGGAAACCCATATTTTCCAGCACCGGCACCCGCTCCGACAGCGGTAACGGACGGGCGTAGCTCCACACCTTGAGGCCGACCGCACGCTGCTCTTCCTCGAGCCGGTGATGGAAATCGACGCCGAGCGGACGATGCTCAGTCAGCCCTTCCATCACCCGGATGTCGGTCGCCGCCACCGCCGGCGGATAGGTGTCTTGAAAACCCGCCGAGAAGGCATCGCGGTAGCGGTGCAATAGTTCACGCGCCTTGGCCGTTGGGTTGGCGAGTGCCAGGGCTTCGCTCAGCCCGTCGGTCCACGACCGAATAATGTTCGCGACTTCGCGTTCGAGCGTTTCGCGCGGTACGTCCGGGGTCGAACCGCCGGAGCGGCCGATGATGAAATGCACCCGCACCAGCTGGCCTTCCGGGAAGAACGGATAAAAGGCCGAGACCCGGCCGAGAAAAGCATTGGCCAGATAGTCGCCGATCTTGACGCGAATATTGCTGTCGTAGCGTTCGCGCGGCGCATAGACCATCACCGAGACGAAGCGGTCGAAACGGTCGCGGCGCGCCAACACCCGCACGCGCGGGCGTTCGTCGAGTTGCAGGATGGCGCTCGCGAATTCATACAGCGAATCCTCGTCGACCTGGAACAACTCGTCGCGCGGATAATGCTCCAGCACGTTGGCGAGCGCTTTGGCCGAGTGGCTGCCGTGATCGAAACCGGCTCGTTCCTCGACCGCCGCGATCTTGCGCCGCAAATAGGGAATGTTGTGCGCCGAGCGCGTATAGGCGCTCGAGGTGAACAGCCCGACGATGCGATGCTCGCCGGTCAGATTGCCGGCGGCGTCGAAACTCTTGATGCCGATATAATCGAGATAAACGCGCCGGTGTACGCGCGCGTGAATATTGGCCTTGGCGATAATGAGCGGGCGCGGCTCCTGCAGAAACGCCATGATTTCCGGCGTGAATTCCAGCAGTTCGTTGCCCCGGCGCAAGACCTGCAATTCGCGCGAGCGCATGATGCCGAGACTGCTGTCGAATTGCGGTTTCAGCTCTTGGCCGTCGACGGTATAATCGCGCACGCCGAGGAAGGTGAAATTGTCGGCCAGAAGCCATTGCATGAATTGGATCGCTTCGGCGATTTCATCGACCGGCAGCGGCGGCGGATTGGTCTTGAGTTCGTCAACGATTTTGTTGACGTGGTCGAGCATCGGCCGCCAGTCCTGCACCGCCAACCGGACTTCGCCAAGCACGACCTCGAGCGCGGCGACCAGGTCGGCGCGGACCGCCGGATCTCCGATCGGCTCAACGTGGATATGGATGAAGCTTTCGCGCAGCGCATTGGCGGCATCGCGTGCGCCGAGGGCGACAACGACGCCATTCTCGCGCCGAACGCCAAACACCGGATGCGACACCAACTGGATGTCGAGACGACGGTCGGCGATCTCGCCCATCACCGAATCGACCAGGAACGGCATGTCGTCGTTGCTGACTTCGATGACGGTGACCGCCTTGCGTTCGCCCGAAGCATCGAGCGACACGGTCTCGCAGCGGATTTTCGATTGCCCCGGCTGGCGCTCCTTCAGATAGTCGTAAGCGCGTTCCGACAGCCGGCTGAGATCTTCGGCGCCGTAATGCAGGACATCGTCGGCCACCACGCGCCCGTAAAGTTGCGCGGCAAAATCCGGCGGGATATCGGCGCGGCGGGCGGCCAAAGCCTGTCCGGCCTGCTCAATGAGTGATCGGGCGGCGGCTTGCTGATCATTTCCGGAAACGTCAACAGGCGGTTTATCGAGCACGGGAGACCTCGCATGTTGAGCGGCACATGACCTATGTCCGGGTGACGGCGACCTCTTTTCCGAGATCATACGCGGCAGGGAATTGGTCGACGGCGTAACTGGAGTTTTCACCTTCCAAAGCGGCGCGTCGAGAGCAACTCACCATTTGGTGACACGGTCACGACGGGGCGGTTCAGCCCGTGCTTCGTCACTTTAAGAGCCTGAAATAAAAGGCGAAAGCAGGGCCGCCAGCGGATATCGCGACGCCCGATAAAACTGTAGACTTCGGTTCGAGGGTGGAAAAATCCCACATCCAATCCAAAGATCAATGCGAGGGACACCAGGAAATGGCCAAAGAGCAGCGCAAGCCCGCCAGCAAAGCACCCGGCAAGACCAAAACGCCTTCGGCTGCGCCCGCCCCGGCCAACGACATGCCGGACGATATGCCGATTATCGCGCTCGACTTACCCGCCGGCCAATTGTCGCCGGCGATGACCGCCTATTTCCAGAAATGCCAGGACAAGCTCGGCTTCGTGCCGAACGTGCTGGCGGCTTACGCCTTTGACACCGTCAAGCTGGAAGCCTTCGTCGCCTTGTATAACGACCTGATGCTGGGGGCGAGTGGGCTCTCGAAGCTCGAACGCGAGATGATCGCGGTCGCGGTGTCGTCGCAGAACAGCTGCTATTACTGCCTGACCGCGCATGGCGCGGCGGTGCGGCAATATTCCGGCAATCCGATGCTCGGCGAGCAGATGGTCATGAATTATCGCGCCGCGCGGCTGAATGAACGCCAGCGCGCCATGCTCGATTTTTCGGTCAAGCTCACGGTCGCGCCGGCCGAAGTCGAGGAAGAAGACCGCGAGAACTTGCGCCGCGCCGGGTTTAGCGAACGCGACATTTGGGACATCGCTGCGGTCGCCGGCTTCTTCAATATGTCGAACCGCGTCGCCGCGGCCACCGACATGCGACCGAACAGCGCCTATCACGGCCAGGCGCGTTGACAAGCACGTTGAATTGTCGAGCACGCGACACTAACTCCGTTCATTCCCATACGCGGCGACGAATGGATAAATGCAAAGCCACATAATGAAGCGACTGTTTGCGACCGCCCTCGCCGTCTTTCTCAGCACGCTGCTGGCGCAAGCACCGGTCCAGGCGCAGTCGACACCGCAACTGGCGTCGACGTTGGGATCGATCCCGCCGGTGCGTGGCATTCTCGGCCACCGCGCCATGGTGGTGGCGCAGGAGCGCACGGCCGCCCGCATCGGCGCCGAAATCCTCGATCGCGGCGGCAACGCGGTCGACGCGGCGGTCGCGGTCGGCTTCGCGATGGCGGTGACCTATCCCCGCGCCGGCAATATCGGCGGCGGCGGCTTCATGGTGATCCATCTCGCCAATGGCAACATCAACACCTCGATCGACTATCGCGAAACCGCGCCGGCCGCCGCCACGCCGACCATGTTCCTCGACGCCCAGGGCAACCCCGATCCAAAAAAATCGCGCGACAGCGGATTGGCGGTCGGCGTGCCCGGCACCGTCGCCGGCCTGGCGCTGGCGCACAAGAAATACGGCTCCGGCAAGCTTTCGCTGGCCGAATTGCTCGCCCCCGCCATACGCCTCGCCGAGCAAGGTTTCCGGGTCGAGGACGACCTGGCCGACTCGATGCCAGGCGCCGCCAGACGGTTGGCGCGCTGGCCTTCGACCGCCGGCATTTTTCTGAAAGATGGCGACCGACCGCTCGAACCCGGCGACCGGCTGATTCAGTTCGACCTCGCCAATACGCTGAAAGCCATTGCCGACAACGGCCCGGACGGCTTTTATCAGGGTACGGTCGCCCAGGACATCGCCGACGCGGTGCGCAAAGCCGGCGGCGTCATGACCGCGGACGATCTGAAAAACTATCGCGCCATCGAGCGTCCGGTCGTGCGCGGCAGCTATCGCGGTTACGACATCATCTCGATGCCGCCGCCATCCTCGGGCGGCGTGGCGCTGATCGAAATGCTCAACATCCTGGAGGGCTACGACCAGGCCAAGCTGCCGCGCGAGCAGGCGCTGCACAACGAGATCGAGGCGATGAAACGCGCCTATGCCGACCGCGCAGTCTATATGGGCGATCCCGATTCGGTGAAAATGCCGATTGCCGGACTGATCTCAAAAAAATACGCAGCGTCTCTGCGCGCCACCATCACCGCCAAATCGACGCCGGCGGCCGCCATCCATGCCGGCAAGCCGCCCGACACCGAAGGCCAGAACACGACGCACTTCTCCATCATCGACAAAGACGGCAACGCCGTGTCGAATACCTACACGCTGAATTTTTCGTATGGGCTGGGATTGATCGCCGACGGCACCGGCGTGCTGCTCAATAACGAGCTCGACGACTTCACCGCCAAGGCCGGCGCGTCGAATGCCTATGGGCTGGTCGGCTACGCCGCCAATCTGCCGGGGCCGGACAAGCGGCCGCTATCGTCGATGACGCCGACCATCGTGCTGAAAGACGGCAAGCCGTTTCTGATCACCGGCTCGCCCGGCGGCAGCCGCATCATCACGGCGGTGCTGCAGGTCATCACCAATGTCATCGATTTCCATATGCCAATTGCCGACGCCGTGACGGCGCCGCGCCTGCACAACCAATGGCAACCGGATCAAACTCTTGTCGAGCCTGGCTTCACACCGGCCGTGCTCGATGCGTTGAGAGCGCGCGGCCACAACATCGTGTCGACCCAACCGCACACCTCGGCCAATTCGATCGAGGTCACGCCGAAGACCGAATTCAAGCCGCAAGGCTATGTCGGCGCCGCCGACACCCGCACCCGCGGCGCGCTGGCGGCGGGTTATTGATCGGCACGTGATTCGCCCAGTAAAATTAAAGCCGCCAGAGATCGATGCCTTCCGGCCTAGCGGCACGATCCAGCCGCGACTTGACATCAATGACAGAACCTCTGCCGCCCTTAAGCAGGCGAGCGATCAACGGCCAGCCCTCGGCAATATAATCGCGATGCGCCACCGCCAGGATCACGGCGTCGGCTGGCTTAAGCGCATCCATTGCGGTCAGCTTGACGCCATATTCGTGCTGCGTCTCATCGGCTTGAGCCAGCGGATCATGCACTTGGGTGCGAATGCCGAAGCTTTCGAGCTCCCGAACGATATCGATGACGCGGGAATTGCGGATATCCGGCACATCCTCCTTGAAGGTCATGCCGAGCACGGTCACCACCGAATTCGTGCAATTTCGCGCGATGAGACTACGCACGCATTCGCGCGCCACACGCTCGCCGACGCCATCATTAATCCGCCGTCCGGCGAGAATGACTTCCGGATGATAGCCTGCCTTTTCCGCGCGATAGGTCAGGTAATAAGGATCGACGCCGATGCAGTGGCCACCGACCAGGCCGGGCTGATAGTTGAGAAAATTCCATTTAGTCGCGGCGGCCGCCAGCACATCTCCGGTGTCGATATCGAGTTTATGGAAAATCGCCGACAGCTCGTTCATGAAGGCAATGTTGAGATCGCGCTGGGTATTCTCGATCACCTTGGCGGCTTCCGCGACCTTGATTGACGGCGCGCGGTGAATGCCGGCTTTAACCACCGAGCCGTAAACATCCGCGACAATATCGAGCGTCTTGGCATCCTGGCCGGACACCACTTTGACGATGGTCTCAAACCGATGAACCTTATCGCCGGGATTGATGCGCTCGGGCGAATAGCCAACGGTGAAATCGCTTCCTGCCTTGAGCCCGGACGCTGTCTCCAACACCGGCACGCAGTCTTCCTCGACCGCGCCGGGATAGACGGTGGATTCATAGACGACGATGTCGCCGCGCTTGAGAACGCCGGCAACTGTTTTAGAGGCAGCCAGCATGGCGCCGAGGTCCGGCCGGTTCGCCGCGTCAATCGGCGTCGGAACGGTGACGATATAGAAATCGAGCGCCGGCGAGGCGTGCCGGGTCGCATTCGTAACGTCAGGTTCGGCTGCGACAAGCTCGGCCGGCTCGACCTCGCGGGTGCGGTCGTGGCCGGACTGCAATTCGGCTACGCGGCCTGCATCAATATCGAAGCCGATCACCGGAACGCCGGATCGCGAAAAGGCAACAGCTACCGGCAGCCCGACATAACCCAATCCGATGACTGCAATCTTACGAGAATGACCCACTAACTGATCTCCAAACCGACGCTGATGTCCGCTTCTTTAGCCGAGGAGCTATCCTAGCTGCAACGCTTAGCACAAATACGGCAAGGCCTAACGGGCGGGGAGCCGTCAGCCGACGTCCGGAGCGTCCTGGCTCAAACAGCCCTCAAAAGGCCGGCGAAGTACCCCATCGGGGCCGTAATATCGCGGCCGGAACGAAACCATTTGTCGAAATTGCCGACCCGGGCGTTAAGCACTAGATCGTCTAAAGACGGCGTTCGAGGAATTGGGCTAAGGCAAATGTGCGGCATCGCAGGCGTATTGACTTCGGCCGGCAGCGCGCGCGAGCCGCTCGAGCGCAACGCGACCGCGATGGCCGACAGCATCGCGCATCGCGGTCCCGACGATCACGGGCTCTGGAGCGACCCGGAAGCCGGCATTGCGCTCACGCACCGGCGCCTTTCGATCGTCGATCTATCGCCGGCCGGCCATCAGCCGATGACCTCCGCCGACGGGCGCTTCGTCATCGCCTTCAATGGCGAAATTTACAATTTCCAGGACCTGCGCCCCGAACTCGAAGCGCGCGGTATTCAGTTTCGAGGCCATTCCGACACCGAGGTGATGCTGGAGGCCTTCGCCGCCTACGGCATCGCGGCGACGGTGAAACGCCTCATCGGCATGTTCGCCATCGCCGTCTGGGACCGCCACGACCGGACCTTGACGCTGGTGCGCGACCGTCTTGGCATCAAGCCGCTTTATTGGGCGAAACTCGGCGATCTGTTCCTGTTCGGCTCCGAGCTCAAAGCGCTGCGCGCTCATCCGGGATGGACGCCCCGCATCGACCGCGGCGCGGTCGCCGCCTATATGCGGCATAACTACATTCCGGCCCCGCATTCGATTTATCAAGGCGTCAACAAGCTCGAGCCCGGCTGCATTCTGACGCTGCCCTGGCACGGCGAGCCGCGGATCGAACACTATTGGGACGCGCGCGCCGTCGCGCGGGCCGGGCTTGCCGATCCGCTGCGGCTGAGCGACACGAATTGACCGACCAGCTCGAGAGCTCTGCTCATGGATGCGGTGCGCCGCCGCATGGTCGCCGACGTGCCGGTCGGCGCATTTTTGTCGGGCGGCATCGACTCCTCGACGGTCGTCGCGTTGATGCAGGCCGCCAATGCCGGTCCGGTGCGCACCTATTCGATCGGCTTCGATATCGCCGGCTACGACGAAGCGCCGCATGCCGCGGCGGTCGCGCGCCACCTGGGCACGGAACACACCGAGCTCACGGTCACGGCCAAGCAAGCCCTCGACGTCATTCCGCGACTGGCCGACATGTACGACGAGCCCTTCGCCAACTCGTCGCAAATCCCGACCTATCTCGTCTCGGCGATGACCCGCCAGCATGTCACCGTGGCGCTCTCCGGCGACGGCGGCGACGAGTTGTTCGGCGGCTATAACCGCTACCAATTGGCGCAACGGTTCTGGCGCAACCTGGCGCTTGTGCCCCGCCCGCTCCGCCACGCCTTCGCGCAGGCGCTGCGGGCGCTGCCCGCCGACCGCTGGTCGAGCCTGTTCAATCTTTTGCCGGCACGGCTGCGGCCGGCGCAGCCCGGCGACAAGCTGCATAAGCTCGCCTCCGTACTCGCGCTCGACGATGTCGGCGCGATCTATCGCCGGCTGGTGACGCATTGGGAGCCCGGCCACCGTCATGCCGGGCGCCGACGAGCCAAAAGGCGTGCTGTGGGACGACACGGTCGGCGACGGATTTCCCTGGCGTGCTTGAACGCCTGCAATTCCTCGACCTCGTCACTTATCTGCCGGACGACATTCTGACCAAGGTCGACCGCGCCAGCATGGCGGTGGCGCTGGAGGCCCGCGTTCCCCTGCTCGATCATCGCGTGGTGGAATTCGCCTGGCGCATTCCGCGACAAAGCCTGATCCGCAATGGCGTCAGCAAATGGCCG
Source organism: uncultured Alphaproteobacteria bacterium (assembly GCA_963830125.1). Taxonomy (GTDB): domain Bacteria; phylum Pseudomonadota; class Alphaproteobacteria; order Rhizobiales; family Xanthobacteraceae; genus Pseudolabrys. The sequence goes on along the minus strand of CAWHKU010000007.1, from coordinate 6,054 downwards.
CTGCGCCAGGTGCTCTATCGCCACGTGCCGCGCGAACTGATCGAGCGGCCGAAGATGGGCTTCGGCATTCCGCTCGGCGAATGGCTGCGTGGTCCGCTGCGCGACTGGGCCGAGGCCCTGCTGGACGAAAAGCGGCTCAGCGAAGCCGGCCTGGTCGATGCAGGCCTAGTGCGCCGCTATTGGCAGGAACACCTCAGCGGCCGGCGCAATTGGCAATATCTGTTGTGGGATGTGCTGATGCTCGAAGCCTGGCGCGAACGCTGGGGCTGAAAAACATCCGCCGCGCGAACGGCTATATCGAAAAAAAACTCATAATGAAGCAATATACAGCATTACTTTTCGGAAATTCCGTTCGGTTTAAAATACGCACATTGATCGGAAAGCCGTTAATTACATTATAATCGATTTAAATATACGCTCCCACTCGTCAATAATCTTCGACGTCGGCTCATTTCCATTTGACGCAGCGGCATTTTCCGCCAAGCGTACCCGCAGTGCGTCATCGCGCATAAGCGTTCTCAGCGTCGCCGCCAATGCGCCGCGGCGATCATCGCCGCCTTCCGCCAGAAGGCCGTTAACACCTGGCTAAATCAAGAAATTTGTTCCCATACAATCGGCAAAGCCAACGGCCGGAAGGCCGTGAGACAACGCTTCGGCGGTAGTCAGGCCAAGACTCTCATATTGCGACGGCAGGACAAATAACTGAGCCGCTTTATATTCCGCGGCAATGTCCTTGGTGGCCCCTGGCAAGAAATTCTATCGGTCATGCCCAACTGCTCAATCTTGCCCTCCAATTCGTCACGTAAAGCGCCCTCACCGACAATCCGCAAATCCCAGTTGTCCACCTCCTCCGCAATCTTGGCAAAGGCATCGATCAGAACACCGTAATCCTTCTGCGGATATAGCCTGCCGACGGATAGAAGCCTCTTTCTGCCGTTCGCACTTCCGACAACGTTGGCCAGCCCCTCCGATCCCACAATCGGATTTTGGATAGCCACCATGGCCCGCGTGATCGATTTCGGAAATGACTTCGCCGCCTGATCGGAAACGCAAATGATGCGCTTGGCTAGAAATGGCGCCAGCCTCAAAAGCGCCGCCTCCATCGGCCGCGTGCGATAGTGCATCAACTAAGACAATATGCTCGCTCGCAATCAGCGGGATACCAGTCCCGAGAAGAGCAATACCCAACGGGATATATGTCGAATGCATAAAGCCGATGGCGACATCCGGTGTTTCCTGTTTGAGCGTACGACGCATCGCGGCAATACGCTTGACGGTCGTCGACAAATTTGTCCGCTCGACAGTTGAGCCAATACCCAGCTCAATTCGGCGAATGCGGGGATCGAGCGGGAAAAACAATTCACCATTGGGCCGATCAAAACTAAGCAAGGACACATCATGCCCCCGCGCGGCCAAGCTAGACGCTACCTCGGCCAGCACTCGCTCTGCGCCACCCCCGGGGTTGTTCATCCCTTTGATACAAAAACAGATCTTCAAAAACTCGCCCACCGCGACAGCAATTGATCCCATTGCGAGAACACGGCCGAAGGTTCGTACACCTTCATGCTTTCGCGCGCCGCCGCACCCATCGCGGAACGACGCTCATCGTTCGCCATTAACATCGAAAGACCGGCCTGCAGACTTCCAAGTTTGCCGTTGCCCTCGACCAGCAGACCATTTCTTCCCGACATGATCAATTCATTGATCCCGGCACAACCGGCGTAGCCAATCGCCGGCAAGCCGGCCGCCAAGGCTTCGGCCAAGGCATTAGGGAACCCCTCCCATTTCGACGGCAAACAAAACAAGTGAGACTTTTCGAGCCAGCCATTCACACCATCGGCACTGCCCGGCAAGAATGCGCGGTTAGTGAGATTTTTCGCGGATATCAGGCCGGCCAATTCCGCACGAATGCTACCTTCACCGACGATGTAAAGATCCCATGCGGGAAATTGCGCCGCCAGTCCCGCAAAGGCCGCAATCAGGATATCGAGATTTTTTTGATGCGACAGCCGCGCCACGCATAGCAGAACGTATCGTCCGCTATCAGAAGCCGCCGCAGGGCGCGCCTGCACCTCCGCCCGCAAGACTGGATTGGCGATTGGGGTGATTTTGCGCCGCAGTCGAGCGGGGTAGTCACGAACGTAGCTCGGAAACTGAACAACAATGCGCTGCACCAAGTACAACGCATAGAAATTCAGGTTGCGCCGGCGGGCTTTGATGAAGTTGTAGTGGCTGAGCGAGTTACGCTCGGAGCAAAGAATTTGGGTTCCCAGAAACAGGGAAGCGACAATAAACCTGATGAGAATCCCGTGATGAAAACAAACGACCGACGCACCGCGGCCATAGCCCGCAATTGCGCACCGGCAACGCCAAATTAGCCGCAATCGTTGCAGAAACGAAACCTTGCCATGTGGCTCGGTCTCGCCGATCTGGTGCCAACTAACGCGCTTATCGATGGGGAAGAAGGCGACCGATCCGGGGAGGTCGAAGGTTACCAGACCAACTCGGTAGCCGCGCTCGGCCATCGCATTGGCCAAACGGATAATATTCATCTCCAATCCACCGGCCATGCGGTGAAGGGAGATGGTCGCCAGGACGAGCGTCTTAGACTTTGATGCCATCGACAATAAGCGAAGTGTCGGCGTCGAAAAAGTTCCAGGCTGACGGCTTGCCCGTCTTCCGGTTGACCCGGCTGCGGCGAATGTAGCCGTCGGCCTGCGAATACGTCTCGGCGATCAACTTTCCGCTCTTGTCGTAGCCTTCGACCTGTTTGGGTTGAAAGCCGGCTTCTTGCAGCAGATCGGCCAAGACATCGGCATTCAAGACCTGCTTATGGTCGGCTGCGTCATCGCCGATACCGGCGATGCCGACATGGGCCTGATAGACCGGGTCGGGGTGGTAGCCGTCCGGCACCGCAATCCGCACCCGCGCGCCGGGGACCGCGCAGGCCGCAATGTTTGCGAGCGCCTGGCGCGCCTCGGCGTGAGTCAGATGTTCGAAGACGTGCTCGGCGACCACATGGGTGACCAAACGCTTGCCCTTGAAAACCTTGTCCCAGTCCGTCTGCTTTACGATATCGAGCCATTGTTCGTTGGTCGAATACCAGCCCGGCTGGTAGGTTTCAGCCGCCCCGACAATGATTTTGATCGGCTCATTGTTTCGGATCGGTCGCTTGATCGCTTGTTTGCGCCAACGATACTTCACGGCCTTGATGGCGTTACGACCGGCCTGCTTAATGCCGCGGGGGATGAGCCGTTTAACGGCTGACAGGTTCATGATCGATATCCAAGCTTGGCGGCTTTAAAGCTACGATTTGAGATGAAATCGGCTGAAGGCCCGATTCAATGCCATATTGGGCATGGCCAAGGCAAGGCGACGGAGACTTTCGCGCGGGTATCGCAACGCCAGCATCCCCAAACGCCAGACGAATGCGCCCTGCCTGCTTTCCAGCCAGCACTGCTTGACCTCAAGCCAGCGGCGGACGAAGGCAAAATTACCATGCCAATTCACGAAGTCGCGATGCTTGTCCAGCATCATCACGGCATAGCGGTATTCATCGGCCAAGCTCTTGTCCGATGTCTTGGTCAAGAATTGCGTGACCATCGGTTGCTCGATCCCGGCGAAATGGCCGCCGCTGATCGCCAATCGGACATTCAGATCGGTGTCCTCGCTGCGGCGGAAGGCCGGGTCGAACCCGCCGAGCACACGGTAGGTCGAAAGCCGCGCCATCTGGCTACAAGTCGGACAGGCGCCGTAACCGTCCTCCAGAGCCGTGCCAAGCAGAATGCGAGCGGCAACGGCTTCGCCCGACGGCGCGGCGCGGCCTCTCCGGGTGCCCATCGTCGGCGCGACACGCTCAATGCTGTCAGGATACACTTGACGGCGGGCCGAATGACAAATGACCGGGGCGCCGCCGGCAAATTCGCGCTCGTAGGTGAGAACTCGGTCAAGCTGCGCCTCGATCCGCTCGGGGGCGCTCTCATCGTCGTCATCAAAAAAGGCGACAAATTCGCCGCGCGCTTCGGCCAGGATCCGATTGCGGGTGACCGCGACGCCGCCATTCCTCGCATTGCGAAAGATCCGTATTTTAGGATCGCGCGCCGCGAGACCGGTCAGGAGCGCCGGCGTCTCGTCGCTCGAACAGTCGTCGACGATGACAATATCCAGAGGCGGCAAGGTCTGCGCTTGCGCGCTTCGCACGGCACGTTCCAACGTGCTCTCTGCATTGAACGCCGCAATGCCGATCGTTACCGTGGGACGATTCATGTGCCTTCCGGCATGAACTCCGGCAAATTAAACTCCCCGTCGCTAGCCAACAGCAGTGGCTTACTGGAGATGCGGCCCGGCACGCGGTAGACCCTCGACCAGCGCCCGCGCAATATCGCAATCACCGCGGCCGCGTCGCATTCGGCAGGATGAATTTCGACCAAAAGGTGCTCGATATCGCGCAAAGCCTCGGGGCTGGCACACAAAAAACTTTCTTCCGCACCTTCGATATCGACCTTCATCAAGTCAATATGCCCACCCACGTCGGCAAGCACGGCGCGCAAATCACGCCCGGGCACCAACTCCGTCCCCTTGCCGCGACCGACCTTACTCGATGTGCTGGACTCGGCCGCGCTCAGCTCAAGCGTCTCCGCCGAACGCCACAAGGCCGCCCGTCGGACCGACCAGTTGAGCGCGACATTCAAGGCACGATTTCGATCCAATAACGCGAAAGTCGAGGTGCCCGGCTCGTAACTCGTGACCTTCGCACTAGGGAAATACGCCAACACGTAGATGGCAAACATGCCGATATTGGCGCCGCCGTCGACGACAATCGGCGCCACCGAATCGCGCAGAACGTCTTTGACCAGACGGTATTCGCCGTCGAAAATTACTTCGCGAACCGCAAGCCAGTCGCGGTAGCGCGAAACGAACCGTAGGCCGCGGAAAGCCAAACCGGAATAGAGCACATCCGCGTTGCGGCGAAGCCGCAACCGAAGCGCCAATATAGCGGAACTGGCAAGTCCGCTTGTTATCTTTCGGTTTTCAGCGACACCGCGACGGAAATTTTGCGCGGCCAGCACGATCCGCTTAAGCATCCGGATCATGGCTGTTTCGTCGCTGGCACGCTACGCTTTTGCCCTGTGATGTAATAGCCAAGCGCTAGCGCCGCCCAACCGTGCGAAGGCCGCCGTAATTTGTAATAGAGCAAGCCTGGGAGCAAACACAAAGGCCGCAACAACCAGCGCAGCCGCGGCACCGCCGATTCCAGAATCGAATAGGCCGACGATACCGGGTCCCAAACCATCGGCTGAATCGAAAAATTAACCGGATCAAGACCCAACTCGACCAGTCGCCGATCCCATTCGTAGTGGGTGTGCCGATGAAAATCGCTCGGCGCAGCATGCACCTGATAGAGAAACGGGATGATAATATGGAACCGACCATCCTCTTTCAGGACACGCATCAATTCACCGAGCGCCAGCCTATCGTTCTCAATATGCTCAAGCGTATTAAAGCAGATAGCGTTGTCGTACACGCCGTCCGCGATCGGCAACGGCCCGTTGAGATCGACAATCAGCGTCGGCGCGATGGACGGATCGATGTTGACCGAATCGATAGCGTCAAACGCCGCGAGGGCCGGCAGGTAAGTTGCATTCGCGCCACCGCCGACGTCGATTGTCTTGCCGTCAAGGACAATCGTCTCGAAGATTTCATGTTCCATTTCCCGCAAAATTGAGCGACGACGGTTCGACAAGCGGCGCAAGCGCGCCCACATGAGCGGTTTCGGTGAAGCGATCATGGCGCGAAAATTCGGCGGGCTTCGGGCCGCAGAAACGACAAGTCCGGGTCGCCGCCGTGCCGCTTAATATGGTCGGCATTAGTCCCACTTAAGGAGCGTCGTATTTCACCGAATGATTGCGCCGACCCGATACCCTCTTCTCCGGTTAACGGCTCATCGAACTTCGCAAGGAACCACGACGGAAAAAGAGCCAGCCAACGAAATGACGTGAGGCGCCAGATAGGCCATCGTCGCTGCAACCACTTCTTCAAGCATTCGTGTGCTCG